>NZ_CP060397.1:0-612053 GCF_015840715.1 Synechococcus sp. CBW1004 | reverse complement strand
GGACCGGGTGAGGGCCGTGAACGCCGGCAGCTGGCCGCGCACGTCCAGGCCACCCTCGGTGGTCACCTCCTCGCGGCGCTCCGGCACCAGGGTCACCATGTCGGGCCGCAGGCGCAGGGCGATCGCCTCCATCTCGGCGGTGGCGGCCATCTCGAGATTGAGGCGGGTGCGCACCGTGGCCCGCAGCAGTTCGACGTCGCGGTCCTGGATGTGGCGCCGGTCCTCCCGCAGATGCACGGTGATGCCATCGGCGCCCCCCAGTTCCGCCAGCAGCGCGTAGGAGACGGGATCGGGCTCCACCGTCCGGCGTGCCTGTCGGACGTTGGCGATGTGATCGATGTTGACGCCGAGACTGGCCATGGACGAGCAGCGGAGAAGAGGGGACCGGCAGGCCGCCACGACCGTATCGAGCCGCCGGTGCACCACCGCGGCATGGAACGCTCCACCCGCCGACACGACCCTGCCGCATGGACCCCGGCGGACGTTGGCGGCCGCAGAGGCAACTGCCTGCGCACACCGACCGGGGCCACCCCCTGCCCCTAGGTTCGGAATGCGTTGTCGAGCAGACCCGAAACCGGTGTTGGCGGTGCAGTCGGAGCAGTCGGTGGGGAATCCGAGCCGTTCGGCGGCCCCGATCGAGCGCGCCAGGGGGCTGTGCAACGGGATCAGTCCCTGGCTGTCGCCGCTGGCGATGGTGCTCACGCAGGACGTGGCCCTGCAGGGTTACTTCCGCCGCATCGAGGTGCTCAACCACCACCACCTGCCCCGGGAGGGCCCGGTGCTGCTGGCGCCCACCCATCGGGCTCGCTGGGATGCGCTGCTGCTGCCCCATGCGGCCGGTCGCCGCGTCACAGGCCGCGACTGCCGCTTCATGGTCACCAAGGACGAGATGCAGGGTGTGCAGGGCTGGTTCCTGCACCGCCTCGGCTGCTTCCCGGTGGATCAGGGACGTCCGACGCTGGCGAGCCTGCGCTACGCCATCGATCTGCTCGAGGCGGGAGAGCAGCTGGTGGTGTTTCCGGAGGGCTGCATCCGCCGCGATGACAGCCCGATCCGGCTGCACCAGGGCCTGGCCCGGCTCGCCCTGCTGGCGCTCGGCCAGGGGGTACCGGTCTCCGTGGTGCCGGTGGGGATCGCCTACGGACACTCCCGGCCGCGGCTGGGGGATGCGGCAGCGGTGAGCTTCAGCGAGCCGCTGCGGCCCGAGGGCCAGGGGCGCGATGCCGCCCGCCTCTTCAATCAGCAGCTGATGGCGGCGATGCAGTCGGCCGAGCAAGCGGCCCGGGAGGCCGTGGGGCGGCCACTGCAATCCCCGTAGAGTTCCGGTCTCCCAGCGCCGACTCCGTGCCCCGGCCCCTCTCCCAGCCCGCGTCCGCTCGCCTGACACGGCGCCGCCGTTCCCTGGCCCTGGTCGCCTCCCTGGTCTGCCTGGCTCTGCCCATGGCCGCTCCGGCAGCGCGAGCGCAGAGCGATCCGGCCCAGACCCAGGCCGTGACCGGTGCCTTCGATGCCAATGCGGTCCGCACCCTGCTCAGCAGGGGTGATGCCGCGGTGGCCGCCGGAAACCTGGGCGAAGCCCGCCGCCTGTACGACGAAGCCCGCACCGCCAGCCGCAACCTGGTGGGCTTTTATCGCAGCATCGCCGGGGCCTTCCGGGGCCTCGATGCCCGCATTCCGCGCGAGATGGACGATAAGGGGCGCCAGGCTCTTGATCTGCTCACCCAGGCCAACCTGCGTCTCGCCGCCCTGCTCCGCCGCCAGGGGCAGCCCGAGGTGGCCGTTCCGCTGCTGGTCGAGGTGGTCACCGCGATGACCCCGGCCTCCGAGCAGGGACGCAAGGCCTACCAGCAGTTGCTGGAGATCGGCTTCGTCAGCACCCCCTACGCCGCTGCCGGCGGCAGCTGATCTGGGCTGAACGGCTAACCCGATTCGGCAGCTGCCCGCCCGGCCCCCTAGATTCCCGCCCGTTCCAGTTCACCGCTTCCCCGATCCCATGGTTCAGCCGGATGCTGTTCAGGACGCCATCCGCCGAGCCCTGCCCGATGCGGCGGTGGAGGTCGAAGACCTGACCGGGGGAGGCGATCACCTGCAGGTGCGCGTCGTCTCCTCCGCCTTCGCAGGGCTCAGCCGGGTGAAACAGCACCAACTCGTCTATGGCGCCCTGCGTCAGGAGCTGGCCAGCGAAGCGATTCATGCCCTGGCCGTCCAGACGGCCACTCCATGAATTCTTCGTCCAGACGGCAACTCCATGAACTCACCGTCCGGACGGGCTCTCCTCGACGAGGCCTGACCGACGGCCTCGTCATCATGTTCCCGCTCAGACGATGATCGTCTGAACAACTCCTTTCCGCCTTCCTTCTTCTCGCAGCGATGGACGCCTCGACTCAGCAACGCATCGAAACCCTGATCGGCAGCAGCCCGGTCTTCGTGTTCATGAAGGGCAACAAGCTGATGCCCCAATGCGGTTTCTCCAACAACGTCGTGCAGATTCTCAATGCACTTGGCGTGCCCTTCGAAACCTTCGATGTGCTCTCCGATCCGGAGATTCGCCAGGGCATCAAAGAGTTTTCCGACTGGCCGACCATCCCGCAGGTCTACGTGCGTGGTGAGTTCATGGGCGGCTCCGACATCCTGATCGAGATGTACAACAACGGCGAACTGCGCGAGAAGCTGGAAATCGCCCTGGCCTCCTGAGGGAGCGAGGACCGGTCGGCCTGGGCGCTCACCAGGCTTGAACCCGAGCCGCGGCGTCCGGCATTCGGGCGTCGCGCTTCTCTCAGATGGCGCCACAGCGATGGCGCCATCCCTGCCAAACCCCAATCTCCCTGACTCTCAGGCCGCGTGGCTGTCGTCCTCAGTCCGCTGAGCCGGCGCTGTGCAGGCGTCTGGAGGGGGCAAGCCTGGGTTCAATACCGTCCCGCATTTGGTTCGAACAGGGCGCGTGGATCACCATCCGGTCCGACGAAGGAGGAGGGGTCCTGAATCCAGCGATCGATGAGTTCCTCCAGACGCCGCTGGGAGAGGGGATCAAGCACAGCTGTGCGGCGGAGCGCATGCAGATACCCATCGGCATAGAGGCGGAGCTCGGCCGGGGTATGGAAGCGATGGGCCAGCTCCTGACAGGCGTCACAGAGCGACTGGAAGTGGCGGATGGCGTCGGGGTGCTGCAGGGCGGTCATGGATGTCCGAGCCGTGCGGCCATTCTGTCTCCTGAACGCGGCAGTGGAGTGACTTGCAAGGGCGGCAGCCGGGCTGGACGCCCCTCGCAGGCCGTGATCCCATGATCCCGGCCAGGTCAGCGAATCCACGCGAACGGGGCGCCATGGCCGGCGCGGGACTCGCGCGAATGCGCAAACACCGTTACGTTGGGTCGCAATTCCCCATGAATGGTGGGTCAGTCCCTGACTCCCCCTTTGCGGTTCCTGGAACCTTCGTGGCAATGATGGCTTTTCCACCACAATCCAGGTTCTGCCGTTCCAACGTCTCCGGCACGGTGACCGGGAGGGGCCGATGAGCGATCCCACAGGTTCTCCCAAGCGCGTCCTGGTGGTCGATCCCCATGCCACCCTCCGCACCGTGCTGGCCCAGCGCCTGCGCCAGGACGGCCACCTCTCTGCCGCTGTGGCCACGGCCCGCGAAGCACTGGAGATCTGCCACGACCAGGCACCCGACCTTCTGGTCAGCGCCGAGCTCCTGGAGGGCACCTCGGCGCTGCGCCTGGCGGCCCAGCTGCACTGTCCGGTCATGGTGCTGACCGCCCGGACCGGCTCCGAACCCGTCGTCACCCTGCTCGATGCCGGTGCCGATGACGTGTTGCGCAAGCCGTTCGGTCTCGAGGAGCTGGCGGCCCGCTGCCGCACCCTGCTGCGCCGCAACACTTCCGGCCTGCAGGAACGGGTCTGTGTCGGGCCTCTGGAGGTGCATCTGCTGCTGCGCCAGGTGACCCTGCGCGATCAACCGGTGGAGCTCAGCCCGCGGGAGTTCGCCCTGCTCTGTGCCCTGCTGATGCCGCCGGGGGTGGTGCGAAGCCGTCAGGAACTGCTCCGCATGGCCTGGCCTCCGTTCAGCGGTGGGCCACGCTCGGTCGACACCCAGGTGCTCACCCTGCGCCGCAAGCTCGAGCAGGCCGGGCTGGGAGAAGGTGGCGGCATCGAGACGATGCGCCAGCAGGGCTATCGCTTCAGCCTCGACAATCTTCCTGAAGTCACCGAGATGCCGGCGCCGGTGCCCGGGAGCTCGAACGTCAACTCGCTGACGCCCAACAGCTCCCGCTGAACCATCAGGATTGATGGATCAGAAGGCAGCCGTGCCCTGATGCCAGAGCCACAATCCCAGGATCAGCTCAGCTGAGAGCATCAGAGCGCAAAGAATCGCCAGCAACCGATAGGTCCAGGGCGGGCTGATGCGACCGATCGCCGTGGTGTCCAGGCCGGAATGGCCCGCGAAACGTGCGAGAAAGTCGTCGAACCGCTCCACACGCTGCGGCAGCAGCCAGGCGGATCCATCGGCAGCCCGCAGGTAGAACACGCGCCCTCCCTGGCTGGTGGCCACCGGCGTGATCGAGCGGATCTCACGCCAGGGCAGCTGCCAGCCGCGCCGCACCAGCCAGCGGCACCAGAGCGGATGGCCCACGGCGATGCCGTCGTCGTTGAGCACGACCTGTTCGCTGCTGATCGCCAGCACCAGGAGCAGGCCCAGGGGCAGAGCCACGAGCAGCAGGGGCTTGAGCGAAGGTGGGGCCAGCGGCGCCAGCGGCAACACCAACACCAGATACAGCAGCACGAGCGTGCCCCGGATCAGCGGCGCCATCCGGTAGGTGGAAGCCCCCGTCATCGATCGTCGGCGGAACCCGGCAGGGGTTCGATCACCTCGGGAGGGCGGTACTGGCCACCGAACACCTCGGCCTCGCGGCCCTTCCAGAACTCCCCGAGCCGCATCAGATCGGCATGGGCCTGCTGCAGCTCCTCGATGAACTGCTGGGGATCCATGCTCTCCTTGGCCTCCTGCAGCTTGGCGAGGCGCAGCAGATGCCACATCCAGGGCTTGCCGAGCTCACCGCGCTGCTCCAGGTAGCGGGCCAGATCTTCGGAAGCGGGGAGCGGGGCGGCGCCCATCGACTGCGGCAGCGGGGCGCCCAGCCTATGGACCCCCTGGCCCGGGCGTGAGCCGCAGGCGAGCGGGGTTCCCCCGCTTGACGGGGCCGGCCGCCGGTTCAATACAGCTCGGGCCGACGATCGTCGAGATAACGCGTGCCGGCCGGATGAAACGGCCCGTAGTCGCTGGGAAGGCAGTCGGCGATCAGCAGTGTCGGCTCCGGCCGTGCCGCCACGAGCACGTCGCCATGGGGGCCGGCGACGATGCTGTTGCCCAGATAAGCGGCCATCTCGCGTCCGTCCACCGTCTCGACACCACAGCGGTTCGCGTAGGCGACGAAGCATTGATTGTGAATCGCATGGGCCGGAATCAGGCTGCGTGAGACATCGGGATAGGGCCGATCGGTGCGCTCACCGGTACTCAGCAGGGCCCAGGCATCGGCGGCGGTGGGAATCAGGATCATCTGTGCGCCCTGCAACGCCAGCCGCCGGCTCAGCTCCGGGAATTCGGCCTCATAACAGTTGAGCAAACCAACAGCACATCCATGCACCTGCTGCACGGTCAGCGCCTCGCCCTCCTCCGCAAACAGATAGCCGGGCGTCCAGCAGCGTTGTTCATCGGGACCCCACAGATGCGTCTTGCGGTAGTTGCGCAGCAGCACGCCCTGGTCATCGAACAGGGCAATGGCGTCGTAGAAACGCTCCTCACCGGCCACCACGACCCGCTCCGGATAGGGACAGGCGATCGCCAGCCCATGGCGGCGTGCAGCGGCGGCAACCCGCTGCAGCGAGGGGCCATCGACAGGTTCCGCAAGCAGACGCGCCAGCTCAGGTGTGACGATGTAGCCACTCAGATAGAGCTCGGGGAAGGCGAGCAACTGCACCTGCTGGCTGGCGGCGATCGCAGCCACGGCATCGAGTCGCTCCAGGTTCTGCTGCACCGCAGCGGCGGTGGCAGCCGTGCCGGTGCCCTGCCAGAGCGCCAGCCGCAGCCCCTCCGCAAAACCCGGTGGCTGCGGCCGGACGAAGCACTGCAAGCGGTAGTGGAGATCCATCGGCATCAGGAGCGGCTCTCAGTCTCCCCCGGCACGCTGGCCGGCAGCGGCAGGACTGGTGGATCTGGAGGCCTGGGCTTGAATGGAGTGTTTCGCCACCTCCTCATGCCCGCCCGCCGACGCCCCACAACGCTGGGGGTGACCGCCGAGCTCAGCGCGCGCCTGGCGGCGGCGAACCTTCCGGCCGAGATTCCCAGGGATGAGCTGCCGCAACAGGGCCTGCAGGCGGATCTGGCCTATGAGCTGATCCACGACCATCTGATGCTGGATGGCAATTCCCGCCTCAACCTGGCGACCTTCGTCGGCACCTGGATGGAGCCCGAAGCGCGGCGGCTGATGGAGGAGTGCAGCGACAAGAACATCATTGACAAGGACGAATATCCCCAGACCGCTGAGATCGAGGCGCGCTGTCTGCGGATCCTCGCCAATCTCTGGAATGCCCCCGATGCCGAGCGCGTCGTCGGCACCTCCACCACCGGCTCAAGCGAAGCCTGCATGCTTGGCGGTCTGGTGATGAAGTGGCACTGGCGTCAGCGCAGGCAGGCGGCCGGTCTCGACGCGAGCCGGCCCAATCTGGTGATGGGCATCAACACCCAGATCTGCTGGGAGAAGTTCTGCGTCTACTTCGATGTCGAGCCACGGCTGGTGCCAATCACGCCGCAGCGGCTGCAGCTGGGGGTGCCGGAGGCGATCGCGCTGTGCGACGAGAACACGATCGGCGTCGTGGGCATTCTGGGCAGCACCTTCGATGGCAGCTACGAGCCGATCGCCGAGCTGCATGCGGCTCTCGATGATCTGCAGCAGCGCACCGGCCTCGATCTGCCGATCCATGTCGATGCCGCCTCCGGCGGCTTCGTGGCTCCGTTCAATTCGCCTGAGCTGGTGTGGGATTTCCGCCTGCCGCGGGTGCTCTCAATCAACAGCAGCGGACACAAATACGGTGGCGTCCTGCCCGGAGTGGGCTGGGCTCTGTGGCGCGATCAGGAGGTGCTTCCTGAACAACTGCGCTTCAACGTCAACTACCTGGGTGGCGAGATGCCGACGATCGGCATGAACTTCTCCCGCCCCGGCGCGATGGTGGTGGGCCAGTACTTCAACTTCCTGCATCTCGGCCAGGACGGCTACCGCCAGCGCATGACCACGCTGGAGGCGATCGCCTGCCACCTGGCTGATGGCATCGCCGCTCTGCCGGGGCTGCGGTTGCTCAGCCACCCGGCCGGCCAGCTGCCGGTGTTCGCCGTGGCAACGGATGCCGCAGTGACCCGGTGGGATGTGTTTCACCTCTCGGCGAAACTGCGCGAGCGGGGCTGGCTGGTGCCCGCCTACACGCTGCCGGCCCACTGTGAGGATGTGGCGGTGCTGCGCTTCGTGGTGCGGGCTGGCTTCAGCCGCGACATGGCCGATCTGTTGCTCGATGACATCGAACGGGCCGTGGAGTGGTTCGAGAGTCTCGATGGGCCGATGCCGATGCCGGCCGAACGGCCCTCCTCGTTCCACCACTGAGACTCCAGATCGCTGCGGGGACTCAGTCCGGCAACTTCCAGGGGTTGAGACCCAGGTCGGCGCCGATGCGGTGGGCGCAGGCGAAGCCGCTGAAGGCGACGGCGTTGAGGCCCTGGCCGGGGAAGCAGGAATCGCCGACGCAGTAGAGATTCCTCAGGCCGGTGCGGTTGAAGGGCATCGGCAGCAGGCCGGGCAGGCGCATCGCCGGGATCGGCCCATAGCTGCCGCCCATGCGACCCAGAAAACGCCGGTGGCTCCGCGGCGTGCCCACCTCCCGATGACGGATGGCGCCTTGCAGACCGGGCAGGATCGCCTCGAGGCGCTGGATCAGCCGGTCGGCATCCGCCTGCTTCTTGGCCCTGTACTCCGAAGGAGACAGGTGCTTCCAGGCCTCGATCGAGCTGGGGGTGAAGGTGTGCAGGATGTGGCAGCCCTCCGGCGCAAGGGACGGATCAAGCAGCGTGGGCATCGAGACGAACACCACGCCCTGCTCGGCCTCCATCTGCGCCCAGTCCTCCAGCAGCAGGTGGTGGCAGTGGAAGCCTGCGGGCACCACGGAGGCATCGATGCCCAGGTGCAGTGACAGGAACGACGCCGAGGGCCGGTAGCGGCGGCGCCAGGTGCTTTCGGCCGCAGGGGTGTGGGCGGCGTCCACCAGCGGCTGGGCCACAGCCCCCTCACGGCCGGATTCGCCGGCGAAGGTGTCCCAGCGGGTGGCATTGCTGACGACGCGGCGGGCCCGGATCGTCTCGCCGCTGGCCAGCTCCACACCGACGGCGCGGTTGTTCTCGATCAGCACCTTGGTGACGCGGGCCTGATAGCGGATGGAGCCGCCGTGGCTCTCCAACCCCGCCACCAGCTTTTCGGCGATCACACCGACACCACCCTTGGGATAGTTGATGCCGCCGGCGTGGCGGTCGGAGAACACCATGCCGGCATTGATCATCGGCGTGCGGTCCGCCGGCATCACGCTCCAGCAGAAGCACTCCATGTCGATGAAGCGCAGCAGCTGCTCATCCTGGATGTGGGCCCGCGCCACATCACCGACGTTGAACGGCAGCCAGCGGGCCAGGCCGAGGCAGGCCAGCGGCGCCTTGAAGAACACCTTGGTGAGGTACGCCGGATCCTCGAGCGACAGCAGCGGCATCGCATCGAGGCAGTGGAACACCTGCCAGCAGGTGTCGTAGAAGGCGCGGATACCCTTCGCCTCATGGGGAAACAACGCGGTGAGATCGGCGATGAAGCGCTCGTAGTCGCGATCCACCGCCACATGAAGATCGCCGGGCAGGTGGTATTCGAGCTGGGCCGGATCGGGGAGGGTCTCGCAGCGCTCGCCCACATCAGCGAGGGCACGGGTGAGCAGGTTGGTGTGCCCCTTCTCGCCGAAGCCGAAGATCATCGAGGCGCCCACATCAAACGTGTAGCCCTCACGCCGGAAGCTGCCGCCGCTGCCACCAGGGATCAGGTAGCGCTCCAGGACCAGCACCTTCGCCCCCTTGGCGGCCAGCTGGCTGGCGGTCACCAGACCGCCGATTCCGGAGCCGATCACGATCACGTCCCAGTCCTGTCCACCCGAGGCAGCCAGGGCGGATCGGTCGGAAAGGGTTGCGGTCACCGTGGGCTCCGGAGGGCTCGGGCGACCCTAGACCTCAGAGCGGGATCGCCACGTCAGGGGACGGTGTGCAGCAGGGGCGCCGGCTCAGCGAGCGGCCCCAAGGCTGCGCCCGTGTGGATGGCGACTCCTGGCGGGACATCCTGAGCCCGGATCACAGCCGCCAGATCCGCCAGGGCCCGGTCGCGGTAGGCGCCGTAGCGACGCCGTTTGTCGCGGATGCGCTCGCTCAGCTCCGGCAGCAGGCCGAAGTTGGGGGGCATCGGCTGGAAGCCGCCCCGTTTGCCCGCCCCGCCACAGGGGGCTTCGGCGATGAAGTGGGTGAGCGCACCAATCATCGAGGTGCGCGGCAGCACGAGCGGCTCCAGGCCCCGCGCCAGCCGGGCGGCGTTGGTGCCCGCCAGCCAGCCACCGGCCACCGCCGCCGCGTAACCCTCGGTGCCGGTGATCTGGCCCGCCGCCAGCAGCGTGGGGCGCGTGCGGAACTGCAGGGTGGGATCGAGCAGCCGCGGTGACTCCAGAAAGGTGTTGCGGTGCATCACGCCGAAACGCACGAACTCGGCGTTCTCCAGGCCCGGAATCAAACGCAGCACCCGCTTCTGCTCCCCCCACTTGAGGTTGGTCTGGAAGCCGACCAGGTTCCACAGCCGGCCGTCCTTATCCTCCTGACGCAGCTGCACCACGGCATAGGCGCGCTTCGCACGGCGCACGTCGCGGTCGTTGACATCGCCCCATCGGGGATCCCAGAGGCCGATCGGCTTGAGCGGCCCGTAGCGCATCGTGTCCTCACCGCGGCGAGCGAGCTCCTCGATCGGCAGGCAGCCCTCGAAGAAATGGGCGCTCTCCTGCTCGAAGTCCTTGAGTTCGGCCTGCTCGGCGGCCAGCAGCGCCTCGCGGAAGGCGAGGTACTGCTCCTGATCCATGGGGCAGTTGATGTAGTCGGCGTCGCCCTTGTCGTAGCGGGAGGCGCGGAAGGCCACATTCAGATCGATGCTCTCGCCCTCGACGATCGGGCTGGCGGCATCGAAGAAATGACAATCGTCCAGACCGGTGAAGGAGCGCAGGTGCTCCGCCAGAGGCTCACTGGTGAGCGGACCGGTGGCCAGCACGGCAATCTGGCCCTGCGGCGGCAGTTCGGTCTGCTCGCGACGCTCCACCGTCACCAGCGGATGCTGCTCGAGGGCGGCGGTGAGGGCAGCGCTGTAGCGACCGCGATCGACGGCCAGGGCTCCGCCGGCGGGAACGGCATGGGAGTCAGCGGTGCCGATCACCAGCGAGTCAAGGCGCCGCAGCTCTTCTTGCAGCAGGCCCGCAGCCCGATCACTGCTCAGGGCACCGAAGCTGTTGCTGCAGACCAACTCGGCGAATTCAGCGCTGTGGTGCGCCGGAGAGCGAACCACCGGGCGCATCTCCACAAGCCGCACCCGCAGACCAGCTCGAGCGATCTGCCAGGCGGCTTCCGTGCCGGCCAGGCCGGCTCCGATGACCAGGAGTTCAGCGGTCACCGGGCGGCCAGCTCAGGACAATGGAACAGGGATCAGGCGCGGGCGCGCTTGAGCATCAGTTGAAGCTGGCCAACAGCGGCGCGGCCGATATGGAACACGGCCCAGGACGCCGCCAGCACGATCGGAGCAGCGACGAGCACGACCCGGAGATCCATGGCGGCAGGCGGAAGAAGGTTCGGCCGATCTTAAGGACCCAGCCGCGGGAAACGCTCACCCACGGCCCAGGCTTGCGATTTCGACGCAATCGACGGGCGGCGCCAGTGACAAGTCCCCCCCCATGGCGACAGACAGGAGCATCTGTAAGCCGCTGAGCGCATGCGACAGGGGCACGGCGGGTGCATGGCCGATGCTGCTGGCAGCCTCTGCGCGGCGTTCAGGTCCGCAGGTCGATCAGAAACCGGGATCGTGTCCCCGCCCGGCATGCACCATCGCCAGCAGCCGATAGCGGCGGGCGTGCTCACGCTGGCCGGCGATCGCCTCGGCGCTGAGCTCGCGTTTCACCTGCGCCGGCGCACCCATCACCAGAGCGCCGGGAGGCACGTCCTTCGTGACCACCGAACCGGCGGCCACCAGGGCCCCTTCGCCCACCGTGACGCCATTGAGCACGATCGCGCCGATGCCGATCAGACAGCCGTCGTTGAGCGTGGCTCCATGGATCACGGCCCGATGGCCGATGGTCACCTCACGGCCGATGGTCACCGGCTGTCCGGGATCGCCATGCAGCACGGCACCGTCCTGCACATTGCTGTCCCCACCGATCGTGATCGGGCAGACATCACCGCGGGCGACGGCGGTGGGCCAGAGGCTGGCTCCGGCCGCCATGCGCACATCACCGATCAGCACGGCCTGCTCCGACACCCAGGCCTCGGGATGGATCTGCGGATCGGGCCAGGGGGCTCGGGGCATGACGACAGAACGGTCTGATGCCATTGTCCGCCGTGCTCTCAGAGCCCCTCCCGGCCAACCTGCACACCAGGTGTCGGGCGCTTGCAGAGGGGGGATGGTCGGGTGATACGTTCTTGGGGTCTGCAGGGCCATCAGTCCGGAGGCAGGCCAGAACGCAGTCCCCAGCAGGGAAGGCGTACTGCAACCAGGGTCGCTAGCTCAGCGGTAGAGCACTCGGCTTTTAACCGATTGGTCCTGAGTTCGAATCTCAGGCGACCCATATCAGACGCAAGCTTGCTTCTGGCTCAAAAGCCAGTAATCGCAAGGGCTCTCAGCCTCCCGGAAACAGGGGTTCAGCTGTACCAGTGCGTAGCCAGGTGACCCCCTGCGTAGCAGTTTTGAGGAACTGAGTTCCTCAAGCCCTGGCGAGACTGAGGGGTTGAGACAGACCCCCCTGTCATGCGTGCCAAGGACACGTTCACTCAGGCACAGCTGCGGCTCCAGGCCGCAGGCTGCCGCTACCGGATCAAGCAGGCGCCCAGAAGCCCCTTCATCCAGGTGTACGACACCCTTCCGCCCCGCCGCCAGCAGGCCGCGCGCGGATACCGGGTGGATGACGACCAGGCCTGCTGGGATCTGGCCGACCTGCTGCTGAGGGTCCACGAGCGGGGCACCCAGGGCTGGCCTGTCCGGATCTGGGACGAACTGGAGGCCTCCAGGGCTGGCGAGCCGTTGCAGCGGCAACTCAGCTGGGGGGAGCTGTGCGGACTGGTCCAGACCTGGATCGCACCGGGAGGGCCCAAGGCACGGGACCGCAATCCATTCGTCTGCTTCCGGCCGAAGGGCTATTTCGGACTGACCTTCGATCCGGATCAGATCGCCACCACCGGCCAGCTGGAGGAGTTCTGCCTGTACACACCTGTCTCACTGCAACTCTGGCGTGAAGATCCAAGCCATCAGCTGATCCGCCGGCCATACAACAGCAAGGGGTTCTATGGCGTGATCCAGATGGTGAACTAGCTCGCCCAGCGAGGCATTCCGATTGCCACCCCCGACCTACGCGCCAAGCTCGACCAGCTCAAGAAAAGCGCCGGCAAGCTGCGCGCTCCCGCTCCCCGCTTCATTCCAAGGACCGAGGACATCCAGGCCTGGCTGGACCACCTCCAACAGAGCGATCCACTGAGGGGCTGGGTGATGGCCGTCATCGCCACCTACGGCCTGCGCGGCCATGAGGTGTGGCACATCGACCGGCTGCCCGGAGACGTGGAGGCCGACGCCGGCGTGATCGAGGTCGGGAGCTTCGTCAGCCATGGCGATGGCGCCGAGACCAAGACGGGGCATCGCTTTGCATTGCCCCTGCCCAGGGAGTGGGTGGAGCGGTACCGCCTGGACGATCGCGACTTCTCGAAGGCGATGCTCGCGGAGCTGAGGCGCCGCCATCCGGTCAAGACCGCGATGCGGGCGGACGGCACCGTGCAGTTCTTCAACAATGGCGAGCTGTCGATCCACCTGGCCCATTGGCTGCGCAACCGCGGCCGTGAGGATCGGGAGATCCCGGTGAAGCTCTACGGCTATCACCAACCGCGGCAGCTGCCCGGCAAGCCGAAACCCAAGGCCAAGCGCGACCGCTGCAAGCTCTATGACCTGCGCCATGCCTGGGCGCTGCGGGCCAAAGCGACGACCACCTGGTCCACAGCCGTCAAGGCGGCCTCGATGGGTCACAGCGAAGCGGTGCACGCCAGCCGCTATCTGGTCGAGGAGCGTGCGGAGCACAAGTTGGCCCACCTGCTGCGTCAGCGGGACCTTGATGAAGGGCGCAATCCTGAGGCAAGGGATGCCGGAGCCCCTGCGACCGCTGCGGCAGGGGTGACTCCGGCGTTGCCGGCGGGTGTGACGCCAGAGCTCATCGCTCTGGCCAGGAAACTCCAGGCTGCCGGCTTGGGCTAGTGGGGAACCCGGCCCAGGGCGAGCTCACAGCGGAACGAGTGCCACAGGATGTCGGAACGGGGGCAGCCTGGGGTCTTGCGGGTCCAGTGCTGCCCTTCCTTCAGCAGACGACGGCGGCGCAGGCGCCAGAGGGTCTGACGGCTGATCCGGAGCTGCTTGCTGATCTCCTCGGTCTCCAACCACATCTCAGCAGGTTGTCCAGCGAACGCGGAAGGCTACCCACCGTTCACTGGCTGTCTGGTCGCTGAACTCAGGGCTTCTGCCCTGGGCCACCAGTCCCCACCGATCCCCCCAGGGCGAGGCCGGCGAGGATGCTGAGCCCCTGGCCGACCGCGTCATCCACGCGGCTGCGGGGCCGGTTGCAGAAGACCTCGGTGGGATCGATGGTCACCGTCCCAGGGCCCGGCTTCGGAGGCGTCTGATGCGGTGAACTGGCGGGCTGGGGCTGATCACGCGACCTGTCACCGGCTTCAGGCCCTCCGAGTCCCGCTGGTGGCCTCTGCTCGATCGTGACGGATGGCTCCAACCGCTCCAGCCCATACCGGCGGACGTAGAGCCAGGAGAGGACGGTGCAGTTGAGCAGGTCGAGGGCGAGTGTGCCGCCCTGGAAACCCAGGATGCCGGCCGCGATCCAGACCACCAGCCGGCGGGGTTCCATCCCGGAGCGTGCGGAGAACTCCTGAGGGTTCCGGGCTGGTGGGTGACTGGTGGCCGGTGCCGGGAGGTGATCAGCCCTCGGGGGTCGTGATGTCGGCGCCGATCTGTTCCTGCAGGCGCTCCGCCAGAGCCAGGCACTGGTCCATCTCCTCCCACAGCAGGCGGCGACGGTCATCGCTCACCGCAAAGGAGCGGTGGTGGAGGTCTCTGCCGAGGTAGCGCAGGGCATCGACGATGCGGCGCCAGTCGTCGGGGCTGAGTTCGCTCAGGTGTGGTGGCATCTGCTGACTCTCGGTCATGGCCCTCCTCTGGCCGTCACCGGTTCGTGGGCGGGCGGAACCCTCTGGGGCCCTGCCGTGTGCTCCATGTCCCCGTCCACGATCTCAACCCAGAAATTCAAGACGAACAAGGCCAGCGCGGCGTTCAACCAGCCGATCACCCTTCCGGTGCCGTACCTGTGCCAGCGCGACAGCGCCACCAGCCAGGGCTTGCGGATGTGCTTCTCCTCCACCTGCGCGATGGCCGCCGCCTTCCTCAGGCCGGGGTGCCTTGCCGGAGCCGGGCAGCTGGATGATCGCTACCTGGCCTTGCTGCAGCGCCATGGGGATACCACCGTTGCAGCTGCCCAGATCCGGACGCTGCAAACTCTGGGGATTCAGGCCGAGTTCCGCACCGATGGCCGCATCGAGCAGCTGATCGCCCAGCTCAGGATGGGGATTCCTGTTCCTGTGGGCTGGCTGCATCACGGTCCGGTGTCGGCTCCCTCGGGTGGCGGCCACTGGAGCCTGGTGATCGGCTGGGATCCGGCCACCCGCACGCTGCTGATGCATGACCCCAACGGCGAGGCCGATCTGGTCGGCGGCGGCTATGTGAGCACTGCGTTGGGTAGTGGCAAGGCTCAGCGCTACTCGGAGCGGAACTGGGGACGGCGCTGGATGGTCGAGGGTCCTGGGACCGGCTGGTGGCTGGAGCTGGCTGGGTGAGCGTGAACGCCTCGGACGATTGAGTACAGGGCGCTCAGCAAAGGGCGCCACTTTTCATGGATCCCCACAGAGACGAATGCCCTGTGGCCATCTGCAGAACTTGCCACTACCTTCCGCGCCAAAGTGCAGTTCACGGCGCGTCGTGGAAGTTCGCCGACGTCGACGGATCCTGGGTGGATTGTCCCGATGGCTGCTCGCCACGGTGCTCGCCCTGGGCCTCATGCAGGGCGTCTTCTCTGGGCTTGAGACCTCAGCCTCACTGCCGCCGGCCGCGCGTGGCACCCCAACAAAGCCACTGCCGCAGAGCAGCGAGGTGCTCGCGAGTCGCTCGATCTGGAGCCGGCCGGAGAGCTACCCGCTGGATCAAAGGCCCAGAGCGGATCTGTATCGCGCCAGCGCTGAGTGGATCGGGCGCCTGATCCTGCCGACGCCGCAGGAGATTGCCGCTCCTGAGGCCCCGCGTGAGGACTGGGTGTGGATCGCGTTGGAGCAGGCCCCGTTCGACCATCAGGCGCTCATCGGTCAGCGGCTGAGGCTGCGTTGGGCGGATCGCGCGGAGCTGCAGCGCCTGGTGGAGACCGTCACCACGACCATCCAGCTGGGCAAAGAGGCCCGGCAAGCTGCGGCCCAAGGCAATGAAGTGCCGATCCGACTGGATGGTCGACGGGTCGGGCCGCTGCAGTCGCTGGCAGGAGCTCGCCGCAGTGACGACCTGACGGTGGAGCTGGAGGGTGTGAGCCTCGAGGCGCTGACCCCAGAAGGCGGAACGCTGCGCATCGCCCGGCCGCCCGTGCAGATCACCGGTCGCTGGCAGGGCCTGGTCACCGTGCTCGGCCCGGCGGCTGGTGAGGACCTCTGGCGGGTCCGGCATTTCAGCTCAGCCAGTGGCGGCTTTGACGGGGAGAGCGAGACGATCCGCATCCCCGCCCTGCCCCCCGATCGCTATGGGCGGCGGATGCTCGACCCTGCGGGCCTGGCTGCTTCGCCTCTCAACGCCCAGGGCTGGTTGATCCAGGGGGCTCCGGCCCGCGACGGGGTGTTCACCGTGCAGGCCCTGACCTCCTACGCCTGGCTGGAGCTCACGCCCAGCCGGGTGGTGAGGGGCACTGCCCCAGCTCTGTCTCAAGTGCGCCACGACAGCTGGAGGGCGCCCCTGCAGCGCGGCAACCTGCAGACCACCGCCCTGATCCCCGATGGGGTGTGATCCGCGCCGATCTGCGCCTGGTGGCCGGCGAGGTCGATGCCATCTTCCGCGGCCTGCGGGATGTGCGCACGATCAACGCCGAGGCCCTGCGCCAGGACGCCCGTTCCCGCCTGGCGGACGGCCGCTATCGCGACAGCCTGCAGGAGCTGGAGGTGGCCCTGGCCGAACTGCTCGACGCGGCGCAGCACGCCTCGCCGCTTGATTTCCCGATCGCCTGCGATCTGTTCCAGTCGGCCAAGGCACGACAGGAGCCGCTCCGCCCTGCGGTGGTGTCGGCATGGAGGTTCATGGTCGAAACACGCGGGTCGATCCTCAAGCCATGGCTCCACTCCCTCCTCAGCAGCAGCGACCGATCTGGATTCAGCTCAGCCTGATCTGGCGTTGGCCGCTGGCCCTCGTGCTGAGTGCCGTAGCGCTGGGAGAAGCAGGCAAGCAGCTGCTGTCCAAGCCGGTGCCAGTCGCCATCAGCGGCGCCATCCCCCTCACCATTGCGGTGGCTTCGCGGTTGCCGGTGTCGATCCAGGCCGAGCGATCGGGCGGTCTGCAAACCCAGCTCACCAGCTCGGTCGGAGGGCTGCAGGTGGCACCGGTGCAGGTCCGCTCCCCGATTCAGGCGGACGTCCAGCTCACCAGCCCTGCCGGGGGTCTCCAGGTGGCACCGGTGCAGGTCCGCTCCCCCATCCAAGCGGTTGTCAGCTCAGAGAAGGAGCTGCCGGTGAAGGCCGCGGTGAACCTGAATGCACCGGTGAAGGTGGCAGCCAGTGAGGAGCCGCTGCGGGTGGAGGTCGAACCGTCAGGCCAACCGATGCAGGTGGACGTCAGGCAGATGGACCCTCTGCCCTGAATCAGGTCTCCCTGCTGGGTGAGGAGGCAAACCGGAGCCAGCTTCCCCTCATGCTGACTGAGACACGCGCTCTGCTGTTCAGCGCTCGCCGGCCCCGCGATAGCGCACGGGCGTGACATCACCCATCCACTCGATGCGGCTGCTGTGCAGATCGTAGTAGCCCGCCACCACGGCCAGATGGCCGGCCCTGAGGCGATCGGTGAGCAGCACGCTGGAATGCACCAGGTTGCCGGCGGCACTGAGCGTGTGGCGCCGGCAGGACTCCTCCAGGGAACGGTGATCGCCGTATTGCAGCAGCTCCATCCGCAGCTGACCGACCACCTGCGACAGGCTCGGGGTGAGCAGCAGCTCCGGATGCAGGGCGGCTGAGACGGCACCACAGCCTTCATGCCCCAGCACGACGATCAGGGGCACATCCAGGTGCCCGACCGCGTATTCCAGGGAGGCGATCGCGGCTGTGGTGCTCATCGTGCCGGCGTTGCGCACCACGAACAGATCCCCGAAGCCGCTGTCGAACAGCAGCTCCACCGGCACGCGCGAATCGGCGCAACCCAGCACGGCGGCCAGGGGATGCTGCCCCTCGATCACGGCCTGCATCCGCTCCCGTGTGCTGTGGGGGTGCAGGGAATGTCCCTGAAGAAAGCGCTCGTGACCCTGCTGCAGCCAGGTCAGCACCGCCGCCGGACGCTCTTCTGGCTCGTGGTGGCTGAGCGGATCGAGGCGGTCGGAGTCATTGCCGGCTTCAGCCATCCTGATCGATCTGG
The DNA here is from genome assembly GCF_015840715.1 of Synechococcus sp. CBW1004. Taxonomy (NCBI): domain Bacteria; kingdom Bacillati; phylum Cyanobacteriota; class Cyanophyceae; order Synechococcales; family Synechococcaceae; genus Synechococcus; species Synechococcus sp. CBW1004. Next base: position 594,001 of record NZ_CP060397.1, on the reverse strand, counting down.
ATGTGCGGACAACAATGCAAGGTCTGACAGCTGCTGGGCTGAATCGATGTTCAGGTTGGACGGAGCGGAACATCACGACAAGGCGAGAACCTGGATCAATCTGATCCTTGGGCTCCATCCACAATCAGGCTCGACCGTGCTGACCGGCAAGGGCCATGCAGAGGTCAGCTGCCCATAGGCATCGGGTGCGCGCCGAAATCCTCACGGCTAGCAGCACCAGAAGAGCCGCGGAGATGAACGGTCAAATCCATTACACTGATCCCAAACATCCTCTGCAGTTTTGCGTGGCAGGCCTCAGGGATTGCTGGACTGTCCTCAGTCTCCCCGAGTCAGCATGTACATCATCGAGTCGCTCCACCCCGATGGCTGGAGAGAGCAGGGCAGCGCCAGGATCGAATACTGGGCTTATCAGGAGGCCCAGGCCAGATGCTGTTCCGATGGTCGCAACACCAGGATCATCGAGCCCCTCACCCGTCAGATCATCGCACTGATCGACACCAGCAGCTGCCGGCTCAACCCCGCCAGAGCCTCTGACCTGCCTCTCTGCCGTGAGCCTTCAGAGCTGTCAGGCTGAAGCCGATACAACAGGAACGCTGGCTGGCTGGCAGCTCTGCGCTGATGGCGCCCTGCTCCAGTGGTTCCTCGGGGCCGACGACCTCTGGCCCCTGGCCTCCGACCTGCGCTGGCAAGGCGGCGCCGCGCCTGTGTCGGGTGGTCTCAGCCCTCTGCAAATCGGCCCCGCTGCCAGATCAACCATTCCGGTCTGAGCGCATCGACAACACCTGCTGATCGGCTTGCTGGCGCCTGCCACAGGGCTCAGCTCTAGAATGAGAACCATTCTCGCCGGGGACTTCGGATGCGTTCTCCTGTCGGGCTCCAGGCCCTGTTCAGGTTGACCGGGGGGCTGATCGGGGTCCTGTTGCTGGCCGCCTGCGGCGCACCACGCCAGGAGCCCCCTGATGCCGCAGCTGACAGGACGTTCAAGGTGGTCACCACCTTCCTGCCGATCACCCTGTTCACCCGGGCCGTCGCCGGGGACTGCGCCACGGTGACCCCCCTCATCCCTGCCAACACAGGGCCCCATGAGTTCCAGGCCAGGCCAGCCGATCTGACGACCTTGCGCCAGGCCCGGGTGCTGGTGAAGAACGGGCTGGAGTTGGAGAGCTTCCTCGACAAGCTGGTGGCCTCCGCCGGCAACAGCGATCTCGCCGTGATTGATTCCAGCCGGGGTATTGACACCATCGACTCGGCGGAAGCCGAAGCGGAGCACGGCCATGCCCATGGCGACGAGCATCGAGAGGATGGTGACCACGGTCATGCCCATGGGGCGGTCAACCCCCACATCTGGCTGGATCCGTTGCGGGCCGTGCAGCAGGTGGAAACCATCCGCGATGGCCTGATCAAGGCGGACCCGAGCTGCGCCGAGGGATACAAGCGCAATGCAGCCGCGTACATCACCCAGCTGCAGAAGCTCAACAGCGAGATCGCCGATCAGCTCAATCCCTACAGCGGCAAGACCTTCATCGCCTTCCACGATGTCGCCCCCTACTTCGCCCAGCGCTATGGCCTGAAGGCCGAATTCCTGGTGGATGTGCCGGAACTGAACCCCAGTCCCGCCGATCTGCAGCGGGTGGCGGCCGAGGTCAGGTCAACGCAGCTCAAGGCTTTGCTGAGCGAACCGCAGGAGGGGCGGCGCTCGTTCAACACCCTGGCCCAGGATCTTGGGGTGAAGATCGTTGTGTTTGACCCGTTGGAAACGGGAAGCCTCAATTCCGCCAAGGATCCGGGAACCTATCTGCAGGTGATGCGACAGAACGCAGCCGCTCTGATTCAGGCCTTCGGTGGTTGAAGGCTGATGGGATCGTCTCCCAACGGCGGGGACAGGAGCACGCTGTTGGAGGCCCTGCTTGCGCTGTTGCCCAGTTCTGGCACCCAGGTCCTGTAGGACCTGAGCAGCCCCTGGGCTGTGCATGCCCCGGTGCGCAAGCTTCCCCGCTTCAGCTGACGAGCTGCCAGGGCGGCAAAGATGATCTCAACGCCATGATCCGCATCCGCCCTTCAAGAACTCCAGGATCAGTCCATAAAACATCTCAGGGCGCTCGATGAAGACACCATGGCCGCTATCGGGAATCACACTCAGCTCAGCTCCCGGGATTTCATAGCAGAGGAATTCAGAGCCAGCCATCGGGGTGAGCAGGTCATGCTCCGCGGCGATGATCCGCGTAGGGCAACGGATCTGCTTCAGAAGCGCCCGTGTGTCGAAGACGCGCAGAGCCTCGGTTTGGGCAACATAGCCCTGTTGCGTCATGGGATGAGGATGACTGACAACCGATCGGATGTAGCTCTCGACCCTCTCACTGTCCTTGAGAAAGGGCATATCGAACAGCACTGGGAGATAGTTTCTTGCCCTCACCTCGAGCGGTACTCCACAGTCGTAAAGGGCGATCTGCTGGCTTGTCGCCAACTGTGAGATCACGGAGAATATTGGCTCGCTACAGGCAATCACCAGCCGGTCTACAAAATCGGCGGCTATCGCCGCAATGATCTGGGCAATGTGTCCACCCATCGAGTGGCCCACGAGATGGGCCTTGTGGATGCCGAGGCTTGCGCACAGGTCGAGGGTGTCGCGGGCCAGCATCTCCAGTCGATAGGGCCCCTCGGGAATGCTGCTTTGACCGCAGCCTCGGTTGTCGAAGACGGTGACGCGAAAATCAGGCGCCAATCGCGCTGTTTCCCACATCTGGTGATCGGCGCTGAGTCCAGAGATCATCACCACATCGGGCCCGCTACCGATTTGCTGGTAGAAGAGATCGAGGTCTCCAATCCTCTGAAATGGCATGGCTTGCCACTCGTGCCTGTCTCCAGAGTGTATGCAGCCAGACGGGTTCCTGAGGGGGTGAGGTCCGCCTCTCTGTGCGTTGCGCGATCTCATGATTCAGCCGGGATCGACCAGCCATCTCGGCCGGGATCATTCGACCGATCCTGAACTGTGACCACCAGCCGACGAAGATCTCGATCCGGCGGAAGGTTCGTGCTCGCTCAGCTCCGGGTTGTCGGCTGTGGACCCGCCATGGCATCGCGCAGCTTGCCCGTATTGCCGCTCAGCAGCACATCGCTGCTGCGCAGACCTTGCAGGATCTCCACCCGATCAGCGGACTGCTGCCCCACGACCACTGGGCGGTCACCGCCGTGCCAGCCGGAGGAAGGGGTGCATCGACGGCCTCGGCACGCACCACGTTGACCCGGTTGGCACTGCCGCTGTCTGGAGCCACGGCCAGTACGCGGGCGCGCAGCTCGCGAGATCCTGCCCGCACCCGCAGCAGCTGGCCGCTCGCCAGGTTGGCGGCCAGCACCGGCGACACCAGAAAGCGGAGTTCGCTGCCGCGAGCATCGCTCACCTGCGCCACCTCCTCACCGGCCTGGAGCACCGCTCCCGGTGAGGCCTTGACAGCCGCGATCTGGCCCTGGATCGGGGTGCGGATCAGCAGACGGCCCATGCCATCGGGCTGGCCCATCGCCATGGCCTTGGCTGCTGCGGCCCGGGCTTCAGCCGCTGCCGTCACGCTGGCGATGCGGCGGACAGACTCTCCAGCTCCTGCGCGGAGAGGGCACCCTGGCGGGCCATGGGCAGGGCCAGGCGGTATTGATAGGCCAGCGACTGAGCCGTGGCCCGCGCTGCATCCGCATCGGCGCGCACCACGGCTGCATCGGGGCTCTGCACTTCAGCGATCGGCGCGCCGGCCTCGACGGCAGCACCCGGTGCCACCAGCACGCGCACGATCCGACCCGCCACCGGCATGCCGACGCTGGAACTCGCCCCTACCGCTGGCCTCCACAAAGCCGGAGATCGGCCGTTCGGTGCCGCTGCTCACCTCCGGGCGCACCGCGGCCAGGCCGGAGCGACGCAGTTGCTCGTCGCTGAACGCGAGGGAGTCGCTGCGCTCGGTGCTGGCTGTTTCGGCAGCTGACGGGGCTTTGCCTGGGCTGCCCTGCAGGCGCCCCAGCGCGATGCCCAGCAGCAGCGATGCGCCGATCGCCACAGGAAGCAGCACCCGGGGCTGACGCAGACGACCCGTGAGGTGGGGAAGGCTGAGGTTCATGGCTGGGGGGCAGCAAGGGAGAGCACCGGAGCCGCAGCAGGGGGCAGCAGCCAACGGCCAAAGCAGGCGTACAGCGCTGGGATCACCAGCAGGGTGAGCGCGGTGGAGGTGATCAGCCCGCCGAGCACCACGATCGCCAGGGGTTGCAGGATTTCGTTGCCCGCCTCAAAGGCCAGCGCCAGGGGCAACGCCCCCAGAGCGGAGGAGAGAGCTGTCATCAGGATGGCGTTGAGGCGCTCCAGGCTTCCCTCGCGGATCACCTGCTCCAGGGGCTGGCCCTCGGCGTGGCGGCGGTTGTAGTTGTCCACCAGCAGCAGACCGTTGCGCACGGCGATGCCGAACAGGGTGATGAAGCCGATCAGCGAGGCGATCGAGAGCACCCCGCCGGTGAGCAGCACCGCTACCACCCCGCCGATCAGGGCCAGCGGCAGGTTGAGCCTGATCGCCACCGTGGCCGGCAGCGACTTCACCGAGGCCACCATCAGCACACTGATGACCGCGGCGGCGACCAGGCGGTAAGACACGAGGCTGGCGGTGGCCCGCTCCTCCGATTCGAACTGGCCGCCGTAGCGGATCGCATAGCCCTGGGGCAGGCGCACCTCGCGGTCGATCATGCGCTGGATGTCCTCACGGTTGATGACGTTGAAACCCAGTCCCTCCTCGATCCAGGCGACGCTGCCGAGGGGCACCGTCATGCCATTGGAGAAGGCAACAGGCACCGAGCGAATCGCGTCGAGGTTCTGACGGGCATCCTCTTTGAGCTGCACCAGCACGTCGCTGCGCACCCCGCCTTCGACAACCTCACTGGCCTGGCCTGGCCTGGCACATCCGTGGCATCACCGGCCTGGCGATCACCTTCGTGGTGGTGGGTGGCCTGATCCGGCTGGGTGGGGTGATCTGAACGTGCTCGATCCCTACAACAAAGCCAGGAGCGTCGGCCCCAGGCCGTTGCCTGCTTGCTCCGGTACGCCGATCAGCCCCTGCGCATCCCTCAGTGCTGTGCTCACACACATCGCGGAGCTGCTGGCAGGATCTTGGGCCGCTGGGCCATCACGCAAGAAGCGCTGGAGCTTGACTTTTCACATTCGCCTGGACCTTGGCGGCACGGATCGCCTGCCATGAGGAGTCAACGCCTCAGCTGGTTGCTGCGGATCGCCGGCCCCGCCTATCTGGTGGCTGTGGGCTACATGGATCCGGGCAACTGGGCCACCGACCTGGCGGCAGGGTCGCGCTACGGCTATGCCCTGCTCTGGGTGGTGGCCCTCTCCAGTGCCATGGCGATGCTGCTGCAATCGCTTTGCTGCCGTTTTGGCCTGGCCACCGGCCTGAACCTGGCCGAGGCCTGCCGGCTGCATCTGCCGAGACGCTCGCGCATTCCGCTCTGGCTGTTGGCGGAGGTGGGCATCGTGGCCTGCGATCTGGCCGAACTGGTGGGCAGTGCCATTGCCCTGCAGTTGCTCTTACGACTGCCCCTGGTCTGGGGTGTGGTGCTCACCGGCTTCGACACGCTGCTGGTGCTGGTGTTGCAGCAGCAGGGGCTGCGGCGCCTGGAAGCCCTGATCATCGCCCTGGTGGCCCTGGTGGGTGCCTGCTTTGCGGTCGAGCTGCTCCTGGTGCAGCCCGATTGGAGTCAAGTTGCTGCAGGATTGCTTCCTCGTGGAGGGTTTCTCCAGGACAGCCATCAGCTCTACCTCGCCTCCGGGATCCTGGGCGCCACCGTGATGCCCCACAATCTCTATCTGCACACCGGCTTGAGGGCACCTCGAAAAATCACGCCATGGCCTGGCCTGACCTGAAATAAGAGCTAAGATAAGAAAAGCTCAGCATACCTGAATGGGCCAGCGCGGATTCTGGGATGAAGAGAAGAGGATCCAAAAGCTTCGCCACAAGAAGCCTGTATTGACGACCCTCTCCGAGTCGATTCCCTGGGAGAGCTTTCGGTCGCTGCTGGAACAGGGATATACCCATGAGCGCAAGAGCAATGCCGGCAGGAAAAGGATCGGCCCCCTTATCCTCTTCAAGATGCTGGTGTTGCAGCAGCTGTTCAACCTCAGTGATGAGGAGCTGGATTCCAGGTCAACGACAGGCGGTCGTTCGAGGAGTTCATCGGCCTTGGAGTGATGAACTCGATTCCCGATGCAACCACCGTTGCGTTCTTCCGCGAACGGCTGCGCAATGCCGGCGTCATTGAGGAGCTGTTCGAGCGTTTTGAGGGGCACCTACGAGCCCAAGGGCTGGAAGCTCGTGGTGGACAGATTATCGATGCCACGCTTGTACCTGTGCCGAAGCAGAGAAATACTCGAGCTGAGAACGAAGCCATCAAGCAGGGCAAGCTGCCCGAAGGATGGGAAGACAAGCCAAACCGCTTGCGCCAGAAGGACCTTGACGCCCGCTGGGTGAAGAAGAACGGCACCAGCCACTACGGATATAAGAATAGCATTTGCATCGATGCGACTCATGGCTTCATCCGCAGATACGCAATCACCCCGGCCAACATCCACGACAGTCAGATGCTTACCCACGTTCTCGATCCCGAGAACAGCGATGACTTCGTCTGGGCGGATTCAGGCTATGCAGGAGTGAAGTTTGAGGAGTTACTGGAATTAGCTGGATATGAAAGCAATATCCACGAAAAGGGAACGAGGAATCATCCACTCAGCAAGGAGGCCAAAGAGAGGAATAAGCGTAAGCGTTCAGGGGTCGGGACACCCCAGTGCGTCAGTCAATCTCCGATCTCTCCTCTGAGAGGGGCCATCTGTTCCTTCCACGTGTGATCGCTGCCTCAGCGATCCGGCACCAGCGATGGCATCACGCCGCCGAGGCGATGGGCAATCCAGGCCTGCTCCAGGAATTGCCAGACATCGCGGCCCTGCTGCCGCAGGGTGGCGGTGACGGTGAGCAACCGGCTGCGGCAGATGGCGCCGCCGGAGGACTGGACGCCATGGCTGATCTTGCGGTGAATCACCGATTGCCGCAGTGCCCGCTCGGCAGCGTTGTTGGTGGGCTCGATCCCTGGCGTTTCCAGAAAAGTCCAGAGCGCCTGCTTGCGCTGCAGCAACTGGCGACAGGTTCGCACCGTCTGGGCCCAGGGCGTTTGCTCGCCCCGCTCACAGCCCAGATCCACCACCCGCTGCAGCGTGGCCTCGAACGCCAAGCGGAGGGGGTGGCATCGATGCAGGAGCTGGGGCCGGTCGATCGCTCCGCTCTTCCACTGGTGCCAGTGAGCGAACAGATGCTGCTGCAGAGCCAGCATCTGGGCTCCGATCTCCCTGCTGGCGCCCTGGCGTTCAGCGATGGCCGCCAGATCCCGGATCAGGTGGGCCCAGCACAGCTGCCGCTGCTCCACGGGCAGGTGGTTGTAGGCCGAGAAGCGATCACTCACCACGATCCCTGCAAAGGTATGGCCCAGAAGCTCCATTGCCGCTGCACTTGAGCGGCTCAGGCCCTGCAGGAACACCGTAACCAGTGGTGTGACCATGACCCACTGCCAGCCGCGCCTGCCAGCAGGATTACAACCGTCGGCGTTGCCGGTGGGGGCGCCGGTTTCATCCACGTAGGCCACCGGCTGCTGCCGGGCCACCTCCAGGGCTTCCTCCACCGCCTGCTGCAGGGCTGCGCTCAGACGTGCCCGGATGGTGGCGATAGCGCCGCGGCTGATTTCCACACCCAGCAGCTGATCCAGCAGCGCCTGGGTTCGGCCGAAACTCAGGGGAAAGGCGCTGCCCAGCAGTCCCACCAGGCCGCTCAGGCGTGGGCCGTAGCGGCTGGGCTCCACATCCGCCGGCAGCTCGGCGCAGGTGCTGGTGGAGCAGCAGGGGCAGACCAGACGGTGCAGACGGTGTTCGATCACCACCGGGCTGATCGGTGGAATCTCGATCACCTGATGGCGCAGCGGCTCCGCATCCTCCCCCTGTAGCAGGGTGCCGCAGCGGCGGCAGGCGTCCGGGTGGTGCTCGAGCACCTCATCCACACGCGCGATCGGCAGCAGCTCCGGCCCTGCTCCCGGGTGCCCCTGCTGACCACCCCGCTTGCGACCAGTGCCTTTGCAGCGGGTGGGCGGCTTAAAACCCGTGCCGTCACTGGAGGGCGGCTTGGAGGAGTTGCGGGAGTTGCGGCCGATCCGCTCGCGCAGGCTGGCCAGTTCCGTCGCCAGGTCGGTGAGCTGCGCTCGGAGCTGGTCGTTCTCCTGCTGTTGTCTCTGGAGCTGTGCAAGAACCTCAAGGAAGCCAGCCCTCACGCCCACCGGAGTGGAAGCCCAGTCCGCTTCTGAAATCCCGGCCGGAGGGGTGGTCATCGCAGGAAGTCTCTGCCTGAGATGCAACCGGGATTCAAGCCGACGTCAAGGGTTCAGTCGTATCGATGTTCGCGATGAGCTGTCCCGCCCCCCTGAATGGGTACGAATAAGCTACGCTCAAAGGTGAGAGCCCGAGTTGAACACGTATTTGGCGCGATGACAACCTGCATGCGCGGGAAGCTGACCAGGCGGATTGGGTTGGCCAGAAACCAGATATGGTGGGGACTCAGGAATCTGACCTACAACTTTCTCCGGTATCTGCACTGCACTGGCGCGACAATGGCGGCTGCCTGAAGAGACAAGCAAACAGATCAAAGACTAGCGCTCTTTCCGAACTGCTGCTCCCTGCTGAAAGCAGGGTCAGATGATGCAGGCTTTTTGTCCGTTCTGCCTACAGATGGACGGCGATTATTCGAGGTTCCCTTGATGCAGACGCGCCGTTGGGGTGATCTGGTGGGTGGTGTGCAGCGTGCGTTGCGCTACGCCACCGCTGATGTGGTGGTGGCCCAGACCTTGGCGTTTCTGGTGAACGCCGCGATTTTGGTGGTGGCTGCTGGCAGTTTCCACGGCGTGGTGGAGCAGCCGATCGAGGAGATCGCCGAGGCCTATCGCCTGCTGAGCCCGCTGCTCGGCACCCCACTGGCCAGCCTGTTGTTTGCGCTGGCATTGCTGGCAGCCGGGCAGAGCTCCACGATCACCGGCACCATGGCCGGCCAGGTGGTGATGGAGGGCTTTCTGCAGCTGCGGCTGCCCGATTGGCAGCGACGGCTGCTCACCCGCAGCCTCGCGTTGATTCCGGCTTTGGCAGTGGTTGTGTGGATGGGTGAGGGCGCCACAACAGAACTGCTGGTGCTCAGCCAGGTGGTGCTCAGCCTGCAGCTGCCCTTTGCTGTCATCCCGCTGATGATCTTCTGCGCGAATCGGCAATTGATGGCCGCTCTCCCCACTCCCCGCTGGCTGCTGCAGCTGGGCTGGCTCTGCGCTGGGCTGATCGTTCTGATCAACGCTTTTCTGCTGGTCAGCGGCATTGCAGGCTGACGGTTGGCAGACGTCGACTTGCGTGACAACCCAAGGGCTACAGAAGTCCGTCGGGAGTATCGGAGCAATGGCCGGATGGTCGCCCGCTGCTGTCTGCCGCCCAGGAGCACTCTCCCATCGGCTCCAGCCACTCACGCATGAACGGGTTGGCATCGCCGGTGTAGTGGATCAGAGCGTCCACGCTCGTCACTGCCCCCAGGGAGAGACCGATCAGGGCATTGGCAACCTTGAAGGTGCAGGCCGGCGAGAAGCGCTGCTCGGCCCGCTCACGGTTGTGACCGCGCAGTTCAGTTCCCCGCGGCCTTCATCCAGCAGCACGAAGGTGCCCACCGCGATCCAGGTCACCGGCTTGCCCATGGACTCCTGATGATGGGTGGGGGAACTCAACCCAGCCTCGCCCAACCCTCAGGGCAGCACCAACAACAGCAGGCGGTTGCCCTCCGGATCCAGAAGCCAGGCCTCGGCACCGAACGGTTCCTGCCGCGGCGGAACCGCCAGCGAGGCCCCGACAGTGAGGGCTGTGGTGATCCAGGCATTGAGCACGGCGACGGCATCCTGGCCATCCGCCTGACGTTGCAGGCACAGGGCCAGGCGACCCTGCTGACGTGGCTGCGGCCTGGTCCTGGAAGGGGCGTACAGCTCCAGCCAACCTCCGGCCGGCCAGGGCAAGCGCCAGTGCGTGCCGCTCACGCCCGGCTGCGGCTCAACGCCAAGCAAGGCGCCATAGAACTGAGCCAGTGCGGCCGGATCATCGGAGGCCAGCACGATCGAACCTGCCACGACCCTGGACTTTTGCTCGTGCATCTTCAACTCAAGGGCAGAGGGCCGCAGGACGGCCTACAGGCCGGATGCTGCCGCTCGGACGCGCGAGCGAACTGTGCCATGGGCCGGGGCCATGGGTCTTATGCGGGATTCCGTCTACTGATTCGGGAAGATGGTGTTCCAATCCTGTTTCATGTCCGCAACGAGCCAACCCCTTTCCGGGGCTGCCTTCAGAGCTTCAACAAGCTTGCCGGTGCTCGTCGTCCTGGCGTCATAGGCATATTCTCGTTCATCATCTGTATGGTGAACAAGGATGCCCATGCTGGGGCGTGGGTTCTTGATCGTGGTGTACTGAAGCATGGCATGATCGCCGTCGCTGTTGCCACAACAGACGACAGGTCGACGGCCGATATGGTGATGAATGGCGACCGGCTTGCCTTCCCTGTCATTGACGAAGAGATGGTCGAGGGTCTTGGTCAACACCGGGCCATCATCGCGAAGCTCAAAGACAGTGCGAGCCACAGAACCGACAACCTGCTCATTTGGTATGCCATACACACGCTCCACCCAGACGCGCATGAAGTCCACTCCACCGCCGGAAACGATGAAGTTCTTGAAATCGTGCGCGCGGAGAAGATCGAGCAGTTCCTGCATGGGTTGGTAGGTGAGTGCGTCATAAGGCCTGCCAAACCTTGGATGCGTTGCCGTCGTCAACCATGACTCCACAGCATGGCGAAAGTCATCGGTGGTCATTCCTGCATGGGTGAGCGCCAGAATCCGCATCAGGCCGGCGAAGTCATCGCCTTTGAGGAGCTCCTGCAGATCACCCGCCAGGGCGGCCTGCACCATGAGATCGCCCGTGAGTTCGGGTTCAACATGGATACGTCGCTTCAGTTCGTCAATCGCAAAAGCGGCCTGAAATGGCATGGGGTTCTCCGGCCAGAGCGTGCCATCGTTGTCATGAACGGCAATCCGCTCTGCCACAGGCAGGAAGTCGGGTGATGTCTCGTCTGTCACCCTGGCGACGAACGCGAGAATGCCCTGCTTGGTTGGGCCCTCATTCCAGGAGGGAAGCGGATCAGCAGGCATGAAGGTGATGGCATCGAGCCCAGGGTTCAGTTGAGGAACCTCTGGAAAACCCATGATCAGCCTTGGTGAAGCGCCGAGATCTCAGTCGGGTGCGTCTGCACTCCCGGCGGCGGCTGGGTTTTCCAGAGCTTCCTTGAGAGTGATCGTTCATTCAGAAGCCAGAATCGTTGGGACTGCTGCCACCGACGGAACAATCATCACCACCGCTCAGCAGCTGCGTTGAGCGGATTGTGCATCGGAAGCAGACGGGAGCGCTGGGGTTCTTTCGGTCGAACACCCTGCCGCGCTGGCGGCCGGTCGCCACGTGCATCTCCCGGTGGAAGCCCGGCCTTCTCCACCAGCAGGGGCGCCAGGGTTCGCAGGGCCTGCTCCGCCTGCGGGCCCGCCGTGTTCGTGAGCAGCACCACAGCCACGTCACGGCGGGGATCCACCCAGAACTGGGCCAGATTCATCGTGTTGGACCCTGCATGCATCAACCACGGACCTGAGGCCCAGGCCGGCTTCACCACACCCCAACCGAGGGCATAGCTCCCGTCTTCAGGCCGGTTCGGATCCGTGACGATCACCGGCGTGTGCAGCAACCGCTGGCTCTCCGGCGACACCAGCTCCGGCCCGCGGCGTCCCTCACCCGCCGTCCAGCCGAGCCAGCGGGCGGCGCCGAGCAGGCCCATGTGAACCGTGCCCGCCGGTCCGATCACCGGGAGGTTGTCGCCATTGGGACCGGCCAGCATCGGCAGCAGCGTGTCCTGCACGCGTCGATGGCCGAGCGGCGCATCGGTGAGACCTGGGGTCGACTGCGGACCCAGCCCCGCGCCTGCCAGCGCCAGCGGCTGGAAGATCTGCTCCTGGATCAGCTCCTCCCAGGTGCGCCCCTGCAGCCGCTCCAGAGCGGCTCCCACCAGGATGGTGTTGGCGTTGCCATAGAGAAAGCGCGTGCCTGGCGGGCTCTGTAGCGGCTGGCGCACGAAGATCTTCACCATCTCGAGGCGCAGGCCATCAAGGTTGGCCTTGCCGTTCTCCCCGATCTGCTGCAACGCCGCCGCCAGAGCATCGTCGCCGATTCCACTGCTGTGGCTCAGCAGCTGGCGGACGGTCACGCCGGCCATCGCCGGGCGCATCGTTGCCCGCAGCCCCGGGAACAGCTCAGCCAGGGTCGAGTCCCAGCGCAGCAGGCCCCGCTCCACGGCTATCGCCGCCAGCAGCGCCGTCATCGCCTTGGTGCAGGAACCCAGGTGAAAGCGGTCCTGCAGCGTGACCGGTGTGGCGGCATCGACTCGGCGAAGCCCCACCGCACCGGCCGCCACCACCTCCCCCCTGACGACCACCGCGGCGGCCAGGGCCGGCAGCCCATGGCGCAAGCGCACGGGCTCGAGCAGTCCATCGAGCGAGGCCCGGGCCCAGGCGCCGACCGGCTGCAGGGCGATCGCCAGGGCGGCCAGGACGCGCAGGGCTGAACGCAAGCTCTCCCGCACCACGAAAACGCCCTCGTTGGCATTCCCAGCATGCGCAGGGATCCCCCTCGCTGCCAGGGGAGTGACGGCCCGCCCCCCGTCGACGATCTCGCGGAGGTCTTCATGCCTACCCTCCAGCCATGGGCAGACCCTGGCCTTCTTCGCTGACTCCGCGTCTCCTGTGGCGCTGCCTGTGGGTGTTCCTGCCGATCAGCGGCGCCATCAGTCTGGTGCTGCTGCCGATGGTGGCGCTCTACGAGCACAGTCGCCGCCAGGCCCTGGAGGCGCAGGTGGAAGGGCTGCTGGAAGCCGGCAGCAAGCAGGTGGAGTTCACACTCCAGGAGGTGGCCGCCAACACCGCGGTGATCACCACCGTGCCGGCGATGCGCGATGTGCTGGGGGTGTCCAGTCCCAGCCCCGCGAGACGACAGCGGTTGGAGGCGGTGTTCCGTTCCCAGCTGCGGGGATACGAACGCCTCAGGGCCCTGGCGGTGGTCAGCACGGACGGCCGCCTGTTGGCGCAAGGCAGCCGCAACACCACCCCGCTGCCGGCGGCGGCTGTGGCCAGCGCCCTCAGCAGGGCGCAGACCCTCAAGCCCGATCAGCTGTGGCTCTCCAGCGTGCAATGGCCGGCGCGGGATGCCCCGGAGCTGCTCGCCGCCCGTCCCCTGGTCGACGCAGCCGGCCAGCGCAGCGGCCTGCTGCTGGCGGTGGTGGCCTTCACGCCCCTGGCCCACGACTTCAACCGGATCACCAACAGCGGTCCAGCCCTGGAGCTCGGCTACCTCCTCAGCGACGACGGCCGCACGATCAACGCGCCACCCGGTGGCAGCGCCGGCATGAACTTCGCCGCCCGCTTCCCACGGGTGTGGCAGCAGATCCAGCGCCAGCCCCGCGGGGTGGTCCACACCGACCAGGGGCTGTTTCTCTATTTCGCTGATCCCCTGCTCCCGCCGGCCCAGGGCGGCTCGGGTGAGGGGCTGTTCGTGTTCGACAGAGACCGTCAGCGGCAACCGCTGGCGGTGGTGATCCAGGTGCCGGCGGATGCGCTCCACCGCACCTCTGTCTTCGCCCAGCCCGTCGGTCTGGCGCTGGTGGCCCTGCTCTACGGACTGGCGGCCGCCGGCAGTGTCGGCCTCGTCATCTACAGGCGCCACCTCGAGCAGCTGAAGGAGGAGGAGCGGCGCCTGCAGCAGCGCCTCGAAACGGTGCAACAGAGTGCCGGCGTGGGCATGTGCCTGTGCGATCCGCTCTCGGGGCGGTTTCTCACGGTGAACGCAGCCCTGTGCGCGTTCTTCGGCCGCAGTGACGCCGAGCTGCTGCGGTGCACCTGGCAGGATCTGACCCACCCGGAGGATCTGGAGGCCGACCAGAAGCTGGCGGTCCGGCTGCATCACGGCGAGTTCGACAGCTACCGGCTGCGCAAACGCTTCCTGCTCCGCGATGGCAGCAGCAAGTGGGGTGACCTGGTGGTGGCCTGCACCCGCGACCCTGACGGCAGCATCCGCGACCTGATCGGACAGATCGCCGACGTGAGCGAGCTGGTGGCCAAGACGGCTTACCTGGAGGCAGCATCCAGCGCCGGGGTGGTGGGCATCTGGGACTGGGACATCACCTCCGATGTGCTCACCTGGGACCCGGTGATGTACCGCCTCTACGGCCTGCGGGCGGAGGACTTCGAGGGCACCCGGGAAGCCTGGGAAAAGGCCGTGCATCCGGACGACAAGGCCTTCGTGCTGCAGGAGCTGCAGGGCGCTCTGCGGGGCTGGCGGGAATACCAGCCCCGCTTCCGGGTGATCTGGCCTGACGGCTCGATTCACACCATCCAGGCCCGAAGTCGCCTCAGCCTCCGGCCCGATGGCACGCCGCTGCGGATGATCGGCGTCAACTACGACATCACCGAACAGGTGGAGCGTGAGCAGGAGGTGCAGCAGCAGCGCCAGCTGCTGTCGGCCACCATCGATGCTCTGGTCGATCCTCTGCTGTTCCTGACCCTCGACCAGTCGGCGCTGGGCGATCCGCAGCTGCGGATCGCCGAGATCAACCCCGCCGCTGCCGCCTTCTTCCGTCGCAGCCAGCCGCAGCTGTTGGGCCAGCCGTTGCCTGAGGCGATACCAGTGACCTGCAATGAACACCTCCATCAGAGGCTGATGGCGGTGGCACGTGGCGGACCGCCTTGGCTTGCCGATGAATCCCCGCTGTGGCTGTGCGAAGAGCAGCCGCCGCTGTATCTCGATCTGCGGGCGGTGGCGATGCGCCAGGGGCTGGTGCTCAGCTTCCGTGATGTGAGCGAGCGGCGGCAGGCCAGCCACAGGATCGCCAGCTCGGAGGAGCGCTTCCGCCTGCTGGCCGAGAACGCCTCCGATGTGGTGTTCCGCGCCAATCTGACGGGCGAGACCGAGTGGATCACCCCCTCGGTGACCCCCCTGCTCGGCTGGGCCCCGGCCGAACTGGAGCAACAGCCGTTCGCTGACTTCGTGCATCCAGGCGACCTGGAGTTGCTGATGGACATGCGGGCCGCCTTCCGGCGGGGCGAGCGGCGCCAGTTCCGCCTGCGCGTCCGCCATAAGGATGGCGGCTACCACTGGGTGGGCGTCAATGCCCGGGGCGTCGTGGACAGCGACGGCAGGGTGACGAGCCTGGTGGGCAGCTGGCGGGATGCCCAGGCCGAGATGGAGAGCGAGTTTGCTCTCGAGAGGCGCGCCCGCACCGATCCGCTCACGGGCCTGTTCAACCGCCAGGAGATTCTCGAGCAGCTCGAGCAGCTGGAGCATCACCGTCGGGCCAGCGATGGGGCTCTGGCGGTGCTGTTCTGCGACATCGACCACTTCAAGGCGATCAATGACCGTCACGGCCACGGCGGTGGGGACAAGGTGCTGCAGGCTCTCGCGGATCGGTTGCGGCAGAACATCCGCCAGGGCGACCTGGTCGGTCGCATCGGCGGCGACGAACTGCTGGTGGTGCTGCAGGCCGTGCCCTCCCTGCAGGCGGCACTGGCGATCGCCGCCAAGGTCCACACCGCCGCCCACGCGCCCCTGCAGCTGGAGGATGGGGAGGTGGTACCCACCCTCTCGATCGGCGTCACCCTGATCCAGACCGGCGATGCGATCGACGCGGTGGTGGCGCGGGCCGATCAGGCGATGTACCAGGCCAAGAGCGGCGGCCGCGACAGGGTGATCGCGATCAGCTGAGGCGCCGGCGCCAGGAGCTGGAGGCACCGAAATCGCCGCCAGGACGAGAGGGGAATGCGGCAGCGCATCGCCACAGAATCCTGACTCGGGGTGGTTCGGAGCGTGCTCGTTGTGCCATCGCTGCTCTGGAGCATCTGTCGTGAGCGAACGGGTGAGGATTCCAGCTGATTCCTCATCATCAATTCCGCGCTGCATGGTTCTGCTTTCAAGACCCCTTCGCCTGGGAAGTGCTGGGGCTTCAGGGTGAAGGGCACCCACATGTCTCCTGGGTTCGCGCCGCTCCGCCGAGGTGTCCGCTTCACGGCCTGATCTGATCTCCTAGAACGAGGCCCGTGCGCATGGACAGGAGCGCGATGCCGACAGCTCCCTTGCCTGCCCTTCCCCAGCCCCACGCGGAACCGATCTCCCGGGTGCTGGAGCTGTGGGGCAGCGATGCCGTACGAGGCCTGAGCGACGCCGAGGCCGAGCGGCGCCTGCAGAGCCACGGACCGAACACCCTCACCCGGCGCGGCGGCACGCCCTGGTGGCTGCGGTTTGTGCTGCAGTTCAACAATCCGCTGCTGATCACCCTGCTCGTGGTGGGCAGCGTCAAGCTGGCCCAGGGCCATCCTCGCGATGCCCTGGTGATCTGGAGCGTCACGGTGATCAATGCCGTGATCGGTTTCGTGCAGGAGAGCAAGGCCGAGGATGCGATCGCTGCCCTGGCCCGCTCCGTGCAGACCGAGGTGGAGGTGGTGCGGGACGGCCGGCGCCGCCGTCTGGATTCCGCCCAGCTGGTTCCCGGCGACCTGGTGTCGCTGCAGGCCGGCGCACGGGTGCCGGCCGACCTGCGCCTGCTGCAATGCCGCAACCTGCAGGCCGATGAGTCCGCCCTGACCGGAGAGTCGCTGCCGGTGGGTAAGGGCACCACGGCCGTCGAAGCGGAGGCGCCGTTGGCCGAGCGGATCGGCATGGCCTACGCCGGCAGTTTCGTCACGGCTGGCCAGGGTCTGGGCCTTGTGGTGGCCACGGGTGACCGCACGCAGGTGGGCTGCATCTCCACCTCACTGCAGGAGCAGGTGGATCTCACCACCCCGCTCACCCGCAAGTTCGCGCGCTTCAGCCGCACCCTGCTCAGGGCGATTCTCGTGGTGGCCGCTCTCACGTTCCTGGTGGGGGTGGTGCGGGGGCGGGGTGCCGAGGAGATGTTCGATGGCGCCGTGGCCCTGGCCGTGGGGGCCATCCCGGAGGAGCTGCCGGCGATCGTCACGATCACCCTGGCGATCGGGGTGCACCGCATGGCGCGGCGTCGGGCGATCATTCGCCGCCTGCCGGCTGTGGAAGCCCTGGGCAGCACCACGGTGATCTGCTCCGACAAGACCGGCACACTCACCCAGAACCGGATGACGGTGCGCCACCTCTACGGCGGTGGTGCCCTCATGGCCATCGAGGAGCTCTGGCCGGCCAACGGCTCCTTCAGCAATGTGGCGCTTCAGGAGACCGTGCTGGCCGGATTGCTGTGCAATGACGCCCGGCCCAGTACGCGGGAGGGCCTGGTGGGGGATCCCACGGAAACGGCCCTGCTGGCGGCGGCCCATTCGATCGGCATCGATCGCCAGGCGGCCATGGACCGCCACCCGCGCCGAGACGCGATCCCGTTTGAATCCGAACAGCAGTTCATGGCCACCCTGCATGGCAGTGAGCGGATCCTGCTGAAGGGTTCCGTGGAGGCGGTGCTGCAGCGCTGCAGCCGTCAGCTCGATGCCGCCGGTCGGCCCCGGCCGCTCGATCGCGCTGCCATCGAAGCCGCCGTGGCGAGGATGGCGGCCCAGGGCGAGCGGGTGCTCGCCTTTGCCATCGGCCAGGCCGATCCCAGCCTCGACCAGCTGGAGCATCGCCACGTCGCGGCAGACCTCGATTTCCTCGGTCTCCAGGGGATGCTCGATCCGCCGCGTCCCGAGGCGATCCGGGCCGTGGCCGCCTGCCAGGCCGCGGGCATCCGGGTCAAGATGATCACCGGCGATCACCTCGAGACCGCCCGGGCGATCGCGCTCCAGCTTGGAATCGGCAGGGACCTGGGGCAGAACGCGGGGCCACCGCCGGAGGTGGTGGCCGTCGATGGACCGGAACTGGCGACAGTCGACCCCGATGCCCTGGCCGGATTGGTGGATCGCGTCGATGTGTTCGCGCGGGTGGCGCCCGCCCAGAAGCTGCAGCTGGTGCGTGCCCTTCAGGCCAACGGCGAGGTGGTGGCGATGACCGGTGACGGCGTCAACGACGCCCCGGCCCTCAAGCAGGCGGACATCGGCATTGCCATGGGGGAAGGCGGCACCGAAGTGGCGCGGCAGGCGGCGGACATGCTCCTTACCGATGACAACTTCGCCACGATCGAGGCGGCGGTGGAGGAGGGGCGCACGGTCTACCTCAACCTGCGCAAGACCCTGGCCTTCGTGCTGCCGGTGAATGGTGGCGCCTCGATGACGATCCTGCTGTCCGCCGTGCTGGGTGCCCCTCTGCCGATCACGGCGC
Source organism: Synechococcus sp. CBW1004 (assembly GCF_015840715.1). Classification (NCBI taxonomy): domain Bacteria; kingdom Bacillati; phylum Cyanobacteriota; class Cyanophyceae; order Synechococcales; family Synechococcaceae; genus Synechococcus; species Synechococcus sp. CBW1004. The sequence continues at coordinate 575,568 of NZ_CP060397.1, read as the reverse complement.
TGCAGGTGCTCTGGCTCAACATGATCTGCTCGCTGACGATGTCGCTGGCCCTGGCGTTCGAGCCGATCGCTCCGCAGCTGATGGTCCAGCCGCCGCGCCCCCCCGAGCAGCCCCTGCTCACCGGCGGCCTGATCCGTCGCGTGCTGGTGGTTTCGCTGTTCAACTGGGCGGTGATCTACGGGCTGTTCTTCTGGGGTCAGCATCACAGCGGCGGACTGGCCCTGGCCCGCACCATGGCCGTGCAGGGCCTGGTGCTGGCCCACCTGGTGTATCTGGTGAGCATCAGCCAGCTGCGCCGTGGTCTGAGGACCCTGCCCCGGCTGGGTTGGCGTGCGCTGATGCAGGCACCCGCCACCCTGCTGGCAATCGCCGGCACGCTGGCCGTGCAGGCTGTGTTCAGTCAGACGCCGGCGATGAACAGCTTCTTCGGCACGGCGCCGCTGGATCTGGAACTGCTTCTGATCTGCGCGCTGCCCATGCTGCTGATGCTGCCGGTGGCCTGGCTGGGCGAACAGCTCGATCCCACCGATGGAGCCGCGCGGCCCGGGCCTGCGCTCCCGCTTTCACCGAAGTGATGCCGGACGCCAGGGCGCCGCGGCGCACCCAGGTGCCTGCTCGTCTGCCCAGAATCTGCGGCTGAAACCAGGAGGCTTCCGGTGCGACTGGCCACGGCCTGGGCCCTGTTCCAGGGGCTGCTGATCGAAGCGCTGCCGTTTCTGTTCATCGGCGTGCTGATCGCCTCCCTGGCCCGGTGGTGGAGTCCCGGGGGCGAGTGGCTGCGGCGGCTGCCGCCCCATCCCGTGCTCGGGCCCCTCAGCGGCGCGGCGCTCGGCTTCGCCCTGCCGGCCTGTGAGTGCGGCAATGTGCCGGTGGCGCGCCGCATGCTGGTGGGCGGTGCACCGATGGGCAGCGCCCTGGGATTTCTGTTCGCCGCGCCGGTGCTCAACCCGATCGTGCTCCTGAGCACCTGGGCCGCCTTCCCCGATCAACCCTGGATGCTGGTGGCCCGCCCGCTCGGTGCGGTGCTGCTGGCCCTGGCCCTGGCCCTGCTGCTGCGACAGCTTCCGGAGGGAGAACTGCTGCAGGACGATCTGCTGGAGGAGCGGCGCCTGCATCAACCCCTGGCGAGCGTGAGCCTGCTCGAGCGCGGTTCGGGGGTGATCGGTCTGCCGGTCGGCGCGACGCCTGCTCCGGCCCGGGTGATCAGGCCCCCCTGGAGCGAGGTGCTGCGCCATGGCAGCCGCGAATTCATCAGCCTGGCGCTGCTGCTGGTGATCGGCTGTGCGATCGCCGCCTCGGTGCAGACCCTGCTGCCGCGCGAGTGGCTGCTGGCGGTGGGGGGTGCCCCGACCCTTTCGATCCTGGCGCTGATGCTGCTCAGCCTGGTGGTGTCGGTGTGCTCCAGCGTCGATGCCTTCCTGGCCCTGGGGTTCGCCGCGCATGTCACCCCCGGGGCCCTGCTCGCCTTTCTGCTTCTCGGTCCGGTGATCGATCTCAAGCTCGTGGGCCTGCTCGGGTTGCTGCTGCGACCCCGCGCCCTGCTGCTCACCAGCGCCGGTGCCGTGCTGGTGGTCCTGCTCATCGGTCAGTGGGTGAACCTGTGGCGTCTCTGATCCGTGCTGCCGTTCTGGGCCTGTGGGCCGCCGTGCTGCTGCGCAGCAGCGTCGACGGCCGGCTTGATCTGCTGTTGCGCGCTGCCTTCCATCCCCTGGTCCTTGTGGCAGGACTCGCCCTGCTGCTGATCGCCCTGCTTCAGCTGGTGCTGGGCTGGAAGCAGCGGTCGGTCGCCGCCGAGCGGACCGGGCTGCGGCGCGATCGGCGCCAGGCCCTCTTCAGTGCCGCCATCGCCCTGCTTCTGCTGGCGGTGCCTCCCGCACCCTCCTTCGCGGATCTGGCCCGCCAGCGGCCAGCCGACGACACCGTGACGGAATCCCTCAGCTTCGTGCTGCCGCCGGCCCAGCGCAGCCTCACGGACTGGGTGCGGCTGCTGCGCCAGCAGCCCGACCCACAGCTGCATGCGGGCGATCCGGTGCGCATCAGCGGCTTCGTGCTGCCGATGCCGGACCAGCCGCCCCAGCTGGCGCGGTTGCTGGTGCGCTGCTGCCTGGCCGATGCCACTCCCGTGGGGCTGCCGGTTCGCTGGCCCGCCAACGCACCATCCCCTGTCGCCGACACCTGGCTGGCGATCGAGGGCCGCATGCAGGTGGAGGGAGACCATGTGGTGGTGGTGCCCGACCGGATCCGACCCATCCCGAGGCCGGCCCGGCCGCTCGAGCCATGACTCCCCTCTGGAAACGCCCGCTGGTGCTGGCCCTGGGGTTGCCGGCGCTCCTGGCGCTGGTGCAGCAGCAGCTCCTCCAGCGCCAGCCCCCGCGGCTCGAGCAGCTCCGGCAGGCTCCGGCAAGCTCCGGTCCGGCGGCCCTGCAGGTGCGCTTCAGCCGGCCGATGACGGCCGCGGGACTGGAGAAGGACAGTCGCCTCGATCCTCCCCTGACGCATCGCTGGCTCGGGCAGGGCAGCACCCTGCTGCTGACGCTCGAGGAGGGACAGCGGATCGAGGGTCCGCTGAACCTGCTGCTGGCCGGCCATGACCCGCGCGGCCTGGCTCTGCGCCCCAGCCGCTGGCACTGGGATCCGCGCCCGTCGGTGGTGGCTGTGGTGCAGGTCGCCGGAGGGGAGCAGCTGCAGCTGCGCGACCACACCGGTCGCTGGCGGCCGATCAGTCCGATCTGGCGGGCGATTCCGATGATGCTGCCGCTGGGGGATGGCTCCGCGGTGGCGGCCGCCAGCCAGCTTGCCGACGGCCGTCTGCAGCTGTGGCGCATTCCGCTGCAGCAGCACAACCCCCGCCGGGCATCAGCGCAGAAGGGCGACCTGGAGATCGGCCGCGCGATTCCGTTGGCGGACGAACCGGTGTTCTATGCCCACTTCAGCAGCAACCGCCGCGGCGATCTGCTGGTGCAGAGCGGTCGGCTCGAAGCCGACGGCAGCTCCACCGTGATGCATGCCGCAGGTGGGGGCATCCACGCACTCACCACCCAGGCCGGAGGCCCGATCCGTCTGGCCCCGGAAGGCGGCGCCATGCTCGTGCCCGAACCGGAGGGCCTCAGCCTCCAGACCCTGCCGGCGTCGCTGGGGGGCAGCGAACCGGTCCGTCGTCAGATCCTGCCGGGCAGCCGCGATCTGAGCAGCTTCTGCCCGCAGGCCGGGCGCGCCTTGCTGGTGCGCCACTGGCCCGACTACCGCCGCTCCCTGGAGCTGGTGGAGCCGGGGCAGGCCCCGCGGCAGCTCTGGCTGGGCGGGGAGGCGCTGCTGGCCAGTGCCTGCAGTCGTGGCGGCCAGGGGGCGTGGGCACTGCTGCTGGAGGGCATCCGGCAGCCGCGCCTGAGCGTGGCCCGGTTCAGTGGCGATGGACGGCTGTTGGCACGTCGCAATCTGCCGGAGTGGGAAGCTGAACCCGGCGCCGGTCTGCACTGGGATCCCAGCACCGGCCAGCTGCTGACGGTGTTGCGGCCCCTGTCTTGGAGGGGCGACGGCAGGCAGGCGGCCCGGGCCGTGCTGATCGATGGGGAGCGACTCACGGTCCAGCCGCTGCCGCCATCGGTGACCCAGGCCCAGTGGCTGCCGGGCGGATAGCGCCGTCTCTGCCCTCAGAGGCCCACCGGCCCCGGCATGCTCAGCTCACCTGACCGGAGGCCATGGCCCCCAAGCGCACCCTCAATGCCAGGAACCTGGAGGCGCTGGGGGCGGCGGTCCTGGCGGAGCTGTTGATTGAGGTGAGCGCCGGCCATGCCGTGATCCAGCGGCGTCTGCGCCTGGCGCTTGCCGCAGCCGGCGGCGCCGCGGAGGCGGCCCGGGAGGTGCGCAAGCGATTGGCAGCGATCGCCCGGTCCACCACCTTCATCGATTCGGCCAGGCGCAAGGCGCTGCTGGCGGATCTGGAGGCCCAGCAGCAGGCGATCACAGGGCCGATCGCCGCCGCCGATCCGGCGCTGGCGGTGGAGCTGCAGGTGCGCCTGCTGGAGCTGAGCGAGGGGGTGCTGGACCGGTGCTCCGATTCCACCGGGGCGGTGATCGGCCTGTTCCAGCGGGGGGTGGACACCCTGGCCAGCCTGGCCGCCGCAGCGAACACCCCCACAGGCACCCTGGTGGAGCACGCGGCGGATCTGCTGCAGGAGCACGGCTACGGCCAGTTCGAGGGCCTGATCCCGGCGCTGGCGCCGGTGCTGGGGGAGGCAGGCCTGCGGCAGCTGGAGGAGGCCCTGCTGGAGCGCGGCGGCATCGATCGCTTCACGATGGAGCAGCTCGCCCGCGGCCGGGGCGATCTGGAGGGCTATCTGGAGCTGTTCGAGCCCTCCCAGCTCACCTGGCCCGCCACCGCCGCCGAGGTGGCGGGCCATCTCCTGCAGGCCGGCCGCGCCGAGCAGGCCCTGACCGTGCTGGATCACGCCGCCGGCGCGACGCAGATCATGGAGGCCGAGGTGTGGCACGCCACGCGCATCGCCGTGCTCGAAGCCCTCGGCCGCAGCGACGACGCCCAGGCGCACCGCTGGCTGGTGTTCGGCAGAACCCTCTCGATTCCGCTGCTGCGCGACTACCTCAGGCGGCTCGATGACTTCGCCGATGTAGAGGCGGAGGAGCGGGCGCTGGCGGTGGCGGAGGCGCATCCGCTGCGGCTGGCGGCACTGCAGTTCCTGGTGTTCTGGCCCTCCCTGCCGCGGGCGGCCCGGTTCGTGATCGAGCACTGGGAGGTCTGGGATGGCGACGCCTTCGAGATCTATGAACCCGCCGCCGAGCGCCTCAGCGCCGAGCATCCGGTGGCCGCGAGCCTGCTGCTGCGGGCGATGGTGGTGTTCGCCCTGTCGATGGGCCGCTCGAAGCGCTACCGCTACGCGGCCGAGCACCTGCGCCAGTGCGAGCGGCTCGCCGCCTGCATCGACGACTGGCAGGGGGTGGAGCCCCACAGCAGCTTCGCGGGGAGGCTGCGGGAGGCCTTCGGCCAGAAGTGGAGCTTCTGGCAGCTGCTGGAGCGCTGAGAGGTGCGGTGTGCCCTGGCGTCGCTCAGGCCTCGGCTGTGCCGCCGTTGGCGCTCAGGCCCCCCTTGACGTGACTGAGGGCGGTGCCTTCGAGGAACTGCTGATCGAGCAGCAGCAGGGCGGCGCTGTTGTCAGCGGCGAGACGCAGGCGCTTGCAGACGAAGCGGGCTTCGGCCTCCTCCTGCAGCTGCTCGGCCACGAACCAGTCGAGCATCGCCGTGGCGCTGCGCTCCCCCTGCTGCTCGGCGATGCCATAGAGGCGGTTGATCGAAGCGGTGACGCGCTTCTCGAGCTCGTAGACGGCATCGAACAGCTGCTGCACCGAGCTCCACGGGCGCTCGGGTGCCTCCACGGTCGGCAGCTCCACCTGTTCGTCGCTGTCCACCAGATAGGCGATCATGCGTGCGGCATGGCCGCGCTCCTCGTTGCTCTTGTCGAGCATGTAGGTGGAGAAGCCGGCGAGATCCTTTTCCCGCAGCCAGATCGACATCGCCAGATAGGTGTGGCTGGCCTGGAACTCCGACGCCAGGTGGTCGTTGATCGCGCGGGTGAGTTCCTTCATGGCTTCCGGCCTTGGGCTGGATGGTGTCTAGCGCCTCCGCTGCCGGGCCGCCGGCGCCGAGCGCCGTGCACCTACCGGGCCCGCCACTGCCAGACCGTATGAGAACCGTTATCATTCCCGCGCGTCAGGACGTCACCCGGCCTGTCCTGTTCCTCCTTCTGATCTGAAGAGCCGATGACACCTATGCAGCGCTGGGCCCTGGCACCGATGGCCCTGGGGTTCCTGGTCCCGCTGTCAGGCCAGGCCGCCGAGCTGAATCTTGCCGGGGTCAATGCCTACGCCACCAGGGAGCAGGTGACCTCGATCAGCCAGTTCTCGGATGTGCGTCCGACGGACTGGGCGTATCAGGCGCTGAGCAACCTGATCGAGCGCTACGGCTGCGTGGCGGGCTATCCCAACGGCACCTTCAAGGGGGGGCAGGCGATGAGCCGCTACGAGGCCGCGGCCCTGCTGAATGCCTGCCTCGATCGCATCAGCGAGGTGACCGACGAGCTCAGGACGCTGATGGCGGAGTTCGAGAAGGAGCTGGCGGTGCTGCGCGGCCGGGTCGATGGCCTGGAGGCCAAGGTGGGAGAGCTGGAGAGCACCCAGTTCTCGACCACCACCAAGCTGTCGGGCCAGGCCACCTTCGTGCTGGGCGCTAACAGCTTCGGCGGCAGCGCCGATGCACTGGTGGACGGCAGCCGGGAGCTCTATGGAGCCACCACGTTCAACTACGACCTGCAGCTGACGTTCGACACCAGCTTCAGCGGTAAGGATCTGCTGCGCACCAACCTGCGCGGCGGCAATTTTGCCGCCAGCAGCTTCGGGGGGGCGGGGCCCAGCAGCCTGTCGCAGCTGGAGGTGGCGTTCCAGGAGGATCTCGGCGGCGCCGATGGCCGTGATGTGGTGGCGATCGATCGTCTCTTCTATCAGTTCCCGCTCGGCGATTTCACCTTCAGCATCGGCGGCCGCATCGGTCAGGAGGACATGCTGGCGATCTGGCCGAGCGTGTATCCGGCTGAAACGGTGCTGGATGTGCTCACCCTCGGCGGTGCACCGGCGGCCTACAACAAGAACCTCGGCGCCGGCGCCGGGGTGTGGTGGCAGAAGAACGGCTTTGCGATCAGCGCCAACTATGTGGCCGCCAACGGGGATGTGGGATCACCGGCAGACGGTGGCATCGCCACGGCGGGATCCGGGGGAACCGGCACGGTGCAGGTGGGCTACAGCCAGGAGAACTGGGGCCTGGCGGCGATCTATTCGTCGATCCAGAACGGCAACGACCTGATTGTCTATGGCACCAACTTCGCGCTGAGCAGCTTCAGCAACCCCGGCACCACCTCGGCCTTCGGGCTGAGCGGCTACTGGCAACCGGCCAGGGCGGGCTGGATCCCCTCGATCAGCGCCGGCTGGGGCGTGAACAGCACCAGCTATGACAGCGGTGTCGCCAGCGACGGCCTGGTGACGACCAGCCAGTCGTGGAGCGTGGGCCTGCAGTGGCAGGACGTGTTTGCGGCGGGCAACGCGCTGGGGATGGGGGTGGGACAGCCCACCTTCGCGACGAGCCTGGAGGGTGGCGCCACACCGAATGACGGCAACGTCGTCTGGGAGTGGTGGTACAAGTTCCAGGTGACGGACAACATCGCCATCACGCCGGCACTGTTCTATCTGAGCCGGCCGCTGGGAGGAGACACGCCGAGCGGCGAGAGCTTCCGGCAGCTGGGCGGCCTGGTGAAGACCTCCTTCCGGTTCTGAGCGGGGCTGCGTCCACTCAGGGCCGCGTCATTGACCACGCGACCCTGTGACCGATGTGACAACGCAGCAGCCTCTCGCTGCTGGATGCCGGTCGTAGGGTGAAGACTGCTTCAGGTTGTTTTCATGCCCCTCAGCAGCATCGAACGCGGCGTGATGGTGCGCATCGAGAGCCTGCCGTCCCATCCCGTGCTGATGCAGCGACTGAAGGCCCTTGGCATCCGTCCCGGAGCCGAAGTGGAGGTGGTGCGTCGGGGCAGACCGGGCGGCATCCTGCACCTGGCCTGCGGGTTTGTGGAGTTCATGCTGCGCGATGAGCACGCCCGCGAGATGCGCGTGCGCCCCTGCGGCTGATCAACCGAAACCCAGCAGGCGACCGCCCTGGAACACCACCAGGGCCATCAGCCAGGCGAGCAGCAACGACCAGCCAAGCGACAGCAGCGCGAAGGCGCGGCTCTTCGATTCCTGGAGCTGGGCCGCCACCGTCCCCAGGCAGGGGGTGTAGAGGAGCACGAAGGTCATGAAACTGAGTGCCTGCAAGGGGGTGATCAGGCCGCTGATCACCCCGCCCAGATCGACTTCACTCGTCCGGTAGATCACGGCCATCGCCCCGAGCAGGATCTCCTTGGCGATGAAGCCGAAGAAGAGCGACACGGTGAGTGCCGGATTCATGCCGATCGGCCCGAGCAGCGGCTGGAACAGGCCACCGATCCAGTCGGCGATCGTGCTGCCACTGCCCTGGATCGCACCGGGCGGCAGGTTCGTGAGCAGCCAGATCGCCGCTGCCCCGAGCACGATGAAGCTGCGGGTGGTCACCATGAAGTTCAGCATCTGCGTCCATCCCCGCCGCAGGATCGTGCTGAGGCTCGGCGCGCGATAGGGAGGCAACTCCAGCACGAAGGCCTCCTGGCTCGGATAGACCCGTTTGAACACCAGTCCGGTGATCACCACTGCCACGAAGCTGAGCACATAGAAGCCGAACACCACCAATCCCGGCGCCCACCAGGGCTTCGGGAAGAACACGTCGGCCATGAACAGGAACACCGTCAACCGCGCCTGACAGAGCGCAAACGGAATCACCAGCATCGAGAGCAGGCGCATGCCGCGGTCGCGGATCACCCGCGTGCCCATGATCGAGGGCACGTTGCAGCCGAAGCCGATCACCTGCAGCACGAAGGCGCGGCCATCCAGGCCGAGCCAGCGCATGAAGCCATCCATCAGGAAGGCCGCCCGGGGCAGATAGCCGGAGTCTTCCACCACGGCGAGCACCAGGTAGAAGAGAAAGATGATCGGCAGGAAGGTGGCCACCGTGCCCACCCCCAGCCAGACGCCGTCGATCAGAAAATCGCGCAGGAACCGGGGGGTGTTGAGGGCCGTCAGCACCGGCTCCAGAAGCGCCTCCTGGATCCAGTCGATCCCACTGCCCACCAGATCCTGAGCCGGCGTGCCCACCGCATAGAGCAGCTGGAACAGGCCCAGAACGATGGCCAGAAACAGCAGCACTCCCACCAAGGGGTGGAGCAGCAGGCGATCGGCCCGGCGCGTGCGGCGGTTCACCTGGCGCGGCGGCAGCTGCACGTGTTGCGAGAGCAGGGTCTCCACCCACTCCTGGGGGATGTCGGCCAGGGCCTGATCCAGATCGGCCTCCCGCGGTGGGCCGCTCAGGCCCTCGCCCAGCTGGTGCACGCTCGCGATCAGCTCCGAGATGCCCTGGTTGCGGCGAGCGCTCACCGCCAGCACGGGCACTCCCAGCGCATGCTCCAGGCCGTGAGCATCGATGGAGAGGCCGAAGCGCCGCGCCTCATCGCTCATGTTCAGGGCCACCACCGTGGGGATGGCCAGGGCTCTGAGCTGCAGCAGGAAGCGCAGCTGGCTGGCGATCTGACTGGCGTTGAGCACCAGCAGCAGCAGATCCGGCGGCGTCTGCCTCAGGAAGCGCTGCACCACCGCTTCGTCCTCGCTGCTGCCGCTGAGGTCGTGGATGCCGGGCAGATCCACCAGCTGATAGGCGCGGCCCTGGCGGTCGGAGGGCATGGCGCCGCGCAGCAGCTCCACCGTCAGGCCCGGCCAGTTGGCGATCTGAGCGTTGCCGCCGGTGAGCCGGTTGTAGAGGGTGGATTTGCCGGTGTTCGGCATGCCCAGCAGCGCCACGGTCACCACCCCGCCCCTGGGGCGAGGGTCGGTGGTGGTCCCGTGGCAGCCGTTGCGGCGGGAGCGGGCGGCACTCATGAAAGGGCTCCGCCGGCCGCTCCAGGAGCCTTGGCTGAACCAGTCAGCCGGTGGAGGTGGAGGAAGGCGGTGACGGTGCGGCCCAAGCCATGCAGCGTGGTGAGCATCACCGGAACGAAAGGCCGCCAGGTGAGAGGCCTGTGCTGAAGGCGATGGGCGGGCCTGGGCTCCTGTTCCCTCACCCGACATTCCATCGCGACAGCAGACACAAGTGCGTGATGGATCGTTCGGGTCCGTCTTTGCATCGACACGGGATTGTGGTGCCAATGCCTCTCTAGGAAGACAGGGATCCTTGATGCAACCGCCCCAGGTGGCTGGGGGCGTGACATTTGTGACAGAGCCGCGTGTCGCTCTGTCGCGGCCCTCAGGCAATGCTGGAACTCTGGCGCCACCAGCGCCATCCCTCGAGGTTGATGAGCAGCCCGAACACCACCAGCGCCACCATCAGCACGACCTGATCCACCCTGGAGTCGGGCACCAGGATGTCGGCGAGCAGGTGGGGAATGTTGGTGATCGTGTAGACGATGCTGAACCAGAAATGCAGCCGCCGCCAGCCGCGCCAGCGCTGCGCGGGCGCTTCGGACGTGCAGGCATAAGCGATGAGAAGAATCGCGATCAGGGGCAACAGGAAATAGGCGAGCATCGCCCCGAACAGCCAGGGGAGCGCCCCGCTGTGCACATGGCTGTGGATCTCCGGTGACTGACCGTGGAACAGCGGCATCAGGCCCAGATCGACGTGGAAGAGCATGGCCAGCAGCCACACCATCCAGAGGCTGATCAGCCGCAGGCCATGGCGCAGTGAGGAGGTCATCGGGATCCAGAGGTGGAGGGGGGCCAGGGCTTCAATGTGCCGCGTTCAGCGCCGTTCCGACTCTCCCACCGGCTTCCTCGGCGACTCCGATGCGGGCGAACAGGTCGGTGCTCTCGGGATTGAGGTTCACCACCTCGACGACGCTGCCACCGAGCTTGAGACGGCGGATCACCTGATCGAGGGCGGTCACACCGCTCTGATCCCAGATGTGCGCCTCACCCATGTCGATGGTGACGCGCGCGGGATGGGGCTGCTCATGCAGCGCGAATCCCTGGCGGAAATAGATGCTGCTCACGAAGAACAGCTGACCCCGCACCCGGTAGAGGCGGTGGTCGGGGGCGAGCCGTTCGCTGCGCACGGCGATCACCTTGGCCACCTTTCGGCTGAAGAGGATGCCAGCGAGGGCCACGCCGGAGAGGAGCCCCACGGCCAGGTTGTGGGTGAGCACCGTCACGACCACCGTGAGCAGCATCACCGCCGTGTCACTTCTGGGGATGCGGCGGATGGCGCGGATCGAGTCCCAGTTGGCGGTGTTGATCGCGATCATCACCATCACCCCCACCAGGGTGGCCATCGGGATCTGATTCACCCAGCGGCTGGCGAGCAGGATCATCGCCAGCAGGGCCACGCCGGAGGTGAGCGTCGAGAGGCGGGTGCGACCGCCGTAGCCCACGTTCATCACCGACTGCCCCACCAGGGCGCAGCCGGCCATGCCCCCGAAGAGGGCGCTGACGATGTTGCCGAGGCCCTGACCGCGCGCTTCCTGGTTCTTGGGACTGGAGCTGTCGGTCAGGTCATCGAGGATGTCCTGGGTGAGGAAGGTCTCCATCAGACCCACCAGCGAGATCGCCAGGGCAGTGGGGAGGATCAGTCCGAGGGTGGCCGGGGTCCACGGCACCTGGGGCAGGCCGAACTGCGGCAGGCCGTCGGGCAGGGTGCCGAGGCTGGCCACCGTGGGGATGTCGAGCCCCAGCCCGATCGAGAGACCGGTGCTGATCAGAATCGCCACCAGGGCCGAGGGCACGACGGTTGTGAGCCGCGGCAGCAGGTAGATGATCAACAGGGTGAGCAGCATCAGGCCCCAGACGGCAGGCAGCTGAGATGCCGTGACCGGCACCGGTTCGGGCTGGAACCAGTCCAGCCCCAGCTGCGGCAGCTGGGCCAGGGCGATGAGGATCGCCAGCGCGTTCACGAAGCCCGCCATCACCGGCTGCGGCACGAAGCGCATCTGATGGGCCAGGCGCAGATAGCCCCAGGCGATCTGCAGCAGGCCCGTGAGGATGCCGGCCGCCAGCAGGAACTGGAGTCCCATGCCCTCGCCGAGGGCGTCGCCCTGCTGCACCAGACCCGTCATCAGCAGGGCGGTGGAGCCGGTGGCCGAGGTGATCATCGCGGTGCGCCCGCCCACGACCGCCAGCGTCACCGACAGCAGGAAGGCTCCGAACAGCCCCACCCGGGGATCGACGCCGGCGATGCCGGAGAAGGCGATCGCCTCCGGGATCATGGCGAAGGCCACCACCAGGCCCGAGAGGATGTCGCGGTGGGGCCGGTCCCACCACTCCTTGAGGGAGAAGGTCACGAGGTTCAGTCTCAGCGTTCAGTCACAGCGGTCGTCGAGGGCCCTCCCGGGGCTCCAGCAGCACAACGGCCCTGCTACGGGGGACTGTTCACCATGGGCACAACCTATCAGCGCCATCCGGAACCCTTCGGGCGGCACGGCAGCGGGCCAGCCATGTTCCGAATGGAGCCTCTTGCATCCGGGCGAGCCCGCCGTCCAGTGCCCCGTCATCCAGTGCCCCGTCATCCAGTGGCCCGTCATCCAGTGGCCTGGCGGCTGGTCCCCCAGGCCCGGCTCGTGGTGTGCTGGGAGGGCATGACCGGGCGGAGATGACCGAGCAGGACCTCGCCGAACAGTTCGAGGACGATGCCCGCAGCGATCAGGAATTCCTCGTCCTGACCCTCGCCGCCGGGACGATCGCCACCCTGGGCCTGCTGGCCGACAGCAGCGCCGTGGTGATCGGGGCGATGCTGATCGCACCGTGGATGCTGCCGCTGCGCTCCGCCGCCTTCGGGATCCTGCAGGGCCGTCTGGGTCTGGTGGCCCGGGCCCTGCTGACGCTGCTGATCGGGCTGGCGATCACGGTGGCGCTGTCGGTGCTGCTCGGATCGCTGGTGGGGCTGCCGATCCTCGGCGCAGAGGTGGCCGCCCGCACCCAGCCCAACCTCCTGGATCTCGGCGTGGCCCTCGTGGCCGGTGCGATCGCGGCCTATGCCGCCGTGAGCGCCAAGGCCGTCTCCTCGCTGGCGGGAACAGCGATCTCCGTGGCCCTGGTGCCGCCGGTCTGCGCCTTCGGGCTGCTGCTCTCCGAGGCGCAGTGGAGCGATGCGCTGGGGGCCGCCCTGCTGTTTGCCGCCAACCTGCTCGGCATCCTGAGCGGCGGACTGATCACCCTGGCGATCAGCCAGCCGGAATTCCGGGTGAATCTCTGGCGCAGTCGCCTCGGACTGGTCAGCCTCCTGCTCACCGCTCTGCTGCTGATCCCGCTGTCGGGAAGCTTTGTCTCGCTGATGGCTCAGGCACGGCGCACGGCCGCCCTGGTGGAGATCGAGAAGGCGATCACGGCGTCGTTGAAGAACCGCACGCTCACGCTCGGCAAGGATTCGGAGCTGGTGACGGTCCGCATTGACTGGACCCAGAACCCGCCGCTGATCCGGGCCTCCGTGCGGGTGACCAATCCACGCCTGCCGACAGCCAAGCAGGTGGCGGAGGTTCAGGCCTACATCAATGACCATCAACCCATCCGCTACCGGCTGGTCGTGCAGCGCGTGTCCGTGGATGTGATCGGCCCTGAGACCGAGCCCAACCCCCCGGAGCTGGTGCCGCAGGATCCACCAGCCGTCCCGGACGGCCTCGACAGCGCGCTCAGGGCTCCGGAGCTCCTGGCCACCGAGTGATCGCGGGCGCAGCGCGACGGTGCGCGGCCCGCAGGGGCGCCCACCCACTTGTATACATGTACTCAGCGAGGCGGAGATGCCCATGACCCCCAGGCGCTGCAGCTCCAGTCGCGACGGCAAGCTGCTGCTCTCGTGCTGGATCACCCCGGAGCTGCGCATGCGGCTCGACCAGCTCTGGGCCGCCAAGGGCCTGCGCCCCCATGGGCGCACCCAGAAGGGCATGGAGGACATGATCGCCGCCTATCTGGCCGCCCACGGTGAGGCCTGAGCGGATGGAGCACCCCCATCCCGGCCAGGACCATGCCGGTGGCCACAGCCATGAGTCCATCGGCCATGCCCACCACGGCCTTGGACACGAACACCCCGGCGACGGGCGCAGCGGTCAGGCCTTCCGCTGGAGCATCGCGCTGAACACCGGGCTGACGGCCCTGCAGCTGGTGGTGGGCTTCAGCAGCGGTTCGCTCGCCCTGATCGGGGACGCCCTGCACAATCTCGGCGATGTGGTCGGGCTGGTGCTGGCCTGGGCGGCGGATCGGCTCAGTCGCCGGCCCGGGCGGGGCCGCTTCACCTATGGCTACGGCCGCAGCACCCATCTGGCCGCCCTGACCAATGGCCTGCTGATCCTCGGGGCCGGCGCGGTGGTGATCGTCGAGGCGATCCAGCGGCTGATCGAGCCGGGCACCCTGGACGCCGGACCAGTGGTGTGGGCGGCGGCGGCGGGCATTGCGATCAACCTGCTCTCGGCACGGCTGTTCGGCCACGACCATCACCATGACCTCAATCAGCGGGCGGCGGTGCTGCACCTGCTCACCGATGCCGCGGTCTCGGTGGCGGTGCTGTTCAGTGCCCTGACGGTGGCAGCCACCGGCTGGGTGAGGCTGGATGCGCTGGTGGCGATCGGCGTCGGTGGCGCCGTGATCTGGAGCGCCCTGGGCCTCCTGCGCGAGGCCGTCGCCCTCAGCCTCGATGCCGCCCCCCGCCATGTCGATCTGGGCCGGGTCGAAGCCGCCCTGGCGGCCCTGCCGGGAGTGCAGCAGGTGGAGGAACTGCATGTCTGGGGATTGAGCACGTCGCGTACAGCCCTCACCGCCCATGTGCGGATCGATCCGCATCGGCTGGCGGCCGAGGGCCTCAGCCGGGATCAGCTGCTGGCCGAGGCCCGTGGGCGCCTGCAGGAGCTCGGCATCCGCAAGACCACCCTGCAGCTTGAGGACGCACGGCGGGACTGACGCCCGGCAGCCCCCTCTGCAGGCAGCAATCTTCAGGCAGCCATCCGCCACGCCTGGGGCATGACCAGACCCTCGGCGGCATGGAGGCTGCGGCATCGAGACGGCGTGCTGTTCGACGTGGTGGTCGAGTCAGGGTGGCCGGATCAGGCCTCACCGCGGCCCAGCAGACGATCACGGGCGCCGTTGACCAGCTGCATCGTGTCGTGGGCTCCGCCGCGATCGGGGTGGTGCTCGGCGGCACAGCGCTTCCAGGCCTGATTCACCGCCGCAGCGCTGAGCCGGCCCGAGAGCGGCAACTGCAGGCGCTGGCGGGCCACGATCGCGTCGAGATCGGGGTGCTTGCCCAGCGGCCCCCAGTCGGCCTTGCTGAGCGAGGGGCTGCGCCGACGGGACTGTTTCCGCCGCGGACCACGAGCCCCACCGCTGGCGGCAAAGCCACGGACTTCGCCATCCTCAGCAACCCGGCGAGGCTGGCGTCCTGCTGCAGATCCGTCGCTGGAGCCACGGCGCGAGGCGGCCAGGCCGGCGGCGTCACTCTTCTGGCGGGAGGTCTGGGGCATGGAGAATCCGATCTGGCCCCAGCTTGCCCGGTCAGCGGCAGGCACGGCTTGCTCCGCTCACCCGATGCGGGAGCCGTCGCGGGGCTTCCTGACGCATCCACCGAGGCTCAGGGGACCAGCGGAGCCGGATCGCCATCGGGCGCCATGCTGGCGGGCAGATGGCCGGTCTTCACCCAGATGGTGCAGCCGACCTCGCTCCAGGGCCGGTGCACGCTCCCCGGGGGATTGCGCAGCCAGTGGCCGGCGGGGTAGCGACCGTGCTCGTCCTCGAACACGCCCTTCAGCACAAAGAGCTCCTCGCCACCGGGATGGCTGTGGGGTGGGAAGCGGGTGCCGGGAGCCCAGTGCACCAGGGCGACGTGCTCCGAGCCGAAGCCATGCAGGGGCAGCACCTCCAGGCCCGGCACGAGGCCCGGCCGCCAGACGGCCTCGCCCGTATCGATGACCACCCGCTGCTGGTCGGCGGGATGCATCTGCCAGAGCTTCACCAGCAGCGTGCAACCCGTTGCGCTGGAGGGGGCGTGACCGGATCCTGCGGGATTGCGCAGGTATGTTCCGGCCGGATAGTCGCCGGATTCGTCACGGAAGGTTCCCTCCAGGACGAGGATCTCCTCGCCGCCCCCATGGCTGTGGCGCTCGAAGCGGCTGCCAGGGGCGTAACGCACGATCGAGGTCGCCCGGGCCACCTCGGCCCCGCGCCGGTCGAGCATCCGGCGCTCGACCCCCGGCATCGGGGACGGGATCCAGGGGAGTGCCAGCGTGTCCAGCACGGCCCGCTGACCGAGATCGGCGTGCAGTTCCATGGCTTGATTGTGGCGGTCGGCGGACGCCGTTCCGGCAGTGCTTGCCGGCAAGCGGCGCGGGCGGGAAGGTCCGGCACCCACGCAAGCGAAAACCCGTTTAATCTCCACCGAATGGAAATGGCACGTCGCCATCCACTGTTTGCTGTCGCACACGCCACCGCAATGTCTGAACCGGTTGAGCTGATGCGCACCAGCCCCAGAACGCAGGACTCGGGATTTCAGTGAAGCAGGTCGAAGATTCCACCCTGCGCCAACGGGCAGGCTCCCCGTTCACCTCCTCGAACGAGGGCGACTCCGGCGGCGCCAGCTGGGAGGCCACGATCCAGCAGGCAGAGATCGGCCTGGCCATTCTTGAGTCCGATGGTTCGATCCGGAGTGGCAATCCCAGCTTCTGCCACCAGGTCGGACGCAAGGAAACCGATCTGCAGCAGCTGCGCATCTGGGATCTCTTTCATGCCCATGATCAGGAACGCTGCCTGCATCTGTTCGCCGAAGTCATCACCCAGCTTCAGCCGCTGGTTCAGTTCGAGGGACGGCTCTCAGCGGAGCAGCATCCTGTCGTCCTGCTGCAGCTGCTGTGCTCCGGCCGATCGCCCTCGGGCGAGCGACAGCTGCTGGCCCAGATCCTCCGCCCCCACAGTGGTGTGGCATCGAATGGCAGCGCGGCCAGGCCGTCGTTGCTGCAGACCGTGCTGTCGAATATCGATGCCCATGTCTACATGAAAGACAGGCGTGGTCGCTACATTTATCTCAACCATGGTGCCCATCTGAATCAGGCCGACTACCCCCCCGGCCCCAACATCATCGGTAAGTGCGATCACGACATCCTGCCGGAGCCGTGGGCCGATGCGATCGTCGCGTTCGATCGCAGGGTGTTTGAGCATGGTGGTCCCCTGTGCGAAGAGGAGCGGCTCCCCTTCCCCGATGGTGGCGAGCGGGTCTTTCTCAGTCGCAAGCTGCTCTATCCCTCCTCGGGGGAAAGCGAGTTCCTGATCGGATGTTCGACCGACATCACCGCCCTGAAGCAGGCAACGTCCCAGCTGGAAGCCTCCGAAGAGCAGTTTCGGCTGCTCGCCGAAAACTCCGGTGATGTGGTCTTTCTGATCAATACCGATGGCAGCGTGCGCTGGGTATCCCCTTCATTGACCACCGCCCTGGGCTGGGATCCCCAGGAGTGGATCGGACAGCCCTGCACCCTGTTTCTTGTGCATCAGGGCGAGAGTGCGGAGTACCAGGCCAATCTGAAGCACCTGATCGAAAATGGATCGCCGATCCTCGCGCGCGATCAGATCTACGCCAAGGATGGCACGGTTCACTGGATCGAAACCCATTGCACGCCCTTCATCACCACCAACGGCCGTCTTGATGGTTTCGTGGGTCACTTCCGGCTGATCGATGACCTGGTCAACGCCATGACCAGTCTCACGCAGAGTGAAGAACGGCACCGGCGCCTAGCGGATCACATTCTTGATGTCGTCTGGTCGATCAGCCTGGATGGCCGATTCAGCTATGCCAGCCCCTCCGTGGAGCGGATACGTGGATTCACCCCCGCCGAGGTGATGGCGATGCCGCTGTCGCAGAATTTCACCCCTGAATCCTGTGAGCGCTTCAGCCAGGGACTGGAACAGGCACGCCGGGATCTGCTGGCCGGTCGCACCGTCAATTTCGAAATGGAGGTTCAGGAGATCTGCAAGGACGGCAGCACGATCTGGAGCGAGGTGAGGGCTACCGGGCTGATGGATGCCGAGGGCCACTTCATGGAACTGATCGGGGTGTCCCGCAACATCACCGAGCAGCATCGCCTGCGCGAACAACTGCGGGTCAGCGAGGAGCGCTATCGGCTCATTGCCGACAACGCCAGGGATGTGATCTGGACCACCGAACTGGATGGTCGTTGCAGCTACATCAGCCCCTCCATCTTCGGGCTGCGTGGCTTCACACCCGAGGAGGTGATCGGAGAAACCTGGAACGATGCCCTGACCCCTGATTCACTGACTCTCGCCAAGGCCTATTTTCAGGAGCTCCAGGCCGATATCCAGGCCGGGCGTGAGCTCAGAAGTTTCCGGGGTGAAGTGGAGTTCCTCTGCAAGGATGGCTCCACGGTCTGGGCGGAAGTCATCGCCGTCCCGCTGTTCGATGACCAGGGAGGCTTCAGGCGGCTGCTCGGCACCTGTAGAGATATCAGTGAGCGCAAGCAATACGAACAGGAACTGGAGCTCGCCAATGATCATCTCCAGTCGCTGGCTTCCGTCGACGTGCTCACCGAGGCCTGGAACCGTCGCCATCTGAAGGCCTTGATCGAGCAGGCGATCTCTCGCTCTGATCGTCACGACGAGCCATTGACGCTCATCCTCTGTGATCTCGATCAGTTCAAGATGATCAATGATCGTTACGGACACCTCATCGGTGATCTCGTCCTCGTCGAGTTCTGCCGGCGCATCCAGAGCATCCTGCGCAAAGGCGATTGCCTCGGCCGCTGGGGTGGCGAGGAATTCATCCTCCTTCTGCCCCATTGCCCCCAGCAGGCCGGTCTCGCTCTGGCCGAAAAGCTGCGTGCGGCGATCGAAGCCACGCCGTTCGAGCTGGCCGGCAGCGTCACCGCCAGTTTCGGTGTGGCCCAGCGCCTGCGCGCCGAGCCGGAACTCAACTGGCTGCAGCGTGTCGATGAAGCGCTCTACGCCGCCAAGCGTGCTGGCCGCAACCGGGTGATCGCTGCGCCCTCTCCGTCGAATCCGGCCTGAGGTCTCTCCGGCTCCTTGCCTCAGCGGTCGCCGGAATGCAGCGGCAGCCGATCTCCGATTGCGCACTCCGCAGGATAGGTCTCTCCCATAGGCTCCAGCCAACCCCGTCGTGCCGCTGATGCCTGAGCGCCCGTTCCTCTACGAACCTTCCGAGCGTTTCGGCGAAGGACTCACCACCCGGCGGCCCTGGAATGTGGCGGCCCTCACCTCGGTGGAGCGCCTCAATGGTCGCGTGGCGATGGTGGGCTTCGCCGCCGCCGTGCTCGGTGAGCTGCTCACCGGCCACGGCCCCGCCGGCCAGGTGATCGACCTCCTGCGCTGGTATCTGGGCTGAGGCGCGGGAGCCTCCTGTAGCCGTGATCGGAGTCGGTTCACCGCAGCTCAGGTGACGCCGGCCCCTCTGGCATCAGAGGGCGGCCCACCACCGCTCCACCACCTCCGGAGTGCCGTACCAGCTCGCTCCGAAGGCTCCGCCATGGGCCACACCGGGCAGCTCCACGGCGGTGGAACCCTCCAGCAGGGCGGAGGACACCGGCACCAGGCCATCGCCACGGTCGTCGGCATCGCCGGTGCTGTTGCGATAGGCCGCCGGTGCGAGCCGCCGGGCCAGGGGCGTGGCGGTGGACAGATCCAGATCGCCCGCCACCGAGGCATAGCGCACGCGATCGGCGAAGGTCGCCCCGGGTAGCCGCCGCTGCACCATGGCGCGCAGCACCGTGGCCTTGAGGGCGGTGTGGGGACTGCCCAGCATCACCAGCACGTCGGCCAGGGCCTTGCCGTCATAGCGGCGTCCCTGGAACGGGGCGTCATCGAGAAACAGGCGCAGCATGATGCCGCCGGAGCTGTGGCCCACCAGGGTCACCCGGCCGGTCGGAGAGCTCTGGGCCAGCTCGCTCACGGTCCGGGCCACCCGATCGAGGATGCGGGCCCAGGCGAAGGCGAACACCGTCAGGGTCCACTCGGCCTTGCCCACCGGCACCAGCTGCACCGGCTGACCGCTCAGCATCTCAAGGCGCTCGGCCATCGGCCCGTAGGCGGGCGGATCGATCAGAAAGCCCCCGAGGATCACGATCGGCTGGCTCGGCAGCGGCATGGCGGACGGAGTGCACGGCCGTCGCATCATCGGAGCTCCGCGGCCGGTGGCTCAGGTGAGCGCCTGCTGCAGGGCGAACAGGCCGAAGGCGAGGAACAGGCCACCGCTGAGGCGATAGAGCAGCTGCTCGCTGATGCGGCTGCCGATCCACTTGCCGGCGCCGACGGCCAGAGCCGTGACCAGGGCGTGGCCGAGGAGGGTGCCCGCCAGCAGGCCGGCGAAGCTGAAGGCCGGCGCCGTCGCCAGAAAAATCGTGGCGAACTGGGTCCGGTCGCCCAGTTCGGCCACGAACACCAGCGCGAAGGCCTCCCAGATCACCGCCCAGGTGGTGACGATGGCGCCATGGCTCTCGGCCTCGTTGATCGCCTGTTCCGCCTCCCGTTCCTCCTCCTCCGCCTCATCGGCGGCCATGCCCTGGGCATCGATCAGCAGCTTGATGCCGAACCCCAGAAACAGCGCCGCCGCCAGCCAGGGCACCACCGTGGCCGGCAGCATCTCGCGCAGCCCGAAGCCGAGGCCTAGCGAGATCAGCGTCACGGCCGTCAGGGCGGCGAATGATCCGATGAACACATCGCGGGGGCGATGGCGGGCCGCCAGGATCAGCGCCATGAAGAAGGTCTTGTCGCCCAGCTCCGCGAGGGTGATCGCGGTGAGGCTTGAACCGAAGGCCGCCAGGCCCGTGTCAGCGGCAATGGAAACGGTCATGGCGGCGAGTTTCGGCGGAGGCGCGTGAAAAGATCAGCACGGCGGTCCGGGTCGGTGCTGTCGCACGACCCGCCCTCTCGGGGCTAACAGGATCTCACCGCCCCGGAGATCGCTCCGACAGAAGGCGGTCGGCACCGATGATCATCCGCCCCCACGGCCGGGGCCGGACGGCCTCAGCCGGAGGCCCTCGCCACCAGCGCCCGGTCGCTTGGGAGTCTCACCTCCGAGGCCCAGCCCAGTCGCTCGAGCAGGCGGATGAAGCGATAGGTGGGATCGGGCAGGTGCACCACCCTCCCGGCCCGCAGCGAGAAGCCCTGGCGCGCCGAGGCCTGGAAGGCGTGGTGCAGGTTGTGCCAGCCCTCGCCGAGGGTGATCAGCGCCACCCAGCGGTTGTTCCGGCTGGCATCGGCGGTGGCGAAGGGCTGATCGCCCACCAGGTGGGCCACCGAGTTGACGCTGGCGACGCCATGAAACAGCAGGGTGGTGCTCAGGCAGTAGGCCGCGAGCCACTCCAGCCCGCCGATCCACCAGGACAGCAGGGCGAGGGCCAGGGCAGGGACCACATGGGCCCGGTCGATCAGGCGCAGCACCGGATCCGCCTCCACATCGGCAGGCAGGCTCTCGGGATGAAAGCGCGGCGAGAGCAGCCAGCCCGCCTGCGCGTCCCAGAAGCCCCGCCAGGGTCCACCGGCGCCCAGCGGCGTGTGGGGATCGCCGGCTGTGTCGACGTGGCGGTGATGGGCGAGGTGGTGCGCCTTCCACCAGCTCGGGCCCATCTGGCCCGAGGAGGCGGCCACCAGCGACCCCAGCCACCACACCAGCCGTGGCGCCTGATAACTGCGATGGGTGACCAGGCGGTGATAGATCGCCGTGGTGGCGAGCATCCGCAGCAGATACAGCGCCAGGGCCCAGAGCCCGGCGGCCAGATCCAGCCCGGTGAGCAGCAGCAGGGCGCAGCCCAGATGGGCCATGCCGATGAACACAGGACCGAGCCCATGCAGAAAACGTCGCGCCCGACTGTTGTGGGGTGACGTGTGAGAAATCCGGCTCAGATCTGATCCTGAATGCTTCACCTTAGGCGCCTGCATCGGCGGATCGCAGGGCGGTGGCTACTGCGGCAGGCCCTCGAGTCCCTGCTGCGGGTCCAGGCCCAGCACGGCGGCGCTGAGGGTCCACAGCCGTTCGGCCAGGGCGTCGTCGCAGGCCTCCGCACTCGGTTGGCTGACCTCGAAGCGGAGCCGGCCCGGACCCAGCACCCGGTTGCTCCAGTAGCGGAAGCCAGCGGCCTCGGGCAGAGGGTCGACGGCGAGGCCCGCCAGCAGGGCACCGGCCCGCTGCGGCGTTTCGGTCAGGCGCAGCAGATCGCGGGCCAGCAGAGCGAACAGGGCCTGGCCGAGCGGATTGAGGCGGCGGCTCTCCCGGAAGAAGCCGCCCTCCCCGCGGGGGATCACCAGCCCCGGACTCCAGGCCAGCACCGGCAGGTCCACGCCCAGCCGGCGCAGCCTGCGCGCCAGCTCCCGGGCCATCAGCAGATTGCAGAGCTTGCTGTCCTTGTAGGCCTTCTCGGCGTCAAAGCGCTCGCCGCCGGCCAGCATCGCCGCCCCGGGCCCCTGCTGCAGGCCGGCCAGATCCCCCAGGCCCGCCGCCCGTCCCACCCGCCCGCCGGGCGCCGCCGGGTCATGCACCTCGGAGGCGGTGACCACCAGACGCGGCGGCGTGCCCCGCCGCAGCAGGGGCAGCAGCCGCTGCAGCAGCGCCTGATGGGCCAGGTGATTGACCGCCACCGTCAGCTCGAAGCCCTGGGCGGACCAGCGCGGTTCACGGGCGCCACTGAACTGCAGACCGGCGTTGAGCACCAGCGTGTCGATCGGTTCGCCTCCAGCCAGCAGCGCCTCACAGCAGGCCGCCACGCTGGCGAGATCCGCCAGATCGCAGAGGGGCGTCTGCACCGCAGGGCCCAGCCGGCTGCGCACCCGGTCGATGCCGGCGGCGTCCCGGCACGGGAGGGTGAGGTGATGCCCTGCCTGCATCAGCAGGGCGGCCGCTTCCAGCCCGATGCCGGAACTGCCGCCAGTGAGCAGGATGCGCCGCATCGGCGCCTGGCCGGAGGGGTTCACGCTGTCAGGACGGCTGCCTCAACCCTGGCACTGCCAGCGCCAGTGGCTTCACCTGCCCGGCGGCGGTGCCATTCCGGATGTGTGCCCCGCTCGCCTTGCGACCACCACAGCGCTGCTCCAGGGCCCGCAGCAGGCGCGGCACCGCATCGGGCTGTCCCTGCAGTGCGAAGGCCTCCTGCTCCAGCACCCGGCTGTGCGCGCCGTAGGCGTTGAGCAGCAGGCCGCTGATCTCATTGCGCACCACCGGCTGCAGCGGCAGCGTCCAGCCGATCGGCCGCAGCACCCGTCCATCCGGACAGCTCTGCGCCGCATGCACCGCCTCATGCAGGAAGGTCTGCCGGGCGATGCCGAGCTCGAAGCTGAGGGGCGAGAGCCACAGGGTGCGGCTGGCGGGTTCGTACTGCCCGTAGGCCCGACGCGCCGGTGGCAGGGCGATGCGCACCCGGAAGCCATGGCGCTTGAGCGCGCGCAGCAGCGGCATCAGCTCGGGCGGCAGGGCCGATTCCGGGCGCGGCGCCAGCGGTGAGCCAGCCAGCTGCAGCACCAGGGCACTGAGCAGCAGGGCCGGAGGAAACGCGACCGGCATGGCGCAGCACCGAAACGGGTTCCATCGTGGCCTGGCCTCTGCGGCTCCCTGGGGCCTCCCCCTGTCCTCACGCCCACACCCGCGGCAGTTCAGCGATGCGGGTGGTGGCGGCGCCGGAGAGGCGCGAGCGGCGCATCGCCCAGCGAGGGGCCAGGCCGCAGGCGGCCCACTGCACCGTGGCGCTGCCGTAGCGGCGGTTGAGGCCATCGACCACGGCCATCAGCGCCTGTCGCCGCCTCTGCTGTGCGGGCTCCAGAGGCTCCAGCAGATGGCCCTGCAGCTCGCTGTCACCCTGCAGCTGCTGCAGCAGCACCCCCGCCTTCTGCAGCGGTTTGTGGGGCCGGAACAGCTCCTCCACCAGCGGCAGGGCCGCCGCCAGCAGGACGCCGGTGTCGTTGCTGGCGGTGGTCAGCCGGACGGTGGCGGCATTGCTGTAGAAGCTGCTGCCGTCGAAAGGGCTGCTGCGCACGAACACCGTGACGCAGCCGCACAGCTGGCGCTGGCGGCGCAGTTTCTCGGCGGCGCGGACGAGATAGGTGGCCACCGCCTGGCGCAGCTCCTCCCGGCAGCGGATCGGAGTGGAGAAGCTGCGGCTGACGCAGGTCTCGCGCTTGGCCGGCGGCTCCTCCACCAGCGGCAGGCAGGCGATGCCACGCAGCTCCTGCTGCAGGCGCACCCCCACCACGCCGCAGCGGCGCCGCAGTTCACCGCTGGGCATGTCGCGCAGGGCACGGGCATGGGCGATGCCGCGCAGGCGGCACCAGCGCGACAGGCGCCGGCCGATGCCCCAGACGTCCTCGATCGCGATGCTCTCCAGGGCGGCATCGGCGTCGGCGACCGCCTCCAGATCGAAGACGCCGCCGTGGGCGGGGTCGCGTTTGGCGATCCGGTTGGCGATCTTGGCGCGCACCTTGGTGGAGGCGATCCCCACGGCCACCGGCAGACCCAGACGCCGGCGCACCTGACGGCGCAGCTCCAGGCCCCAGGTGCGCAGCTCGCCGGGCTGTCCATCGAGGCTCGGCGGGCGGCTGAGCAGCCCGAAGGCCTCATCGATCGAATAGATCTCCAGCTCCTCCACCCACTGCTCGAGGGTGGCCATCAGCCGCATGCTCATGTCGGCGTAGAGGCTGTAGTTGGAGCTGCGCACGATCACGTTGTGGCGCTGCAGTTCGGCGCGCACCTTGAAACAGGGGGCTCCCATCGGGATGCCCAGGGCGCGGGCCTCGGCACTGCGCGAGACGATGCAGCCGTCGTTGTTGGAGAGCACCACCAGCGGCCGGCCGATCACGGAGGCATCGAGCACCGCCTCGCAGGAGGCATAGAAGTTGTTGCCGTCGATCAGCACGGTGGCGCGGGCCATGGCGAGGGCTCAGAGCGCGCGGATCACGTGCACCGCCACCCCCCAGATCTGCACATCCGCGGCACTCAGGCCCTGCCGGCGTGCGATCCGCTCCAGATCCAGGGGCGGGTAGGCGGGGTGAGCCGGCTCCAGCCAGCAGCGGCCCTGTCGCCACTGCAGCCGCTTGAGGGTGAAGCGCTCCCCCAGGCGGGCGACCACGACCGCACCGTTGCGGACCGTCCGATTCCGCTCCACCACCAGTAAATCGCCGTGGCGGATGCCGGCACCCTGCATCGATTGGCCGCAGACCCGCAGCAGCAGGCTGCGCTCCGGATCCGGAATCAGCAGACGGGCCAGATCAAGATCCGCCGGCGCGACAGCGCCCCCGGAGGCGCCGGCGGGCGCGCAGCCGGTGTCGCGGCAGAGACCCTCAGGACGCATCGCAGGTCGGCGGCGGGGATCGCCACGCTAGTTCAGATGTACTGGCTGCGGGGCGTGGGAGGTTGCCGGACGGGTCGACGGGGTCAGTCGAGTTCCTCGTCTTCGAGCAGCAGCTGGGCGAAGGCGGTGTAAAGATCGGCCTCTTCGCTGCCGGGAGCGACACGGGCCGGGCGGCCGCCGCCCGGCCGCGTTCCCTGACGGCGCCGCGCGGTGGCACCGGATGCGGGCGCTGCGGCGGCGCTGGCCGGCTGCAGCGAGCCCTCGCCCCGGGGCGGCACCGCAGGCCGGCTGCGCAGGCGCTCCTTCTCCAGCTGGCGCAGCCGATCGAGCAGATGGGGCGGCACGGTGCCGTCGGCACTGGCTCCCATCAGTTCGCGGAACAGCTGCTCGGGGTTGTCCTCGGTCTCGACGGCGTGGCGCGGGGCGGTGGCATCGCCGCGGCTGGGCCGCGTCGGCTCCGGAGCCGGCAGGGGCTGGGGCAGGGTGCGGCCGAGGGCTTCGAGCCGCTCACGGCTGCGGGGATCGAGAGGCATGGATCGGATCCGGTGGATCAGCCGCAGCCCAGTGTGTCGCGGGTTGCGCGACCACTGGAGGGATTGGTGCCGCTGGCCACGGAACAGAGAGCGCTGAGCGCATCACCCCGCAGCGGCACGTTGGTGAAATCAGCTCCCTCGATCAGCACATCGCGGAACTTGGTGTTGAACGCGAAGGCATCGTCGAGGCGCGCATTGCGCAGGTCGGTGCCATCGAACACGGCCGAATCGAGGGTGGCCTCGCGCAGATCGGCGCCGCGCATGTCGGCGTCCTGCAGCTTGGCCCCGAACAGGGAAGCGTTGCGCAGATCGGCGTCGTGGAAATCGGCCTCGCGCAGATTCGTGAGGTTGAAGGTCACGCCGCGCAGGTCGGCCCCATGGAAGTCGGCGCCGATCAGCACCTGCTTGGCGTAGTCCATCGCCGCCAGCACCGGCTGGGCAGGCAGCCAGAGCAGCAACGCAGCCAGCAGAGCGGCAACGGCGCCCAGGCCAGGGGAGCGGCGAGAGGATGCCGCCGGTGGGGCTGGGGGCAGCTCGGCGGTGATCGGCTGCGGCGAGGGGCTCGGCGCCATCGGTTCACTGCGAAGGGGTGAAGACCCTAGGCGCGAGGGGCGGGGGAGGAAGACGGTGTCGCCGTCGGGGAACTCTGCCCTCAGCCGCTCACACCGCCATGCGCACCGCGCAGCAGCGCCAGGGGGACTGGGCCGAACAACGGGCGCTGCGACTGCTGCGGCAGAGGGGCTGGCGGCTGCTGGATCGCCAGTGGCGCTGCCGCTGGGGGGAGCTGGATCTGGTGCTGCGCAAGGGGCAGCGGCTGCTGCTGGTGGAGGTGAAGGCGCGGCGGCCCGGCGCCTGCGATGGCGGCGGCCTGGCCGCCCTGCGGGGCGAGAAGCGCCTGCGGCTGGCCCGCAGCTGGGCCTGCTGGCTGGCGGCCCATCCGGACTGGCAGCGCAGCCCGGTGGAGATGGTGGCGGCCCTCGTCCCGCTGCCGCCGGCACGGCTGCCGGTGCGCTGGATCCGGCTCGAGGGCTGAGCTCAGGGAGCCGTCGCCGGAGCAGCCGGCTGGCCGGAAGCCGGAGCGCCCGGCGCGGGCGCCTCGCTGAACCACACCGTGCAACGCCAGCGCGGCAACCCGAAGCCACCCACCTGAATCGACTGGCACTGGCTGCGGGTGGCGGTGGCCCCGCGCGGCACCCGGGCCAGGGCCTCCTGAAGGGCGGCGGAATGATCGTTGATCGAATCGGCGGTGACGCTGCCCGCAACGGCCGGAAGGGCCAGCAGGGGGACGAGCGCCAGCAGGATCGGCAGGGGGCGCATGACTTCAGATCCGCGATGGTCACTCCAGCTTGACCACCCTTCGCCGAACCGGCAGCCCCGGCCGGGCAGGGAGCCCGGCCATCCGCCGAGGCGTCACAATCGGTGCGGCACCGCTGCATGTCCATGACCGCCGCCGGCCATCGCGCCCGCAAGCGCTTCGGCCAGCACTGGCTGGTGGATGAGAGGGTGCTGGATCGGATCCTCGCCGCCGCTGAGCTGGTCCCGGGCGATCGGGTGCTGGAGGTGGGGCCCGGCCGCGGGGCGCTGACCGAGCGGCTGCTGGCCGGCCCGCTGCAGGACCTGGTGGCGGTGGAGCTGGACCGCGACCTGGTGGCGGGGCTGCGGCAGCGCTTCGGCGGCGACCCGCGCTTCCATCTGATCGAGGGGGACGCCCTGGAGGTGCCGCTGCGGGCCGAGGGCGTCGAGCCACCCACCAAGGTGGTGGCCAACATCCCGTACAACATCACCGGTCCGCTGCTGGAGCGGCTGGTCGGTCGGCTGGATCGCCCTGTGCAGCCCGCCTATGGACGGCTGGTGCTGCTGGTGCAGCAGGAGGTGGGGGAGCGGATCCGCGCCCTGCCGGGCAGCAGCGCCTGCTCGGCCCTGAGCGTGCGCATGCAGCTGCTGGCGCGCTGCCGCAGCGTCTGCCCGGTGCCTCCGCGCTGCTTCGCGCCGCCGCCGAAGGTGATGTCGGAGGTGATCCTGCTGGAGCCCCTGCCGCCGCAGGAGCTGCTGGCACCCGCCGTGGCGCGCCAGGTGGAAAGCCTGCTGCGCCGCTGCTACGCCTCCCGCCGCAAGATGCTGCGCAACACCCTGGCCGGAGTGCTGCCGCCGGAGGATCTGAGCCGCCTCGCCGCGGAGGCCGGCGTGGAGCTCGCCCAGCGCCCCCAGGAGCTGAGCCCGGCCCAGTGGGTGGCGCTGGCCACCGGCTTGAATCGCCTCTCCTGTGTGCCCACCAGCGGCTGAACGATGGCGACCCTCCGCGTCCTGGCGCCGGCGAAGATCAACCTGCATCTGGAGGTGCTGGGTCTGCGGCCCGACGGCTTCCACGAGCTGGCGATGCTGATGCAGAGCCTGGATCTCGCCGATGAGCTGCTCCTGGCACCGAGCGCCGATGGACGCCTCGCGCTGACGATCGACCGGCAGGACCTGCCCAGCGATGGCAGCAACCTGATCGTGCGGGCCGCGGAGCTGCTGCGCAGCCGTGCCGGGCTGCCGGAGCTCGGCGTTCACATGCAGCTGCGCAAGCGCATCCCCATCGGCGCCGGCCTCGCCGGTGGCTCCAGCGACGGGGCCGCCGCGCTGGTGGGGCTGAACCGCCTCTGGGGGCTGGGGTTCGCGGCGGCCGACCTGCATCGCTTCGCTGCCGAACTGGGCTCGGACCTGCCGTTCTGCCTGGAGGGCGGCACCCGCCTCTGCTTCGGGCGCGGCGAGATCCTTGAGGATCCGGACCTGCCGCAGCGGCCCGGATTCGGGGTGCTGCTGGTCAAGGATCCCTCCGCCAGCGTCTCCACCCCCTGGGCCTACGGCCGCTGCCGGGAGCTGCGCGGCGATTTCTATCTCGATCATGAGGAGGACTTCGAGCAGCGCCGATCAGCCCTGCGCCGGGGGCCACTGCTGGAGGCGTTGCAGGGCGAGCGGCCCTTGCCGCCGTTGCGGAACGATCTGCAGGCGGTCGTGGAACCGGAGGTCGAGAGCGTGCGGCTGGGCCTGCGACTGCTGCGCGAGCAGGGTGAGGCACGTGTGGTGGCGATGAGCGGCTCCGGCCCCACCCTGTTCGCTCTCTACGACGACGGCGATCAGGCGGAGGCCGCCGGCGAGCGGCTGGCACCGAGCCTGCAGGAGGCCGGCTTCGAGCACTGGTGCTGCCGTTTCCTGGATCACGGCGTCAGGGTGGAGGACACGCCCGCGAGCGCGGGCGGAGCCTGAGGCATTCGCTCAGCCGGTCCCTGTCGTCCTCAGTTCTCCATCCGTCAGTTCCGCAGCCATGTCCGCCGCCAATCCCCCCTCCGCTCCCGAACCCCTCCCCGCCCAGCCGGCCAGCGGGGCTGAGGTGCCCCCGGTCTCGGATGTCGCTCCCGCTGCAGCCGCGGGATCCGGCTTCGGCACGGCCGCTGCTGCCGAGGCCGCCGCGCCGCAGGCCAGTGCTGAGAGCGTGGATCAGCGGCCCCGCAAGGGCCCGCTCAGCTTCCTCTCCGGTGCGCTCACCAGCGGCCTGCTGGCCTGGCTGAGCCTGGGCCTGAGCCAGAAGGTGGTCGGGTACTACGCGGAGCATCCTCCCCACTACAGCGCCCAGATCGCCCAGAGCATCGCCACCGCCCTCAAGACGCTGATCGTGGGGATGTGTTTCCTGGCCACCTTCAGCTTCGCCTTCATCGGTGTCGGGCTGGCGCTCACCTTCCTGCGCAGCCTTCTGCAGCCCCGCCACTCGCAGGGGGCGTCCTGAGGGGAGAACAGAGCGATGCAGAGCCTGGCGGCTGAGCCCCGGGCCCCCTTAGCTTGCGCCGTGGTCAGGGGGCTCCCAGCCCCACAGCGGCGGGGGGCACCTCCGAGACACCGCAGCGACCGCCCCGGATCGCCGTGGCACCCGGCTCCGCACCTCTCCCTTGTTGCAGACACCCCCGACGATGACCCCCCACGACCTCGCACTGCTGGTGGTGCTGCTGCTGCCGGGCATGCTCCTGTCGGTGCTGCTGCTGAGCACCTTCGCCGCCGGCGGCTGAGCCCATCGCCGCCGCAGAACCAGCGAAGCGCCGGACGGGACTGAGATAGGTTGAGCCTGCTTCGCGCCTGCGGAGCGCAGCCCCAGAGCCCTCCTGCCGTGGACGAAACCCTTCTGTTCAATGCCCTGCGTGAGGCCATCGACGAGGAGATGGCCCGCGATCCCCATGTCTGCGTGATGGGGGAGGACGTGGGCCAGTACGGCGGCTCCTACAAGGTCACCAAGGATCTCTACGAGAAATACGGCGAGCTGCGCGTGCTCGATACCCCGATCGCCGAGAACAGCTTCACCGGCATGGCGGTCGGTGCCGCCATGACCGGCCTGAGGCCGATCGTGGAGGGCATGAACATGGGCTTCCTGCTGCTCGCCTTCAACCAGATCTCCAACAACATGGGGATGCTGCGTTACACCAGCGGCGGCAACTTCACGATTCCTGCGGTGGTGCGTGGCCCGGGCGGTGTGGGGAGACAGCTGGGCGCTGAGCACAGTCAGCGGCTGGAGGCCTACTTCCACGCCGTTCCCGGCATCAAGATCGTGGCGGTGAGCACGCCCACCAATGCCAAGGGCCTGATGAAGGCCGCGATCCGCGATAACAATCCAGTGCTCTTCTTTGAGCATGTGCTGCTCTACAACCTCTCCGAAGACATCCCCGAGGGGGATTACATCTGCGCACTGGATCAGGCTGAGGTGGTCCGCGAAGGCAAGGATGTGACGATCCTCACCTATTCGCGCATGCGTCACCATTGCCTCAAGGCGGTGCAGCAGCTGGAGGCCGAGGGGGTGGATGTGGAGCTGATCGATCTGATCAGCCTCAAGCCGTTCGACATGGAGACGATCAGCCGTTCGATCCGCAAGACCCACAAGGTTCTGGTGGTGGAAGAGTGCATGAAGACCGGCGGCATCGGCGCCGAGCTCGTCGCCCTGATCACCGAACACTGCTTCGACGATCTCGACGCCAGGCCGATCCGCCTCTCCTCCCAGGACATCCCGACCCCATACAACGGAAAACTGGAGAACCTGACGATCATTCAGCCCCATCAGATCGTCGAGGCGGCCCTGCAGCTCAAGGCCGGCAGCGTCTGAGACGTCCCTGAAAACCGGAGGGCGGCCAGGCACGGGGCTCCACCGCCTCAGCACTGCCCCTTCCCGCCTCCTACCACCGCCCGAACTTCATGGCACGCCAACAGGGCTGGGTAGCCCTCATCCTGGCGCTCGCGATCGCCTCCGCCGCCCTTCTCGCCAGCTATGGCCTCCAGCTCGGCCTCGATCTGCGCGGTGGCAGCCAGCTCACCCTGCAGGTACTGCCCGCCGGTGAGATCCGCAGCGTCCAGAAGGAGCAGCTGGAGGCCGTCAAGGAGGTGCTCGAGCGTCGCATCAATGGCCTCGGGGTGGCGGAATCGACGCTGCAGACCGTGGGCAATGACCAGCTGGTGCTGCAGCTGCCTGGCGAACAGGACCCCAGCCGTGCCGCCCGGGTGCTGGGCAGCACGGCCCTGCTCGAGTTCCGCGCCCAGAAGCCCGGCACCGAGAAGGAGATGCAGGGTCTGCTGCCCCTGAAGCGTCAGGCCGAGGCGGTGCTGGCCGCACGGGACCCCGCGCTCAACCAGGATCCCACCGATGCCGGGGGTCCCAGGCCCACGCCGCAGCTGCCCCCTGAGGATCTGGCCCGTTCCCTCAGGGACCTCGGGGTGGAGGTGCCGGCCGGAAGCAGCGAGAGCGATCAGATCGGCCTTCTCCTTCAGGAGGTCAACCGCCGTTTGGTGGGCCTTTACGGCCCCACCCAGCTCACCGGCAAGGAGCTCACCGCCGCCGGCCGGCAGCAGAGCGCCACGGCCAGCACCTGGGATGTGACCCTGAGCTTCAACCGCGAGGGCGGTGAGAAGTTCGCAGCGCTCACCCAGTCGATCGCCGGCACCGGCCGGGTGCTGGGCATCGTCCTCGATGGACGCTCGATCAGCGAAGCCACCGTCGGCCCTGAGTTCAAGGCTGCTGGCATCACCGGCGGTGGGGCCAGCATCACCGGCAACTTCACCGCCGAGGAGGCCCGCGAGCTGGAGGTTCAGCTGCGCGGTGGCTCGCTGCCACTGCCGGTGAAGATCATCGAGGTGCGCACCATCGGCCCGTCACTCGGAGCCGAGAACATCCGCACCAGCCTGCTGGCGGCCCTGTCCGGCCTGGCCCTGGTGGCTCTGTTCATGGTGATCACCTATCGCCTGGCCGGCATGGTGGCCGTGGTGGCTCTCAGCCTCTACGGGCTGTTCAATCTGGCGATCTATGCCCTGATCCCCGTCACGCTCACCCTGCCGGGCATCGCCGGCTTCATCCTGTCGCTCGGCATGGCGGTGGATGCCAATGTGCTCATCTTTGAGCGGATCAAGGATGAACTTCGCTCTGGGAATACCCTCATCCGTTCGATCGACACCGGATTCGCCCTCGCGTTCTCCTCGATCCTCGACGGCCAGCTCACCACCCTGATCAGCTGCGCTGCCCTCTTTGCGCTCGGCACCGGCTTCGTGAAGGGATTTGCCGTCACCCTCGGCATCGGTGTTCTGCTCAGCCTGTTCAGCGCGCTCACCTGCACCCGCACCCTGCTGAGATTGCTGATGAGCTACCCGGCCCTGCGCCGTCCCACCTACTTCCTGCCCGGGGCCGAGCTGCCCGCCACGGCATCCTGACCCCCCCTCGATGGCCACTCTCGCCTCACTCCTCGATCTGCGCGTCAATCGCCGCCGTCGCCTGCTCTGGGCGATCTCCGGAATTGCCCTGTTGCTGAGCCTCTTCGGCATGGCGCTGTCCTGGCGATCCCCGGAGATCGGCTTGCCGCTGCGGCCTGGCCTGGATTTCACCGGTGGCACCCAGATCGAACTCAGCCGCCGTTGCGACGACTCCTGTCCGCCGCTCACGGTGAGCGCGCTTGAGGCCGGAGTGCGCTCCATCTCCCTGCCTGCCGAAGCCGGTGAGAGTCCCCCTGATCTCCGGGGCGTCTCCGGCCAGATTCTCGATGACGGCGAGCTGGTGCTCCTGCGCCTTCCCACCCTCAGTGCCGCCCAGGGGCAGGCACTGGTCGATCAGATCCGGCCGCTGGTCGGGGAGATCGAGCCCGGTGGCCTGTCGGTCGACACGATCGGGCCCACGCTCGGGGCCCAGCTGTTGCGCAGCAGCCTGATTTCGCTGCTGGTCAGCTTCGTGGGCATCGCCCTGTACATCACCTTCCGCTACGACCGCATCTTCGCCCTGCTGGCCCTGGTCTGCCTCGGCCACGATGTGCTGATCACCTGTGGCGTGTTCGCCTGGCTGGGTCTTCTGGCCGGCGTCGAGGTCAACAGCCTGTTTGCCGTGGCCCTGCTGACGATCGCCGGCTATTCGGTCAACGACACGGTGGTGATCTTCGACCGGATCCGTGAAAAACGGGCCGAGCTCAAGGAGCAGAGCCTTGCTGAACAGGCGGATGCCGCCGTCAGTGCCACCCTCACCCGCTCCGTCTACACGAGCCTCACCACCCTGTTGCCGCTGATCGCCCTGATCCTCTTCGGGGGCAGCACCCTGTTCTGGTTTGCTGTGGCACTGAGCACCGGCATTCTGGTGGGGGCGTGGTCCAGCATCGCCGTGGCCCCGACCCTCCTGCCGGTGCTGTCCCGCCGATGAGCGGATCATCCGGCCAGGCCGAGCGGACTCAGGACCACCCCCCCCCCGACGCGACTCCTGCAGGGCGCTTCCACCTCCTGCCTCTGGTGCTCCTGATCCTGGCGGTGCTCGATCTGCGAACCGAGCTGGTCCTGCTGGTCGATCACGTCACCCTGACCTCCCTGGCGACCGCGATCACCGCCCATCCGCTGGCCATCGCGGTGCTCCTGGCCCAGCCCTCTCTCTGGCGGCGATACGGGCGATCACGGCGCTAGTCCGCACAGGCCGAAGGGCCCCGTGCCCGGCACTCCCGCGTGTCGTCGGGATCCGGACCGGGAGAGGCGTGGCTGCCGCAGTCAGAACTCTCCCTGACGGTCCCAGTGATCCATGATGTCGTTCACCAGAACCTGCTGGCACAGGACCTGCAGCACCACCACCAGCGGCAGCGCCAGAAGCACACCCGGCAGACCGAGCAGTGCCCCGAGGCACAGCTGGGACATCAGGGCCACCGTGGGCAGGAGATTGACGGCGCGATTGAGCAGCAAGGGCGTCAGCAGGAAGGCTTCGCCGTTCTGCAGGACCAACCGAAGCACCAGCACCTGGAGCACCTTTGCGGGAGAGACCAGCAGAGCCACCGACAGCGGCACCAGGGTGGCGGCGGTCGGACCGATCGTCGGAACGAAGGTGAGCAGTCCGCAGATCAGACCGCTGAGCAGAGCCAGAGGGACACGCAGCAAGGCCAGGCCGGCCCAGGTGGTCAGGAAGACCACCACCGCCGAGAGGGTCATGCCGGCCAACCAGCCCCCGAGCGCCTCACGGCACTCCTGCAGCAGCTGTCGCATGCGGGAGCGATAGAAGGCGGGGGTGATCGCCACCACCAGGCGGGTGTGGCTGCGGGGATCAAGCGCCATCAGCACAGCCAGCAGGGCCATCAACAGCAGCTGGATCGTGGTGTTCGCGGCTCCTCCGGCCACACCCAGAAGCTGCCCCCCCAGGGGCTGCAGCCGCTCGAGATTGTTGGACTGGAACAGCTGGTGCTCGAGATCCGGCAACCAGGGGATGCGATCGGTGAGTTCCGCCAGGCGACGGCTGAGCGTGGGAAGCAGGCTGAACAGCTGCTCCACCTGCTGAATCACTTCAGGCAGCAGCAGGGTGAACAGACCCCAGCCCAGCAGCAGAAGACCGACCAGAACAAGCAGCAGCGCCGCAGGACGGTTGAGGGGCGACAGGCGTCGCAGGGCGCTGATCGGTACATCGAGGGCGACCGCAAGCACCACGGCGCCGAACAGGACCAGGAGCACCCATCTCAGCTCCCACACCAGCAGGACGAGGATGACCAGGGCGAGGGCCCCGAGCAGGGTGCGGGCGTTCATGGTCCGAGGCGCTCCAGGCGAGGCCGTCGTTTCCAGCCGTCCAGCACGTCGTGGATCAGCACCTCCCGCACGATCACCTGCAGACAGACTGCGAGCGGCAGTGCCAGCAGCAGACCGAGCGGACCGAACACCAGGGTGAACAGCAACTGAGCGGTCAGGGTCAGACCGGGCAGCAGCGCCACCTGGTGATGCATCACCGACGGGGTGATCAGATAGCTCTCAAGGTTCTGGACAATGATGTAGAGAACCAGGACAGCCAGGGCTTTCCAGGGGTCCTGAAGCAGCGCCACCGACATCGGGAACAGCGTGCTCAGCGTGGGGCCGATGTTGGGAATGATGTTGAGAACACCCGCCAGGACGGCGTTGGCCGCCACCAGCTTGACTCCGAGCAGCGAGAGGCCGATCGCCGCCAGGATCCCGACGCAGAGCGAACTGATCAGCACTCCCACCATCCAGGCGCTGAGCGCCTCACCGCATTGGAGCAGGACCTGTCGGAAGCGGCGGCGATAGAAGGAGGGCACCAGCAGGACGGCCACCTCGCGGTAGGCCTGCGGCTGGACCGCGATCATCAGGGCCACCGCCACCACGAACAGCGTCTGCAGCAGGCCGGCGCCCAGATTTCCAGCCAGACCGAGCAGCCGCAGCAGGCCGCCGCTGAGGCTGCTTGCCAGCGCTCCCCGGGCCTCCGGACCGGGAGTGAGGTTCTGCCTCAGCCAGCCCAGTCCGGCCTCCTGGCTGCCGTAGAGCATGCGCGAGACGCTCGTCATCGCCGTCTGCACCAGCTCGACCAGACGGTCAGCCGACTCCGGGAGCTTCTGGAGCAGCTGGGCGAACTGCCCGAAGAAGGGGGGCAGGATCGTCGTCAGAGCCACCAGCACCACCAGCAGCACCGCCAGCAGACTGAGAAGGAGTGCCGGGGGACGGCCGCAGCCGAGGCGCTGGCGGACGGCACCCACCAACGTGCAGAGCGCCATCGCCAGCACCACGGCGGCGAAGACCAGGATGACGCCCCCGCGGAGACTCCAGAGCAGCGCCAGAGACGCCGTGAGGCCGAGCAGACCGAGCCAGTCGCCGAACTTCAAGCCTCGTCCCCGGCCCCCTCTTCCTCGCCCTGTCCCGAGAAGCCCAGCTCGTGGCTTTCGGCATAGCGCTGGGCGAAGCGCATGAACCGCTCGAAGTCAGCGGTGGTCTTCCAGGTGTAGGTGGCCTCGAGGGCGCTGGCCTTGCCGTTGACGAAACGGGCGTCGACCTTGCGGGTCACCATTTCTCCCTCTTCATCGACCATGAACATGCCGGTGATGTCGCCCATGGTCTCCGGCGCCAGGGCCTCGGGGTCCTCGAACACGAAGATCGCCTGGCCGGTGCGGCCGTCGCGGGAGCGGGTGAGGCGGATATCGGGCACCACGGGCTCGTCCACCCCACGGAAGAACTGAATGGCGGCGCCCATGGCAATCCGTGAAAAGCCGATCCTAGGCAGAGGCCGGCGAACGACCCGCCGGCGTTCACGCCGATGCCTGACAATGGGTCGGCCTGCCCGCCAGCGGACATCTCCCGGCCGACCGTTCTCCATGCTTTCCGGACCTCCGGTCACCCGCACCGCCCGCGCCGATCAGCTGCTGGAGCGCTTCCTGGGCGGCTCCTCGCGCCAGCGTCGCAGCCTGCTGCCGCAGCTCGAAGACCGACGGGACGAACTGCTGCCGCTGCTGCCCGCCGCCCTGGACCGGCTGGACGCCACCGGCGAGGACTGGGCGGCCGGCACGCTGATCCATTGGTTGCTCAGCGCTGAGGACGCGTCTCTGCGACAGGCGTTCCTGGATCGCCATCCGGACGGCTGGCTGGCGGTGGGCAGTGCCGCGGCCATCGACCACGCCCCCCTGCAGCGCCATCTGATGGTGCAGGAGTTCGAGCAGGCCGACCGGCTCACCAGTGAGATCCTGCGTCAGCTGGCCGGACCGGATGCCGTGAAGCGCGGTTACGTCTTCTACAGCGAAGTGGCAGGGATGCCCTCGGTGGATCTGGAGTCGCTCGATCGCCTCTGGATCGTCTATTCCCAGGGTCGGTTCGGGTTCTCGGTGCAGGGGAGACTGCTGCGAGCCTGCGGTGGCCAGTGGGAGCGGCTCTGGCCGCGCCTCGGCTGGAAAACGGATGGCCGCTGGACCCGCTACCCAGGCTCGTTCACCTGGTCGCTCGCGGCCCCGGATGGGCACATGCCGCTGGTGAACCAGCTGCGCGGTGTCCGCCTGATGGATGCCCTGCTCCAGCACCCTGCCCTGGCCAGCCGGATTGCCGCCGCGGTGGAGTCTCCCTCCTGAGGCTTGATGACACTCGCTTGCCATCGCCCCAGCCGGGGTGAGGGTCCTGGCGTAGGTTGAAACCGGATCACCGACCCCTGCTCGGCCGCCGCATGGCTCTGCGTTGGGCTGATTTCATCACTCCATCGACGCTGCAGCTTGCTCCCCTGCTGGAGATCCTGCTCGAGCCCGTGGACTGTGCCGTGCGTCAGGCGGAACTGCAGCTCGGCCTGCAGGAGGCCCTGGTCAATGCCGTGCGTCACGGCAATGGTTGCGACCCCCTGAAATGCCTGCGGGTGCGCCAGATCATCACCCCCAACTGGCTGATCTGGCAGGTGCAGGATGAGGGCCCGGGGGTGCCGCGCGATTCAAGGGTCCACGCCCTTCCGGAAGCGCCGGATGCGATCTGCGGCCGTGGGCTGTTCCTGATCCATCACTGCTTCGACGATGTGCGCTGGAGCCGCCGCGGCAACCGGCTGCAGCTGGCGGCACGGCGGCCCCTGCGGCGGCTGCGGCTGATCAACGGCCGTGGCTCGGACAACCCGGATCGCTGATCTCAGCCTTCAGCCAGCCCAGCGCGTTTTCCACCAGGGCGATCGCCTCCCGGCGCGCCTCCCCGGCGGCGGCATTGGTGGGGGTGTCACGGGACAACAGCTGCACCAGGGCGGCTGAGAGCTGCTCGGCGGCACGACGGGGACGCTGGCTTTTGAGCGCGTGCCAGTCCCGCTCGTTGATGCTGAGGCTCCGATGCAGCTGCTGGGTCAGAGGCAGGGCCTGGTCTGGCCAACGGTGCGAGCTGGACGGGGCGGTGGGCGCAGCAGTCACGACGACGCTTCGACGGGGGACCATCCTGGCGCTCCCATCGGGGCTGCGCCCGGTCGGTGACTCCGGCGCGCGGGGCACGGCCACTCAATCGGGCAGCGCAGCCTCCAGGGACGCCAGCCGCTGGGCGTTCACCCCCAGATCCGAGTCGCCGAGACGGGAGACCGAGCGGGCCTGCAGCAGGCCATGGGCCGGATCGGCATACAGCTCGAGATCGTCGACGAAGCCGAACAGGGCGCTGCTGCTGGTGGCGTGCAGATAGCCGGAGGACTCCTCCACCAGTTCGGTGCGAGGCATCGCTGCGATCACTGGCCGCAGCGCCGCGAGGGTTGCCTCAGGATCGGCGACGCGCCAGTCGACGCGGGCGCAGTGGGCCCTGGATGGGCAGGGGGAGAGCGCCCCGCCATGCACGCCCAGATCCGCTGGCACGGGACCGACCAGATGGAACAGCGCCAGGCTGATCATCAGAGCGAAGTGTTGCAGCGTCGGGATCATGGTGAACAAACGGGTCAGGCTCCGGAGGCCAGGTAAGGATCCAGGAAGCTCAGCGGCCGCGCCATGGTGGCGGAGAAGCCGAGGATGCCGGCATCGCGATGGCTGTAGAGAATCGCGTCGTCCGCGTCGAGCAGGAAGGTGCCGCCCCGCTGGGTGAGGTGGGCGTCATCGGGCACGTAGGTGCGCCAGTGACCGAGCACTTCGATCATGTTGCGCAATCGCACTGTCGCCAGCTCGAACGGTCGCTGGAAGCCCTCCCCGCCGGCCAGGGCGAAGAGGGGAGCCTGCAGGCGCTGGGGAGCGGTGCGATCGCCGGTGTAGCCGCGCAGCACCTCGGCGAGGGTACCGGGCGAACCGATGCCGGCACACATCAGCAGAAGGCCCGGCCAGGGCCCCAGGGGAGTGCGCACTCCTTCATAGAGCCCCAGCTGGCGGTGCAGGTCTGGCTCGGCATCGACCTCCAGCCGGGCGCGCGGGAAACCGGTGTGCTGGCAGAAGCGCTCGGCGCCGGCCTCATCGCCGATGCCGATGGCCAGCAAGGCGATGCTGGAAGCCTCCAGATGCGGCAGGGCCGCCGCCAGGGCCTGTCCGTACTCCAGGCTGTCGAAGTCGCCCAGCTGGGGGAAGAGCACCACAAGGCGACGGCGCCCGGGACCCATCCCGGAATGGGCTTCGAGCCGTTGCAGCAGGGAAGCGGGGGCTTGCATGGGCGCCACCGTATCGGCTGTCCGCCCGGAGGGGACGGCCGGCACCGGCACCACGCAGCCGGGCGGCCTTGCCAGCGGCAGCCGTGCGGAGGATTCAGCGATCCGGTGTCCCGGCGTCCGCGTCAGCGGAGGGGACCGGCTCCAGCTGGGGGAACACCAGCGGGGCACCCAGGATCAGCAGCCAGGCGAGCGCAAAGAGCGCACCGGCGATCCACTGCTGCCGCAGCAGGGCAAAGACCGCAACCGTGCTGGCGCTGACGCGCAGGAGCCGTACACCGAAACGCAGCAGCTTCAGACCCGGAGCGGGATCAGCGGCCGGGATGCTCATGGCCAGCTCGGAACGCGGGGACCGCTGCCAGGTTCCCACCCCGCCGCCCTCGCCGTCCGCTGGCTCACGCCACCACCTCCTGACTGCGGCGCGAATGCAACGAAACCCTGCGAACCGGCCCGGAAACCCAGCGCGCAAAGCATCACGAAACAACGGTAGCGTTATGATCTTGTCTGCTCCTCTTCGACGGGCTCCCCGCCCGTGACGGCCATGGTCTCCGCCCCCCTGGCGCCTCCCCTGGAGGCCTCGATCTCCGATCACGCCACCGCCGACGATGCGCGACAGCGCCGTGGTTTCGGTCCCCGGATCCGGCGATTGCACGGGCGCATCGGCAGAGCGCACCACCAGGCTGAAGGGATGACCTTTTCCCGTTCCCTGCTCACCGGGGAGGCCACTCCGCTGCAGCTGG
Source organism: Synechococcus sp. CBW1004 (assembly GCF_015840715.1). NCBI lineage: Bacteria > Bacillati > Cyanobacteriota > Cyanophyceae > Synechococcales > Synechococcaceae > Synechococcus > Synechococcus sp. CBW1004. Next base: position 536,006 of record NZ_CP060397.1, on the reverse strand, counting down.
CCGCGCTGGTCCGTGCCCTGGAGCCGGCCTACGGCTTTCTGGAGGAGCATGCGCCCTTGGTGGCGGCCCAGCTGGGCGCCGATGCCCTCCCCTGGCAGCAGCTCAGTCGCCGTGCCGCTCTGGAGCGGGATGTCGCCAGCCTGGCCGCCCTACCCGCCACACCCGCCTCGCCTGCGGCGAGGGCCTGGCTGGAGCGGCTGCAGGAACTGGCCGAGCGCTCTCCCCATCGCCTGATGGCCCATGTCTATGTGCGCTACGGCGGCGACCTCTCCGGCGGTCAGCAGCTGGCCGAGCAGGCAAATCAGATCCTGGCGGCCGACGCACTGCCGGCGCTGTGGTTCTGGCACTTCGAGCAGCCCATCGCTGCGCTCAAGGCCGCGCTGCATGACGGCTTCGAAGCCCTGACCCTCACCGATGCCCAGGAGCAGGAACTGCTCGAGGAGAGCGAGGCGGCTTTCCTGCTCACCCAGCGGCTGCTGGCGGAGCTCGCAGAGCTGCAGGGCACGGCGGCTCCATCCGCGGCCTGAGTCAGCGAACGGCATGGGGCGATCCGCAGAGCGCTGCTTCCGCCTCGTTCCAGGGCGCCGCCATGGCTGGCCCGCCCATGGCTCCTCCTTGCCACGGCTCCCCGCTGCGGAGCTTCTCCCTTCTCTCCCCTCACCACCATGACCCTCGCCCAGGGCTCCCCCAGGTCCGCGTCACGATGCTGCGAGCCGCCATTGACGCCCACAGCGGCTCCGCACGCCGGGCCGTCCACAGAGGTCGATCGCGCCCTGGAGCTGTTGCTCAGGCACGACCGGCCGGTCCCCCGCTACACCAGCTATCCGACCGCCGCCGCCTTCAGCGAGGCCGTCGGCCCTGCGGATCTGACACGGCAGCTGCAGCAACCGGGCGAGGACCCACTGTCGCTCTATGTGCATGTGCCCTTCTGCCGGCACGCCTGCTGGTACTGCGGCTGCAACCGGGTGACCACCCAGGCCGGCTCGCGGGCGGTGAGCCCCTATCTCGAAGCTCTCGAACGGGAGCTGGAGCTGATCGAGCGGCAGGGGGGCACGCGGCGGCCCCTGGCCCAGCTCCACTGGGGAGGTGGCACCCCCAACTATCTGAACAACGACGAAATCGGGCGGCTGTGGGACCTGGTGGCCAGCCGTTTCGAGCTGCAGTCCGACCTGGAGGCCTCGATCGAGGTCAACCCCGAACTGCTCGACCGGGATGCGGTGCTGCACCTGCGCCGTCTCGGTTTCCGCCGCATCAGCTTCGGGATCCAGGACGCCGACCCGCTCGTGCAGCGCGCCGTGAACCGTGTGGTGCCGGTGGATCAGCTGCGGCGGGCCATGGCCTGGATGCGCGAAGCCGACTTTCAGAGCGTCAACGTCGACCTGATCTGTGGCCTGCCCCTGCAGACGCCGGCACGCTTCCGCACCACGTTGGAGCTGGTGCGTGAACTGCGTCCGGACCGGATCTCCCTGTTCTCCTTTGCCTATCTGCCTGATCAACTGCCGATGCAGCGCAGGATCAACGCCACCGATCTCCCCAGCCAGCGACAGCGGCTGGCCATGCTGGAAGAAGCCCATCGCCTGCTCACCGCCCAGGGTTGGGAGGCGATCGGGATGGATCACTACGCCCTCGCCGACGACAGCCTCGCGGTGGCGGCCCGGCAGGGTCGGCTGCACCGGAACTTCCAGGGCTACACCACCGGCGGTGAACTGGATCTTCTTGGCATCGGGCCGACGGCGATCAGCATGTTTGCCAACCTCTACTGCCAGAACCAGCGCAATCTGCGCGCCTGGAGCCGTGCGCTCGAGCAGGGGGAGCTGCCGGTGGAGCGGGGCCTGACGGTGCAGGATCCCGACGTGATCGAACGACGCGAACTGATCCGCGAGGTGATGTGCCATTTCCGGGTGGAGCTCGATCTGGATCGCTTTCAGCAGGAATGGAGCGATCTGCAGTCGCTCGCCGCAGATGGCCTCGTCTGCTTCCAGCGCAACGGCCATCGAGGCCAGGTGGATGTCACCACCAGCGGTCGCTGGCTGATCCGCACAGTGGCCGCGGTCTTTGATCCGACCCAGCGGCGCCGGGCCAGCGGGTCGCGCCTCATCTGAGCCGCCCTCACGTCAGGGGTGAGCAACGAGCGGAGCGCAACAGAAAACCCCCGAAGCCCGCGCTGGACTCCGGGGGCATCAGGGGAAGGGAGGAGCCTGTGGGGCAGGCGTCCCATCGAGTGAGCGGTCCCAGGGTCGGTGAACCTGGGAAACTCTGGCGCCAGCAACGGACGGCGAGGCGAGAACAGGACGGTGCCCCGCGAGGCCGTTGGATCAGAGAGCGGCTTCGCCGCCTTCACCGGTGCGGATGCGATACACCTGTTCCACCGGGGTGACGAAGATCTTGCCGTCACCGATCTCACCGGTGCGGGCGGCATTGGCGATGGCCTCGACCGTCTGACTGACCTTGTGATCAGGCACGGTGACCAGGATCTTGCTCTTGGGCAGGAATTCGACGGTGAACTCCGTACCGCGATAGCGCTCCACCTGTCCCTTCTGGCGGCCGAAGCCTCGGGAATCCGTCACGGTCATGCCGATCACCTCGATCGCCACGAGAGCTGACTTGACGGCATCCACCTTGGAGGGACGCACCAGGGCTGTGATCATCTTCATGGAAGTGTCCGGATCAGTTGGTGTTGGGGTCGTCGGTCTTTTCACCGTGGCCCACGCAGTGGAGGCCCGGTTTCTCCTGCTAGATGCTGATGCGTCGCGGCATCACGGCACCGAGACCGAACAGGATGATGGCAGTCGCCAGGGCAGAACAGCCATGGATGATGAGAACGGCCGTGAATGGCGTGGTGCAGAGACCGCAATGGCCTCTCCACTCCGGGATCCTGATGGCAGACCCGTCGTCATCGCTGGAACCATGGCAGACCCGACCAGCATCTGGGGCAGCTCCGAAGAGGCGTTGACGGCCGCGGGGGCTGCCAGGGCTGAGCCGGGCATCCGTGCTGAGAGGCTGGCTCCGGCACCGATGAGGGCCCGTACCACGCAACCCGGTCGCGGCTTCTGGACACAAGCCGTGAGAGGTCTGATGAGACGCTCACAGCAGACCTCTCGAGGTCGGCGTCCGCGAGACCAGGAATCGGGAGGCATGGCATGCACCACCTCTCAGGAGTTCACGCCGCTACGGTGCACGCCACGGTGGTTCTGACTCTGTAACAGACGAAACAGTTCTGCCGATCCGTGATCAGCGTCGGACGCGCAATCGCTGCAGGGTTCGGCATGCATCACCGCTGAGCATGACCCCAACCCTGCGACCGCCATCGCCAGCCGTCGTCACGGTGTCACCAGTGCCTGCGGCAGGATCACCCTGTTTGCTTGTGGTTGTACCCGCACCCACCCCCCGTGCCTGACCTGCCCCTGACCTGGTCGGAACTGGAGTCGCATGCTTCTCCGGAGCCTGATCGCTCGGTCGGCCCCACCAACCCCCAGGCCGACCTGCGCCTGTTCGATCATCCCGAGGGCGCGGTGAGGGTCACCCTGTTCCGCGATCACCATGCCTGGTGTCCCTACTGCCAGAAGGTCTGGCTGTGGCTTGAGGAACGGCGGATTCCCCATCGGATCCGCAAGGTCACGATGTTCTGCTACGGCGAGAAGGAGGCCTGGTATCAACGCCTGGTGCCCTCCGGCATGCTGCCGGCCGTTGAGCTGGACGGTCGCCTGATCACCGAGAGCGACCGCATCCTGGAGAGCCTTGAGGCGGCCTTCGGCTGCCTGGGTCCGGGGATGCGCGAGCCTGAGGTGTTGCCGCTCAGGCGCCTGGAACGTCAACTGTTCCAGGCCTGGTGCCAATGGCTCTGCTATCCACACAGCCCCCGGAGTGCCGCCGCGTCGGCTCAGTTCTGTCGCGTGGCCGAGGCGATGGAGCAGGCTCTGCTCGCCCAGGGAGGCCCTTTCCTGATGGGATCCGAACTCAGCACGGCGGATCTGGTGTTCGTGCCCTACGTGGAGCGGATGAACGCCTCGCTTGCCTACTACAAGGGCTACCTCCTGCGACAGCGGCATCCGGCCCTTCATCGCTGGTTCTCTGCCCTCGAACAGAGGTCCACCTACCTCGGCACCCAGAGCGATTTCCACACCCATGCCCATGACCTGCCTCCACAGATGGGGGGCTGCTTCCCCAACGGTCTGCCGGAGCAGCAGCGCCTGGCCGCTCGGATCGATCAGGGCCCCTGGCCCATTGGAGAAACACTGGTGCTCGATCCGGAAACGTCTCAGCACGAACCTGAGGACGCCTCAGCCGTGGCTCTGGCCAGGGTGCTGAAACACCGTCGCACGCTGGTATCCCGATACAAGCTGCCCGGAGATCTGTTCGATCAGGCGCTGCGCGCTGCCCTCACCCACCTGGTCCGTGTCCTGGACATCCCGCCGCCGGCTGGCTCCGCCACGGCCCTGCGCGCTCTGCGCGACCGCATCTCGGTGCCGCGCGACATGCCACTGCATGCGGCCCGCCGACTGCGACAGGCTCTGGAACGGACAGCCACCCTCGATCCCCTCGACCCCACCGGGCAGGGGCCCGCGCTTCCCCTTCAGCATCGCCGCGATCAGGATCCCGCGCCGTTCCTGAGGGCCGCCGCCCAGTCGAGAAGCGCCGTGCTCTGAGCGTGCGATCTGCCTCAGCGCCACCTCCCCAGCACCCGACCGATCCGGATCGGGTTCAGGAACCGACGGGCCAGGCCCAGAGCGTCGGCCACCGTTGCGGTTGTCCGGTTGCCGGCGCCTGAGCGGCCTGGCAAGGTGCGCCACGGAGCCTCCGACTCCACCGAATTCCGCGGCCATCGGTCATGTCAGGTCTGCTCCGTCTCCACGCCGCCACCCGGGGGTGCCTGCTGCCATCAGCAGCGGTGCTGATGGCCCTGGCAGGCCCGCTCTCACCCGCGATCCTGCCGGTGTCGGCTCTCGAGCTCAACGGCAGCACGGTGTTCGTGCGCGCCCCCTGGAAAGCGGAGCTGATCACCTATGACTCCAACGCCGGTTCGGCGCCGGTGTCGTACTACCTGACGCTCAGCCTCGATCCCCAGGCCGGAGCCTCCCTGGGTCGCGTCAGCGTGCAGCAGACACGAGGGGCGGACTGGAACTTCCCCTTCTCACCCCAGCTGACCCGCGCCTTTCTGGGCAGGCCGCGGCGAGAGGGGAGGGCCATCCCGGTGCAGGCCAGCTTCGATGGTCGTTCCCGACTCATCAACGTGACGTTCCTGGAACCGGTGCCTCCCGGTGAAACCGTGACGGTGGTGCTGAGGCCCTGGACCAATCCCCAGGCGGCCGACACCTATCTGTTCCAGGTGATGGTGTGGCCGGCTGGGGTGAACCCCGTGGCCAGCCCGGTGGGCACGGCCACCCTGCGCATCTATGAGCGCTATCCGCTCTGAGCAGAACGCGCTGCCGGCAGCCGGGATGCAGAACGGCCCGCGAAGACGACCACGGCCGACAGTGAGAAGGTCATCGTGCCGGTACAGCGGAGCGGCGCCCATTCTGACGGTGCCAGGGGCCTCCCCTCAGACGCCCGGGTGACGCAGCGTGCGCCAGTCACCGCTGGCGGTGCTCACCTCGACGCCGATGCCGATCGCCGACTGCTCGGGACCGAAATGGTCGCGCCACCAGCTGAGTGCTTCCGACCAGGCCGCCTCCAGGGAGTCGTACAGGTCGTCCAGGACCGGATGGGGGTCACCGTACTGATCGACAAGCCTGTAGAGACGCTGACCGGCGCCCTGGGCGGCGCGGGACGGTGGAGCGGAAGGCACGGACATGGTGGAAGCCTCGCTTGGTGGATGAAGGTTGAGAGTTCTGAACAAGCCGCGAAACACTCGGGCTCAGGAAGCGCCGAGATCGGAATGGAACGGAGGGTGCTGCGAACGGCGGGGTGGACGGAACAGAAAGGGTTGAGCTCGCGTTCAGATCGGGATCCACCCAGAGGCGGTGGTTGGTGAAACGCGTTCAGCGGAGGGGGCGATGCGGGTGGATGTCCCGGATGCCGGCAGGGCGTGGGGCGACCGGGGGGAGACGAACCTGTCGTTCCATGGCGGCAGGGTGGTCGGGATGGAGGGGACTGCCGATCAGGCGTTGACAACCCAACTGTTGGGGGAGTGCCGATCGGCAGGCGATCGGGTGAAGCCAGCTGAACAGCAGCGGTCGGCGGAGTCGTGGAACGATCGGAATGCCGGAAGTCTGGGTGCTGTGCCAGCTGGTGACTGTCACTATGGCGACATCTGCCGGTGTCGGCAACGGCACAGGCGACACCGGCGCGCCGCAGGGCTTCCTCCCTGCGGCGCGGACCGGAGCCTGTTCAGCGCACGAACAGCAGCTCCTGGTAGGTGGGCAGGGGCCAGAGGTCATCATCCACCAGCCCTTCGAGCTCATCGACCACCTCCCGGACGCGGTTCATGCGCGGCACCAGCACATCAGCGGCATGGCGCAGATGGGCCTCGGTTCCGTGGGGCGGGCTGGCGATGGCCTCCTCGAGGGAGGTCGTGCACTCGAGCAGGGTCTGGCAGAGCGCCGACACCCGTTGGCAGAGCTGGGTTGATACAGGCACACCCAGCGCGCTCTGACGCTGGAGGATCGCGGAGAGATCGCCCACGTACCGCATCGCGGCGGGGTAGATCTGGGTCTGGGCGATCTGGACTGCGAGCTTGGCCTCGACGTCAATCGCCAGGATGTACTGCTCGGCGTAGACCTCGAAGCGGCTCTGCAGCTCGACCGGCGTGAGCACGCCGGTGCGCTCGAACAGCTCGCGGATGGCGGGCCGCTCCAGCACCGGCAGGGCGTCGGCAGTGGTGCGCAGATTCTCCAGACCGCGCTCCGCAACCGCCATGTGGTGCCATTCCTCGGAATAGCCGTTGCCGCCGAAGACCACCTGGCCGTGCTGCTGCATCACCACCTGCAGCACCGCCAGGGCGGCCTGATCCAGGGGCTCTCCCTGGTTCAGGCGCGCCTCGAGCGCATCGGCGATCCAGGCGATCGAATCGGCCAGGATCGTGTTCAGCACCACCAGTGGACCGGCCACCGACTGTCCCGAACCGACGGCCCGGAATTCGAAGCGATTGCCGGTGAAGGCGAACGGGGAGGTGCGGTTGCGATCGCCGGCGTCGCGGGGGAATTCAGGCAAGGTGTCGATGCCGAAATCCATCATTCCGCCGATCGCCGAGCCACTGAGCTGGCCGCCGCGGATCTGCTGGAAGACATCTTCGAGCTGGCTGCCGAGATACACCGAGATGATCGCAGGTGGCGCTTCGTTGGCGCCGAGGCGGTGATCATTGCTGGCGGTGGCGATCGCCGCCCGCATGAGCGGCCCATAGAGATGCACGCCACGGATCACAGCACCGCAGAAGATCAGGAACTGCAGGTTCTCGTGGGGGGTGTTGCCTGGATCCAGCAGATTGCCCTGGGTGGCATTGCCGATCGACCAGTTGACATGTTTACCGCTGCCGTTGATGCCGGCGAAGGGCTTCTCATGCAACAGGCAGACCATGCCGTGCTTGCGGGCCGTCTCCCGCAGCACCGTCATCGTCAGCTGCTGGTGATCGGTGGCCACGTTGGCCGCCTCATGGAACGGAGCAATCTCGAACTGCGACGGAGCCACCTCGTTGTGGCGGGTCTTGGCGGGGATGCCCAGGCGATAGAGGCTGCGTTCCACCTCCTGCATGAACACCTGAACGCGCTCCGGAATGGCGCCGAAATAATGGTCGTCGAACTGTTGCCCTTTGGCCGAAGGATGTCCGAACAGGGTGCGACCGGCCAGCAGCAGGTCGGGGCGCAGCGACAGGTAGGCACGGTCGATCAGGAAGTATTCCTGTTCAGCGCCACAACTGGAACTCACCGGGGCGATGTCCTTCTCCCCCAGCAGACTCAGCAGACGGCGTGCCTGGCGGTCGACGGCGGCGTTGGAGCGCAGCAGGGGAGTCTTCTTGTCCAGCGCCTCCCCGGTCCACGACACGAAGACCGTGGGAATGCAGAGGGTGATGCCATTCGGCGTCTCCATCAGATAGGCGGGACTGGTGATGTCCCAGGCCGTGTAGCCACGGGCCTCAAAGGTGGAGCGGATCCCGCCGTTGGGGAAGGAGGACCCATCAGGCTCACCCTGCACCAGCAGCTTGCCGGTGAACTCGGTGATCGCACTGCCATCACCCTGAGGTGAAATGAAGCCGTCGTGCTTCTCAGCGGTGGAGTTGGTGAGGGGATAGAAAACGTGGGAGTAGTACAGGGCGCCGCGACTGACGGCCCACTCCTTCATCGCCTGGGCCACCACATTGGCCACCGATACATCAAGCTTGCTGCCCTCGCGGATGGTGCGTTGCACCGATTTGAAGATCTCCTTGGGAAGGGCGGCCTTCATCTTGTCGAGACTGAACACGTCGCTGGCCCAGATCTCGGAGAGTTTCTGGACCGGGGCCGTGGCGACAGGCTGCCGCTGCTGAATGGCCTGGAGAGCGGCGAAGCGCTGTGGACTGGGCATTGGGTCTCTTTTGTCTGAGACGCATCCAATCCTGCAGCGTGACCCCCCCGATGACGTCCTCGCTACAGAATCTCCACCGAAGCGCTCCGGCGGCCCTGCCCTTCAGCGGAGGTAGCGCCGCACCGCAGGGCGGCACCAGAAGACCAGAGCCGCCGTGTTGACGCTCCAGATCAGAGGGGTGACCAGTCCCAGAAGCGGGCGCTGGGCCGGGTCGAGCACCAGGCGCACGATGCCGTAGGGAAGGGCCACGGCCAGGCTCAACGACAGAGCCACGATCGCGAGCACCTGCCCCCAGTGACGCCATTGCAGCAGGGCCACCGAGGCGATGATCCCGACGGTGGCGCAGGGAAGCAGCGCGCCGGCCCCGACCGCGATGTGAGCCGTGCGCCAGTTGGGATCGGCCAGGATCACCACCAGCGTCATGGGGATGACCAGGATGTTGGAGACGAGACCGAGCCAGGCCAGAGGGCGATAGCCCCGGGGTGGATCCAGGCTGCTGGCGCTCAGGGTGGAGGGGCTCGTGCTGGTGGTGGGGAGGCTCATCCACGCCATTCTCTCAAGCTGGAGGCTGATGCGGAACCGAGAGTGCCTCCACACGGGCAAGACGTCGTGCCACGCCTACCGGTCGTGATCCCGCACGGCATCCTGGTGAGCGAAGCCGGTGACACCACTGCGAACCCGTTCGCTGACGCCATGAGTCAGAGCCTCTCCGAGAGACGTCCCGCGAACGAAGGGGCTCATCCTTTCCCGAAGCTGCGCCGCGGTGCGCTGACAACCCTGCAGGTGAATCTGGGCTATCGATGCAACCAGAGCTGCAGCCACTGCCACGTCGGCGCCGGTCCCCATCGCCGCGAAAGCATGGACGCCGGGACCCTGGCGCTGATCCCTGCGGTGCTGGAGGCGCGCCGACTCAGCTGCCTGGACATCACCGGCGGTGCTCCCGAACTGCATCCCGGGTTCCGGGACCTGGTGCGCCGGGTGCGCGGTCAGGGGGTGGAGGTGATCGATCGCTGCAACCTGACGATCCTGAGCGAGCCGGGACAGGAGGATCTGGCGGAGTTCCTGGCGGGAGAGGGGGTACAGGTGGTGGCCTCGCTGCCCTGCTACCTGGAGGACAACGTCGACCGCCAGCGCGGCGATGGCGTCTTCGAGCGGAGCATCGCCGGCCTGCGGCGGCTGAACGCGCTGGGCTACGGCCACGAGAACTCGCCCCTGCAGCTGCATCTCGTGTTCAACCCCCAGGGCCCCCAGCTGCCTCCGGAGCAGCAACAACTGGAACACGACTACAAGAAGGTTCTGGCCGAGCGCCACGGAGTGATGTTCCATCGCCTCTTCGCCCTGGCCAACATGCCGATTCAGCGTTTTGCCGCGAGCCTGCGGGCCAGCGGCGAGCATGACCGCTACATGGAACTGCTGCGCGGTGCCCACCGGAGCACCAACCTGGATGCGGTGATGTGCCGCAACCTGATCAGCGTCGACTGGCGCGGCGAGATCCACGATTGCGATTTCAACCAGATGCTTGATCTGAGTCTCCACCCGGAGGCTCTGTCAGGCCGTGGCGGGCGGCGCGCCCGACTTGAGGATCTGCTGCAGACGGATCCCCTGGGCGATCCGATTCAGGTCGGAGACCATTGCTGGGGCTGCACGGCCGGTCATGGCTCGAGCTGCGGTGGTGCACTCAGCTGACAGAGGACGGTGCTCAGCCGGCGCCGCTGCCGGTGTTGCTGACACTGGTGCTGGGCTTGCCCAGAAGGCGACAACCGATCTGGATGGCACCCTCGTCGAGCAGGCGGCCGATCTTCAGCGCCTTGGCTTCCTCATCCCGGTTGAAGCTGGCCTGATGGGTGGTGAGCCAGTCGATCTCGTCCTGGGTGATGATGCCGCTGGCAAGGGCCTCCAAGTAGACCTCTCCGATGAGCATGGCAGTCCGGGGCGGATTCCCCCTCAGCTGGACAGCGATCGTAGGCCGGCTGGCGGCACGGGTCACCCGTGAGGCAACGGACGAGTGCGTCATCGTTCTTCGCTCCGGGGCCACATCCGGTCATGGGCTGCCGGGAAGCCCCCGAAACAGGAACAGGCCCGGCTTCCTGAGTCAGGAAACCGGGCCGCGGGGGAAGACTCCTGGGCGGCAAAACAGCCGCGGCAGGACATGAATCGTGAAGGGTGATCGCTGATTGCAACCCAGCACCGGAACGTCATTCCCTCAGGAATGGCCTGGACGGGGCGTGAATCGCGGCGGTTTGGCCGCAACGGGAACGGGCTGAACGGACGCGTGACCTGTTTGGGTCGGGGATGGGTGATGCGGCAGAGCCGTCATTCGCGCGCCATCAAGGAGTCGTCAGCGGATGATTCGGGTGTGTGAAGTTGCGGGGCGGAGGTCCCGAAACAGGCACCTGGGGCCATGGTTTCCATGGGACGGTTTTCGGATGACCCCGGGGCACCTGATCAACCGGAAAGCGGCTGGATTGGCGGTGCATGGGGTGATTCGTGATGAACCGGAAAACCGGATGTCGGATTCAGACTGTTGGAGCAGGGGCCTGCCTTCAGTGCGCTCCTGAAGACCGATTGGGTGGTGTGTCTTCCATCGCTGGACCTCCCGTTGATTGGTTTCACTCTGCATTCGCCCATCGGCTGGATGCCATAGGCATTCATGCCTGTTCCGTCAGCGCCTGCTGACGCATGGATCCCGGACTGGGGAGGCAGGACACGGGAGCGCAGCGATCGCGATCAGCACGAGACCGTGCCGCACCGGGTCATCGATCCGGCAGGCCGACGCGGCCGACCTAGCCTGCAACCGCCCTCAGGAGATGGAAGGTGGGCAAGCGCAAGCATGGCTCCGGTGATGCCCGGAGCGAGCAGGAGCGTCTCGCGCACATCGCCAGACAGAACCAGCTCCTGCATCGTTCGGTGTTTGCCCACCTCACCAGGCCGGTGGCTGATCCCGATCGCCCGGGGACGCAGATCACCGTCGGGGAACTCGATCTGCGGTTGCGGGGGCGGGCCTATCGACAGGCCGTGCAAGTCAGCCGGCGCAGAGCTCACCCTGCTCCCGATGCCGCGGATTCATCCCAGGAAGACCGAACCGGCGCGGTGGCTCTCGGAGGCTGAGCACTCCCTTGCAGCCCTCCGGGAGAAGGCAGCAAAACCGCCTCCCGCGGTGCGTCCGGCGGTGGATCGACCCGCCGTCGCGTCGGAGCCATGTGCCTGATGCGACCTGTCTCTGCAGCCTGCACAACAGGGTTGATGCCGTCTTAACCAGGGAGCTCCATCGTGGTCCTGACTGCCGATGCATCCCCGGCCTGGCCGGGACTTCACGCTCACGCAGGTGAAGGCGGCGGTGTGAAGCACAGGACTGCAGGTCCAGATCCTGTCGCCCTGCCTGCGCGCATTCATCCGGTCCATCAGGCGCCTTCCACATCCTGATCATGAGCCAATCAACTCCCGAGCTCTCCACCATCGCTGCTCTGTCAGGCAGCCGGCCGACGCGGCATGTCAAGGCGGGCGACATCATTTTCCAGCCAGGTGATCATGGTGATGTTCTCTATGGCGTCGTCAGCGGCACCATCGCCCTCACCTGGGGCAGTGAACTCAGCGAAACCGTCGGCCCCGGCGGTTGTTTCGGTGTCGGAGCTCTGGTCGATCCGGAGCACCGCCGCTTCGGCACGGCAACGGCCATCAGCGATGCGGAACTTCTCGAAATGGACAGGCCGGAGTTTCTGTTCGCTGTCCAGGAGCTGCCGATGTTCGGTCTCGAAATGCTGCACGACCTCGAGTGCCGGCTCCAGGAACTGAAGCGCTCTGTGGCGGAGCGCTGACGCGCGCTGGCGCTCTCACCGCGGTTTTCAACCAGACTCGCCCACGGGCCGGAATGCTCACCGCCCCTGCCCGCATCCCCCCCTCCCGGGGCTGTCCCCGACACCATGACCAGCACCCTTTCCGGCCCCACCGCGGCATTCGCCACGTCCAGCGACGACCTGCACCTGCTCGACGCCTGGTGGCGGGCCGCCAACTACCTGGCCGTGGGGATGATCTATCTGCGCGCCAATCCGCTCCTGCGGGAAGCGCTGCAGCCGGAGCACATCAAGACACGCCTGCTGGGGCACTGGGGCTCCAGCCCCGGTCAGGCCTTCCTCTGGGCGCACGCCAACCGGGTGATCCGCCATCACGACCTGGACATGATCTACCTGTCCGGGCCCGGTCACGGGGCGCCGGGCGTGCTGGGGCCCACCTACCTCGACGGCACCTACAGCGAGGTGTATCCGGACAAGAGCCGAGATGCCGCGGGGATGGCCCGCTTCTTCAAACAGTTCTCCTTCCCGGGACACATCGGCTCCCACTGCACCCCGGAGACACCGGGGTCGATCCATGAAGGCGGTGAGCTGGGCTACGTGCTGTCGCACGCCTGCGGTGCCGTGTTCGACAACCCCGATCTGATCGCCCTTGCCTGCGTCGGCGACGGAGAAGCCGAGACCGGCCCGCTCGCCACAAGCTGGCACATCAACAAGTTCCTCAACCCGATCCACGACGGTGCGGTGCTGCCTGTGCTGCACCTGAACGGCTACAAGATCGCCAACCCCACCCTGCTGGCCAGGATTCCCCGCTCCGAGCTGGAGAGCCTGATGCGGGGCTACGGCTGGGATCCCCTGTTCGTGGAGGGACACGAACCCGAGGCCATGCACCGCGCCATGGCGGAGGCGATGGACACCGCCATCGCCCGCATCCAGGCGATCCGGGCCGAGGCGCGGACCAGCGGCGAAGCCGTGAGGCCCGCCTGGCCGATGATCGTGCTGCGCTCGCCCAAGGGTTGGACCGGCCCGGCGGCCCTCGGTGAGAAGAAGCTCGAGGGTTTCTGGCGGGCCCATCAGGTGCCGCTGCCGGACCCCGTCCACGATCCCCTGCAGCTGCGGATGCTCGAGGACTGGCTGAAGAGCTATCGCCCCTGGGAGCTGTTTGACGACAACGGCACGCTGCGGCCCGAGCTGCAGGCGCTGTCTCCCCGGGGCCAGCGCCGCATGGGCTCCAACCCCCATGCCAACGGAGGGCTGCTTCGTCGCAAGCTGCGACTGCCCCAGTCGAGCGACTACGCCGTGGCCGTGCCGGCCCCCGGCACGGTGGAGCATGAGAACACCTATCCCCTCGGCGAACTGCTGCGCGATGCCATCGCGCTCAATCCGAATGCCGTGCGTGTGTTCGGTCCGGATGAAACCGCCTCCAACCGACTTCAGGCGATCTACGAACGCAGCAAGAAGGTGTGGATGGAGGAGTTCCTGCCCGAAGACCTCAACGGCAGCGAACTCAGCCGCGATGGCCGGGTGGTGGAGATGCTGAGCGAGCACACGCTGGTGGGGATGATGGAGGGCTACCTGCTCACGGGGCGCTATGGCTTTTTCCACACCTATGAGGCCTTTGCCCATGTGATCGCCTCGATGTTCAATCAGCACGCCAAATGGCTGGAGAGCTGCATCCACCACGCGCCCTGGCGAGCTCCGATCGGTCCCTGGACCTGCCTGATCTCCTCGACTGTCTGGCGCCAGGATCACAATGGCTTCACCCATCAGGATCCAGGCTTCATCGATCTCGCCGGCAACAAGAGCGGCGAGGTGGTGAGGGTCTATCTGCCGGCCGATGCCAATTCACTGCTGGCGGTGGCCGAAACAGCCCTGGTGGAGCCCAATGTGTGCAACATCATCGTGTCCGATAAGCAGAAGCATCTTCAGTACCTCAGCCTCGAGGAGGCCCGCCAGCATGTGGCCAAGGGCATCGGCCTCTGGGGCTGGGCCAGCAACGACCACCACGGCAGCGAACCCGATGAGCCTGATGTGGTGATGGCGTGTGCCGGCGACATCCCCACCAAGGAAACCCTGGCGGCGGTGGAGATCCTGCGCCGCGAGATCCCACGGCTGCGAATCCGCGTGCTGAATGTGGTCAAGCTGTTTGCGCTCACCCAGCCGAGCGAGCATCCCCATGGGCTTTCAGATCGGGATTTCGACTCCCTGTTCACCACCGACAAGCCGGTGATCTTCAATTTCCATGGCTACCCCTGGCTGATCCACCGCCTCACCTATCGGCGTCGCAATCATGGCAACTTCCATGTGCGTGGCTACAAGGAAAAGGGGAACATCAACACGCCTCTCGAGCTGGCCATGAACAATCAGATTGATCGTTACAACCTGGTCATCGACGTCATCGACCGCGTCCCCGGACTCGGTTCGCGCGCGGCGCACGTCAAGGAGCGCATGAAGGATGCCATCCTTCAGAACCGCGAGTATGCCCATCAGCACGGCATCGATGCGCCGGAGATCCGCTCCTGGACCTGGTCCCTGCCGGTCGGCGAAGCCTGATGGCCTCGAGCGGCTCCAGCGACGGCCACGGTCGTCCCGGGCAGGACTCCCCTGACGGGGCAGTGCTTGTGGTCAATGCCGGCAGCTCCAGCCTCAAGGCCGCTCTGATCGACCACGACGATGCCGTGCTCTGGCGGGAACAGTGGACCTGGGACCCCACCACATCCGCCGCTTCCGCCCAGTCGCCGGACATCGTGCTGGGGGACTCTCTGGCGCCGCTTCTCATGCACAGCTCCCGGACTCCGACTCTGGTGGGGCATCGCGTCGTGCATGGAGGCAGCCGCTTCACGGCGCCCACCCGCCTCGATGCTCCGGTGCTCGACGCGCTGGAGGAGCTGGTGCCTCTGGCTCCGCTTCACAATCCCCCCGCCCTGCGGGTGATGCGCTGGTTGAGGGCGCGTCTGCCCGGGCTGCCCCAGTGGGCCTGCTTCGACACCGCCTTTCATCACACCCTGCCGGCGCAGGCCTACACCTATGCCCTGCCGGCGGCCTGGCGGGATCTGGGCTTGCGCAGATACGGCTTCCATGGCCTCAACCATCAGCACGTCAGTGAGGTGGTGCATCGGCTCGAGGGTTCCGGGCCCGAGGGGCCGTTGCGGCTGATCAGCTGTCACCTGGGTGCAGGCTGTTCCCTGTGTGCCATCCGTGGCGGCGTCAGCATCGCCACCACCATGGGTTTCACGCCGATGGAGGGTCTGGTGATGGCCAGTCGCTGCGGCAGCGTCGATCCCGGCGTGCTTCTGGATCTGTTGCGACGGGGTGTCAGCGCCGCGGATCTGGAGCAGCAGCTGCAGTCGGGCAGCGGCCTTCTGGGCCTGTCGGGGCTGAGCGGCAGCATGCGCGACCTGCGCCTCGCGGCGGCGGACGGCCATACCGGAGCACGGCTGGCGATCGCGGTCTTCATGGAGCGATTGCGGCAGGGCATCGGCGCCATGGCGGCAAGCCTCGGTGGCGTGGATGTGATCGCACTCAGCGGTGGCATCGGCGAACACGATCTGCAGCTTCGGGAGGAGCTCCAGCAGGATCTGCACTGGTTGGGCCCGTTCCGCCTGGTGGTGGTGCCCGCGGATGAGGAAGGCGTGATCGCCCGCGCCTGCCGGGCGGCCGAGAGGGCCCGCCACGATCAGGACGGCGTGAGTGACCTTCAGACGCAGGCAGCGGGCGGCAGTGCCGAAAACGCATCCACCGCAGCGGAGGCCAGCGGCCTGGCGAACCAGTAACCCTGGAACCGTTGGATGCCGAGATCCCGAAGGCGCTCGAAGCTGACCCGATCCTCCACTCCCTCGGCGACCAGCTGAAAGCCCAGTGCTGGCGCCATACGCGCAAGCAGGGTGATGATCTGCAGGGCGTAGGGATCCTGCTGCATCGCCATCACGAAGCAGCGATCGATCTTCACTTCATCAGGCTGCAGTTGACTGAGCAGGCTGAGCGACGAATAGCCCGTGCCGAAATCATCGAGGGAGAGGCGGATGTCATGCAGACGCAGGTGGCGAAGATTGTCCTGAACGATGGCTGAGCCCTCGAGAATGCCCCGTTCGGTGAGCTCAAGCGTCAACTGGGCCGGTGCGACGTCGTGCAGCTCGAGCTGACGCAGGATGCGGCTGACGAGGCTCGGATCTTCGAGCTCGGTGGGGGTGATGTTGAACGACAGGTTCAGGGGCCTTTCCGCGCCCATGGGAATGGCTTTGTACCCGATCAGGGCCTGGCGCAGCAGTGCCTCGGAAAGCCGCAGAGTCTGACGATGGCGCTCAGCCAGCGTGAGGAACTGCTCTGGAGACACCCAGCCTCGGCAAGGATTCTGCCAGCGGGCCAGCGCCTCAACAGCCCGGGGCTGACCCTCCGTGTCGACGATCGGCTGAAACAGAACCGAGAGCTCCTGATCGCGGATCGCCCGCAGCAGGTCGGTGTACAGCTCGTAGTCGCTGTCGCGTGCATCGGAGTGATCCAGGTCGAAGATCGCGATGCGGTTGTGCTTGTTCTGTTTGGCGCGCAGCATGGCCAGGTCGCACTGCTGCATCGCGGCTTCCGGACTGGACAGGTCGGGGCGCAGCAGGGTGATGCCGAGGCTGAGATTCAGTTCAGTGGATACACCGTCCAGATCCACGGGGTCCAGAAAGGCGGCGGCGATGCGCTCAGCGAAGCGCAGACTGTTCTTGTGCTGGTTTTCATAATCACCAATGGCGACATGCTCGAGGTGATGAAGAATCACGAATTCATCGCCGCCATAGCGTGCCAGAAAGTCATGCAGGCCGACGAGTGTTCTGAGGCGCTGCGCGACCAGCACCAGGGCGCAATCACCGATGGAATGCCCGAAGCTGTCATTGAGCTCCTTGAAACGGTCGATGTCGACGAACAGCAGCGCGATCGGTTGCTGCTCCCGTTGATGGCGCTCCACCTCCAGGGCCAGCTGCTCGATGAAGAAGCGTCGGTTCGGAAGCTGGGTGAGCTGATCCAGCAGCGCCAGATTGTGGGCGCCATCGAGAAAGTGCTGAAAGCGCCTGGCGAAGGCATCGAGGCGTCGTTCCAGGGCCAGAGGATGGGCGGTCGACTCGCGTGGAGGAGGGGGATCCTCGGCGCGCAGCAGCCGCTCCATCACCCGCTGTGGCGCCGAGAGCCGTTGATCGGACGCGCCTGAGCGAGCCAGCAAGCCGTCCAGCTGCTTGCAGACACGTCGGATGCGCTCGGTCACCCGCCGTTCCCGATGCAGGGTGACCAGGCGCTGCCGGCGGTGGGCCAGGGTGAGCTGCATGCGGATCAGCAGCAAGGGCGCCAGCAGCCCGAGCACCAGCAGCAGGTCGTCGCGCAGCGAGTGCACCAGTGGGGTCAGGCTGGCGAGTGGCCTTAATCCGATCAGCCCTCCATCAGGGCCGTACAGACGGATCGAACCAGGGAGCGAGAGCTGTTCGCCCGAGCCACCACTGACCAGCTGTGTTGCCAGGGCCTCCAATTGCACGCGGAGCCTTGGGCCCTGATCTGGTCCCACCAGCGGTTCGAACATCACCATGGAGCCCTCAGCCGCTGCGGTGCTGTCGTTGTTGCTGATCTGGGTCAGCACACCGAGATAGGGATGGCCCTCTGCTCCTGGGCAGAAGAGCTTCACCGCGCTGCTCAGCGATGTCAGGGAGGACAGATTCGCCAGGCTGCACTGCTGCAACGGACGGTCAGCGGGATGATCGATCCCCGCTTCGCTGAAGCTCACGAGAGGCCGGCCGCCGCGATCGATCACCACCATCACGCCACCGGCGGCGAACAGGGAGGACTCGGCGATGTCCCGCTGCACGAACGACGGATTGCGGCCCTGAACGAACTGAAGGGAATCGTCCCAGCGCGCCCAGTCGAACACGGTGCGGCTGAGATCGCCGAGCGCGGCATCCACCAGCTCCAGCTGCTCCAGCCGCTGGCGTTCCTGTGCGGATCTGATCTGTGCATGCCGCCGATGGCTCTCGACGATGAGCAGCACGCTCAGCAGGCCCAGGGTGCCGAGGGCGATCCACCCAGGTCGAGCGGAGCGGGGCAACAGCCGACGCTCTTCCTTCAGCCAGGACCGCAGCAGCGACAGGGAGCGGATCATCGCGGCTGAAGACTGGACTTCATCTTATGGACCGCTGTGGATGGTCTGAAGACAGCTTTGCGTGGCGTCGCATGGCCACCCTGGATCCAGGACTCGGGACGCAGGATCATGCCTTCGCACGCATTCAACGCTTGACTGATTCTGGGCGGGAGCCACACCGTTCAAGGTCACAACGGATCGGAATCGTGATGAGAAATCCGAGAGGGCGCGGGGCTTTTCAGATCTGGATCATGCCGCAACGCATTCCCTTGAGGACCGCCTGCAGACGGTTGTTGACACCGAGGGTCTGCAGCAACCGCTTGGTGTACGTCCTGGCGGTCTCTTCACTGACCACCAGGGAACGGGCGATCTCCCGGTCGCTCATGCCGCTGGCCAGCAGATCGAGCACCTCATATTCCCGGGGAGTCAGGCGGGGGCAACTCAGATAGGGAAGGATGCCGGTTCGCAGCGACGGGCTGCGATAGGAATGATTCCCCATCACCGCGATGACGGCGGCCTGCAGGGGGCGCTGATCATCCACCACATCCGCCTCGGCCACCACGGCATCGAGCCAGGGCGCTTCGGCATATTCAGCCGGGATGACATCGCCAAGAGCCAGCACCACGACCTTCAGATGGGGCTGAGCTTCGCGTGCCTTGCGGCTCAGCTCGAACCCGTTCCCCTCCTCCAGGCGATCGGTGCAGATCAGCAGCTCATAAGGTTCCCGCGCCAGATAGGCGAGACAGGAGCTTTCATCCGTGACCGCACAGCCGATATGGCTGCGGTCCTGGAAGTTCTCACAGACGGCACGCAGCAGGAACCGGCCCTTCATGGCGATGGCCACCTTGCCGCTGATCGCCACAGACAACAGGATCTGATCGAGACTGGTCCCCTCGAGCGTGTCCAGAAAGGGCGTCAGATCCATGGCTGGACCCGTAGCAGGGGCCAGCGGGGATCCTATCGAGGCCGCTTCCGCCCGCGGGCCCGCCCTGCGGGAGGAAGCCGAGAGGCCCGGACTGGCCTCTGGCGGATCGGCGCGGCGAACCTGCCAGGAACGCTGAAGCGTGCTGTTGCAAGACGTCAAACCAGGGCTGGCACGGATCTTCCACTTCTGTTAATATTTGGTGGTTCGCTTCAGTGCCTTGAACGACAACCATCCCGTCCTCAACGCCCTGCGACAGCAACTCGCTGCACTCCGCCACCAGTACCGCGTTCAGCCTGACGAGCAGACCCGGTATCGCCTCGTGAGGCACGAGCAACTCATCGCCCAATGGGCCCCGCTGCAGGATCTCAGCGTCTGAAAGCCGGCGCTCGCTCCTTTCGGCTCTTCCTCTGGCAGAGGTCCCTGCACGGCGGGCCTTCAGCCGGGTTGTGGTTCCCGGTGAAGCGCCAGGGCCGCCAGCACTCCTCCCAGAAACCCGCTGAGGTGCCCGATCCAGCTCACCCCTGACGGGCTCAGGAACGGCAGCAGAGCCGGAAGCAGCCCGCCATAGGCCAAGAGGCAGAACAGTGACAGCAGCAGGCTGGTGAAACGTTTCTCCAGCCAGCCGATGGAGAGCAGATACCCCAGCAGCCCGTAGTTGACACCGGAGAGGCCATGGCTGCCCACCGGCCAGAACAGCCACACCGGAAGAGCCGTGGCATAGACACCGAGCCAGACACCGAGGTAGTCGCGACGGCTCTTGAGCAGCACCAGCCAGGAGAGGGGCAGGAACCAGAGGGTGTTGGCGATCAGATGGCCAAAGCCGGCGTGGCTGAAGGGTGCGGTGAACACTCCGCTGAGCGAGCCGCCCGGAAGCATCGCCAGATTCCAGCGGCCCGCGAAGAACAGCTGGTCGACCAGTTCCTGCAGCCAGGGGATGGCTGCGACGGCCGGTGGAATCCAGAAGACGGAGGGGAGTCGGCGCATCGAAGCCGCCATGGTCGGCAGATCAGCCTGACGCATGGCACCTAGCCTTGCGGCCCCGGAAGCCGAGGGTGTGGACGCGATTCTTGATGTCGATCTCCTGGCCTTCGAACGGGGCGACGGGCAGCGGCGCCGTGCGGTGATCGATGGCGTGCGGCGCAGCCTGGCAACCGGGTTCGTGTACTGCCGCAGCGATCTCTCCGAGGAGCTGATCGACACCGCTTACGCCCTGCTGGCGCAGTTCTTCGCGCTGCCTGCGGAGCAGAAGCAGCGGTTCCATGCCAGCGGCAGCAGCGGTCAGACGGGATACACGGGCCTGCTGGTGGAAACCGCCGCCGGCGAAGTCCGGGCTGACTGGAAGGAGATGCTCAACTGGGCCGAACCCCTGCCTTCGGGCCATCCCCTCCGTCGCCGTCACCCGCTCCTCTACCCCGAGCAGCTGCTGCCGGAAGCGGTCGTGCCCGGCATCACCGCGGTGCTCCTCGATTTCCACCGTGCCCTGGCCGAGCTGCAGCGGCGTTTCCTGCGCGTGATCGCCCTTGGGATCGGCTGCGCCGAGACCTTCTTCGACGAGATGGTGCAGGACGCCCCCACCCTCACCCGGGCCCTGCGTTACCCACCGATGCCGGCTGCGCCAGGGCAAGGGCATCTGTGGGCCGCGGCGCACGCCGATATCAACCTGATCACGGCCCTGCCCCGCGCCAGTGCACCCGGCCTCGAGGTGCAGGTGGAGGAGCGGTGGGTGCCGGCCTGTCCTCCGCCGGGACGGGTGATCCTCAACACCGGTCTGATGCTGGAGCGGCTCAGCAACGGCCTGATTCCCGCCGGGTGGCACCGGGTGGTGGCCCCGGCCGGTGAGACCGGCGAGCGGTTCAGCGTGGTGCAGTTCTGCCATGCACGCCCCTGGACCGTGCTGGCGCCCCTGGCGAGCTGCTGCACCCCTGCGCATCCCCAGCGGTTCAGCGCGATCACAGCGGCTGACGCACTGGAGGAAGTGCTGTATCGGATCAATCTGCTCGAGACCCCCGGCGGCTCCGGCGCTTCTTCCTAGCCTTGTCGCCCTCGGTCGGGAGCCGTGTTGCGACACCCCATTCCCGCAGCAGGCGTCCTGCGCAGGACACTGCGCGTCACCCCGCTGCGTTCACGGCAGTGGACGACTGCCGTCGCCCCCTCTCCGATCACCCGGACACGGCGCCCGGTCTTGGCCTGTGCCGCGCGGCTGTTCCAGGTCGCCCTCGCCAGCACGACATTGCTGGGCGTCGTCGGGCCCGTGATGGCCGGGGAGCTGAACGGAACAGCCGCCCTCAGCCAGCCCTTTCCGCTTCCAAGCGATGCCGTGCTCGATCTGCAGCTGATCGAGCTCGTTGGCGCGGGGGATTCCACGGTGCTGGTCGGCCGAACCCGCACGCCGGTGCGAAGTCGAGCCCCCTTCACCTTCAGCGTGCCTTACCTCGACGCGGCCATCCGCCCGGACAGCCGCTACAGCCTGCGGGCCGGCATCCGCCAGGCCAATCGGCTGCTGTTCAGCACCACGGCAGCCATGGCGGTGATCCCTGGGCGTCCCGCACCGGTGCGGGTGCTGCTGGAACCGGTCGGGGATGCGCCGTTACGGGGCCTGCCGTGGCTGCGGGCGCCGGCGGCGAGCGTTCCGACCCCGTTGGGGGCGCCCAGGCAGGAGCAGCAGTTCCGCCTGGATCCTCTCACCCGTGAGCTGACCGGCAGCGGCGACTGCAATCGCTTCATCGGAACCTATGCCTTGCAGGGAGAGAACCTGCGGCTCGAGCCAGCCGGCGGCACGAGGCTGGACTGCGAACCCGCCGTGAACGCCGATGAAGCGCGCTTCCTGGCCGATCTGCTGGAGGTGCGGCGCTGGCGCCTCGATCGTCAGGGCCGTCTGGAGCTGCTGGATGAGAGTGGCGACGTGCGGTTGCTGATGGAGGCGCGGCCGTTGTGAGCAGCCGCTCTGGAAAGGGTTGGCCGGGGGCCGCAGAGGCGCTGATCACAGCGACGGAGGCGCGGAAACGGTTCCGAGCCGCGGCTGCGGTGGCGCGTCGACATACAGCCGGTGTGCCTGCTCGAGGCACTCGTGAAGATCGCTGTCGGTGAGGGCCATGGCCTCCGGCCACAGCGGCTGCAGCCACTGCCGGAAGGCCACCAGATCCAGCGGCGGCAGAGCTGTAGCCCTGGCGGCGGCCTGATCCGGCGTGAAGCTCTCCTCCAGGCGCCAGTCGTCGAAGAAGGTCAGCTGAGCGGCCAGCACCCGGAACTTCAGGAATTCCAGCAGACGGGCGCGGCTGCGCAGGCGCCGCGAGGCGTCACGGTCAGCTCCGTTCATCGGAACAGGGCATCACCCACGACGGCCTGATCCACACAGCCCAGGATCGCCTCGGGATGGCTGTAGTGCTTGAACTCCAGCCAGTTGTCGCTGGGATCCGTCAGAAAGAACGTGTGGTGCTCCAGCACTTCGCCGGGGAAACGGCATTTCGGTGCCACCGCGAAGGCAATCCCTGCAGCGCTGACGCGCTCGTGCAGAGACCTCCAGGTGTTCCATTCCTCGAACACCAGCCCGAAGTGGCGCGGATAAATGCCCCGTTGAGACTCCGGGAACGAGCCCTGAGCCAGACGCTGGGCCACCAGCTGATGGCCTCCCAGATCCAGAATCGCAGCGTCAGGGCTGCGGCGGCCCGGCCGGCATCCCAGTCCGTCGACGTACCAACGCACCGTTGCCTCCAGATCGATCGCAGGGATGGACAGGTGGAAACAGCTGCGCGTCATGGTCGGTCGCGGCTCCCTGGGGACCACCATCATGGAGGCGCCGCACAAGGCGCTGCTGTCCGTGCAGGCCTCACGGCTGCAAGACATCGACGGAGATGAGCCGCTCGGCCTCTCTCAGGTGGCGGCGAGCACCACCGGGGCAGCGGCAGACGCCACCGCTGTCACCTGCAATCCCTCACCGGCCACATCCGGATGGGCGACCTGCCAGGCCTCGACGGCCTGCCGGAAGCGATCTCCCTCGATCGTCTCCTCCTCGATCAGCCGCTCCACCAGCTCGTCCATCAGCGAACGGCGCGGCGACAGGATCGCGATGGCCCGATCCAGGGCCCAGCAGGCCAGATCGCGGACCTGGCGGTCGATGCGGTTGCCGGTGGCCAGGGAATAGTGAGCCTGGGAACGCACCCAGTCCCGCCCCAGAAAGACCTCGGCATCCTCACCCTCCAGGGCCACCGGACCAAGCTCGGAGAAGCCGTAGCGCGTGACCATCTCGCGGCAGATGCGACTGACCATCTGAAGATCTCCGGACGCTCCCTGAGTCACTTCGCTCGGTCCGAACACCACCATCTCCGCGGCCCTGCCACCCAGGAGCACCACAAGACGGGCCAGGAGGTAGGCCCGACTGATCAGGCCGGAATCGAGGATGTCCTCGTCGGGCATGGTGCGGGCGAAGCCCCCGACGCCACCGGCCCGGGGCAACAGCGTCACCTTGTCCAGCCGGTCCGCATGGGGCACCAGGGTGGTGAGCAAGGCGTGGCCGACCTCGTGGTAGGCGATCAGTCGCTTCTTGGCACTGTCCTGAAGCGGAGCAGCCGTGAGGCCCATCGTGATGCGCTCGAGGGCATCGCTGAGGGCCTGCTCGTCAATGCTCGACTGCTGGCGCCGGGCCGTGAGGATGGCCGCTTCATTGAGCAGGTTGGACAGGTCGGCACCCGAGAACCCTGGGGTGCGGGCGGCCCAGTCAGCCAGCTGCACCGACGGATCGAGCGGACGCGAGCGGGCATGCACCGCCAGGATCTCCTCGCGACCGCGCCGATCGGGGAGATCGACGGTGATGCGTCGGTCGAAACGACCTGGGCGCATCAGAGCCGAATCGAGCACATCGGGACGATTGGTGGCGGCCAGGAGGATCACGCCACCGTTGTCCTCGAAGCCATCCATCTCGGTGAGCAGCTGGTTGAGGGTCTGCTCACGTTCGTCGTTGCCGCCGCCGATGCCGGCACCGCGCTGGCGTCCGACCGCATCGATCTCATCGATGAAGATGATGCAGGGGGCCTTCGCCTTGGCCTGGCGAAAGAGATCACGCACCCGACTGGCCCCGACGCCCACGAAGAGCTCGACGAACTCGGAGGCCGCCATCGAGAAGAACGGCACGCCGGCCTCCCCGGCGATCGCCCTGGCCAGAAGGGTCTTGCCGGTTCCGGGCGGGCCCACCAGCAGCACGCCGCGCGGAATCTTGGCGCCCACTGCGGTGAAGCGCTCCGGCGACCTGAGGAAGGTGACCACCTCCTGCAGCTCCTCCTTCGCCTCCTCGATGCCGGCGACATCCTCGAAACGCACGGGAATCGCCCCCTCCGCCTGGAGGCGGGGCTGGCTGCGACCGAACCCCATCGCCTTGTTGGCCACCTGGGCCGATCGTCGGATCAGGAGCCCCAGGCCCGCCAGCAACAGAACCAGCAGCAGTGCATTGGTGACCAGCCCGGCTGTTGCCTCCTCACCGCGCTCATCGCGCACCGTCAGCGGCACACGGGCCTGCTCGGCCGTGCGCAGCAACAGCTGGTTCTCGCTGAAGACAGGCACGTCGACGCGCTTGCCGTTCTTGTAGGTGACACTGACCTGACGCTGGCGCGGCTGCAGCTCCAGGGCCTTGACCTGCCCCTGGCGAATCTCCGACAGCATCTGGCTGTAGGAAGGCACCGGCCTGCCGAACGCACCGAACTGGAAGGGTTGCCGCATCGGCTGCTGAGCAGGGGTCGGCGCTGGAGAACCTGATCCGATGGTCACGGGGGTCTGGATCGGAATCGGACTGTAGCGATTTGACGAAAGCTCGCGTGACAACGGATGATCTTCGTTTGGCTCGCGGACGCAGCAATGGCAGTTCCCAAGAAGAAAACCTCCAAAGGCAAGCGCAACCAGCGCCATGCCCACTGGAAGGCCAAAGCCGGTGTGGCTGCCGCCAAGGCTCTGTCGATCGGCAAGGCCGTGCTCAGCGGCCGCGCCCAGGGTTTTGTCTATCCAGTGGCTGAAGAGGAAGGCGATAGCGAGGCCTGAAGCCAGAGCGAACGACACCGCCGACGACCATCCAGCCAGGCCACGGCCTGGGTGGGAGGTTTGAAGCTGGGATCGTGTGGCTGAGGCGCTGCTCCTGATCTCTGAGCTCGCGTCTCCTGGCGATCACCGGAACGCGAGGTGAGGAGACCGGCGGAGCCTGCCCCCAGCCACACCCCATCTGGAGCCAGTTCCTGGCTCAGCGGGTCCTGATAGAGCGCTGGCGGAAGCGAGCAGAGACTGGCCCGCACGAGCTGCGCCAGATCGGCCGGCGCCAGCCACCCCCCTCCGCTGCGTCGCTGCCGCCCTTCGGCCTGAAAGCGCCATCGACGTGGCAGGCCCCAGTGCAGGGGTCGCAGCAGCCACAGCCCATCACAGGCCTGCCACAGCGGCAGATAGTGCTCCAGTTCGTGGTTCCAGCGGGGCAACCACGTCCATTCCTCGCGTTGCAGCGGCGGCGCCCCGTTTTCCCTCCCGAGTGGTTGTTCGGCTGACGGTTCCGCGACGCCGGTGCGGAGAGTCCTCAACAACGCACCCTCCATCACGGCCTCCAGAGCTGCTTCGGAGAGAGGACGGCAGCCCATCAGCCATCCCTCGAGCACCAGCGCATCACAGGCAAGTTCCCGCCAGCCGGCTCGGTCCCCCTCTCCGGCCGCCAGGCTCTTGTCGAAGCGGGGGAGCCTGAGTACCCCGCGATGCCGCCACTGAGCCAGGGCTTCCAGCAACAGGGGCAGATCGTGGCTGCCGGGAGGCACGCGACTGACGCCGAACGGATTGCCGGCGAGGCGCTCCCCCCGCTCAGGCCAGCTGAGGTAGAGGTCATCGATCGAGGCCACACAGAGCCGGAGGCCGAAGCGCGGTGCCAGCGCTTCCAGCTGGCGGCCCAGGGTGCTCTTGCCAGCCCCCACAGGACCGTTGAGGGCGATCAGCGGAAGGCGACGCGTTCCACTCCGCGCCTCAGCCTGCCAGGTGCGCAGCTGGGCCAGCAGCGGATGGACGAAGCCCTCCTCAAGCAGGGGATCGATCCCTGGGACGGCTGGTGGATCAGGTCCCAAGCTTGAAGGCCTCCAGGACCAGCGCGTAGGTGGCACCGAGCCGCAGGTTGTCGACGATCACCCAGCCCAGGCCAGGTGGATCGGAGACGAAGCGGGTGCGCAGGCGCACCAGCAGTTCGAACAGCAGCACGCACCACAGCACCCCGGCCGGCCGGCCACCGGGGAGGTTGATCAGCAGGAGCGAGGTGAGGTTCTGAGCCAGATAGAAGCCCACCAGCAGCCCGAGCAGGGTCAGACTTCCAGCCCGCCAGCTGGAGCGCAGCTGGCTGAGCAGGGAGCCGCCGAGGCGCCTCTCCAGCTGCTGCAGACGGGTGCGTTGGCGTGCTGGCCCGTTCATGCAGCCCCTCTCAGGCTATGTAACCAGCGCAGTGTCACCTGCTCCGTCGGACAGCGCGAGACGAGAGGGGAAGGTGGCGGAGGATCGTCCAGGCCGTCCAGCACCGCGAGCGCCGGGGCGAAGTCCTGAGCCCCCTCGCCGGCGGCCTCCCACCGTGAGCTGTCGCTGAGGGTGACCAGACAGGCGAGACCGGCACTGCAGGCCGCCTGCAGGCCATTGCGGGAGTCCTCGATCGCCAGCCCCTCCTCAGGCTGGAGAGCCAGGCGCTCGAGAGCCTGTCGATACCCCTCCGGATCCGGCTTCTTGCGGTCCACATCCTCGCCACAGACCCAGAAGGCGAAGCACTGCGCCAGCTCCCCGGCGGCACCCTCCAGAAGGGCCTGCACCGAAGCGCGCCCGCTGGTGGTGACGATCGCCTGGGCCAGTCCCGCGGCGCGGGCTTCGAGGATCAGCCGGCGCACACCTGGCCTCAGGCCGACGGCACCGGAGCGGATCAGCTGCTCGTAGTGGCGCTGCTTGCGCTGTTGCAGACGCTCGATCTGCGCCTCGCTGAGGGTGTGGCCGAAGTCGCGGGCGAAGGTGCGCATCCGCTCGCGGCCGCCGCTGATGCGCAGCAACGGCAGATACCGGTCGACATCCCAGTGCCAGGCGAGCCCCTCATCGGCGAAGGCCCGGTTGAACGCAGGGCGATGGCCGGCAAGTTCCGTCTCGGCCAGGGTGCCATCCACATCCCAGAGCAGCGCCCGGATCGGAGATCCGCCGAAAGGGGGGGTCGGGGCGGAGCTGGCCATGGCGGGCCGCGGTCGGGGGAGGACGCCGCTGCATCCTGCCGAGCCATCACCGTCCGTGCCGCCGATCCCCGCTGCGGGCGGATGCCGGAACCGGGGAAACCTGGGCGGCAGCTGCGGCCCGGGGATCGCACAATGGCAACGCTTCGCCTTCAGCCCTTGCGTTCTGAGCCCATCGAGGAACGCTGGTTGCTGCCTTCGCCTCTGCCAGCCGATCCGTTCGGCCCCGGCTCCTCCCGTGAGCTCTGCGGACTCCCACCGGAACTGCTGGCGGTGCTGTGGCGCCGGGGACACCGCAGTGCCGACTCCCTTGCCGACCTGCTCGATCCGCCGCCGGCTCCGGAACCGCGGGAGCACTTCCCCGATCTGATCGACGCAGAGTCACGGCTTGAGCAGGCCTGCCGCCTGAGCGAGGCGGTGGCGATCTGCGGCGACTACGACGCCGATGGCATGACCAGCACCGCCCTGCTGGTGGGCGTGCTGCAGCGGCTGGGGGCCAGGCCCGAGGCGGCGATTCCGAGCCGCATGCAGGAGGGCTAC
Source organism: Synechococcus sp. CBW1004 (assembly GCF_015840715.1). Taxonomy (NCBI): domain Bacteria; kingdom Bacillati; phylum Cyanobacteriota; class Cyanophyceae; order Synechococcales; family Synechococcaceae; genus Synechococcus; species Synechococcus sp. CBW1004. The sequence continues at coordinate 507,953 of NZ_CP060397.1, read as the reverse complement.
GGGCTCAACGTCGCCATGGTGGAGCGGCTCGCCGCCGCCGGGATCGCTCTGCTGATCACCGTCGACAACGGCGTCTCGGCGCTGGAGGCCCTGGAGCGGGCCGAGGCGCTTGGGCTGGAGGTGATCCTCACCGATCACCACAGCCTGCCGGCGCGGATGCCGCCGCACCGGGCCCTGCTCCATCCGGCCACCACACCGGAGGGATCGCCCTACCGCGGCCTGGCGGGAGTCGGGCTGGCCTACGTGCTCGCTGAAGGGCTCTGCCGTCGCATGGGCCGCTCCGATGCCCTCGCCATGGCCCTGGACCTGTTCTGCATCGGCACCATCGCCGACATGGCTCCCCTGTGCGGTGTGAACCGGCGCTGGTTGCTCGACGGGCTGCCCCGGCTGGGCCGCAGCGCTCTCAAGGGCCTGCAGGCCCTGCAGCAGCTGGCTGGCATCGAGTCCCGGCCGCTCGATGCGCAGTTGGTGGGATTTCAGCTCGCACCGCGGATCAACGCCGTCGGGCGACTCGGTGATCCCCGGCTGGTGGTGGATCTGCTCACCACCGACGACGGAAACCAGGCGCTGGAGCTGGCGCAGTCGTGTGAAGCGATGAACCGCCAGCGGCGCGAGCTCTGCGATGCGATCGAGGCCGAAGCCCTCGCCCTGGTGGAAGCCGATGGCCCGAACCGGGCTCCCTTCCTGCTCCTGGCGCAGGGTCACTGGCACCACGGTGTGATCGGGATCGTGGCCTCCAGGCTCGTGGAGCGTTTCTCCCTGCCGGTGGCCCTTCTGGCAGGGGAGGGCAACGGACTGCTGCGAGCCTCGGTGCGGGCTCCGAGGGGCTTTGCCGTGGACCGGGCGCTGGCGGCCTGTTCGGAACTGCTGGAACGCCATGGCGGCCATCCCGCCGCCGGGGGCTTCACCGTGCGGGCTGAGCGCGTGGCCGCCCTGCAGGAGCGTCTCGAGCGGCTGGCGCTGCAGTGGCTGGGGGACGGAGGCACAGCCCGTCTGGTGGAGCCGGAGGCGCTGCTGGGGCTGGAGCGGATCGATCGGGACTTCTTCGCCCAGATGCAGCGCCTGGAGCCCTTCGGCATCGGCCATCCCGCGCCGCTCTTCTGGAGCTGCGGCTGTGAGGTGGAGAGCGCCCGGCTGTTGCGGGGCGGACACCTGCAGCTGCAGCTGGCCCAGGGCGTCCGCTCACTCCGGGCGATGGCCTGGCGCTGGCAGGGGGAGGAACTGCCGCGCGGCCTGATCGACGTGGCCTACCACCTGCGGCTGGATCGCTGGCAGGGTCAGGAGCGGCTGCAGCTGGAGCTGGTGGCCCTGCGAGCGCGGCAGGGTGAGGAGGTGGTGCTGCAGCGCCGCGATCGCACCTACTGGTGTCGGCGGGAGGGCGAAGGGCTGGTCATCCGCAATGCCGCCGGACAGGAGCGGCGGCTGCAGAGCTTCACACCGGTCGCGCGGGGGGCTGGAGCGGAAGCCTGCGACACCGGAATGGACCACAGCCCGGCCCTGCTCCGGCTGTTTCACGATGCTGCGATGGCGCTCGGTCTGGCCGGCTGATCACCAGGAGGCATGAACATCCGCGGCCCGGGAGACGACGCGTTCCTCACACCCGAGCGCCTTGGATGACAACACGGATCAAGCCGGACTGGCGTGAGGAGCCGTTCCGTTGATCAGCCGTTGATCAGGTCCACGGCACGAGACCGTGCCGTCAGCCCTCGCGAACGCGTTCGATCAACGATGCAGCGAGCGGCGTGGGCGGAACAGGAAGGGCCGGCCGCGATGCCGTGCAGCGGTTTCGTCAGCCGACAACCGCCACACGTCAAAAGCTCCCGTCCTCAGAGAGCACCGCGCCGGTAGAAGAGGATGAAGATCACGGCCGGACCGGCCAGGGTGATCAGCGCCAGCGCCCCGAAATTGGCGATCAGGTGGAAGTCGATGCCCATGTCGTTCCTTGTGCTGCGCGAGGAGCTCGTGGGGCACCTTAAGGCTGCGCGCGCCGTCGTCCGCTGTTCCAGCGCAGCGCTTGTGACGGCTTGTCACAGCAGAGCGGGCGCGGTGGAAGCCGGAAGCAGGGGACAGATGGATGGCCCAGAAGAACCGCGGCTCACCACGGGCAGCTGCCCACCTGGCGAGGGTCATCCTGGAGCAGTCGGCAGAGTGGCCGGTTGAGGGGCGGAGGTTCATCCAGCTGAACCTGGTGGCTCCGTCCGATCCAGCCGGTGGTGGGGCTGGGAAGCTGGCACCTGTCTGACGGAGAAGCGCTGATGGCCCACTGGCGATGCATCTCAGACTGCGGTGCCTGCTGCCGTCTTGATCCCGCCGAACGGGGGGACGATCTCGACTGCCTCGATGACGAACAGCGCCGCACCTACCTGGCGATGGTGGGCGAGGACGGCTGGTGCATCCATTTCGACACCGGTCGGCGGCGCTGCCGCATCTATGACACCCGCCCGGATTTCTGCCGGGTCGAGAATCTGATGGCCCTGTTCTCCGGCTCGGGCGCCCCTCCAGGGGCCGGATCCGCTGCAGCGGCCGCCACAGCCCGCCGGAGCGCGCCGGCCAGTGGTGGAGCGAACGGCGAGATCCCGTTGGAGGCCGACGCCCAGGCGCTGGCCATTGCCTCCTGCCGCACCCAGATCCGCGCCGAATACGGCGGCCGTGGCAGGGTGATGAGGCGTTTCGAGCAGGCCATCCGCCGCACGCCATGAGCGCTTCACGCCCCGATGTCAGCGGCCAGGAGCCTGAGGCCGCGACAGGTTCGCCCCTGGTGGAGGAGACCGCCGACACGCAACCGGAGGGCGTCGCCACCGTGGAGCCGGCTGCTCCGGAGCAGCAGCCGGGGGCCTCGCAGGCCTGGCTGACCGTCTTCCTGTCCACCGCGACGACCGTGTTCCTGGCCGAGCTGGGGGACAAGACCCAGCTGGCGGCACTGCTGCTGTCGGCGGAATCGGGACGGCCCGCGGTCGTGTTCGTCGGGGCCTCCCTCGCGCTGATCAGTTCCAGCCTGGTGGGCGTGGTGCTGGGCCGCTGGCTGTCCAGGCTGATGGCACCCCAGCAGCTCGAGCGCGGAGCCGGGGTGCTGATGGTCGTTCTCGGGCTGTGGCTGGGCCGTCAGGCGATGCTTCAGCTGGCTCCCGCCGCCCTCTCCGTTCCCAGCGGCTGAGGCGGACAGCCCCCGCTCTCCCCCTGCCCACCGCCCCCTCGCGAACGCCCAAGCCATGGTTGCCCTGCTGGTCTCGACGTTCTTCACCGTCTTTCTGGCCGAGCTGGGCGACAAGACGCAACTGGCGATCGTGAGCATCAGCGGCACCTCCAACCGTCCCGGTGCCGTGTTCGCCGGCAGTGCCTGTGCCCTGGTCCTGGCCAGCCTCGTGGGGGCTGCAGCCGGTGGCTCCCTGTCCAGCGTGATCCCGACCGACGCGCTGCAGCTGGCTGCTTCGGTGGGCTTCCTCGTTCTCGGCGCCCGCCTGATCCAGCGGTCGCTTCAGGCCGAGGCGGAGGCAGAGGACGGCGAGGCGACCGATCCCTAAAGTCGGCCACACACCCCGCAACGTTGCACCTGACGACGGTCCATCCCGTTGACCGCGCCGGCGGCGCCCTTGGCAGTTCTGCACGGATGCCAGGTCGCGATGCGGCGAGCCCTGCCGATCCTGATCGGTGGGTTCTGTCGACAAGCGGGGAGGTCCAGGGAGCATCCCGATGGGCTGTTCGACCGTCGGACGCCCCGGCGCTCCTTCAGGGGAGTCACGGATCCCGGCCATCCCGGATCGCCGGCTTCGCAGGGCATGTCCACTCGAGACAGGCCACGCCGGGCTCTCAGCCCACAGAGCCGGGCCCGTTCCGGCTTCGTCAACCCACGGACTTGGCTCAGCGGATCTGACGGCCTGGTCGGCGGATTCAGCGGTTGGGTCCGCAACCAGGATCCCGGCCGCCGGTCCGGTTCAATCCGTCCCATCGCCCAGCGACATCCCGGCAGCCGGGGCTGCCTGCCGTCACCAACGCTTCCCCTCTGTCCCGATTCCCCACCCGACTCCGATGAAGTTCACGGTCGCCGATCTTCTCGATCAGCTCTCCAGCGACGAGGTGGTTCAGCTCAGCAGGCTCGAGAAGGCGCTGGGCCTGAGCAGCGCCGAGGAGAAACAGGAGCTGCGCATCGGGCTCGACGCCATGCTCCGCCTCGACCTGATTCAGGAGAACGAGGCAGGCCTGATCCGTCAGGCGAACGACGAACTGATCCCGGCCCGGCTGCGCTGCTCGAGCAAGGGCTTCTGCTTCGCCCTGCGCGATGACGGCGGCGAGGACATCTACATCCGGGATCATCAGCTCAATCACGCCTGGAACGGCGACCGCGTGCTCGTGCGCATCACCCGGGAGGGGGGACGGAGACGGTCTCCCGAGGGTGGTGTGCAGTGCATCCTCGAACGCTGCACCGCCAGCCTGCTGGCCCAGGTGGAACGGCAGGAGGAGCGGCTTGTGGCGATCCCACTCGACGACCGTCTGCTCACCACCGTGGAGCTTCCTGAAGCGGACGCGGGCCATCTCGAGCCAGCCCAGGAGTCTGTGGTGGAGGTGGTGATCGATCGCTTCCCCGTCGCCCAGTTCGCTCCCGAGGGGCACGTGGTGCGGAGCCTGCCGGTGCATGGCGGCGAAGAGGCGGATCTCGACCTGCTGCTCACCAAGCACCACCTGCATGAGCGCCCCGCGCCCCCGAAGGCCACGCTCCGCACGCCCTCGGAGCGGAACCGCACCGATCTCACCGCCCTGCCTGCTCTGCTGCCACTGGCCTGGAGCGGTCAGGAAGCCCCCTTCCTGCCGGCGGTGTCACTGGAGGAGCGGCCTGAGGGTGGCCACCGCCTCTGGCTGCACAGTCCCGCGGTGGCGGAGAGGCTCAGCCTGGGCAGCGCCCTCGATGGCTGGCTGCGCGATCAGGCCGACGCCATCTGTGCCGGTCGCCGCTGGCTGCCGCTGCTGCCGCCCGCTCTGACGAAGGCGGCCGCCTTCCAGGTCGGCAAGGAGCAGGAGGCGGTCTCCGTGGCCCTGGATCTCACCGCCGAGGGGCAGCTGGAGCACTACCGGTTCTGCCTCAGTCGGATCCGCCCCGCAGCCACTCTGGAGCAGGCGGAGCTGCAGGCGCTCCAGGAGCGCAATCCCCGCTCCCGCACCCTGCCGGCCGCCCTCAAGGGCCTCAAGGAGCATCTCGGCCTGATCGAGCAGCTCCTGGCCCTGTCCGACCGGCTGCGCCAGACACGGCTTGCGGCCGGCTCGATCGACCTGGATCTGGCGCTGCCGCCGCTCGACGCCCTGGGCGATCTGCGCTGCGGAACCCCTGAGGCCTCCCGGCAGGGCTGGCTCGTGGAGCTGCCTGCCAACGATCCGATGGCCCTGTTGCGCGAGGCCGTGCTGCTGGCGCACCGGGCACTGGGGCGCCATTTCGCCGCCCTTGGGCTGCCGGGCCTGTTCGTGATGCAGCCGCCCGCCGATCCGGCCGAGATCAATGAAGTGGCCAAGGCGGCCCTGGCGCTTGAAATCCCGATGGAGCTCTCCGCCGAGGGCAACGCCAGCGCGGCGGAACTGGCGGCGGCCTTCGCCGGCACCGACCGCAAACGGGCCCTGCAGCAGCTGTTGCGGGACAGCCTGCGGCCCGCGCTGCTCACGGAGGAGCCCGGACCCAATGCGCTCGCCGGAGAGGATCAGGCCTTCGCACCCTGGGCCTGCCCATCGCTCCATTACGCGGATCTCTGGAATCAGCAGTTGCTGGTCACCCTGTTGAGCGAGGGCAAGGATCGTCCCACCGTGCGCCACAAGACCTCGGCCGACATCGCCTCCGACAGCTGCCATGGCAGCATCGACTGGGCTCTGTTGGTTCCCTCCCAGCTGACGCCGTACCAGCAGGGTCTGCAGCACGGCCTGGTACAGCGACTGAACGGGCGCCAGCGGGTGCTGCAGGAGTTTCAGGATGACCTCCTGGCGATGGCCCAGGCCCGCGCGGCCGAACCGTTGGTGGGCCAGATCCTCCCCGGTGTGATCAGCGGCGTGCAGAGCTACGGCTTCTTCGTCGAGGTGCCTCCGTCCAACGTGGAGGGCCTGGTGCATGTCAGCTCCCTCAAGGACGACTGGTACGAGTACCGGTCCCGCCAGAACCGCCTGGTGGGCCGCAAGTTCCGGCGCACGTTCCTGGTCGGGGATCCGGTCGAGGTGGAGATCCAGAAGGTCGATGCCCTGCGCCACCAGATCGATCTGGCGGTGGTGCTGCCGGAGATCACGGAGGAGCCAGGTGACGGCGAAGGCTCAGATGCCGGAGATGAGCCTGCGGATGACCGCGAGGAGGACTGAAGTCCACGATGATTCCACAATCCCCCGTGGTGCTGGCGGTCTCAGGGGCTTCGGCCCAGCCCCTGGCCCAGCGCGCCCTGCAACTGCTGCTCGAGGATGATCAGCCCGTCGAGCTGATCACCAGCCGTGGCGCCATCGGGGTGTGGCAGGCCGAGCTGGGGTTGCGGGTGCCCAGTGAGCCCGACGCCCAGGAGCGCTTCTGGCGGGAACGCTGCGCCACCTCCGCCGGGAGCCTGCGCTGCCATCGCTGGAACGACCAGGCGGCGGCGATCGCCAGCGGCAGCTTCCAGACCCGGGGCATGGTGATCCTGCCGGCGAGCATGGGCACGGTGGGCCGGATCGCCAGCGGTGTGGCCCTCGATCTGATCGAACGGGCGGCGGATGTGCATCTGAAGGAGGGGCGTCCGCTGGTGATCGCTCCCCGGGAACTCCCCTGGAATCTGGTGCATCTGCGCAATCTCACCGCCCTGGCCGAGGCCGGCGCCCGCATCGCCCCACCGGTACCGGCCTGGTATCACAGGCCCACAACGCTCGAGGAGATGGTGGACTTTCTGGTGATCCGGGTGTTCGACAGCCTGGGGCTGGAGCTGGGCTCGCTGCGTCGCTGGGACGGCCCCGTCCGCGGCAGCGACGCTGCAGCCCCCCACGGCTGACCGCCCGATTCCTCTCCATCCACGCGCCGTTCCTGCCCTGACCCTCCTGCGCCGCCTGCTGCTGTTGCCTCTGCTGGCTCCCCTGCTGGCGGTGCTGGTGGTCGCTGTGCTCAACCTGCGACCGCTGGTGTCGGTGCGGGTGCTGACCAGCCGTTCGCCGGCCCTGCCCCTGGGGATCTGGCTCGCCGCTGGGGGAGCCGGCGGAGCCCTGTTGAGCGCCACGGCCACCGCCCTGGCCCTGCGCCAGGGACGACGTCGCCCCCGCAGTCGCAGCGTCCGGGAGCCGCAGGACGCCAGTCCAGCCTGGTTCGCCCCGGACGGGCCGACCGGCCGCGGCAGCGCCGGCAGTGCCGAGGAAACCGACGAGATCCTCCGCCCGGCGGCGGGGTGGGACGGCTGGCCCCAGGCAGGTCCGGAGCGCAGTCCGGGAGAACCGGCGCCGACCGTTTCGGTTCCGTTCCGGGTGCTGCGACGGCCGCAGCTCTCCTCCCCGACAGGGTCCGGCGGCCCCTCGGCCGCCTCCGCAGCGTCTTCCCCCGCTCCGGTCCGGCCGGAGACCTCCGCCGGGAATGGAATGCAGAGCCAAGACGACTGGAACGCCGTGGACGAAGAGGACTGGTGAGCCGCCCCGGTCCAGGGCGCCGCTGCTCCGCGCCGCCATCGGGTTCGGGTGAGGCCCCTGCTCGGAAGGGCATGCCTAGAGTTCCAGCCTTCCTGTCCCGAGGCCCCCGCCGGTGACCGACTCCGCACCAACCGCCGCCGCCGAGAAGCCCGCCAAGGCCAAGCCACCGGCCCCGGAGGATCGGCCTTTCGCCGAATTCGTGCCGGAACTGTTGCTGCCGGCCCTCAGCAAGGAGGTTCAGGCCTATGGCGGCCCCGCTCCTGAACTCAGCTTCAGCCAGGGCCCCATGCCGGTGGTCGGCAGCGACTGCTGGATGGTCTGCGGCAGCCTTCCCGGCGACAAGCGTTTCTGGCTGTGCTTCACCACGGCTGACATTCAGTCCGCCAAGACCATCGCCCTCAGCGAGGGTGGTGGGGATCCCAGCCTGCTGGAGTCGTTCCTGATCGATGAGCGCAAGACCACCCTGGCGCTGCTCGTGTCACGGCTGGTGCAGCGCCTCAACGGCCAGAAGTGGCTGGGCCCCAACTGAGGGCCGCCCTGAAGCCCCCTGCGGCGGCGGCTGAGTGGCAGAACGTCGGGGGCTTGCAGCGGGGACTCGTTGTCGGCTGAGACCGGTGCCCGGGCCCGTTCGTTGATGCGGCACCCCGCCACAGCCATCCGGCACGGTAACGAGAGGGATGTCGTCTGTCCCTTGCCCCCCTGCTCAGCCCTGCCGCCAAGGAAGCCTGCAACGACTGTGCTCAACCCGCCCGCCTGCGGCGGGGATCGGCCTACGATGGCGCCACGCCAACTGTCTGTCTGCGATGGTTCCCCCCGCCACCCTGTCCGCGAGCCCCTCCGCTGTGGACCCCGCTCTGCAGGGCAGCGGTGAGGGCCCAGCCATCAAGGAGCCTGTGAAGGACACCATCCTCACCCCCCGCTTCTACACCACCGACTTCGACGCGATGGCCGCGATGGATCTGCGGCCGAACGAAGCGGAACTGGAGGCGATCTGCGAGGAATTCCGCAAGGACTACAACCGCCACCACTTCGTCCGCAACGACGAGTTCGAGGGCGCGGCCGACAAGCTCGACCCCGAGACCCGCAAGGTCTTCGTCGAGTTTCTGGAGCAGAGCTGCACCTCCGAGTTCTCCGGCTTCCTCCTCTACAAGGAACTCAGCCGCCGCATCAAGGAGAAGAACCCCCTGCTGGCCGAGTGCTTCGCCCACATGGCCCGCGATGAAGCCCGTCACGCCGGCTTCCTGAACAAGGCGATGACCGATTTCGGTCTGCAGCTGGATCTGGGCTTCCTGACCGCGAACAAGAACTACACCAAGTTCAGCCCCGAACACATCTTCTACGCCACCTATCTCTCCGAGAAGATCGGCTACTGGCGTTACATCATGATCTACCGCCATCTCGAGAAGCATCCCGAGAGCAAGATCTTCCCGATCTTCAATTTCTTCGAGAACTGGTGCCAGGATGAAAACCGTCATGGCGATTTCTTCGACGCCCTGATGAAGGCCCAGCCCGACACCGTTCGCGGCTGGAAGGCGCGTCTCTGGTGCCGCTTCTTCCTGCTGGCGGTCTTCGCCACCATGTACGTGCGCGACGTGGCCCGCAAGGAGTTCTATGAGGCCCTGGGGCTGGATGCCCGCGAGTACGACAAGGCCGTGATCCGCAAAACTAACGAAACGTCTGCCCGCGTGTTCCCGGTGGTGCTCGATGTCGAGAACCCCCGGTTCTGGGACCGTCTCGAGCGGCTGGTGGGCAACAACGCCGCCCTCAGCGAGGCCGATGCGGGCACCGCACCCGCCCCTCTGAAGGTGCTGCGCAAGCTCCCCTACTGGACGGCCAATGCCCTGGAGATGGCCAAGCTGTTCCTGATGGCTCCGATCCGCAGCGAGCAGTTCCAGCCCGCCGTGCGCTGAGCGCGGCCAACCCGAACGTCATCCCCATCTCCGGGGTCCATCGACTCCATCACGTCGGTCACCCGCAACCGGGTCCCCATGGGACCCGGTTTTCTGCTGTCAGAGCCAACCCACGCTCCTGGCGAACGAGGCCGCCTGGAGGCTGGGCTGGAGCCGGCGATGGTGGCAAAGCCGTCAGGGCAGCCTGACTTTCTAGGCTGAGTGCCCCAGCGGGAGCCATCCGCGCTGGTGCCCCGATCGCCTCCGAACGGTTTGTCTTCCACCCAACTCCTCACCCCCGGACTCGCCGCCGAGGTGCGCCGGGATCTGCTCGAACTGCTGCTGCACCGTGGACGCGCGGCCGGAGCCGACCTGGTGGAGGTGTTCCTAGAGCGCACCGATCATCTGGGCGTGCTGGCCGAGCAGGAGGCGATCACGAGCGTCACCCCCTCCTTCGGCAGGGGGGCCGGCATCCGCGTCTTCCTGGGACACCGCGACGGCTTCGTCTCCACGAACGATCTCAGCGAGGCAGGGCTGCTGGAGGCCCTGTCCCAGGCCCTGGGCATGCTCGGCCTGCACTGCCCCAGCGGTGCGGCGACCAGTCGTTCCGGCTTCGAGGGATTGCCCGATCTGCGGGATCACGGCAGCGGCAAGGGAGCCTGGCTCGACCGTTGCCCCTCCCTGGCGGAAGCCACCCAAGCCCTGCTGCGTGGCACCGATCGCCTGCTCCACCACGGCCAGCATCTGCAGTCGCGACGGGGCAGCTACGCCCGTGACTGGCAGGAGGTGCTGGTGGCCGCCAGCGATGGCACCCACGCCCGCGACATCCGTCTGCATCAGTCCCTTGGGCTCAGCCTGTTGGCCGCCGATGGCGACCACCGCACCAGCCTCGGCCGCCGGTATGGCACCAGCGACCGTCCCGACGACCTGCGCCAGTGGGATGCCGATGCCGCTGCCGCTGATCTCTGCCATAGCGCCGGGCAGATGCTCTACGCCGACTATGTCGAGGCCGGCCAGTTCCCGGTGGTGCTGGCCAACCGCTTCGGCGGTGTGATCTTCCATGAGGCCTGCGGGCACCTGCTGGAAACCACCCAGGTCGAGCGCGGCACCACCCCCTTCGCCGAACGCATCGGCGACACCATCGCCCACCCCGCGGTGACAGCCATCGATGAAGGCCTCAGCGATGGCTCCTTCGGCTCGCTGGCGATGGATGACGAAGGCCTGGAACCGCAGCGCACCGTGCTGATTGAAAACGGCGTGCTGCGCGGCTTCCTCAGCGACCGGGCCGGCGAACTGCGCACCGGCCATCCGCGCACCGGCAGCGGCCGCCGCCAGAGCCATGCCTTCGCGGCCGCCAGCCGCATGCGCAACACCTACATCGATGCCGGCCCGCACTCCCCGGCTCAGCTGATCGCCTCGATCGACCGGGGTCTCTACTGCAAGTCGATGGGCGGCGGCAGTGTCGGGCCCACCGGTCAGTTCAACTTCGCGGTCGAGGAGGGCTACTGGATCGAGAACGGCGAGCTGAGCCGCCCGGTGAAGGGAGCCACCCTGATCGGTGAGGCCAAGGAGGTGATGCCCCGGATCTCGATGTGTGCCAACGATCTCGAACTGGCCGCCGGTTTCTGCGGTTCGGTGAGCGGCAGCATCTTCGTCACCGTCGGACAGCCCCACATCAAGGTCGACAGCATCACCGTGGGGGGGCGCTGAGCATGGAGTCCTTTCCCCCATCCAGATCTGCCAACGCCGCCATGCTCGCCGTGTCCGCAACTCCTCCCACCAGCGCCCAGAGCCCGAACGGTTCAGCGGCAGTCCGAGGCCTCGATCCCGCCGGCCTCGCCAGCCAGCTGGAGAGCCTCGCCGCCGCGGAGGGCATCCAGCGCTGGGATCTGGGTGCCGCCTGCAGCACCGACACCTCCGTGCAGGTGGACCGCGGTGAGGCGAAGCAGATGAAGGGGGCGCAGCGCAGCGCCATCACGGTGCGGGTCTGGAACAGCGACGGCCTGGTGGGGATCACCAGCACCTCCGACCTCTCGCCTTCGGGCCTGGCCCGTGCCCTGGCCGGCGCCCACGAGGCCAGCAGCTTCGGCAATCCCGACGACATCCCCGCCTTCTCACCCCTGGCCACGGCGCCGCTGCCGAAGCTCGAGCAGCCCCTGCGGGAACCCCAGGGAATCCTCACCCTGCTCGAGACACTCAAGGAGGCCGAGCGCGACCTGCTCGGACGCCATCCCGCCATCGGCACCGTTCCGTACAACGGTCTGGCGGAGCGTCGCAGCGAGCGCATCTACCTCAACAGCGAGGGGGCCTGTCGTCACCAGACACTCACCACCGCCAGCCTTTACCTCTATGCCCGCGCCGAGGAGGCCGGCCGCAAGCCACGCAGCAGCGGCGCCGTCCGCCTGGCCTATGGAGCCGGTGACCTGGATGTGCCCGGCTGCATCGCCGAGGCCGCAGAACGCACGATCGCCCATCTCGATTACGGGCCGATTGACACGGGCCGCTATGTCTGTGTGTTCCGCCCGGAGGCCTTCCTGGATCTGCTCGGGGCCTTCAGCTCGCTGTTCAATGCCCGTGCCGTGCTCGATGGTGTGAGCCTCAGCAGCCGCGAGTCCATGGGCCAGCCCCTGGCGGTGCCCTTCTTCTCGCTGCACGACAACGGGCTCCATCCCGGCAATATCGGTGCCTCGCTGTTCGATGGGGAAGGCACCCCGACGGGCAGGCTGCCGCTGGTGGAGGGCGGCGTGCTGACTCACTTCCTGCATTCCGAGGCCACGGCCCGCGCCTTCGGCGTGCCACCCACCGGCCATGCGGGCCTGGGGGCGAAGGTGTCGGTGGGGCCGGACTGGTTCGAGGTGGGCGCGACGCCCGGCACCGATGGTGGTGCCCTGGGTCTCGATCGCCACGTCGGACAGGGCCATGCCGCCGCTGGCGGCCGCGGGCTGGTGGTGATCGATTCGCTCTCGGCTCTGCATGCCGGCGTCAAGGCCGCCCAGGGATCCTTCTCCCTGCCCTTCGACGGCTGGCTGGTGCGCGACGGCGAACGGCGCTCGATCGAGGCGGCCACCGTCGCCGGCGATATCCGCCAGGTGCTGCAGTCGATCGTCGGCTTCGAGGGTGAGCCCGAGGTCACCCCGGGGGGTCTCTGCCCCTGGGTGTGGGTCGAGGGGCTGTCGATCACCGGCGAGGCCTGAGCCGCGGCGATGCGCATCCTGTTCTGGGGCACCCCGGCCTACGCGGTGCCCAGCCTTGACGCCCTGGTTCAGGCCGGCCATGCCGTGGTGGGCGTGGTCAGCCAGCCTGACCGCCGGCGCGGCCGCGGCCGGGGCCTGATGCCCTCAGCAGTGAAGTCCCGGGCCCTGGAGCTGGGTCTGCCGGTGTTCACCCCGGAGCGCATCCGACGGGAGCCGGCCCTGCAGGCGGAACTGGCGGACCTGAAACCCGACCTCTCGGTTGTGGTGGCCTTCGGCCAGATCCTGCCGCCGGAGGTGCTCGCCGTTCCCCCCCTCGGCTGCTGGAACGGCCATGGTTCGCTGTTGCCCCGCTGGCGCGGCGCCGCCCCGATTCAGTGGTCCCTGATCGAAGGTGACGGCATGACGGGGGTCGGCATCATGGCGATGGAGGCGGGGCTCGACACCGGACCGGTGCTGCTGGAGCACTGTCTGGAAATCGGCCTTCTCGAGAATGCGTCCCAGCTCGGCGAACGGCTCTCCCGGCTCACCGCGACCCTGCTGGTCGAGGCACTGCCGCTGATCGAGGCTGCCGGCGCCGGACCGGAGCCGGAACGATGGCGCCGCCTCGGCGTGCGCGTCCAGAGCGAGGAGGGCATGACCTACGCCCGCCAGCTGAGCCGGGAGGACTTCCAGCTGGACTGGTCCCAAGGGGCGCTGCCGCTGCACCGCCGCGTGATGGGGCTCTACCCGGGCGCCCACACGAGCTGGCGAAGGCGGAAGTTGCAGATCCTGACGAGTGAACCGCTGGTGCGCCGCCTGGCCGATCAGCTGAGTCCTGAGGGCGCGCGGCTGGCGGAGCGGTGGGGTCTGCCGGCCGCGGTGGGTGGCGGCTGCGACCCGGCAGGCGCCCAGGGCAGGCCAGGGTCCAGTCATGGCGGGGCCGTGGCACCGGCTGCCGGAGCAGCCATGGGTTCCGCGCCGGGCGCGGTACTGGCCATCGAACCAGGCGTCGGTCTGGTGGTCGCCACCGGCGGCTGCCCCCTGCTGGTGCGCGAGGCCCGCCTGGAGGGGAAGGGGACGGTGGCAGGCACCGCCTTCATCCAGCAGTGGGGCGGCCGGGTCGGCAACCGACTTGGAGATGGGGAGAACACTGCCGCGGTGGAGAGCCGCCAGGCCTGATCGACGCCGACCCCCAGGCCACTCTCCCGGGGTGGCACGGGGCTGGTTGCTCCGCCTCGCAGAGGACTGAGCGCCGATGCTCCACAGGCAGGAACAGGCGAATAGCGAAGAAAATACGAACACGCCGCAAGCAGAATTGCCTAGCGGAAGTACCGGCGACGGACGGCGGATTTTACGTTGTGTGTTGTTAGCGTCTGCCCACACTTCCTGCTCCCGGGGCTGGGTTTAGAACGAGGGAAGTTTCTTTTTCGGGGAGGATCGATGGGACCTGATTCCTTCTGCGGCGAGCTCTCGTTCGTCAAGGCCACCGGCAGCGGTTGTCAGATTCATCGGGAAACCACAGGGCGCTACGTGGTCAGCCATCCCCAGCAGCCACAGGCTCGCCTGATGGCTGCCACCCTGGCCGGCGCCTATGCGGCTTGCCGGACCTGGGAGCAACGTGCGGCGCTGACCAATCCCCTCCCCTGAACCGCAACAGGTCCTGGACGGCGTCCAGCGGGCCCACCCCGGGGAGGTGGGCCCTTCCTGTCATGAAACGGCCCCTCGACGGGGGTCGCTTCGCAGAGGCTGCCGCTTGAGGTTTCGCTGGCTGGACTTGCAGCAGGTGCCATCAGGTCTGCGTTGCCGTTCTGGCACAGCGGCGCCGGATCAGGCAGGCGCCGACGCACCAGGGTTCGTACGGTGCATCAGCTGTGACAGCCGATGGCTCCGTCCGTGCCTCGTCCGCCGCAGCCCCTGCGTTCGGCGCTGGCCTCCCTGATGGGGATCGGCATCGGGCTGTCGCTGACCCGCTTTCTGCCGGTGGTCCCCTCCACGCTTCTCAATGCCCTGGTGCTGGCGGGGGGAGCGCGGATCAGCCCCCGCTGTCACCTGCCGAGCCGCTGGTGGGGCCTGATCGGCTTTGCCACCGGCAGCCTGATCGGGAACGGCTGGGTGCTGGCAGCCGCCCTGCAGGAGACCCAGCCGACGGCCCACGCCGGCGCGCGGCTCGCGGTTGTGTTGCTGCTTGGCTGCGCTGGGGCCGTGGCGGGGCAAAGCCTGGCCCGGGTCTCCCCAGCCGTGAGCGATCGTCAGCCCCGGGATCTGCTGCGTTCCGCCAGTGGCCTGACCACCGGTGTGTTCGCCGCCCTGGTGACCCTCACCTTCATCCATTCCGGTCTGGATGTGGCACGCACCTTCTCCAGCCGGCTCAGCACCTCGCTGACGATCCTGGTGATCTGCCTGGCCGCTCCAGGCTGGCTCAGCCACCTGATCCGTGAACAGCGACGGACAGCGAGCTCCCTGCCCCACCGTGGCCGAACGCTGAGGACCGAACCCGAACCTGAAACATCGCGAGGCACCCGGCCATGAGCCTCGCCGATCACCTGGCCCGGCAGCGGAACCGTGACGCGGCGGAGCGGACCCTGATGGCCTGGATCCGCACCTGTCTGTCCTTGATCAGCTTCGGCTTCGGCCTCGACAAGATCGTCACCGCCATCCGCAGCGGCATTGGTGTTGCGGGCAACCTGAACGGCTGGGGAGTGCGGCTGATCTCCCTGGCCTTCGTGCTCACGGGCGTGGTGGCGATGCTGGCGGCGACCCTGCAGCACCGCCGCTCCCTGAAGCGGCTGCTGCGTGAGGAATTCACCTACCGCGAGGAGCCTTCGATCGCCAATGCCACAGCCCTGATGCTCACCTTGATCGGCCTGGCTGCTGCGGTGGTGCTGCTGCTCGGGGCCTCCTCGCCATGACCCTCTCCCCGACCCTTGTGGTCACCCCCGCCCTGTTCAGCGTGATGCTGGCCCTGGGCGTGAGCCTGCGGCCCGAATCCATGCATCACTGGCGCAGCCGGCCTGCTCTGCCCTTGCGAGTGCTGCTGGGCTCCTGTGTTCTGGTCCCGCTGGCCGGTCTGCTGCTGCTGCAGTCGCCCTGGAGCGGCGAGCTCTCCCGGTCAGCCCGCCACGCCATCGCCCTGATGGCCGTCTGCCCGAGTGCGCCGCTGGCGCTGCGCAAGGCCGGTGTCTCCGGCGGCGACCGGCAGCTGGCGGCGCTGCTTCAGGTGAGTGCCGCTGTTGCCGCAATTCTCACCATTCCGTTGCTGGCCCTGGCATACCGCCAGGCGTTCCATCAGGAGGGTTGGCTGATCCGCCCCAGGGACGTCGCGCTCCAGGTGGGCCAGGTGCAGGTGCTGCCGCTGCTCCTCGGTGTGATGTTGCGCCAGAAGCTGCCGCACCTGGCGGAGCGCCTCGAACGACCGCTCGAGAAGCTCGCCAATGTGCTGCTGCTCCTCCTACTGGTGGTGATCCTGGTGAAGGCGGGGCCCATCCTGCTGAGCGCCGTGCCTCGCGATCCCGGTGCACTGCTGTCCATGGCCCTGTTGATCGGAATCTCGCTGGGGCTCGGGAGGCTGCTTGGAGGAAACAATCCCCGCGAGGGACTGACCACCGCGCTGGTGACGGCCATGCGCAATCCGGGGCTGGCACTGGTGTTCGCCGAAAGCCACGGCCAGGATCTGCCTGGCCTGAAGGTCTGGGTCCTTGCCTATGTGCTGATCACGGTGCTGCTCGGCATCCCGCTGGTGCGTCGTGCCGGGCGCCGCGTCCCCGCATGACCGCATCACCACGCACGGGAGTTCCAGCCGGACCCAGACCACGGCGGAGCTGGCCCTGGGCTCGCGGCACGGGACCGCAGCGCGGTCTGCCCAGGCTCATCGACCACTCCTTCCCCATCCGCCTGTTGCTGGCCCTGGTGACGGCCGGAGCCCTCCTGGGCGCGGTCAATCGCTGGGAGAACTGCCGCTACCATGCGTTCGCCCGAGTCTGTCTGCAACGCGATGCCGGCGGCATCATCACCGTTGACAATGTCGAATCGCTGACCATCGTCACGGCCGCCCTGCTCTATCTGCTGGAAGGAGGAGCGCGGCGGCGGCGCGAGAACCTGGAGGCGATGGGCGTGATCCTGGATTGCCAGCAGGCGGGCGCCCGGCTCAGCTATGCGCGCAATGAAGCCGTCGAAAAGCTCAGCGCCCGCGGAATCTGGCTGGATGGACTCGATCTGAGTCAGGCCCACCTGGAGCAGCTGCGCGCACCCCACAGCCGCTGGCGTTCCGTCAACCTGCATCAGACCTGCCTGAAGGGGGCCTGCCTGCATGACATCGATCTGCAGGGGGCCGATCTGAGTGGGGCCGATCTGCGTCAGGCACGGCTCGCCCATGCCGATCTGCGGCACCGACCTACGGAATGCGGATCTCCGCCAGGCTGACCTGCGCGGAGCGGATCTGCGACACGCCCGCCTGGAGGGAGCCCGGCTGGAGGGGGCGCTTCTGCTGGGTGCCGATCTGGGCGACACCGCCCCGGTGGAACCTGCCGCCGCCGGGATACCGACGAGTGGATGAGGCAGGTCGCCACAGCCTGCGGCGCTGACGCTGGGACCACACTCCACCCTGGCCTGCAGGCGTTTCAGGCGTGGACCTTCACCTGACCCTGGCGCAGGGTGGCACTGGGGCGTTCACCGAAGAGCTTCTGATAGTCGCGGGCGAAATGGCCGGCATTGAGAAAACCGTGGTCGGCGGCCACCTCGGTGACAGTGACCTCGCAGGGATCGGAGCGCAGGAGGGAGCGACGAGCACTGTGGAGCCGCTGCAATTTCACGTACTGCATCGGCCCCATGCCGAGGTGGTCGCGAAAACCCTGGATCAGGCTGCGGCGGCTGACGAAGGCGACCTGGCAGAGATCGGCCAGAGAGATCGGCTGTCCAGGATGGAGGTCCATCCAACGCTGGAACTGCTTGACCAGCTCGATGCGCGCCGGAGGCCGCAGCAGGGTTGAACTGCGATCGGCGCCATGCACCAGAGCCTCGATCAGCAGCGGCATCAGATCGTTGACCACCAGGGAGGTCGGAAGATCGGCAGCACCTCCAACCCCCTGGCTACCCGGACCGTTCCCCGATTCGGCAAGGGTGAACAGCCGGCGCAGGAAGACACGCAGGTCGTCAAAGCGGCATGCATCCAGCCGCAACCAGTTGCGTTGCAGCGAACGGGCATCGAGGCCCTCACAGCCCAGCTTGAAACACCATTGCTGGAACGCCTGGCGGTCGATGGCCACCAGAGCCAATTCGGCACCGGCCGGCACACAGAGGTGGATTTCTCCATGGCTGGCCAGCCCGCAGAGGGCCGTGGCCGGCAGCACCAGCCCATGGGAGCGACTGGGATGGGCCTCGGCCGGGGGGATCAGATCCAGGCAGACGATCTGGCGGCGCGGATCCTTCTCGCCCCGCGCCAGCAGGGGACGATCCAGGCGGATGCGCAACAGCTGCACCGGACCGAGTCGGATGGGCAACAGATCTCCACGCATCGTGCCGGCACTCAGCTGGGTGAGCTGCAGGGGCATAACGGCTCGGCTGAGCAGCAGACGCAGATGCTCGACACAGCCGAAGGCGATCACGCGGGCGGGGAGGCTTGCACTTTTTGAGTGGCCCGATTCTCCCATGCCCATCAAGCTCGGGACAGAGGGGGTCTGGGCCGAGGGGCTGGGCCCACCCGTTTCCTTGCCAGGCAAACACTCCCATGCCCAACGGAAAACCCAACATCCTGATCCTCTGGGGCGACGACATCGGCCAGAGCAACCTCAGCTGCTACAGCCATGGGCTGATGGGATACGAGACCCCGAACATCGATCGGGTGGCCAGGGAAGGAGCCAAATTCATCCACTACTACGCCGAGCAGAGCTGCACCGCAGGGCGCGCCGCATTCATCACCGGGCAGAGCGTCTATCGCACCGGCCTGAGCAAGGTCGGCCTCCCGGGTGCGGAGCTCGGTTTCCGAGCCGAGGACCCCACCATTGCCGAACTGCTCAAGCCGCAGGGCTACCGCACCGGTCAGTTCGGCAAGAACCACTTCGGTGACCGCGACGAACACCTGCCGACGATGCATGGGTTCGACGAATTCTTCGGCAACCTCTATCACCTCAATGCCGAAGAGGAACCGGAACTGCGCGATTATCCCAGGGAGGATGACCCCGAGTTTCCCAACTTCCGCAAGCGCTTCGCACCGCGGGGGGTCCTGCATTGCTGGGCCAACGGAGATGGAACCCAGCGGATCGAGAGCACCGGCCCTCTGACGCGCAAGCGGATGGAGACGGCGGACGATGAGTTCATGGCTGAGGCGAAGCGGTTCATCCGCGACGCAGTGGCCTCAGGGGAACCGTTCTTCGTGTGGTTCAACACGACACACATGCACTTCCGCACCTATGCACGGCCCCAGGACGTCGGCCGCAGTGGGCGCTGGCAATCGGAATACCACGACGTGATGATCTATCACGACGAATGCATCGGTGAGATGCTCAACCTGCTCGACGAGCTGGGCATCACCGATGACACGATCGTGATGTACAGCACTGACAACGGGCCGCACATGAACAGCTGGCCCGATGCCGGCATGACCCCGTTCCGCAGCGAGAAGAACACCAACTGGGAAGGTGCATTCCGCGTGCCGGCCATGGTGCGCTGGCCGGGCAGGATCGCTCCCGGCACCAACATCACCGGCATCTGCAGCCATCTCGACTGGCTACCCACCCTGCTGGCAGCGGCGGGGGAGCCGGAGATCAAGCAGAAGCTCAAAGCAGGCCATCAGGTCGGTGACAAGACCTTCCACATCCATCTGGATGGCTACAATATGCTCGACTACTGGACAGGCAAGGCCGACAGGAGTCCGCGCAAGGAGTTCTTCTACTTCTCCGATGACGGCGACCTGGTCGGACTGCGCTACGACAACTGGAAGTTCGTCTTCATGGAGCAGCGCTGCCCCGGAACCTGTCAGATCTGGGCTGAACCGTTTGTGGAGCTGCGGATTCCGAAGATCTTCAACCTCCTCACTGATCCCTACGAGCGGGCTGACATCACCTCCAATACCTACTGGGACTGGATGTTCGATCATGTCTTCATGCTTGTGCCCGCCCAGACATTCGTTGGCGAGTTTCTCGAGACCTTCGTGGCCTATCCGCCGCGACAGAAGGCCGCGAGCTTCTCGCTGGAGCGGGTGATCGAGAAACTTGAGAAGGCCGCGAGCGGCGGCGCCTGAAGCCTGCAGGAATGAGACGTTCCCTGCCATCCCGATCCACTGCTGCAACGCAGAAGCCCGCTGCAAGACCGGCGGGCCGTCCGCCCGCTCCAGGAATGGTGTGGATTCCACCAGGCCGCTTCCGGATGGGCTCAGATGATCACTATCCCGAGGAAGCCCCGGCCCACTGGGTCGAGGTGGAGGGATTCTGGATGGATCCGGCGCCGGTGACGAATGCTCAGTTTCTGAAGTTCGTCAAGGCCACGGACTACATCACCGTGGCCGAGCAGCCCGCTGATCCTGCCGCCTATCCGGGTGCTCCGCCGGAACGCCTGAGGCCCGCCTCGATCGTGTTCGTGTCTCCCAGCGGACCAGTGCCTCTCACGGACACGCATCAGTGGTGGCACTACGTCTTCGGAGCCGACTGGCGCCACCCCGAGGGACCCGGCAGCTCGATCAGAAGTCGCGACCGACATCCGGTGGTGCACATCACCGCTGCCGATGCCGAAGCCTATGCCGACTGGGCCGGCAAGCAGCTGCCCAGTGAACGGGAATGGGAGTGGGCCGCCCGCGGCGGCCTCCAGGACTGCGAATACGCCTGGGGTGATGAGCTGCATCCAGGGGGGAGAGCGATGGCCAACACCTGGCAGGGAGCCTTTCCACACCACAACAGCCGTTTCGATGGCTACGAGCGCACATCGCCCGTCGGGAGCTTCCCGGCGAATGGCTTCGGGCTGGTCGACATGATCGGCAATGTCTGGGAGTGGACGCGCGACTGGTATCGCCATGGCCATGATCCGGACCAGGGCACACCAGAACCAGGGCACTGCTGCGCGGCGGCCGAGCAGGCACGGCTGAACAGCATCGACCCTCACTCCGAGCACGGATCAACGCCTCGCCGCGTGGTGAAGGGAGGCTCCTTCCTCTGCGCACCTGAATACTGCCGGCGCTATCGCCCTGCGGCACGCAGGGCTCAGGGCCTGGATACCTCAACCAGCCATCTCGGCTTTCGTTGTGTTGTGAGGCTGCAGCCATGACGACTCTTTCCCTGATCACGCAGCCCACGCCTGCCAATGCCCCGGCGACCTGGACTCTGGGCACACTCAGGCTCTGTCATGGTGCGGTGGGACGCTGCGCAGCACCACGACATGGCGCGGACTTGCTGATTCCCACGAACCAGCCACTGACGCTGCATCACACCAACCTGCAGCGCATCCTGCGCCCCTCGCTCGATCTGCTTTATCTCCCCAGTCAGGCGCAAGGACTGCAGACCTCTTTGCTGCATGGCTGGCGGATCGAACTGGAGCCCGAGCGCCTCGCCCAGCTGGCGGCCGAACTCGCCGATCATCGCCTCAGTCCGGCACGGTTCCGCCGGCGCCTGCAGACCCCCCTGCCGCTGCAACCGCGACAGAGTCCCCAGCGTGAACTTGGGGAAGCCCTGCTCCAGCTGCTGCATCTGAGTGGCTGCGAACCTCTTCACCAGGAACGGCACCTTGAGAAGGTAGGCCTCGACCGGGCCATCCAACGGCTGATCGCCCTGCTGCTCTGTGGTGATCTGATCCAGACGGCGGACCATCGCCAGGAGCCGCAGCGGGGGAGCAAGAATCACATTTTCGATCAGCTGCTCGCCTGGATTGATGCCCATCTGCATCGCCCGATCCAACTCACCGATCTCGTGGAGCAGAGTGGCTATTCACAGCGCAGTCTGCGCAACTTCTTCCAGGAGCGCTTCGGCTGTGGTCCGGTCCACTGGATTCGCAGCCGACGTCTTGATGCCGCCCGCATGCGGCTGCTCAGCCCGGAATCCGGCGATACGGTATCAGCCATCGCCGCCCGTTACGGCTCCCCCCATCTTTCCCAGTTCAGTCGCGATTTCCAGAGAGCCTTCAACGTCAGGCCCTCCGATCTTCTTCGCGAAGGCCTGCGCGGACTGGGTGTCCCGGAATGATCACCAGACCCTGCGTGTCGGGCGACCGTGTCAGCGTGAACTGAACAGGTGCGACACCCAGAGCCGGCTCACCGAGCCTGGGTTCAGAAGTAGAACTTCACACCCACTTCGATACCGTTCAGATCACTGGTGAAACCATTGCTGCGTGCGGCCCCATTATTCCAGCGCAGGCCCTGATAACGCCAGGAGACGTTCAGATTCGTGTTGTTGCCGATCGCATAGCCGACACCGGCCTGACCGTTGGCGCTGAAATCTTCAGCGCCTGCCAGGCCGAATCCGCCGAGATCACCTCGGGCGAAGGCCCGCAGGCGTGGCGTGAGGAAGACCGATCCCTGCAGGCCAAGCAGCGGCTGGGTCCAGGTCCGCTCCAGCGTGCTCTGGCGCTGCAGGCTGACGCCGCGAGGACCGTTGCCGCGCAGCTCCGCTGCCACATCGAGACGCGCCTGAACCACGCGCATGCCCGCGTAGGGGATCAGCCAGCCACTACCGGGGAGGCCCACAGCGCTTTCGCGCTCTCCGAGGCGCCAGCGAAGCGCCACGTCATAGACGCCGTTGATCGAGGTGACTTCACTGTTGCCGGTGAACACTCCGCGGCGGGTGCTGCGGGAATTCGCCGCACCAATCTGGTTGGTGGAGACATCCATCAGCAGGCCGAGACGCCGGCGTTCGAGGCTGGCCCTGGCGCTGAAGGTGGACTGGAGTCTCTGAAGGATCTGGGCGGGATCCAGATCCGTTTCGGCCTCAAAGCCGCGCACGGTGGTGGTGGACTGAAGCCAGGGCAGATAGCCATAGAGCTCGACCGTGCCATCCCACACCGCCTCCGGGGCGGCAGCCGGCGCCGGCAAGGCATCCCTGGAAGCCTCCTGTGCCAACGCAGGTGCTGTCGTCAGGCTGACGATGGCTGTCCAGTACAGGACGACGCGAAATGGGGTGATGGACAGAGCACGACCTCCGAG
Organism: Synechococcus sp. CBW1004; assembly: GCF_015840715.1. Lineage (NCBI taxonomy): Bacteria > Bacillati > Cyanobacteriota > Cyanophyceae > Synechococcales > Synechococcaceae > Synechococcus > Synechococcus sp. CBW1004. Next base: position 485,175 of record NZ_CP060397.1, on the reverse strand, counting down.
GTGAACGATGTGCCCCGACAGGCCCCTACCGTGGCCACCAGCATGGACACGGCCGAGCACGGGTGGGGGAGTTACAGCGAAAGCAGCCCCGATTCCTTCCGGAACCATCCTGGGTTGCTGTTGCTGCAACCCGACGAGAGACGACCCGATTCCTGGGGCCCACCGAGAGGTGGTGTGGCGATGGACCCGATGGAGCCTCAGGCTGTTCCGTACGCCACCTGACAGGCGGCATTCAGCAGTTCGGCTTCGGCGGCACTGGCAGGATCCTGTCCGTTGATGGTTCCGGCCTGGCAGTCGGCCGTGAGCTGATAAGTGCTGCCATCGGCGCTGACAGCGAAGGAGACCGACGAACTGCCACTGGGAGCCACCGAGCCATAGAGCAGCTGATAGGAGGTGTTCGGCACGACGATGTAGGTCACCTGATCATTGATCGCCGCATCGACGGCGCTGTTGATCAGTGAGGCCGTGGCCAGCGTCCCGACCCCCCAGACCGCCGCTCTGGCTCCCCACCAGCCCCAGGGCGGGTTGCTCCAGCCGCCATACCAACCGGTGTTCCAGGGACGCGCCAGGCCCCAGCCGGGTCTGGCCCAACCGGGATGGAGATCGATGGCGCCGATGTTGACGTTGCGCGTCCAGTTGCGGTTGACCGTGCGATTCAGATCTCGGTTGATATTGCGATTGACATCTGTCCGGTTCAGGTCAGCCCGGTTGAAATCAGCGCGATTGAACTCACGATCGCCCGCCGGCCGGTTGAGCTCCGCGCGGTTGAGATCACGTCCGCTGGCGGGTCGGCTCACCCCGGCGCTGCCGTCACGACTCGGTACACGGCCCAGATCGCGGCCTGCCGGGCGATCGAGGCTGGGCCGCGCACTGGAGGCCGGCACACCGCCGCTCCAGCCACCGCTGGGCCGGCGTTCACCGCGGTTGAGGCCGGAAGCGGCTCCCTGAAAGCCTGTCTGTGCGCGCATCCGGTCGCCACCGCCGCGGCTGCCCACGGAGCGGGCGGCCCCGCCGCCTCCGCGGCTGGCTCCGCCACCGGCACGCCCACCACCGCCGCGCCCGCCGCCACCCCGGGCGATCAGAGGCATGGATGCCAGCTGTGATGAGGCCGGAGATGCTGCCAGTAACGCGGCATGGCCTGCAGGCGGCAACATCAGAACCGCAGCGAGGCTGAAGCCACCCAGAGACGTGTGGATGGTCATTGCAGGCTCACCTCGCAACCGTCGTCGTAGCAGCTGGCGTTGATGCGCCCGTCGGAGCCGAAATTCACCTTGATGAGATCGCGACCCGCCATGGCGGCGACATTGCCCTCACGCACACTGTTGAGGTAATTGGGATTGACGACGCACAACTCTCTGTCGTTGAAACAGACCGTGTTGGTGGAGAAACGTGCGGAGGCTCGGTTGAGGGGGCGCCACTGCTTGGCAGAGTGATCCCACAACGCCATGCGGACCGGCTTGTCGGTGATGCGAATCGTCTGGATCTGGTCGCCGATCCGATGGCGGTAGAGCGTGGCACCGCTGTCATTGACAGCTTCGACGCTGCAGGGAACCGGGGCGGCACCGGCGAGGCTGCACTGGGTCCTGAGCGTGTACAGAACCTCGCTGCGCGAGGGAAGGGGCGAGACCAGCAGAGCCATGGTCAGGGCCGAGATCAGGCCGCCCCGGCTGAGACAGAGGGAGCGATGGCGCATGGTCGGTTTCGCTGCGTCCGCAGAGGGAACCCCTTCAGCATGGACAGGTGCAGAGACAGTGGCAATGGCAGGTCTGCCGTCATTGCCCACCGCGGCGCTTCAACGAGCAGGGCTGTGCTGTGCCACCCAAGATTTGCCGCTGTGTCGACGCCATGTGTCACGAATGGAGGCAGCCAGCAGCAGCGATGACGGCTGCCGCTGCAGGTCCGAGCCCGTGGTGATCCCGAGAGGCGGCTGACACCGGTTCAGAATCACCGCTGCCATCGACGGAGGGACGGAACGGACGTTGCAGCGGCTGCCGCCACGATTCAGGCGCAGTGGAGTTCGGCGCTCGGCTGGGAGCGGGGTGGATCACTGCGATGACGGTCGTGGAGCTGCTCAAGTTGCTGGTGGACCTGAAGCAACTGCTCACGGATCGGCTCGCTCGCCTCGATGCGCGAGAGGGCCATCAACATGGTTTCCACCTGAACCTTGCAGTCGATCAGGACGCGGCACTGGCTGGAGCCGGGTTCGTAGGGCATTGCAGGAGCAACGGAACCTTCGTACTGCAGCTCGGATCGCCGTTGACGACCGTCGCCTCCGTTACAGCGGTCATGGCGAACACCACTTCCTGGCCGACTCAGTTGGGTCGGTGGTGGACCGTGGCACGGCGATGATGCCGGGGGTTCGTCAGTCAGACAGCAACGTTCAGCGGCTGCGGGGGCGGCTGCGCTCACGCCGGTCACCCTCGCGGGCCGGCCGGCGTTCACCAGTGCGTGCCCCAGCGTCAGGGCTCCGCCGGCGACGCTCCTCGCCGGAGCGCTCACCACCCCGTGTGGGGCCGCCACGCCGCCCCCGGCCGCCGCTGAGGTCGAGGGGCGGGGCGGTGAGCACCGTGGGCTCGAAGCCCGGGACGACCGTACGGGGCAGCGTGGTGCCGGTGAGCTTCTCGATGGCCCGCAGCAGTTCCTGTTCCTCCGCCGCCACCAGTGAGATGGCATGGCCGTTCTGACCGGCGCGGCCGGTGCGGCCGATGCGGTGCACGTAGTCCTCGGCGATGTTCGGCAGGTCGAGATTGACCACCTGCGGCAGCTGATGAATGTCGATGCCGCGAGCCGCGATGTCCGTGGCCACCAGCACGCGCACCTCGCCGCTCTTGAAGCCGGCCAGGGCACGGGTGCGGGCTCCCTGGCTCTTGTTGCCATGGATCGCCGCCGCTGAAAGGCCCTCCTTCTCCAGCCGCTCGGCCATGCGATTGGCGCCATGCTTGGTGCGCGAGAACACCAGCACCTGACGCCAGTCGTTGCTGCGGATCAGGTGGCACAGCAGATCGCCCTTGCGGGCCATGTCACAGGGATGCAGCACCTGCTCCACCAGCGGCGCCGTGCCGTTCTCGGGGCTGGCCTGCAGCTGCACCGGCTGATGCAGCAGCCCGTGAGCCAGGCGGCGGATCTCGCCGGAGAAGGTGGCCGAGAAGAGCAGGTTCTGGCGCCGCTCCGGCAGCAGGGCGAGGATGCGACGGATGTCGCGGATGAAGCCCATGTCCAGCATGCGGTCGGCCTCATCGAGCACCAGGATCTCCACCTGATCCAGGCGCAGAGCGCGCTGCTGCTGCAGATCCATCAGCCGGCCGGGGGTGGCCACCAGCACGTCGGTGCCGCGCCGCAGTCGATCGATCTGCGGGTTGATGCTGACCCCGCCGAACACCACATCGCTGCGCAGATCGAGGTAGCGCCCGTAGGCCACCACGTTCTCGGCGACCTGAGCTGCCAGTTCACGGGTGGGCGTGAGCACCAGGGCCCGCACCACACCACCGCGGGCATGGGGACCGTGGCGCAGACGTTCCAGCAGCGGCAGGGTGAAGCCGGCCGTCTTACCGGTGCCGGTCTGGGCGGCGGCCATCACGTCATGACCCTCGAGCACCGCGGGGATGCACTGACGCTGGATCGGTGAAGGGGTGCGATAGCCCTTGGCAGCCACCGCCTTGAGCAGCGGCTCGGAGAGGCCCAGCTCAGCGAAATCCGCTGCCAGGGCGGAGACCGGAGCGGCGCTTCGGGTTGGCGACGATCCGAGGGGCTGTTGGTCTGTCGGGTGATCTGCCGCGACGGCATCGGCAGGGCGCCGCCCTGCCGGGCGATCCCCGCCGGGACGACGGCGCCCGCTCTCAGCGGCGGCCTGAACTGCGGAGGAGCGGGGATCGGAGCGGCGGATGGCTGACGGACCGGCGACCCTCAACCCTAGGCGGGGAACGGCGCTTCGCTGCGGAAGTGGCTGCATCGGTCGCAGGGACCCTCCGGAAGCACGGCGCAGCGCAGCAGGGGGCTGCGGGCATTGAACCGGCAGCTGGGATCCCCGATGACCCAGCGCCCGTTCCACCAGCGGGCATCGGCCGGCTGCTGCTGGGCACGCACCTGAAGGGCCACGCTGCTGAGTTCATAGCGACCGTTGCGCAGGCGGTAGCGATGGCGGCGCTGCAGCAACAGATAACTGCCTTCGGCCAGGTTCAGCCACCGTCCCGGCTGGGGAATCTCCTCGACCTGATCAGCCTCCAGCCGGGTGATCAGCCCGTCGTCCTCGATGCGACGCAGCTCCAGCTGCAGTCCGGAGGGAAGCTCGGTGGTCATGGCTTCGAAGGATCGGCTGCCTCGGGGACCTGCACGGAGGGCGCCGGCACGGTGACGATGGTCGCCTCCGCAGGGGCACCGGCAGGAGTGACGACGGCACGCGCTCCCTGGTCGAGCCCGGCTGTGGAGACGGCACCAGGAAGCTCTGCAGCAGCCTCCGCTGCCTCCGGTTCAACCTGCTCAACAATGACGTTGCGCCGCGAGAAACCCCAGAGGAACAGCGCGACCACCAGCACCAGCAGCACCCATTCGGGCACCTCGAGAGCGGGCACCAGGAGCCGCAGCAACAGACGGATGCCCACCAGCCCCACCGCCAGGTAGCCGGCGGTCTCCAGGCGGCTGAACACCTCCAGCCAGCGCACGAACAGGCCGGCGGTGAGCCGCAGCGCCAACACCCCCAGCAGACCACCGGTCATCACGAGGGCCAGCCTGTCGGTCACCGCCACCGCGGCGGCGACGCTGTCGAGGGAAAAGGCCAGATCGGTGAGCGCCAGGGTCAGAGCAATGGACGAGAGCCAGGGGCCGCCGTGACCATGGGGTGATCCGTGGTTGTGGCGGGCTCCATGGGACGTGTGCGTCCCAGGCTCCGAGCGCTCCGGGGAATGCTGCGCGGCCTGGAGACCAGGCGAGCCCGGCGAAACAGAGGCACGAGCCGGAGGGGCTGGGGAAACGATGGCGGGAGACGACGACAGCACCTCCGCCGGACCGTTCTCGTCATCGGAGCCGTCGTACTGATCCTCGTCGAATCCGAGCAGGTGGCGGCCGCACAGCCATAGGAGATAGGCGGCGGCAGCCAGCTGAAGCGGCCAGGCATCCAGCACCCAGCGGGCGGCGAGGATCAGCCCCATGCGCAGCACCAGGGCCAGCAACAGCCCCAGGTTCAGGGCCTGCCGCTGCCGGGCGGGATCGTGCAGGCGGCGGGAGATCGCCGCCAGGGCGATGGCGTTGTCAGCGGAGAGCACCGCCTCCAGAGCCACCAGCAGAGGCAACAGCAGCAGAACCTCCCCCCACTCATCCGCCCCCTGCAGCAGCGGCGTGAGCGACGGCACCATCTCGGCTTCCATCAGCCCCTCCCTCCGGCAGGCGGCAGGAGCTGTGATCGGCCATCACCGGGGGGCAGGGGCCTCGCAACAGGGACCGGGGACTCGGAATCGTTCAGGGCAGGGAAAGCGAAGGGAACGGAGGCGGTTGCGACGGCTGGCCGGAAGAGGGGTGCGCGGGCCTGCCGGGCGTCTCCCACGGAAGGGAAGGGTCCAGGGACGGAGACTCCTGGTCGATGGGGCCGAAGATCCGCATGACGATGGAACGTCACCTTCTTTCGAGGTCCTGGGCCGGGCGGCGCTGAGCGCCGCGGGCGATGCCAAAAAGCCGGGGAGTCAACCGGCGCGGACTGGGGCCAACCTTCACTCTAGAAACCTCCTTCCGCTCCCCGCTTCATGGAGCTCCATGCCCGTCTGATTCACACCGAGCCCGGCCTGCGGGTGGTGGAGGTCCGGGCCAGCCGAGGGGAGTACAGCCTGGGCAGCACCCTTGCCGAGGCCGGGACGGCCCAGGAGGCCGAGGATCTGGCCGTCGCCCGTCTGCTGCAACGCCTCCGCGATGCCGAGCGGAGCGATGAGAGCATTCCGCTGCGGTCTCCGCCGCCGGTCCGCAGGCCCGCCCCGGCGCCGGTCAGAGCGTCCAGCGAAGGGGATGGCCTGGGAACAGCCCCGGCACCACGGGCCCGGGTCGCCCCCCAGGGCATGACCGAGGCCGCCACCAACGAGGCGGGGGCAACCGAGTCCATCGCCGCAGGAGATCTGGGTCAGTCCGCCCTCGAGATTCCTGCTCCGCCCGGCGCTCGCCCGGGTGCCCCCGAGCCGATGGATGAGGTGGTGGATCAGGCCGCGGCAGGTCCGCCGGATGATCCACAGGAGGAGCCTCCTGCCGATCCGGAGGACTGGAGCCAGGAGCTGACCGCCATCGACCTGCAACTGCGCCGCCTCGGCTGGAACCGCGAGCAGGAGGGCACCTACCTACAGCGGGCCTTCGGCCATCCCAGCCGCAGTCGTCTGACCCGCTACAGCGATCTGCGCGCCTACCTGACGGCGCTGGAAGCCCTGGAGCGCGGCAGTGATCCGGCGGTCGCCGCTGTGCCGCTGCGCCGCTCGGAGCTGCTGGCTCATGGGGATGCCCTGCTGGTGCAGCTCGGCTGGAACGCCGAGCGGGGCCGGGCCTTCCTGGAACGGGAACTGAACCGGATCAGCCGCCAACAGCTCAGCGATGTGGAGCTGCTGCAGTTCAACATGCTGCTGGAGGGTGAGCTGCTCACAGGCGGTGCGCCGCTGTCGCCGGCAGCCCCGGACAGGGCACAGCGCTAGTTTCCGGAAGTCCAGGAGGCCCTGCCGCCGCCTCCTCTTCACCCCGTTCTCTCACCATGACCATCCGCATCGGCATCAACGGGTTCGGCCGCATCGGCCGTCTCGCCTTCCGCCGTGCCGTCACACTCGCGGACGTGGAGGTGGTGGCGATCAACGACCTGATCGATGTGGAGTACCTGGCCTACATGCTCCGCTACGACTCCACCCACGGCCGCTTCCAGGGCGATGTGCGCGTCGAGAACGGCCAGCTGGTGGTGAACGGCAAGGCGATCCGCATCACCGCCGAGCGCGACCCGAACACCCTGAAGTGGGGCGAGATCGGCGCTGAGTACGTGCTGGAGAGCACAGGCTTCTTCCTCACCGACGAGGCCGCCCGCGCTCATCTCAACGCCGGCGCCCGTCGCGTCGTGATGAGTGCTCCATCCAAGGACGCCACGCCGATGTTCGTGATGGGCGTCAACCACACCACCTACGCCGGCCAGGACATCGTCTCCAACGCCAGCTGCACCACCAACTGCCTCGCCCCGATGGCCAAGGTGGCCCACGACAATTTCGGCATCGTCAGCGGTCTGATGACCACGGTGCACGCCACCACCGCGACCCAGAAAACGGTGGATGGCCCCTCGGTGAAGGACTGGCGCGGCGGCCGTGGCGCGGCCCAGAACATCATTCCCAGCTCCACTGGCGCCGCCAAGGCCGTCGGTCGCGTGATCCCCGAGCTCAACGGCAAGCTCACCGGCATGGCCTTCCGCGTGCCCACCCCCGACGTGTCGGTGGTGGACCTGACCGTGAACCTGGCCAGGGCCGCCAGCTACGACCAGATCAAGGCGGCGATGAAGGCCGCCAGCGAGGGTCCGATGGCCGGCATCCTCGGCTACACCGAAGATGAGGTGGTGAGCACCGATTTCCTCGGCGAGAGCTGCACGTCGGTGTTCGATGCCAGCGCCGGCATCGCCCTCACCGACACCTTCGTCAAGCTCGTCTCCTGGTACGACAACGAGTGGGGCTACTCCTGCAAGTGCCTTGACCTCATCCGCCACATGGCCACGGTCTGATCTGGAGATCCCGGGGGCGGACCATGGCGATCCGCCCCTTCAGCCGGCACGGCCATCAAGGCACTGGATGCGCAACAGCTTCACACCGAGATCGAGGCGGTTCTGCAGGGCATACGCCTCTTTCTCCATCCGCTGCTCGCTCGGGCTGAGATCGGCGTAGAGCGGATCCTGAAGCTGACGGAACGCGCTGGGATCCGAGGGTTCGGGGTTCCCGGTCTCCCCCCCGTGAACCCTGGTGTCATGAGGTTGCTCCGAAGCGGCCACCAGACCGAGTGGACGGGGCGGAGACGCCACTCCCCCGGCAGCGCAGCTCTGGGCCACATGGATCGCCTCGTGATTCAGCACCCGGGCGAATTCGAGACTGCCCTGGTCGGGTACATCGGGTCGCACACGGATCGTGCGCGCCCGGGGATCCCATTCCGCCGCGGCGCCGGTCTTGATCGGTTCGATCAGGCCGACACCGGCACCCACCTGCTCGAGGGTGGTGAGCAGATCGACGATGGCGCGTCGCTCCGGCGCATGGCTGGGAGGCTGGGCGATCAGGGCGCGGATCTGGGCCAGGGAGAGTTCCGGATCACCGGGGCGACGCCGATAGATGTAGCGGGTGCCCCCCTCCGGTAGCGGTTCGGCCCGGGGAATCCAGTCACGGTCGCCGTGATCAAGGCGTTGCATCAGGCCCCCCTCCAGCAGCGCCAGCGGCCGCAGAGCCGGATCGAGCGGCGGAGGGTCGTCGGCTGGTGCGACGACTGCCAGCGTTCGCGATGGAAGCTCGAGGCTCTCGAGGCGGCGCAGCAGCTCGGGCAGGGCCGCCACCAGCAGCGCCAGAGCGATCAGCGTCAGCATCGGGCCCGAACGTCGCACCAGCACCCATCGGCTCGCCCCAGCATGTCGGGTCGAAACAACCGCTGGAGGTCCGGACGCATCGCCGGACCAGGGCAGCACGGGGCGAGACCATCCCGTGGCCTGGGGTGCGGTTGCCACAATCTGGGCTGTCGCCGCCTTGTCCCGATGCCCCTGACCGCCCTGGTGCGCCAGCTGCAGCAGGTGCCCCTCACCGCTGAGGTGGCCGCCCGCCTGCGGCGCAGCGAGCGGCTGCGGCTCGGGGGAGCGGGACGGGCCGGCAGGGCCCTGGTCGCCAGCGCCCTGGCCGCCCAGGAGGCGAGCGGTTCCGGCCAGGCGTCGCCGCTGCTGGTGATCGTGCCCACGCTGGAGGAGGCCGGCCGCTGGGCGGCGCTGCTCGAGCTGATGGGCTGGAGCACCGCCCATCTGTATCCCACCAGCGAGGGATCGCCCTACGAACCGTTCGATCCCACCAGCGAGATCACCTGGGGCCAGCTGCAGGTGCTCGCCGAGCTGGTGGCGGAACGGCCGGCGGGATCGTCGCCCTGGCGACCGGCGATCGTGGCCACGGAGCGCGCGCTGCAACCGCACCTGCCGCCGCCAGAGGTGCTGGCGGGACGCTGCCTGAGCCTGGCGAAGGGCGACACCCAGGATCTTGAGCAGCTCGGCGAGACGCTGACGCGCCTGGGCTACGAGCGGGTCCCCACGATCGAGCAGGAGGGCAGCTGGAGCCGCCGAGGCGACATCGTCGATGTCTTCCCGGTCAGTGCTGAACTGCCGGTTCGACTGGAGTTCTTCGGCGACACGCTCGAGAAGCTGCGCGAGTTCGATCCCGCCACCCAGCGCTCGCTCGATGCGATCGAACTGGTGCGGCTCACCCCCAGCAGCTATGGGCCACTGGTGGCCGAAGCGCTGCGCGAGGCGATGCCGGACGGCCTCGACGCCCTGCTGACGGCAGAAGCCCTGGAGCAACTGCTCGAAGGTGGCACTCCGGAGGGGATGCGGCGGCTGATGGGTCTGGCCTGGGAGCGCCCCGCGTCGCTGCTCGACTACCTGCCGGAGGCCACGGTGGTGGCGGTGGATGAGCGGCGCCACTGCCTGGCTCACGGCCAGCAGTGGTTCGACCACGCCGGCGAGCATCACACCGAGGTCTGCGCCGAGCTGGCCGGCGAGGAGGGCGACGCCGCCGGGATCGCGGCGCTCCTGCCGACGACGCTGCACCGGCCGCCCGCCGAAGCGCTGGCTGATGCCGCGGCGTTCACGGGCTTCGACCTGGCGGAACTGCACGAAAGCGACCGCCATCCCAACGCCTTCGACCTGGCCTGCCGGCCGGTGCCCGCCTATCCCAACGCCTTCGGCAAGCTCGCCGGCCTGGTGAAGGGCTTCCAGAAGGACGGCACCAGGGTGTGGCTCCTCTCGGCCCAGCCGAGCCGGGCGGTGGCCCTGCTCGAGGAGCACGACTGCATCGCCCGTTTCGTCCCCAACCCGCAGGACCGGCCGGCGATCGATCGCCTGCTGGAGCAGAACACCCCGGTGGCGCTCAAGACCAGGGGCACCGCCGAGCTGGAGGGCCTGCAGCTGCCGGCCTGGAAGCTGGTGCTGATCAGTGACCGGGAATTCTTCGGGCAGCACGCCCTGGCGGCCACGGGGTATGTACGCCGCCGCCGCCGTGCCTCCAGCCGCACGGTCGATCCCAACAAGATGCGGCCCGGCGACTTCGTCGTGCACCGCAACCACGGCATCGGCCGCTTTCTCAAGCTCGAGAAACTGGCGATCAGCGGCGAGGCCCGCGACTACCTGGTGGTGCAGTACGCCGACGGGCTCCTGCGGGTGGCCGCCGACCAGCTGGGCAGCCTCGGCCGCTATCGCGCGACCGGCGAGACGCCCCCCGAGCTGAACCGCATGGGCGGCACCGCCTGGACGCGGGCCAAGGAGCGGGCGAAGAAGGCCATCCGCAAGGTGGCGGTCGATCTGGTGAAGCTGTATGCCGAGCGCCACAAGGCCGCCGGCTTCGCCTATCCCGCCGATGGACCCTGGCAGAACGAGCTCGAGGACTCCTTCCCCTATGAGCCGACGCCCGATCAGCTCAAGGCGATCGCCGAGGTGAAGCGGGACATGGAGCAGCCCTCACCGATGGACCGGCTGGTGTGCGGCGATGTGGGCTTCGGCAAGACGGAGGTGGCGATCCGGGCGATCTTCAAGGCGGTGACCGCCGGTCGCCAGGTGGCGATGCTCGCCCCCACCACGGTGCTGGCCCAGCAGCACTGGCGCACCCTCAGCGAACGCTTCGCCCCCTATCCGCTCAAGGTGAGCCTGCTCAACCGCTTCCGCACCGCCGCCGAGCGCAAGGCCATCCAGGAGGGTCTGGTCGAGGGCACCGTCGATGTGGTGGTGGGGACCCACCAGCTGCTGGGCAAGGGCACCAGCTTCAAGCAGCTGGGCCTGCTGGTGGTGGATGAGGAGCAGCGATTCGGTGTGAATCAGAAGGAGAAGATCAAGGCCCTGCGCAAGGACGTCGATGTGCTGACGCTGAGCGCCACGCCGATTCCCAGAACGCTCTACATGAGCCTTTCTGGGGTACGTGAGATGAGCCTGATCACCACGCCGCCGCCATTGCGCCGCCCGATCAAGACGCACCTGGCGGCGCTCGATGAGGAGGCCGTGCGCAGCGCCATCCGCCAGGAGCTCGACCGCGGCGGCCAGATCTTCTACGTGGTGCCGCGGGTGGAGGGGATCGAGGAGGTGGCCGAGCGGCTGCGGCAGATGATTCCGGGGCTGCGGTTGCTGGTGGCCCACGGCCAGATGGCCGAGGGGGAGCTGGAGAGCGCCATGGTGGCGTTCAACGCCGGCGAGGCCGATCTGATGCTGTGCACCACGATCGTGGAGAGCGGCCTGGACATTCCGCGGGTGAACACGATCCTGATCGAGGACGCCCACAGGTTCGGCCTGGCCCAGCTGTATCAGCTGCGCGGCCGCGTCGGCCGCAGCGGCATCCAGGCCCACGCCTGGCTCTTTTATCCCGGAGATGCGTCCTTGAGCGAGGCGGCGCGCCAAAGACTGCGGGCGATTCAGGAGTTCGCACAGCTGGGGTCCGGCTATCAGCTGGCGATGCGCGACATGGAGATCCGCGGCGTCGGCAACCTGCTGGGAGTGGAGCAGAGCGGCCAGATGGAGGCGATCGGCTTCGACCTGTACATGGAAATGCTGCAGGAATGCCTGGCCGAGATCCAGGGTCAGGACATCCCGCAGGTGGAGGACACCCAGATCGATCTGACGATCACGGCCTTCATCCCGGGAGACTGGATCAGCGAGAACGACGAGAAGATGGCCGCCTATAAGGCCGCCGCCGACTGCAGCAGCCAGGAGGCGCTGCTCGAGCTCGCAGCCGATTGGGCGGACCGCTACGGGGCGCTGCCACCCCCAGTGGTGAGCCTGCTGCAGCTGATGGAACTCAAACTGCTGGCGAAGCGGTGCGGCTTTTCGCGCATCAAACCGGAGAAGCCCAACCTGGTGCTCGAAACACCGATGGAGGAGCCGGCGTTCCGCCGCCTGCGCCAGGGGTTGCCGCAGCATCTCCATGGCCGGCTCGTCTATCAGGCCGGCACCGGCACGATCGCCAGGGTGCAGGCGCGCGGTCTGGGGGTGCTCAGCCCGGCCCAGCAGCTCAGCCAGCTGACGGAATGGCTCCAGGCCATGGCTGCCCAGCTGCCCGGTGCGGATGGCCTCAGCCAGACGCAGCGGAACGAACAGGACCTCCAACGCGATGCGGAGGTCCTGGTGGTCTGAACCCAAGGCACGCTCCCCCGGATGCCAGGGTCAAGGTCACAGGAGTGCGACCACCATCCGGAGGACGACGCCGTCCACGCCGTGGCGGGGCTCAGCGGTTCCGCAGGGTCGATGTCCGCGGACCTTGTGAATCGCTGTTAAGCTGCACTCATCTTTCGTTACAAGGCTTCATGGGCGAGCTGATTGAAGTGGGTGGCGGCTTCCAAAGCAGCTTCAGCCTGGTGTCAGGTGTCATCAGCCTCCTCGCCCTCGGCCTCTACGCCCTGCTCCAGGGACGTCCGGAGAACGACGACGACGACTCGAATCCCGGTGGCGGTCTGATGCAGCCGGTGTCCTGAGCGCATCGCTCCCGGGCCACCGCTCCTTCCACGTTCCACGCAACCTGCACCGAGGCGAATCCCTCCTCAGGTGATCTGTTCGCCCGCCTCGGCCGCCGCTTTCCAGGCCCGGGGCACCAACACCAGAAACAGGACCCACCACACCAGCACGGCAGCCGACACAAGGGCGGTGATCCACCAGTGCTGCAGCCAGATCCAGCTCAAGCCCATCGCGGCCAGCCCGGTCAGCAGAATCGACCAGGGTTGGCACCACCGGGGCTTGTGTTGCCAGATCGAGCCCACCTGTGCGGGCGAGGTGGGTTCTGCGGACATGGCTGTGATCAAGGCGCTGCACCATGGTGGCCTGATCGCGATCCAAGGCTGCCAGTACCACAAGCGATGAGAGTGGCGACCAGCGGAGAGCCTGATCCTGCCCTCCAGTTCTTCAGGAATGGCCAAGCCGCCTCGGAAGCGGGGCGGCTCCCGCAGAAGGCCTCCAGCAGGATCGGCGTCGCTCAGGGCCTCGGGGCGCCACCGAGGGCTGCAGGCAGGTTGGCGGTCCCCGGCTGATAGGCCGGCTGAGCCGAGGCCGTGCTGCGCAGCTTCTTGAGGAGCGTCGATTCCGCCACCCGGTACTGACTGTCCTTTCGGGTGCCGAGATCCTCGAGTTTCAACCGCTCCGCCTCCGCGTCGGTCATCTTCACGGGCACATCGGGAACGATGCCGCGATGGTGGATGTCGTGGTTGAGTGGCGTGAGGTACTTGGCGATGGTCACCGTCATGCCGGAGCCGTCGGACAGACCCCGCACCGATTGGACCAGCCCTTTGCCGAAGGTCTTCTGACCGACGAGCACCGCACGGTTGTTCTCCTGCAGCGCCCCGGAGAGGATCTCGCTGGCGCTGGCCGAGCCCTCGTTCACGAGCACCACCAGAGGACGGCTGGTGAGGGCACGGCCGGTGGCGCGCCGCACATCCTGTATCCCCTCGCGGGTCTTGGTGGAGACAATCACCCCTTCATTGAGCCACTGGCGCGCGATCTCGACACTGGCCATCAGCAGGCCCCCGGGATTGCTGCGCAGGTCGAGCACGTAGCCCTGCACTCCCTGGCTCTCCAGGTCGCGGATCGCCGCCCGCATGTCCTTGGCGGCGTTGGCGTTGAACTGCCGCAGACGCACGTAGCCGATCTTCGTCCCCTCAGGCGTGGTGTTCACCTGATGGGTCACCGCATGCAGCTCGATGAGCTCCCGGGTGAGCGGCACATCGATGTTCTGCCCCTTGCGGCGCAGCTCCAGTTTGACGCTGGTGCCAGCCCGGCCGCGGATGAGCTTGACGGCATCCTCGGTGCTCATGCCCTTGGTGGACTTGCCGTCGATCGAGACGATCACATCCTTGGGCTGGACACCCGCCCGGGAGGCCGGGGAGCCCTCGATCGGAGCAATCACCACCAGCTCCTTGGTGTCCTTGTCGACGCTCAGCTGAATGCCCACCCCGGAGAGCTCTCCGGAGGTGTCGATCTGCATCTCCTTGAACTCACGCGGATCGAGGAACCGCGTGTAGGGATCGCTGAGCGTTGCGAGCATGCCCCGGATCGCCTCATAGGCCTCCTTGGGACTGCCGTAGCTCTTGGTCAGCAGGTTCCGTCGCAGCTGACGCCACTTCTCCGGGTTGTACTTGCCGGTGGTGTCGAGGTAGTCGCGGAAGACGATCTGCCAGGCCTGATCCATCACCTCCTTGGGGCTGTCGCTGATCGCGACGCCACCGTTGGGGGCGATCACCATCTCCCGGGCCACGACCGCAGTGGCAGCACAGGCGCTCAGTCCAACCAGCACCACGAAGGTGGTGCGACCGCTTCCCATGCGGAGGCCTCTTAACGGAATGGATCCAAGTTAGCGCCGGACGCCGGGCGGAGAACCGGCCTGCCGCAGGACGCTCCAGCCAGGAGCGCCTGCCGGCCGCAAGCACGGCTCGGGGATGATGGCTTGCGCCTCACTGACCTTCCTGGCGGGAGAGGCTGCCTGGCGGCACTCAGGGATCGACCCAGCGGCCGTCCTCCTTGATCAGGGCAATCAGGGCCTGCACACCTTCGGCCTCCGGAACACGGCGGATCTCCTCACGGCCGCGGTACAGGGAGATGGTGCCGGGGGTCTTGCCGACGTAGCCGTAGTCCGCGTCGGCCATTTCGCCGGGACCGTTGACGATGCAGCCCATCACCGCGATGTCCAGGCCGGTGAGATGGGCTGTGGCGCTGCGGACCTTGTGCAGCACCTCCTCGAGGTTGAACAGGGTGCGGCCGCAGCTGGGGCAGGCCACGTACTCGACCATCGTCTTGCGCAGGCCCAGGGCCTGCAGGATCGAGTAGCAAACGGGGATTTCCTTCTCTGGCGCCTCGGTGAGAGAGACGCGGATCGTGTCCCCCAGACCCTCCGCCAGCAGGGTCGCGATGCCGGCGGTGCTCTTGATGCGGCCGTAGTCGCCATCACCCGCTTCGGTGACGCCGAGGTGCAGCGGGTAGTGGAAGCCCTCGGCATCCATGCGGTCGGCCATCATCCGGTAGGCGGCCAGCATCACCGGCGCGCGCGAGGCCTTCATCGACACCACGATGTTGTGGAAGTCGAGGCGATCGCAGATGTGGATGAATTCCATGGCGCTCTCCACCATCCCCAGTGGCGTGTCGCCGTAGGTGAACAGCATGCGTTCGGCCAGCGAGCCATGGTTCACGCCGATGCGCAACCCCTTGTCCTGCTCCTTGAGGAGGCTCACCAGCGGCTCGAGGGTGGCCTGGATGCGCTCACCGATCGCCGCCACCTCCTCGGGACTGAATTCGGTGCGATTCGGATCCGGCTTGTCGAACACATACAGGCCGGGATTGATGCGCACCTTGTCAACATGCTGAGCCACTTCGAGGGCGATCTTCATGCCGTTGTGGTGCACATCCGCCACCAGAGGCACCGGGCGGTAGCTGTCCTGAAGGCGCTTGCGGATCTCTCCCACGGCCTTGGCATGGGCCAGGCTGGGCACCGTCAGCCGCACGATCTCACAACCGGCCTCATGCAGGCGTCGAATGCCGGCAGTGGCGCCCTCGATGTCGAGGGTGTCCTCGTTGATCATCGACTGCACCACCACCGGGTGCTCGCTGCCGACCCACACGTCACCCACCCGCACGCTGCGCGTCTTCCGGCGACGGATGACGGTGTCGTAGCGCGGATTGCTTGCCCAGGCCTGCAGGTCGGCGCCGTCGGCCGAGGGCTGCGCCTGGATGGCGGGAGCGACGTCGGGACGGGACGGGGCGGCGGTCATCGCGGGGGGCGGCGCGTGGCCAAAGCCTGTCACAGCGGCTGATGAAGTGGCGACTGCGGGTGGGTGACGAGCATCTCAACCCTCCTCGAGACGCCGCTTCACCTCCTTGAGGTCCTGCCAGGTGTGCCACTTGGGGCTGCCCTGCTCGCGCGAGGGGTTCCGCAGCAGATAGGAGGGGTGAAGGATCGGCATCAGGACGCGGCCCGCGAGTCCCTCCCCTTCACCGGCCCGCCACTGGCCGCGCAGGCGGGTGATACCCCCCTTGATGCCGAGCACGCCCTCGAGGGCCGTGGCGCCCACCAGCAGGATCAGGCGCGGATCGACCAGGGCGATCTGACGCAGCAGAAAGGGTCGGCAGGCGGCGATCTCGGTCGCCGTGGGCCGACGGTTATCGGGCGGCCGGCACTTGATCACGTTGCAGATGTAGGCGTCCCGCTCGCTGTCCAGCCCGACGCTCTCCAGCATGCGATCCAGCAGCTGGCCGGCGCGTCCCACGAAGGGCCGTCCCTGTGCATCCTCCTGGGCGCCTGGGGCCTCGCCGATCAGGAGCAGGGAAGCTCCTGGATTGCCGCGGCTCACCACCACATGCTTGCGGCCCTGGGCCAGGCCACAGGCCTGACAGGCAGCGCAATCGGTCGCGAGAGCCACCAGAGCCTGCTTCCAGGTCGCCGGGTCAGCGTCGATGGTCTCGGCCGGCTGCGGGAGTGAAGCAGACGACAGCTGGTCGGGCACGGAAGGAGCGGCTGAGACATTGCGCTGAATTGTTGCCCGCCGGAACGGCCCGGGGGTTGGGCGTGCGCGAAGATCGCCGCAGGCCCTTTCAGCCCCATGGCCGGCTGCCGCTGCGCCGCCGCCTGCCGGTCCCACGCCTCACCTGGCGACCCAGCCACCCACAGATGTCCCTTCCTCTGGCCGCCCGGGCCCGTGACCTGCAGCCCTCCCTCACCCTGGCGATCACCGCCCGGGCCCGCCAGCTCCGCTCCGAAGGCCGGGACATCTGCAGCCTCAGCGCCGGCGAACCCGATTTCGACACTCCGGCCTTCATCCGACAGGCGGCAATCGACGCGCTCGAAGCCGGTCATACCCGCTACGGCCCCGTGGCCGGCGAACCGGCCCTTCGTGAGGCCATCGCTGCCAAGCTCAGCCAGGAGAACGGCGTACCGACCAGTTCTGAGCAGGTGCTGGTCACCAATGGGGGCAAACAGGCTCTCTACAACCTCTTCCAGGTGCTGCTCGATCCAGGCGACGAGGTGCTGGTGCCCTCGCCCTACTGGCTCAGTTATCCGGAGATGGTGCAGCTCACCGGCGCGCGCGTCGCTTACCTGACCTGCGACGCGAGTGATGGCTTCCGGGTGCAACCGCAGCGTCTCGAGGCCGCCATCACACCGGCGACGCGGCTGCTGGTGCTCAACAGCCCCTCCAACCCCACGGGCGCGGTGTTCTCCCGCGCTGACCTGGAAGCGATCGCAGCGGTGCTTCGGCGCCATCCGCAGGTGGCCGTGGTCTGCGACGAGATCTACGAATATCTCTGTGCTCCGGGCCACGCCCACCACAGCTTCGCGGCCGTGGCTCCCGATCTGGCCGACCGAGTGCTGATCGTCAACGGCTTCGCCAAGGGGTGGGCGATGACGGGGTGGCGCATCGGCTGGCTGGCGGGTCCGGCCCACGTGATCGCCGCTGCGGCTGCGCTCCAGAGCCAGAGCACCAGCAATGTCTGCAGCTTCGCCCAGTTCGGCGCCCTGGCCGCGATCAGTGGCTCACGCGACTGTGTCCTGGAGATGGCGGCCCATTGCAACGAACGCCGCGCCTTGCTCAGCGACGGCCTGCGGGCCATCGAGGGTGTGCAGCTGCTTCCGCCGGAAGGGGCCTTCTATGCCTTCCCTGATGTGAGCGCCTGGGGCATCGATTCGCTCACCCTGTGCACCCGCCTGCTTGATGACGTGGGACTGGCGGTGGTGCCCGGCGCCGCCTTCGGCGATGACCGCTGCATCCGCCTCTCCTGCGCCGCCTCCCCCGACACCCTCCGCGACGGCATCGAGCGCCTGGCCCGCTTCCGCAGCAGCCTGACGCTCTGAGGGCTGCCAGGGCTCTGCAGGGCCATCGGCCAGGATCGCTCCGCTTTGCTTCCGCCCTGCGATGCCCCTGGCCGTTCCCCGCAAGCTGATCGTGCTCGGGGACAGCGGTGTCTATGGATGGGGGGATCCGGAGGAAGGGGGCTGGTGTGAACGGCTCCGGCGCCATTGGATGGGCCTGCCGGGTGGTCCGGTTCTCTATGGGCTGGGGGTGCGAGGCGACGGCCTGGAGCGGGTGCGTGCCCGGCTGCATCAGGAGGTGAGCGGACGCGGTGAGTTGAGGCGTCAGCTTCCCCAGGGCATCCTGCTGGCGGTGGGACTCAACGACACCGCCAGGGTCGGCCGAGCCGATGGTCGCCACCAGCTCGATCCGGCCGCCTTCCTGTTCGGCCTGCAGGAGCTGCTCGCCCAGGCCACGGCACTGGCCCCCACCCTCGTGCTCGGCCTGACACCGGTGCTGGAGGAAGCGATGCCCTTCGCCGAGGTGCTCTGGTACCAGCTGGAGACCATCCGCCTCTACGAATCCCTGCTGGAGGAGGCGGCCCAGGAGGCTGACGTTCCGTTCCTGCCGCTGTTGGAGAGCTTCCTGCAGGAACCGGGCTGGCAGGGCTGGCTCTGCAGCGACGGCCTGCACCTCAACAGTGTCGGCCATGCCCACGTGGCAGGCCGCCTGCAGCGCTGGCCGGCCCTGCTGCACTGGGCGGAGCTGCAACTGCAGGAACGACCCACACCCCAATGGTGAGCCGAGCCGGTCAGGAGCAGACCCCAGGCGATGGAAGTCGCTGGCTGACACACCACATCTGGGGGCGAAGTCTGCTGCATGCCACCAGAGAAAGCCTGCCAGGAATCGCAACGGCAAGGAGATAGTTGAAAGCGGTCAGTCCGGCAATCAACGGGTGGCAAAGCGCTGACAGAAGAGACCAGGATGTGCATATGACTACAATCAAGTGAGAGTCCTGTGAATATTTGTTGGGTTCACGGATTGCGGATCGCCGTCGTGGATGCACGGTTCCGGGAGACATCGACCCACCGTGATGTTTCAGCCACACTCGATACAACCTCCGGTCTCGTCTCAGGTCCATCAACAGGGGGGAAGCCCTGTGTCCTCCAGCCGCCGTGGCCTTCCGGGACAGAATTCACAGCCGGGCTCCCTTCCTGGTCGAAGAAGGGCTCTGAGGCCTCCGGCAGGGCCCTCCAGGCGTGGAAGAGTGAGTACGCCGGCAACCAATCAGGACGCTCTCGCCGCGCTGAAGCGCTCCAGTGACCCAGCTGAGAGACAGGCGCTGCGCAGTGAGCTTGTCCGCAGGAATCTACCGCTGGTGTATGCCATCACTGCCCGGCTCGGCCGAACACTGGCATTACCGCAGGAGGATCTGCGTCAGATCGGCTCCCTCGGACTGCTCCGTGCCATCGATGCGTATGAACCGTCGCAGGGTCGCACCCTGAGCAGTTTCGCGGTGCCTTACATCCGCGGTGCCATCCAGCACGAACTGCGCGATCGCGCCAGCCTGATGCGCATCCCCCGGCCCCTGTGGGAGCTGCGCCGTCGGGCCACCGTGCTGCAGGACCGGCGCCGGCGGCTGGGCCAGCGCCAGCTGACCCCGGCCCAGCTGGCCGAGGCACTGGACTGTTCCACCAGCCAGGTGGTGGAAGCCCTGCAGGTGAGTGCAGTGGTGGAGATGCGCAGCCTGGACGCGCCCAGCTCCGGGGAGGGTGGCGAGGAAGCAGGCTCGCGGACCCTGCTGGACCAGCTGGCCGATCCCGCCAGTCTGACGAGGGCCATTCCAGACGCCGCGCCGCACGCACGCGACTTCCTGGACGCCTTGATCGGGGGAGGGGCGAGCCAGGGGCGATCGGAACCTGACCCTGCAGGCCCGTCGCTGGTCCAGCCCATCGAGGCCATCTCATCATCCAGCGTTCCTGAACGGACCGCGGAACCGATGGCACCCACCGGGTGGCCTGCCTCACCGGAGCTCTCCTGGCTGCAGCAACGGCTCCTGGCCATGCCTCCCCTCGAGCGGGAGCTGCTGCTGGGGCATGTCTGCGGGAGACGCACCTGGGCTGAACTCGGACGGGAGCTGGGCCTCCACCCCCGCCAGGCCCAGCGCCGCACCGTGACGCTGCTCAACCGGCTCCAGAGTGAAGGGCAACGCTGGCGGGCCGGAGGCAGCGAGCCGAAGTCGCTGGCCTGATGGGCGGCGCGGAACCCGATGCCGGGGTCCGGCTCATCGGCAGCCTGCAGCCGAACGACCCGCGCCCCCATTTGCCAGAGGGATGGTGAAGGTCTGCCCACACCGACCCGTCGCCGGCGTGAGGCCTGCGGGCACCAGATCAGGCAGCGGCAGCACCCCGCGGCGTCCGCTGCATCCGGCAGCGACCAGGTCCGCCATCGGCGCATGACGCCTCGGAGAGCTGCGGGTCGCTCAGGGCAAGGGCAGGGCAGCAGGCAGGAAGAGCGGCGCCAGGAGCAGAGCAAGGACCGCCGCCAGCAGGGTCTGCAGACCGTTGACCATCTCGTTGGTGAGCCAGGCCAGCCGACGCTGCAGCGTGGCGCCGATCAGGCTCTCCAGCAGCGTGGCCACCAGACCCACAACACTGACGAGGAGGATCGCCGCACCCCCCTCGATCAGGCCCAGCGCCGCCATCACCAAAGTCATGAGAAGGCTGCCCAGCAGGCTGGCCGCCGTGCCTTCAGCGCTGATCGCTCCTTCGGTGCCGGGGGGGACCGGCCGTCCGGTGGTGATCAACACCGCATGACGGCCCCAGCGTTTGCCGATCTCACTGCCGAAGGTGTCAGCCAGCTTGGCGGCGAAGCTGGCAGCGAAGCCCAGCAGGAGCCAGGCCTGCCCGGAGGCCGTCAACAGCGGCGCCGCCAGCGCCAGCAGGGCTCCCACCAGGGCTGATCCCCAGACGTTCTCCGGCCCGCGCCGGCCACCACGGCCCTCCGCCAGCCCGAGAATCTGCTTCTGCCGCAGTCCCAGACGCGTCACCAGCGAGCCCAGCAGGAGGTAGAGCACCACGGCCAGCCAGCCGCGCCAACCCAGGCTGGCCCAGAGCACGGTGCCGAGCAAAGCGGCGTGGCACCAGCCTGCGGGAGTGAGGAGAGGCAACCGCCGGGCCAGCAGGAGCAGGGGCGCGTGAAGCAGCAGGGCAATGAGCCAGAGGGCAGGCGTCGGGGGCGGCAGCGGCGGCACGGACACCTGCGCTTGTGTTGCACAGGTCTACGACAACTGCCGCTCAGCCAGGCCGGCAGCGGATAATCGCCCCATCCGACCGTGCCGCGGCGACATGGTGTTCAAGAACAAGTTCTTCCTGGATCTCGGCTCGGACGGCGAGCAGCAGGCCCCCGCCACCATCGCGCCGCCCACCGCCAGGCCCGCGGCGCAGCCCAAGGCGAAGGCGGCTGCCGCCGAATCCGAATCCAGGCCGGCCGAGGCCGCCGCCACGGCTGAGATGCCCAGCCAGCCGGTCACCAGCCAGACAACCGCCGAGGCGATCGCCGCCCAACTGGCCGCTGAGCAGGCCAGCCGTCCTGCCCCCACGCTCGCCACCTTCGCTCCCGAATGCGTCACCGCCGGCGGTGCGCTCTCCCGCAGCCGCCGCCGCGGTGGGGCCGATCTGGGGGGATTCCGCGAGATGGCCCGCGGCATGCTCAGCAGCTGAGCAGCCGCCAGGCCGCCAGACGGCTGACGCCGGCGACCGCAGCCGTGGTCGTCCGCAGAATCGTGGCGCCGAGGCTCACCGCGCACCAACCGGTCGCCTCAGCCAGCTGCTCCTCACGGGGACTCCACCCCCCCTCCGGTCCGACCGCCAGGCTGATCTCCTCCGGATCGGCTCCCGGCTGACCCACCTGGGCGAGCCAGGCCTCCAGGGAGGGGAGGTGTTCACGGCGCGTCGTCGCCAGCAGCTTCAGCCCTCCGCGGCTCGCGGTGAAGCACTCTTCAGCCGTGCTCGGCGACTCAAGCTGCGGCAGCCACAGCCGCTCACATTGTTCCGTGGCTTCCCGCACAACCGCCGACCAGCGCTCGCGTGCCGGGCGACGGCCTGAACCCTGACAACGGTCCGCCAGCACGGGCTGGAGACGGTCGATGCCCAGCTCGGTGGCCATGCGCCACACCAGCTCCACGTCCTGGCGGGGCAGCGCCAGAGCAAGGCAGAGGCGTGGTCGCGGAGGTGGCTGCGGGTTGCACTCCGGCTCGAGAGCCTCGAGCCAGGCCCCTTCACCACGCTGCGCCCGCCATTGGCCGCCGCAGCCATCGATCACGGTGACGGGGTCGCCCGGCCGCAGACGCAGCACCCGTGCGAGATAGTGCTCCTCATCACGGCACAGCGGCAGGCGGTCATTCCCCTCGTCCGTGGCCGCCAGGCGGACGGGATCGATCAGCAGGCGCCGCAGCTCCCGTGCCATGACGGCTCAGCTGCCCTGACGCTCGAACGGGCTGTCAGGCTCCTCCTCGATCGGCCACTCCTCCTGCAGCCCGCCGATCAGCACCTCCTCGATCTCAACGATGTCCCGGTCGAGGCACTGCAGGGTGTTGATCAGCACGTCAAGGCCAAAGGCATCGCTGGTGCCCAGATCCACCCAGAAGCGGGCCCAGTCGCCGCGCACCTCCAGCGGGCTCATGTTGTGCATCAGCGCCGGCAGGGCCTGGGCGGCGCTTCCGCCATCCCAGGCCAGCCAGCTGAGCTCGGCCCCGGCCTCATGGGCCTGGAGGTTCTCGGCGTTGAAGCCGCCGAGCTTGCCGAGGAAGAACCAGCTGTCCAGCGCCGTCTCGAGATAACCCCGCTCCCCCTGGCCCAGAGCCATCGGGAAACGCAGCCAGATCCAGCAGTTGAACGGATCGATCTCGCGGAAGCGGACCTCCATGGCGGTGGACAGGGTCACGGTTGAACCCTCATGCAACCATGCGGCAGGCAGTCAGGCTGACCGCACCCCATGCTGGGGCGATGCTTGAACTGCAGTCCCTCACCTATCACCCCGCCACGACGGCGGAGCCGCTGCTGCGGGATGTGTCGCTGCGGCTGCCGGTGGGAGAGCCCGCCCTGGTGGCCGGCCGCAGTGGCAGCGGCAAGACGACCCTGCTGGAATTGATCAGCGGGCTGGCCGATCCCACCCGGGGTCGCATTCTCTGGAACGGCAAAGCGCTCGATGCGCGCCAGCGCCGCTGGCTGTGCGGGCTGGTGTTCCAGTTTCCGGAACGCCATTTCCTCGGTCTCACCGTGGCACAGGAGCTGAAGCTGGGACAGCGCCGTCTCAGCGGCGAGCGGCTGCAGCAGGTGCTCGGACAGGTGGGGCTGGCGGAGCTGCCCCTCCAGGAGGCTCCGGAGCGGCTGAGCGGCGGACAACAGCGGCGCCTGTCGCTCGCTGTGCAGCTGCTGCGCGATCCGAAGCTCCTGCTGCTCGATGAACCGACGGCCGGGCTGGACTGGGCGGTGCGATCCGAGGTGCTGCAGCTGCTGGCGGAGCTCGGCCGGGATCGGGCCCTGCTGATCGTCAGTCACGAGCCCGAGCTGTTCGAGGGCTTCGTGCGCCACAGCTGGCTCCTCGAGAAAGGGCATCTCCGTACGATGCCGAAAGCAGTGCTTGGGTGATGGCCGACGGTCGGTCCGATCGGGTTCTCAGGGCCACCGCCGCCGGCGGGGGGATCCGCCTCGTGGCGGTCAACAGCACGGAGGCCGTCCGGGAAGCCAGGCGGAGCCACCGCCTCTCCTTTCTCACCACCGCGCTGCTCGGCCGTGCCATGAGCGCGGGCCTGCTACTGGCCAGCTCGATGAAGGTGCGCCATGGGCGCGTCAATCTGCGCATCCGCTCCGATGGACCGCTGCGCGGGCTGATGGTGGATGCAGGTCGGGACGGCACGGTGCGCGGCTATGTCGGCCGGCCCGATCTCGAGCTGGACCTCGTGAACGAGGAGGGGCAGCCCCATCTCGACTTCCGGCGAGCCACCGGCACCGGCTATCTGCATGTGGTGCGGGACATCGGCGAAGGCGAGCCGTTCAGCAGCACCGTGGAACTGGTGAGCGGTGGGATCGGCGAGGATGTCGCCTCCTACCTGCTCCACTCCGAGCAGACCCCCTCGGCGGTGTTCGTCGGCGAACGCCTCGATCACTCCGGTGTGCTGATCAGCGGCGGCCTGCTGGTGCAGGTGTTGCCGAAGGCCGCCCGGGAGCCGGCCCTGGTGGCGCTGCTGGAGGAACGCTGCCGTGAGATCACCGGTTTCA
Source organism: Synechococcus sp. CBW1004 (assembly GCF_015840715.1). Lineage (NCBI taxonomy): Bacteria > Bacillati > Cyanobacteriota > Cyanophyceae > Synechococcales > Synechococcaceae > Synechococcus > Synechococcus sp. CBW1004. The sequence continues at coordinate 460,930 of NZ_CP060397.1, read as the reverse complement.
GCGAACGTCTGGCCGCCTGTGGGGACCACCTCGAAGACCTGCTGGCTGACATCTTTCCCGATCTCGATCCCCAGCCCCTGGACGATGCCGAAGCGATCACTCCTGTGCGCTTCTTCTGTCCCTGCACCCGACACCGCAGCGTCTCGGCCCTGAAGCTTCTGGGCCGGGAGGAACTGGAATCGATCCTGCGCGAGGACGGCCAGGCCGAGCTCACCTGCCATTTCTGCAGCGCCGTCTACACCGTGGATCAGCCGGAGCTGGAGGAGCTGATCAGCGAATTCGAGGCGACTCCGTCACGGAGCTGAGCGACCGGTCCCTGCCCAGCCGATCGCTTCCCTCCACTCCGCTGCGGTGCCGTCTCAGCGGAGAGCTGAACTGCCCGGTGGAGCATCCAGGGCAAGGTGGACCGACTCGCAGGCAGGACGGGAGCAGCGGACGCTGTCAGGCGATGAACAGGGCTCCGAGGAGCAGCAACAGCAGCACGGGAAGACTCTGAACCTGGACAAGGGCGATCGGCAGGCCGAGGGGCATGGACGGATCCAGGCTCGCGGCCAGCACTCCCCCGGCAAGCAGACCCAGGCAGAGCAGCCCGAAACTCCAGCCGAGGGAAACCAGGAATCGGCCGTTGCGGCGCTGCAGGTTGAGCACGGTGACCAGGGTGGCCAACGACAGGATCAGCTCGGCCGGCGGGGAACTGAGCGCGAACAACAGCACCAGCAGGACACCGGTACTGGCGAGTGGGAACCAGAGCTCGCGGCCGCTGGCCAGCTGCAACGACGGAAGCGAGGGCCACGAGAGGCCCGGCCTGGGGAGTCCCCCCATCGGCAGCTGGGGCAGGCGGGGCAGGGAGGGACCGGACGAGCCTGCAGGGGTCGGGGGTTTGGACTGCTCCCGCTGGGAGGCACTACGGGCGGCGGTGCTGACGCGCCCCTGCTGCCGTTCCCGCAGACGGTTCATCAGGATCGTGTCGTAGGCGGCTTCGACACGGGCACGAGCCATCGGGTCATCCCCGAGCTCGCTGAGGCGCTGTTGTCGTGCCGCCTGCACGTCATCGAAGGAGGCATCGAGCGCAACGCCGAGCTGCTGATAGGGATCCGAGCCGGAGGCCCGGGCCGGATCGGGGGTGGGATCACTGCCTTGGTTCATGTGCCGAGCGTACCGAGCTTCCCTCAGAAAAGGGGCTCGCTGCGGCGATATCCACCTTCCTGCTGCAGATGCCGCCGGCAGGCCTCGGCCTCAGCTGCGGGGAGGCGCAGCCGTCGCTTGAGAAGCGGCATCTGGGGCGGCAGGTGGCTGCCTTCCCGCACTTCCACCTCGGCGGTGTCGTCACTGCCGGCGGAGGACAGAAAGCGGACGTAATCACAGCCGCCATCACTACGGGGGCGCACCAGCCAGAGCGGGGTCGGACTGGGGGCATGGGGCATCACGGCCATCGAAGCCTGCGGCGTGACGAAATGTTGCTCTCATTGTGGCGCCGTCAGCCAGCCAGCGTGAGACCGCGACCCCGGCAAGGCGCTGACCAGTGACGCGGTGGTGGGACTCCCCGGCCGCTGCTGGAGGCAGCCGCAGCAGGGACTCGCACGACTCCTGCCGTGCTGGCAGCGAACCGGGTGCGAGGACAGGTGGCGTCCCATGATCACGGATCTGCTCCCTGCGCTGCGTTGCTCCGCCGATCAGGGCAGGTCGCCGAGGCAGGGCCATGGGGCCACAGCCAGTAGCCCTCTGGAACGTCAGCCCCGACGGCGTCCGCCATGGTTCAGCAAGGCAAGCCCGCGCCGGTTGTCTAGAGCGCGATCGGCTCAACTCCGCTGACCACCGGGGCGACAGCGCGCAGTTCCAGGTCCGGGTGATCTTCCTGCAGCTGATTGAGGTTCCAGTCGTTGCGGAAGAGCAACACCGGCCGGTCCCAGCAGTCGCGCACGGTGCGGCAGTTGAACACCCGACCGACCTTCTCCAGCGCCGGCCAACCACCGATCACCCAGCGGGCGACGCTGAACTCCATCGGCTCCAGTCGGGTCTTGACGCCGTATTCGTTCTCGAGGCGGTATTGCACCACCTCCAGCTGCAGCTGACCCACCGCCGCCAGGATCGGATCGCGCTTGCTGGGATCGGTGTCATAGAGCACCTGCACGGCTCCCTCCTCACGCAGTTCGTTGACGCCCTTGCGGAAGCTCTTGAAGGCCGAGGGGTTGGGATTGCGCAGCCAGGCGAAGATCTCGGGGCTGAAGCAGGGAATCCCCTCGAATTCCACCTTCGGACCCACATAAAGGGTGTCGCCGATGGCGAACATGCCGGGGTTGTTGAGGCCGATCACATCACCTGGATAGGCGTCCTCCACCACCTCGCGATCCTGGCCAAACAGCTTCTGGGGCCGTGACAGGCGGATCGTGCGACCGCTGCGGGCGTGGCGCACGTTCATGTCCTTCTCGAAGCGGCCGGAGCAGACGCGGACGAAGGCGACCCGGTCGCGATGACGCGGATCCATGTTGGCCTGCAGCTTGAACACGAAGCCGCTGAATTCCGGCCGCAGTGGTTCGACAAGCCCCTCTGCTGCAGGACGGGCGGTGGGTTGCTGGGCGAGATCCAGAAAGGCGTCGAGAAAGGGACGCACCCCGAAGTTGGTCATCGCCGAACCGAAGAACACGGGGCTGAGATCACCGCTGTGCACCAGCTCCAGATCCAGTTCGGCGCCGGCACCCTCCAGCAGCTCGAGCTCCTCGAGGGCCTGATCGAGCAGGTCGTCCTCAACCGCGCCGGAACGGCGTGCCTCCTCGACGCTGAGAACCTTCTCGGCGGCCTGTCTGCCGCGCTCAGCGCGATCAAACAGGATCACCTGATGGCTGCGGCGATCGATCACGCCGCGGAAGCGATCGCCGCTGCCGATCGGCCAGTTCACCGGCCAGCAGGCCAGGCCCAGTTCCTGTTCGATCTCATCGAGCAGTTCGAGCGGATCGCGGCCGGGGCGATCCATCTTGTTGATGAAGGTGAAGATCGGGATGCGCCGCATGCGGCACACCTCGAACAGCTTGCGGGTCTGGGGTTCGAGACCCTTGGCGGCATCCTCGAGCATCACCGCGTTGTCGGCAGCGGCCAGGGTGCGGTAGGTGTCCTCCGAAAAGTCCTGGTGGCCTGGGGTGTCGAGCAGGTTGAGGGTGCAGCCGGCGTAGTCGAACTGCAGCACGGTGGAGGTGATCGAAATGCCCCGCTGCTTCTCCAGCTCCATCCAGTCGGAGGTGACGCGGCGCTGATCGCCCTTGGCCTTCACCGCTCCCGCCTGCTGGATGGCCCCGCCATAGAGCAGCAGCTTCTCGGTGAGGGTGGTCTTGCCGGCATCGGGATGGGAGATGATCGCGAAATTGCGTCGGCGAGCCACCGCCTCCACCAGCGCTCCCAGGCCTGCCTCAGCAGCTGCAGACGCATCAGCGACGCCGTCACTGCGGAGTTGGGAGGCGCCGGCGCTCTGGAGGGTGTCGTTCATGGACCCAGCCTGCCAGCCGGCCCGATCAGGCTGCTGGCAGAGATGGTGACAGCTCAGTCGAGCTGACCGCTTACATCCAGATAGCGATCCTCTACCGCCTGCACGCGCAGGCAGCTCAGGCCGGCCTGTCGCAGTTGCTCCTCCACCTCGTCCGGCCGGAAGGCAGCCTGCAGCGAAGCGCGGTAATCCCGCTGCAGCACGGCCGGAGCGGCACTGACATGACGGGCGACGAGAGCCTCCAGCGCCGCGGGACTGTCGGGTCGACGCAGATCACGCACCACCACAAGGCTGCCGGGGGCTCCCAGCTCCCGCACAGCCCTCCAGAGCACCTCCGGCTGATGCAGATGGTGCAACAAGCTGTTGCTGATCAGCAGCTGAAACGGGGGCTGAAACGGCAAGGGCAGGCCCGACAGCACCCCGTCCTCCAGCGGCAGGCAGGCCTGCAGAAAGCGCAGCCCAGGCCAGCGACCGGGCTCGGCCTGCTGACGCCGCAGGGCGGGCGCCAGCATCGCGGCGGCGCCGTCGATCGCCAGCAGAGGCCGCGATGGCAGGGCTTCGGCCAGACGAAAGCTGATGTTTCCGGGCCCGCAGCCCAGATCCACCACATTCTTCACGGACAGGGAACTGACCTGGAGCCGCTGCAGGATGGCCTCCACCAGGGCCTGATCGGTGCGCGAGAAGTCCGCTTCGGCATAGGCGAGCGCCTGCTGCGCTTCGTCCATCAGTTCCGGTTCGGGACGGCGTTGCATCGGAGCGGAGCGGGACACGCCTGACAGCATCGTGCGGAGCCCGGCGGAGCGAGGCGAGGCCAGGTCCCCCGCCTGCCTCGGGGGTCGCCGGCAGCGGCCGTTCTGGTGCCCCCACCAGCTGCCTGCCCCCGTCACTGGTGGTCATGGCGTCTTGCAGCCCCTACCTGTGGCGTTTATGGTTCTCGTCACGCGCTGTGAGCTGAACGTGACCCTGACTCCCTCCCGTACCGCTGCAGACCCGTCGCTCGCGGCCACGCAGCAGCCCACAGAGGCTCTGCCTTCAGCTGGAGCTGCCCCGCAGAACGCCGTTGATTTCCCTGCCTCGGCACCAGCGGCCAACCCCGTCTTCTACAGGACCTACAGCAGACGGTCGGCCCAAGGTCGAGAGAGCTGGCAGGAGGTCTGCGAACGCAGCCTGGCGGGGCTGCGCAAACTCGGTGATCTGACCACCTCGGAAGTGGAACTGCTGCGGCGCATGCACATGCAGCAGAAGGCTCTCCCCTCCGGCCGCTGGCTCTGGATCGGAGGCACCGACTGGATCGAGAATCCTCAGAATTTCTCCGGTGCCTACAACTGCACCTCCACCAATCTGGTGGACTGGGAAGCCTTCGCCCTGATGATGGATCTGGCGATGATGGGCTGCGGCACCGGCGCCATCATCGAGCCGCATCTGATCTCCCGGCTGCCGGTGGTGCGCAACCAGCTGCAGGTGACGATCGTGCAGGACATCGGTCTCACGCCGCCAGGTGAGCGCCAGCAGATCACGAGTCACACGATCGAGGGACAGCGCGTCTCCATCAAGGTGGGCGACACCCGCCAGGGCTGGGTCGAGAGCTACCGGCTGCTTCTCGAGCTCTGCAGCGACAGCCGCTTCAACGGGACCGTCGAGGTCCTGGTCGATCTCGGCGACGTGCGCCCCGTCGGCGAGAAGCTCCGCGGCTTCGGAGGTGTGGCCAACCCCGTCAAGCTCCGCGATCTCTATGGTCGCGTTGCCCAGATCCTGGCGAAGGCTCAGGGCCGTCAGCTCACCTCGGTGGAGTGCTGCCTGCTGATCGATGAAGCAGCGGTCACCATCGTGGCCGGCAACATCCGCCGCAGCGCCGGCATGCGCCAGTTCGATGCCGACGACAGCGCCGCCGCCGTGGCCAAGGACAACCTGTGGCAACAGGACGACGAGGGTAACTGGCGCATCGATCCAGAACGTGATTCGCTGCGGATGGCGAATCACACCCGCGTCTATCACGTGCGTCCGTCACGTCAGGTGGTGCTGGAGGCGGTCACCAAACAGTTCCATTCCGGTGAAGGCGCGATCCAGTTCGCCCCGGAAGCCCTGGCGCGCGCCAACGCCGATCTGCTGAGCACAGCAGAACTGCGCCAGAGCTTCATCCATGTCTACTGCGGTCAGGGACGTGAACAGGCCGGCGAGTGGCTGATGCGGCTGAAGCCAGGGATGAAGGCGCCTGAGCTTGAGCATCGCCTCGGCCGCTACGGACTCAATCCCTGCGGCGAGATCATCGGCGCCGATTTCCACTGCAACCTCGCCGAAGTTCATCTCAACCGCATCGATCCCCACGATGAGCGTGACCAGGAAGACGCCTTCCGGGCCGCGGCGCTGTCAGTGGCCTGTCTCCTGAACCATCGGTTCGAGGTGCAGCGTTACCGCCAGAGCCGTGACTGGGATCCGATCGTCGGGGTGAGCTTCACCGGCTTGTTCGACTTCTTCGTGCATGCCTTCGGGACGCCCTGGCTGCAATGGTGGGAGGCGGGCCGTCCCGACAGCGAAGAGGGACGCGCCTTTCGTGAGGGAGAGGCCCGTTATCTGAGCCGCTGGAAACAGATCGTCCATGAAGCGGTCTGGGACTACTGCGATCGCCATGGCCTGCACCGCCCGAATCGCTGTACCACCGTCCAGCCCGCAGGCACCAAGAGCCTGCTCACCGGAGCCTCTCCAGGCTGGCATCCGCCCAAGGCACAGCGATTCATCCGACGGATCACCTTCCGCAAGAATGATCCAGTTGCCCTGGCCTGCCTGGATTACGGCTACACGATCGTGCCCTCCCAGTCGGATAAGGATGAGCAAGGGCGCCTGCTGGATGACCCGTTTGATCCCCGCTGCAGTGAGTGGCTTGTGGAGATCCCCACGGAGGTGAGCTGGGCCAATCTGCCTGGAGCCGACCGCGTGGAAATCAATCATTTTTCATCGCTGGCTCAGTTCGATTTCTACATGCAGGTGCAGAAGCATTACACCGCCCACAACACATCAGCTACGGTTGAATTCCGTGACCATGAGATTGAAGGCTTGGCGGATGCGATTCATCGCGCCATCGAATGCGATGAAGGCTATATCTCAGCCGCCCTGCTCGCACGATTCGATGCCAACGCCACGTTCCCACGGCTGCCCTTTGAGCCGATCGATCATGCCACCTATGAGCACCTTCAGGCTGAGGTGATCAAGCGCCGCCAGCAGGAGAATTTCTTCGAGGCGCTGGCTCGTTATGACGGCGGCGAACTGCTGGAGGCAGGCCCAGCCGGTTGCGATTCGGATAAGTGCCTGCTGCCACTGGCCGCACCGGAAGGCGGGGCGACGACGTAGCAGTTGCGCCCGCGCCGCTTGGCCACAAAGAGAGCCTCATCAGCACGACGGAAGGTGTCCGCATAGGTTTCACCTTCCTCGTGCTCGGCCACTCCCATGCTGACGGTCAACGTGACCATCTCCTGTTCATAGGGAATCCTCGAGGAACGCACAGATTCCAACAGACGTTCAACGATTCGTTCTGCCTCAGTAAGGCTTGCTTGGTTCATCAGACCAAGGAATTCTTCGCCACCCCAACGCGAACAGACATCGGCACTTCGAAGATTCTCGCGGAAGACCCTGGCGAGCTCAACCAACATGCGGTCACCAAAGTCGTGACCATAGGTATCATTAATCAATTTGAAGTGATCAGCATCAATCACGACCATTGAGTAAGGAATGCCCTGCTTGGCAAATTGCAGATCAGCCTGCCTGCAGCAGTCCATCATCAGCCGACGATTGGCGATGCCAGTCAGAAGATCATGGGTTGAAGCTTCTCGCAATGCCACATTCAGATCCTTGAGCATCGACTGATAGCGATCCGAGATGCGCAACACACGCTCCAGCAGCCGGATCTGACGGTCGTAGCGCTTGGCGAGATGCAGCGTGTTCTCACGCGCAGCCTTCTGATAGCGATCAGAGAGCTCCGTGATGCGCTCCAGTCTGTCCAACTGGGAATTCATGGCTTCCCAAAGATCTTGCAAGGCAAGCCGGCACGGATGCCCCTGATACTTCTCGTCGGCGAGAAGTTCCAGAATCTGCGCTTCCAGCGCGTCATCAAGATTGCGAGGAAGAGTCACAGTTCAGGACGGGACGTCGAGAGCCACTATATCGAAGGGGAAAGTATAATCTTCTTTGAATTCTTCCCCCAACTCGGAAGCGCGTGGATTACGGTTGTCATACAGCCAGCGAACACTGACTTCTTTCCCTTCGCTGCTGGCATCCTGCAGGAGATCGAAAATATCAATCATGGCACGAATGCTGCTGGTGTTGAGATAACTCAAATGCAGCTCAAGGGTCAGCGGATCAGCAGTGGCATTGAGAAAGCGCTCCGTCCACGCAATGACCTGCGCAAAAAACTCGTACGTGTTTTCAGGATAAGATTCGCCGCTCATGCGCAAGCATCCCTGTTCCCAGTCCGTGCTGACACTGGGGCTGAACTGCGTGGCCTCCAGGGTCAGATCGTAGGCGTCGCTGCTGGCCATTGGTTTTCAGATCACCGCACGCAGACTGAAGAAGACCTTGCCCTCAGGGCCCTCATCCAATGTAGCTTGCAGAGGTGCGCTGGACTTGCGGGCCATTTCGATCAGCCCAAGTCCAGCTCCACTGGGCTGACCAGCCTCGCGAGGAAGTCGCAGCTGCTGCTTGTAAAGTGCTTTGAGCTCAATCTTGTCAAGCAGGGAGAGTTCGCGAATCTTCTTCAGCAAGACTTCACCATCCTGGCGCTCCACAAGGTTGCCGGCCGAAACGGTGTAATGCCCACCATCTGTTTCAGCGATCACGACAGTGGCGGCCGCGGAGAGATCATCGTATCCCATCCTGCTGGCATAATGACGGATGTTCTGGCTCATCTCAATATAAACGCTGAACACGTCCATCGCCGCCGACTGGTGGACCTGTGTCGACGAAATGTGATCCTTGAGGGCAATACCGATCTCGCCGATCAGAGTGCGTGAAATTGGCCCATTGAAACAGATGAGAATGCGCTGGCCGCTGAAGAAGTCACGCAGGGAGGCGAGGCTGTCCGATGCTGAGTTCACGTCAGATGAAAGCAAAAGAAGAAAGCAAAAGAATCAGTCAAACCGAAATGACAGGATTGTGATGTCGTCCCTCTGAGGATAGTCACCACGGAATTGAGCCAACGACTCCGCAAAAGCCTGCCGCTGATCAGAGAGCGGCTTGCGCGCATGTTCCAGCAGCCAGCCGGTGAAGCGCTCATGTCCGACGGCGAAACCATCCTCCCCGCCTGACTGATCAAGATATCCATCGGTCGTCAGATAGTAAGTGAAGCCGGACAGGAGCGGCAGATCATGATCACGATAGCTGCCGCGGCGACGGTCGCAGAGGGCCCTCTGATCACCGCCCAGGCTGTTGAGCTCAATGCCGTCGCTCCAGAAGAGTGAGATACGAGCACCGGCAAAGCGCAGCCTGCGAGCCGTGAAATCCAGAAGCACCAGCCCCATATCCATGCTTGTGGCGATCGAACGGGTCGCCTGGTCATCACTGAGGATCTCGCGGAGCGAGCTGTCGATCGTATGCAGAACAGCGGCCGGGGAGGTGATGCCTACCTCCTGGATTGCACGGTCCACCCCCACCCGCGCCATCATCGTCATCATGGCTCCGGGAACACCATGGCCTGCGCAATCGGCGACTCCAGTGAGGCAGCGACCACCGTCACTGTGAAACAGATAATAATCGCCACCCACAATATCCTTGGGTTCCCAAAGCACGAAATGGCGTTCTCCAAAGGTCTTCCTCAACAAATGATCGGGGAGAATCGAGCGCTGGAGAATGCCGGCGTATCGAATTGAATCGGCGATCTGCTTATTCGCATGGCGCAACTGCTCATTGGAGCGATCGAGATCGTTATAAGCAGAACGCATGTTAGTCAGCACCATGTTGAAGGCCATGGCCAATTGGTGCATCTCGTCGTCATGTTGCACCGTCAGCAAGGCTTCACTGTCGCCCGACTCGATGCGTCTCGCCTGACGCGCCATCAGAGCGAGTGGCCGGATCACACGCGTGTCGATGATGCGAAAGGAGAGCAGCGCCAGCACTGCCAGCAGAATCGTGAGCAACAGCGCCAGATAATCCGAAGCGCTTGTATCCCCTTCCTGCAGCTTCGCAGCCGACACCACGATGAGATAGGCCAGCACCCCCCCATTGATCAGGGTGATCAAGGTGAAGGTGGCCTGAATCGACACCTGCCCCCTCTGGCGCAGCAGCGCCTGGATCCATCTGCGTAGCTTCCATCGCTGGGCGTTCATCATTCTCCCTGGGGGTGGATCTGCAGGCACTGCGGCACAAAGGCAACATCCTCGTCTCGCGGGCCTGCAGCCGTGGCGTGAGGGAAACGGACTGGAACACGTGGCACCATGACAAGAAGGATCCCGGTCTCCTGCATCGGCACGGACGAACCCAGATTGAACACAAGACGCCTGCCTGGCCAGCCATTCGCCCGTGACGTTCAGTCATGAATCTTCGCAACAAAGCCTCCCTCGCGCTGCTGGCGCTGGTGCCTGTCTCGGTGGCGGCTGAAGTGCTCCACTGGGGTCAGGGCGCCTTGTTTCTCAGCTCCGCTCTCGCGATCGCGCCGCTGGCGATCTGGTTGAGCACCGCCACGGAAGAACTGGCCATCGCCCTGGGGCCGACCCTGGGTGCCCTGCTGACGGCGGTGTTCGGCAACGCCAGCGAACTGATCATCGGCCTGACTGCCCTGAAAGCGGGCCTGGTGGAGATCGTCAAGGCCAGCATCACGGGGACCCTGATCGCCAATCTGCTCCTGGCACTGGGCCTTGCCTTTCTGGTGGGTGGCATCGGCAGGCAGGAACAGCAGTTCCAGCCCACCGTGGCGCGCGTCAACGGTTCCCTGATGACCCTCGCAGTGGTGGCAATCCTGATTCCCACCATCAATCACCTTGGACTGGCCGGCGAGCTGCCTGTCTCCGAGGCCGCGGAGCAGGGCTTCTCCCAGTTCGTCGCCTGGTTGCTGCTGCTGGTCTATGGGCTCACCCTGCTGTTCTCTCTGGGAACCCACCGCAGCCTCTACGAAGCCGCTGAAGCGGAGATGGACGCCGACTGGGACGAAGGCGACGAAGCACAACACAAGCCCAGGCTGTTGCCATGGCTGATGGTTCTGATGAGCGCCACCGCAGCGCTGGCCTACGAGTCGGAGCTGTTCGTGGGGGTGCTGGAGCCCGTCACCCAGTCCCTCGGCCTGAGCGCCGTGTTCACCGGCGTGGTGCTGCTGCCCTTGCTCGGTGGTGTCGCCGAATTCATCACCTGTATTTCTCTGGCCCGGCGCAACAATGTGGACCTCTCGGTGTCGGTGGCACTCGGCTCCACCCTGCTGGTGGCCCTGCTGGTGGTGCCCCTGTTGGTGCTGCTCTCACCGCTGCTCGGCCATCCCCTGACCCTGAGGCTGAGCGTCGCCGAGTTGCTCGCGGTGATCACCGCCGTGGTGGTCAGCAATCTGGTGACCCTCGACGGACGGTCCAACTGGCTGGAAGGTGTGTTGCTGGTAGCGACATACATCATCCTGGGTGCCGGATTCGCGCTCCAGTCGGGGCCTCTCGTCTGACCTGCCGATGACCCCCAACAGCCGAAGCGGTGATGGTGACAAGGGTGTTGCAGCGATCGTCCCGCTGGCGATGCCCCCTGGCCCGTTGCGGTCACTGCCGCTCTGGGCACGCTCACCACGCGCCACCAGCGTGCAGTTGCTCGGCCTGATCGGACTGGCCCTGGCCGCGCAGTTGCTGCAGTGGACCCCACTGCTGCTGGGGTCGGGACTGGCTCTGCTGGCGCTCTCCCTGCTGGTGCTCCTTCCACCGCTGCTGAACAACCTGCAGCGCCGCCTGGACGACCCAACCGTGCTGCGGATCGTGGCGACCGCCGGCCTGCTGCTTGCCGGGGTCGTCGTCACCGCGGAGCTGGGTTGGCTGGAGCCCTACCTGTCCCTCTGGCAGGAACGGAACTGGGAAGCGATCGGGGCCATTGGCGAGGGGGTCATCGGAGCATTCGGACAGATCCTGGTGGCGATGGTGGCCCTGCTGATCGCCTGGCAGCAGGTGCGGGTGGACCAACGTCTCACCGGCCAGCAGAACGTGATCACCCAGGCCCAGACGATTGACAACCTGATCCAGGGCATCAGTGAACTGATCGTCGATGAGGAAGGGCTGCTGGAGGATTGGCCCCTGGAGCGGATGCTGGCGGAGGGGCGGCTGGCCGCGGTTCTCAGCAGCATCGACGCCCAGGGCAAGGCCAGGGTGCTGCGCTTTCTCTCGCATGCGCTCCTGCTGAGCCCTCTGCGACGCGATGCCCGGCTTGGCCGCGCGATTCTCGACGGGCTTGGCGGCTATGAACTCGATTGGCAGAGCGGTGTCGCCGTGGTGCGACTGCATTCCATGCTGCGAGGCACGGATCTCAGTCGCTGCGATCTGCGGGGTGTCGATCTGCACGGAACCGATCTCCGTGGCGTGGATTTCAGCGGGACAGACCTCAGCGACGCCAATCTGGCGGGAGCCGATCTCACGGGGGCGATCCTCGACCGCTGCTGCCTGGACGGGACCCTGCTGTTTTTCGGCCGAGCCCAGACGGCCACACCCATCCATCCCGAGCGGCCCAGGGATCTGGTCACCGGCGGCGGAAGCGGAGCCATCGTGGTCGATGCCTCCTTCCGAGGCATCCGTCGACTCGATCCTCAACAGCACTACTACCTGGCCAGCTGGAGCGGAACCCGCAGCCGGGCGACGCTGCCGGGAGGATGCCGCGGCATCGCCAATCAGCTGGTGCAGCCCCCACCGAGCGCTGAACCACACCCCTGATCACTGGCTCCTCGACCAACCGGAGTCCTCGCTGCGCCGGGGGCGGGCATGGGATCATGGCTGAGCTGATTCGGTGCCAGCACCAACCAGCGTCTGGAGAGGTGGTCGAGTGGTTGATGGCTCCGGTCTTGAAAACCGGCGACCCGCAAGGGTCCGTGGGTTCGAATCCCACCCTCTCCGTTCAGTGAAAGCCTGAGATCTCAGACAGCATCAGGGATCTGGACTGAGGCTCGCAAGCTAACTTTCCCGATCCTTCGCGTCATGTCGCGTCGTTGCGCGTGGTAAAACGGCTCACAACCGGCTCACGTGTGCCGTGCTCGATCTGGCCCCCACCAACGCCGCCCTCCGAGAGCGGGGCCTCCGCATGCTGGTCGAGCAGCGTCGTCAGTCCCTCTTCATCCGCGGCACCTTCCCCGACGCAGATGGCTCACGGCGGCGCAGGTACATCTCCCTCGACCTCAAGGCCGTCCCGGCGAACCTCGTCACCGCTGAGCTCCGCTGTCTGCAGCTCCACGGCGCCATCGAGGCCGGCACCTTCCCGGCAGCGTTGCCCTGGGCGACACCCGCGGCACGCCCGTCCTCGGGGGACTCCCCCGAGAGCGACGCCCCCATGTCCTGCGGCGCCGCGATCCACTCCTTCGAAGTCGCCTACTGGCAGAGCCGCCCCCGCAACTCCGCCTCCGAACGCACCTGGGAACGCATCCACCTCGAGCTGCGCCGCCTCCCCCCAGCTCTGCCCTGCACGCTCGAAACGCTCCTCCGCACGATCACGTCCACCGAGCCCGGCACCCGCACTCGGGTGGAATGCTGCAAGGTGCTGAAGCGCCTGGCGCGCCACCTGGGTCTGCCCGGCAACCTCGAGCGCATCAGCGAGCTCCAAGGCAGCTACGCGCCGGCCGAACGCACCATCCCCGAGGACGACACCATCACCGCCCTCCTCGACGCCCTCCGCCCCACGAAATGGGGCTGGTGCTACGCCGCCCTGGCCACCTTCGGCTGCCGTCCCGCGGAGATCCCCTCCCTGGTCATCCACGACGACGGCACCGCCGAGGTGCTCACGATCAAGCGCCGCAACCGAGCCCCAGCCCTACGCACCTGCTTCGCCCTCCCCCGAGCCTGGATCGACCGCTACGCCCTCGGGGACATCTCCATCCCGGCCGAGACTCGTTGGACTCATCCCGAGGACTACGACTCCGCCCGGGCCAAGCGCTTCGTCGACGCCTGGCGCCACAGCCGCCGCGCCAAGGACATCGCTCCGATCTTCGCGGAGCTCCTCCCCGACTTTGACCTCTACGACCTCCGCCACCGTTGGGCCATCCGCAGCATCGAGGCCTGCAAGCCCCTCACCCTCTGCGCCCGCGCCCTCGGTCACAGCGCCGCGGTCCACGAGCAGACCTACCACCGCCACATCCAGGCCAGCGACCTCCGCCGCGCCATGGCCACCGAGAGCGTGTGACAAGCTTCGAGCAAACATCCGTCGCTTACGGTCCGAGCGAAAAGTCCGTACGTTTCGTGAAGACGCGAACGCAGCCGGGCCATGTCTGATGCCGATCTCGGGGATGCCATTCTCAGAGAACTCAAACAGATCAACACTCGGCTTCATGCCCTGGAGAGACACGTCCCAGTAGCAGCAGTGGCATGGCTGACTCCAGCAGAAATGAGCCGGATCGTGGGAGTAACACCAAGAACGCTTCAGAACTATATCAGCCAAGGCAGACTCTCACAGCGAAGTTTCAAGCGAAATAAACGCGGGAAGTCGTTCACGTATCGATATCACCGCGAGCACACCCTGACTGAACTCGGACTGAACCGCGGTTGAATCTGGGGCCATAGGGCGAGATGCAGTTGCGATGCAAGCTCACATGGTGCAATCATTTAACCAAGACAAGAACAGGTTTGCCCTAGGACATGGCAGCCAGACGACCGAGTTCCTGCTGGCAGAATGGGATTGGTGTGACATATGAGCCGTGCCAAGACGAGGAGGCCCGCATCTGATCGCAAAGGCCGAAAGGCAGGCGAAGGTGATCGCTTTGCGCCGTGATTCACGCTTAACGATGCGGGAGATTGCAAAGAAGACAGGCTGCTCTCGCGAAACAGTGAGAAGGGATATCAATTTATATCTGACAAAACTCGATGCTGCCTGCATCGAGGGCGCCGCTGCACTTAGGGCCGAGGAATATGAGCGACTTGACAACATTGCCTCAAAACTTGATCAAGCCATTGCCAGTGGCGATCTCTCGCAGGTGCCATCAGCATTAAAGGCCTCCTCTGAAATCAGAAAGTTATATGCACTTGATGTCCAACCACTGGGCCGGACTGAACTCGTACTACGTCGATCGGTGATCACCGAGATCGCGACAAAACTCCGCGATCAGCTTTCACCTGAAGTCTTCGCTGAAGTTGCCACCTGCCTTGTCTCTGATGAGCCTCTCTCGATCCTCGACGGCGTCGCTGTCAACACTGGTGAGCTCGGAGATGCGCCGCCAGTTGCGGCAGATTGACGGAGGAGCCCACACCCGCGCCCTGCGCAAGGCTCTGGAGCAGCGGCGCAGAGCGGCCAACGCCCGCGAGGTGGACATCGACCAGCCGCTCGCCTGGTGGCGGCCGTGCGACACCGTTGCGCATGCCAGGTGGCTCGCGGGCCCAGTGCCTGAACCCGTGCTCTATGACGCCCTGACCCCGACCAGGCAGTGGCCAGCAGGACAGCCTGTGGGCTTGATCACCCAGGGGCACGAACACACCGCCTGGATCCGGGCCACAGGCCCCCATTTCGCCCCTCGCTGGCTCACTGGTGACATGCACCGTCGCCTGGTCAGCCCCACCGAGCTGACCTTCCGCGACCCCCGTGAGATCTGGCGCGACCCATGGCACCTCCAGCTCGCCCTCGCCCTGCTCAGCGCCGACAACGACAGACGCTGCGCCTGGCTTCGGAATCCGAACCCCGAGACCGAGCCGGCGCTTGCTGACCTCCTCGTCCTCGCCCAGGAGGAGCTGGCACCTCGCGAGGTGCCCTTGCACCCACCTGGACCAGCGCCGACCACCCAGGCCCCGCCTGACCCCTTCCCGCGGCGCGCATGGACCGTGGCGGAGCGCGACCGGATGCGGGCCCAAGCTCATGACGGGACGATCGAGGTTCTCGCCCTGCGGGATTGAGCACACATGAAGCGGCGCTCTCAGTAGGACAAGGAACGACGCCCTTATTGAGAATCAACAAGTGCCCGGACTCCGCCCCGAGTGCTCAGGCCCGTTGAGAACGATCGCCCAGCCTCGCCGCTTGTCCTTCTCTAGTATTCGACAAGCTCCGAGGTCGCCCATGCCCAAGACAAACGGCAACGGCCAGGCACGGGTGCTGACCCCTGATGAGCTCGATCAGCTGATGGAGGCCGCTCCATCGCTCGAGCACCGAGCGCTATGGGCGGTGATGCGCTTCAGCGGTTCGCGCGTCACCGAAACCCTTCGCCTGCATTGGGGCGCCATCCACAGCGATCGGATCGTGTTCGAGGCGACGACCACCAAGACCAAGCGCACCCGCGAGCCCTTGATGGGCGAGCGCCTGAGAGCCGAGCTCGATCGGTACCGACAGCACTGGGAGCAGCGACATGGCCGCGAAGCCCGCAACGGCGCCCTGCTGTTCCTTAGCCCGAACTCGGAGACACAGCCGATGACGCGCCAAGCTGCCGATCTGGCACTTAGGAAGACTCTGAAGGTTCTTGGATCACACATAGCCTCAGGAGTTTCGCTGCACTCCTTCCGGCGCTCATTGGCAACAACAATGGCCCAAAGGGGGGCATCCCTGCGAACCGTGCAGCGGTTTACAGGGCATGCCTCCCTCGGTCAACTACAGCAATATATCGACGTTTCCGAATCAGACGAAGCGGCTGCTCTTGCATTGATTAATGGTTGATAATAAATTTAGGAATGAGCTCTAGCGGTGCAATTGGTCACCCCCAATCGACCTCGCCCCAGTTGTCGAGCTCGTAGCGGAGGACGGGTTTCTCCTTTACCTGTGCCGGAATGTCGCTAATTCGGGCCTGGTCGCTCGAAACCCCTGTCCTGGACCGGTTTTCGGGCATCGTATTTAACGACACGCCCTCGGTGGTGTCGCTTGTGTCGTTAATTGCCGGCCCCTCCCCCGAGGGCGTTGGCGAGGCCACTTGAGTCACCCCGTTCTCGGTGGGCAGCGACACGGTCCTCGTCCCACCGGTCTCGGGCGAGATCTGGGCTGACTTAACGACACACCCCTCCTCAGGGGCATTTAACGACAAACCCGTGTCGTTAATTAGATCGCCCTCGGGGACTGGGATCTCAAGGTTTTCCACAGACTTAACGACAGAATTTGCCTCGTATATAGAAGAGGCCACCTCGAAGAGGGGTTCAGGCCTCCCCTTCCCCACCGAGGTCTGAGACCCTGGAGACACCACGAGGCCGGCCCCTACCCAGGCCTTCAGCCACCGCTGCACCGTCCTGGCGGACACGTGCGCCCCCTGGCCCCGGCGCCCCGACAGCCGGCTGTTGAGCTCGTACCGCAGCTCCTTCACCGTCAGCGGCCCCGACGCCTCCTTGAGGATCCCGAGGACGAGCGTCCGCGGAGTCTCGTCGCCCTGGCCCCGGTTGTCCCGCTTCACGGTCGGCGTGAGGTCTTCCAGGCTCAGGGCCTCCTCGATGTCCTCCCGCACCAGGAACCGGTCCCCACCCCGCATGCCCCGGCTCTTGTCGATCTCCAGGATCAGCGCGTGGTCCCCGAACTCCGCCCGCTCCTCATCCGAGAGCTCCTTCAGGTGCCAGGTCTCATGCACCGCATTCCGCAGCGTGTCCGTCCCCCGGAACCCCGTCCCATCCTTCTTGTCGTGGTGGATCCACAGGAACGTCGTCGCCGGGAACGCCGTCCCGTTCTCCCGCGCCAGCCGATACAGCGTCGTCGCGTACTCCTTCTCGTACTCCTTGGCCGCGATCATCGTGCTGACTGACGTCAGCGAGTCAATCACCACCAACACCGGCTTGTGCTCGTTCAGCCACCGCAGCAGCACTTTGTACTGGCTCTGCTGCCACTGCGGCTTGAACTTCATCCACCGATCTGGCCCCGACGTATCGATCCCCTGCTGATCGAAGTACTCGGCGTAATCCGTCATCGACATGTCGTTGCCGATGAACAGCACATTCCCCGAGAGCGTCGGCTGCACCTCCAGCCCCCGCACCCTCATGGTCTGCTGCTGGCCCACGATCTTCGAGATCAGCACCGCCAGCCGCGTCTTCCCGAGGCCGCCCCGGGCGTGCAACATGATCGAGCTGGGCCGCGACACGAAGTCCGGGATCAGGTAGTCCCGCTGCCCCCGGCACTTCTCCTGCCAGTCGGCCTCGTCCAGCTCCTGCTGCTCATGCAGCATGAACCGCTCCAGCGCCGCCCTCACCTGGGGCCCCGACCGATACACGTTCATCAGGCCGGCGTCCCGCACCAGCTCCATCAGGTGGTAGTCCCCGAGCTCGGCGTTCTCGAACGAGTCCTCGATCTTCAGCGCCGCGGAGAAGAACTCATGCCCCGTCAACCGGCGCAGCGGCACCTCCTGGTTCTTGACCGTCGACGCCCGGGCGTCCTCCGGGTAGTTGAACCCGAGGGCCGTCGCGATCTCCGCCACATAGACCTCCAGGTCCGGGCCTTGGGGCCTCTCCGCATGCAGGTTGTTGACCCGCACCTTGTGGATGAAGTCCAGGACGTCCCCGCCCACGCCGCACGCCTTGCAGTCCCAGCACCCCGAGTCCGGCGAGTACTGGAATGACGTCCCGCTCTTGCCCCCATGCCAGGGGCACCCGGACATCCGCTGCGGCTTGGCTCCATCCCGTTCCCGCCACCCATAGGCGTCGAACGTCTCGTGCCGGAACACCAGCTCCTCGAGCCGGGGCCTCAGCAGGGCCTGCACCTCCTCCTTGAAGAACCAGCCCCGGATCTGCCGCGACGGAATCGCCGTCTCCCCGAGCTCGGCATCCAGAGCCTTCTGATCGGCATCGCTCAGCCACTGCACCGGCTTTCGGAAGCCCCGGAGGATGTCCAGGAGCCACTCCGGCGCCAGGGCCACCTTGCCCTCGTTGTAGTTGAGGAACCGATACCGCATGCCCGTGCTCGGGTGCGGCGACCCCGGCACCACGCTCTGGCACTGGTTGAAGCGGAGGACCACCTCCTCGTACTCGGCGTCGCCGTCCTTCTGGGCCTCCTGCTGTGCGTTGCGGTCCGTGTCCCCGTTCCCCAGGTGCCACTCCCCGTCGGCGCGCAGGATCAGCGTCTTGACGTGTCGCAGCTCCGGCACCACCGAGGCCGGCACCCGATAAAGGATCTGCCGCCGCCCCGGCCGCCCTGAGGTCCACGACATCGTGCTCTCCTCCCCAGGTGCCTCGTAGGCCTCGCCCACCGAAGCCTCGTACCGGTCATCGGCGCTCAGCCCATCGATGTCCAGCGCGATCAGGCCCCCCGAGAACTCCCCGGTGACCACCCCGAGCCCGCGATAGGCCTGTTTCGTCTTGTATTCGAGGATGCACTGCTCCTTGGTCAAAGGCTTCGTTGACCACTCTTTAACGAACGTCGCTTTTCCTGCTACCGGAATGAACGTCCACCACTCAGGAAATACGCCAGAACGCAATAAGTCAATTGCCCTTCCCTCAATTTGGGGGGAAGCATTGTCGGGAGAGGAGTTGGCCATGTAAGATAGGACGGATGTACCACCGGACCCGCGGGCCTGCTCGCCGACTTGAGCGGGCCTTCTTGCTTGATGTGTCCGGTCATCTACAACTTACGGAGATCGCCATGCGGGCTCCTGGCGATAATGAAGTGTCAAGATATCGTGTCATAGCACTAAACAGAGAGTTCTTGCTACTGCTTTTTGCCTGTTACGCGAAGACGCCTTCTAGTCGCGCCTCTACTAGCATTATCGACAGCAGGCTTCTAAGTCATTGCCGCGGCTGACTCGCAACAGGAAAAGCGCTGCTCGGCAAATGAATCAATGAATGGGCAGTGTATTTGCATAAAGATCACCACCCCTCCCTCCCGTCAGGCTCGCAAACCAAATCAGAGCGCCTGATCTACATACATTTTCCTATTGCGGGTGGAAATGATATGCGCCCTGGATGTTGCGTTGACTGGCGCATCTGTCGCCTCTCTGGCTATGACTTGCTTCCGGCGAGTTGCTTGACGTTCGCGACCCTTACCCCTTACCTTTCTCTCAACCGCTCAGGCAGGACTGCGCCGCAGTCGCTCACCCTCAGCGGCCAGGCCCCCAGCCATTGCGGCCGGGTCGATTGCATCTCTTCTCTTCTATTGACTGCGCCGAACAGGCGCCGAGCCTATGCACTTCCGCTGAGCGGCTGCTTTGCCGCGCCAAATTATAGAAACGCTTCCCCGGCGGCCACACGGATTCGGTCCTGTTATGAGGACTGTTGACGTCAACCGGTAGGTGCAAGTGAGAGGGCCAGGCGCTCTGCGTCTGGGTCAGGGACATGCGGTCCCCGTGGCGCTCTCACTCGGCCAAGTGGATCAGGGGGTGAGCGGGCAGACGAGGGGTGGCCGCGATTGGCACGGCTCCCCGAGGACGGATCACGCCGGTGCGGCCCCCTTGTGGGCTCGGAATCTACAGGCGTCCCGTGGCTGAGCTGCCCCAGCGTTCCGGAACTTGAATCCGGCTGAATAGAAGCGCAGGACAGTATCAATAGACGCCAAGTCTTCCTCCTGCGGGGCCTTGCGGCCCTGACGCGCTGTGCACCCCGTGTGCCAACTCGTCGCAGCCAGTGCAACTCTGGCTTCCAGTCTCTGGACGTGACTGAAAAGAAGGGCAAGAACACCCGACGAATACCGTCCCCAACCCAATCCACCTGCATGTTGACGGCGTGGCCGTTGGCATGAACAGGCAAGGCGCAGCATCGCCCGACCCGTGCACCTACAGGTCGGGCTTTTGCTGTTTGGCGGTTCAAGTCCGCCTGGATTGGCTCGCCTCACCCCTCGTGGTGGGGCCTTTTCGTATCCGCTCATTCTCTACCCCAATCGGTCAACTCATGACCACACAATCCAGATCACTGCGCCTGGCTGACACGCTCAGCCGGGCCCCTTTCGCATGGCCTAGCGGCTATCCCCTGCATGCCATCACCTCCGATGGCGCCTGCCTCTGCCGCCATTGCTGCGCCTCCGAGCGCCTCTGCATCGCCACCACGACCGGCAGCGACGGCTGGAACGTCATCGCTCTTGCCGTCAACTGGGAAGACCCCGAGCTCTTCTGCGATCACTGCAGTGATCGCATCGAGTCCGCCTACGCGGAGGCCTGATCGATGGCTTCTCTGCGTGTCGACACCTACGAGCTCCCCACCCACTGGGCCTGCTATTTCATCAACGCCGACCCCAGCAGCCTTGATGACGCCGACATCGCGGCGGCAGACGGCTGGTGGGAGGAGACCTTCCCTGGTCAGAACGTCTCCTGCGTTGACTTGGCCGATAACACGCACTTCTGCAAGTACCACGACGCCGATCGGTGGTGCCTGGCCTGTGAGGTGGCCACGTTCACCTTCCTGATTCATCAGGAGGGCTGAGCGATGTTCCGCAACCGCTGGTTCCACGGATCGTTCAGCCACGGCTTGTTGCCGGCTGACTGCGTAGCCGACTGCTCCGCCTCCGGCCCGGTCGATGACGCCGTCGAGTACTGGGTTCGTCGCCTGGACTTCGACGGCCCTCCCTGGATGATCCGCCACCACCTGCGCGGTTATGGCGCCTGGTCGACAGCCGATCTCTGTGATCACCAGGCCAACCGCCGCCGCCTGCTCTGGATCTGGGCCTGCAACTGCTGCGAGGGCGATTCCCTCCTGGTCCTCGAGTGACGCCCTGCGTCGACACCTCGCCCGGCTGATCGCCGCCGGGCACGCCTTTCTGTATCCGCTCACCCGGTCTCTGGCCGGATCACCCATGACAGCTTCCATCACCCTGGTGGGTCGCGCTGCGACCCCTCTTGCGGCCGTGTTCTACGAATCCGGCTCGGTCCGCGTCACGTTCGCGGTGACGATCAACCGCCGCCGCTTTGGCGGGCCCTCCGAGCCGTTCTTCCTTGAGCTCTGGGGGAAGCCGGCCCAGCGTGCCCACGACGAGGTCCAGCTCGGCGCCCTGATCGGCGTGGTCGGCGATCTCCGCATGCAAGACGGCAAGCCCTGGATCCTCGTGGATCGCCTTGAGGTTCTCTGCGCACCCTGCAGCGATGCAGCGGAGGTGGCATGAGCACCGCCACCACCGCGAACCGGACCCATCGCCCAGCCAATGGACGCCGATCCCGGAAGGCCTCCGCCACCGAGCGCGGACCCTCACCCGAGGAGAAGCTCGTCGCCGATCTGATCGCCCTGATGGAGCAGGGCACCGCCCCATGGCGGCGGGAGTGGCAGGGCCACCAGGGCTCCCACCGCAACCTGCTCACGGGCCACGCCTACCGCGGCTCCAACCCACTGCTGCTGGAGTTCGGCGCCCTCCTGAAGGGCCACACGCTGCCGCTATGGCTCGGTGGCGCCCAGGCCAAGGCCAACGGCTGGTTCCCGCGCAAGGGATGCAGTGCCGTGCGCATCGTCCGGCCGCAGCTGAACCAGCGCGATCAGCGCGATGAGCAGGGCAACGTCCAGCTCTCCCCCGAGGGCGTTCCGCTTACGACCAGCTGGGTGTCATACAAGGTGGTGCCGGTGTTCAACGCCGCCGATCTGGTCGGCACCACGCCCGAGGCCCAGGAGGCTCTCGCGGTGGCGATCGCCGCTGCCCTCCAGCAGTCCGCTCCGCCACCTTCTGCAGCTGTCCGCCTCGAGCACGCCGAGACGATGCTCGAGGCCTGGCCCGTGCCCACTGTCTTTGGCGGTGCCGTGGCCTGTTACAGCCCTGGCGCCGATCGGATCTCCATGCCTGTCGCGGAAGCCTTCTCCAACCGGGAGGCGTTCGCGGCGACCTGGGCGCACGAGCAGATTCATTCGACCGGTCACCCCTCGCGGCTGGACCGCAACCAACGCGGCGCCATGGGCACGGCGGCCTATGCCCGTGAGGAGCTGGTGGCCGAACTGGGCGCGGTGATCGTCTGCCAGCGCCTCCAGATCGGGTCGGACTTCCAGAACCACGCCGCCTACCTCAGCCACTGGGCCGAGCTCCTGAAGGAGTCGCCATCGGTGCTGTTCCAGGTGCTGAGCGCTGCCCGCAAGGCGGCCGATCTGATCGCGCCAGAACCAGCCGAGGACGAGGCCGCTACAGCGCCTGACGCCAGCTGATCCGTCGCAAACGGGAGGGCAGGTGTGAACCCTGCCCCAGCTTTCGCCGCTCTCCCCCGAGTGCGGCCCGCCCCGCCCTTGGTGGGGCTTTTTCGTATCCGCTCAACCCGGCTCACCGAGCCGGCACACCCCCATGTCCCACCAGTTCACTTCCGGCGTCTTCCTGCATGGCCAGAGCGCCTGGCACCAGCTCGGCACCGTCCTCGATGGCACCCTGCCGGCCCGGGAGGCCTTCCGCATCGCCCAGGCTGATTTCACCGTCGCCGGCCGCGCCGTCTACGACGCCGACATGCGGCCGATCGATGGGTATCAGGCGATCACCCGCACCGACACCGGCACGGTCCTGGCGGTGATGAACAGCACCTACACCCTGGTCCAGAACGAGCAGCTGATCCGCCTCGCAGAAGCCCTCCATGAAGACGCCACGATGGATGCCGTCTGCGTCCTGGCGGAAGGCCGCAAGGTGACCTTCACGGCACGAATCCGGCAGGCCGAGGGCGATGTCCTGCGTGGCGATCCGGTGCAGCAATACCTCGTCGGCTGCACAAGCCATGACGGCAGCCTCGCCTTTCAGGTCCTGTTTTCACCGATCCGGGTCGTCTGCCAGAACACCCTTTCGGCAGCGCTGGGCCAGGCGGCACGACCAAGCCAAAGCGGCAAGCTTTGCCGGATCCGGCACACACGCAATGCCAATGCGCTGATTGAGCAGCTACCGGCGCTGATCGACGTGCAGCGCCAGCAGTTCACCGGCGGCCTCGCCGAGCTGCGGGCCATGGCCTCCACACCTTGCACCGCCGCCCAGTTCCGGGCCTACGTCGAGCGGGTGTTCGCCGAGCAGCTGAGCCGCACCATCAACGATCGCCGCGGTGACGCCAGCACCGCTCGGCCCCGGCAGCTGGAGGATCTACCGGCGTGGGAGAGCCTGGCCAACAAGTTCCACGGCCGTGGCATCGGCGCCCACATCCCCGGAGTGCGTGGGAGCTACTGGGGCGCGTACCAGGCCTTGACGGAGTTCCTGTCGCATGAGGCGGGCCGCGCCAAGGACCCCACCGAAGCCGCCCGCCAACGCCTCGAGTCCCTGTACTGGGGCCAGGGTGCGGCGACCTTGACCCGCGCTCAGGAGCTGGCGCTCGCCGCCACCCGCGCCTGATCGCAAGGCCCAACGGCACAGCCAACGACACAAAAGGACCGGGGTCTCACGCCCGGTCCGGGTGTATCCGCTCATCCAAGGCAGAACCCCGCCCTGAGTGAGCGGCTCGAGCCTACGGGCATTCCGCCCCGGCGCCAGCGGCGCCTCTGCACTTCACCCCATCAACCGACGCCAACCCCATGACCAGCAAACCGAAGCGCCGCAGCAGACCCGCGCTCCCCGTCGCTATGCAAAGCGGCTTCTGGAGCACCATCGCCTCCTACACCTCAGAGCTCGCCCCGGTGGCGGGGCCACTGCTCGAGGCAATCGGTCAGACCGCCAACGCCATCGACCGGGCCGAACGTCAGACCCGTGCCCTGGAGGCGGCATGGGAAGAGCTGGAGAAACTGGAGGAGTGACGCTGAGTGACGTCACGTGTCCTCTGATGCCGCCGCTGCAGCGGCCTGGGCCAATGCTTGCCAGATGCGATGGAGTCACCTGCTCTCGGCCGGCCTTGCTGTGGTCCTCTGGGACCTTCCTCTGCAGGCCGGAACCACTCCTGCCTCGATCTCCCTGCCCTGCCCCCTTTCCAGCGGTTGGGAGGTGGCCCGGCAGCTGGAGCTGCCTCGGCGCAACGCCGCCGGTGAGCCGATCGGGGGGTTCTCAGCCGCTTACTACGACGGTGACCTCGACAGCCTCTGGCTGCTGAGCGACCTTCCCACCGGGACGGTGAGCCGATGGGGCGGGCTTGCCGCTGGGACGGCGCCCTCTCTGCTTGAGCAAATCCCGCTGCGCAGCGGTCCCGGTCGCCGCCTGCCGGCCACCATCGACGGCGAGGGCTTTGTGTACCTGGCGGGTCAGTGGTGGGTTGCCAGCGAAGGTCGGCGCAGCCCGGAACGGCCGCCCCAGCTGTTTCGGTTCAACGCTCCTGGCGGCACCCTTCTCGATGCCTTTGACCTCCCCGAGGCCTGGCGACCTGGCGAGGGCAGTGGACTTGCCAGCAACGGCGGTCCCGAGTCGCTACTGCTGCTCCCCAGGACCGATCGAGGCCAGGCGCCCTCACTGCTGATGGCCTCGGAGCACCCACTGCTGCAGGATCCACCTCGGCAGGTGCGTTTGCTGCGCTGGACGTGGCCGGTGGGAACCAATCCGCTCCAGGCGGCGCCAACCCCCACGCCCCATGGCGCTCTACTGCTGCCGCGGGGCGATGGATGGGGCCTCACTGACCTTCTGACGCCTGGCCCTGGCCAATTGTTAGGTCTGCTGCGCCGCTTTGAGCCGCCGGATCGCTGGCAGATCCGCCTGGCCCTCTATCCCTTGCCCGCCGCGGGCAGCACCGGCGAGGCGGCGCCACTGGCCGAATGGGACCTGATCGCCGGTGGGCTGGCGCCGGACAACTGGGAGGCCCTGAGCCAAGGACCACCACTTCCCGACGGCCGTCCCACCATGCTGTTGGTCAGCGACGACAACCTCAGCCCCCTGCAGACCAATCGCCTCGCCCTGCTCATCCCCCGAGACCGGTGCACATCCATGGCGCCTGCCGTTGAGCACCATGGCTGAGATTCCCAAAAAACAAGTACTCGCCTGCCCCTGGCACCACAACCCCAGCCCTGCTAGTACAGGTGTACGCATTGAGGAGGCGCCATGGTGCCGGTCCCGCTCTCAGGGCTGCAGCCCTCCCGCGACGAGGCGATCGAGGAGTGGCCTTGGCTCGACGAGGCGGTGCTGCGCTCCAGCCGCAGCCGCCATGTCTACATGACCTGCCACTTCTTCCGGCACCATCCGGGCCCCAACTGCATCCCGCAGCTCGCCTGCCATCTGCATCAGGGTGAGCACGCACGGGCCAATTTCCAGCCGATACCGGACGAAGGGTTGAGCTGGCAGCCTTCAGCTGAACAGCCAGCCATGGAGCAGTGGGATCGTCAGGAAGGACGCGGCGGTGTTGAGCAGGATGCACAGGGCCAGCCGCTCCACATCCAGACCCACCCGATCGGCGATCACGAAGGTGAGCAGCTGTGTGGGCATGCCTCCTTCCAGCACCACGGCCTGCAGGTAGGGATCCTGCAGGCCGATCCAGCGCGCGGCGGCCAGGATCACCAGCGGCGACACAAGGAGTTTGATGGCGCTGGCCAGCAGCAGCGGTAGTGGTTGGTGGATGCGGCGGTAGCGCAGCCCCATCCCCAGCGACAGCATCATCAGGCCGGTCACCGTGTTGCCGAGGATCCGCGTGGCCTCCATCAGGAACCCCGGGATCGGGATGCCGCTACCGGTCCAGGCCAGGGCCAGCACGATGGCCCAGAGCGCCGGCATCGTGATCACGGCGCGGATGGCCTGACGCAGCACCCCGCTGCTCACATTGCCGCTGAAGCTTTCGCCCAGGGCCACGCCGACGCTGAGATTGAGGGGTGTGGTGGTGACCTCGCTGAGGATCGCCACCTTCGCCACCTGCAGGGCCAGAGCAGGGAACAGACCCTGCAGCACCGGCAGCCCCAGATAGGTGACATTCCCGAAGGCGCTGGCGAGGATCAGGGCCCCCTTTTCTTCGGAACGCAGGGCAAGGGGGCGGAAGATCAGCAGCGCCAGCGCCAGGCAGCAGCCCACTCCGATGGCCATCACCAGCGGGATCTGCAGCATCTCCGGTCCGGTTGGAACACTGCAGATCACCCGGAACACCAGGGCCGGCAGGAACACATTCAGCACAAGCACGCCGATGGTCCGGCGGGCGGCCTCCACATCGAGATCGGCAACCATGTAGCGCAGCAGGCTGCCGATCAGCGCGATCAGGCCGAGGGCCAGCAGGACCGGCGTCATCTGTGGTGGGTACGCAGAGTCATCCTCACCGGCTTGCGCATGGATCACCATCATCGACGCCCGGAACCATGATCCACCTGTGGCTTCTGCGTCGCCTGTGGGCGCCAATCGCTCTAGGGTCGGCCTTTGGGCCAAACCAGCGTCGCCTTGGCCTGGATCCCCGCTTGAGTCCATGACGTACCTGCAGCACAGGCCTGAACTCAGCGCTGAGGGGGCCATGGTTGCCCTTCAGGCGGCGGCGGCCAAGGCCCGGGAGATCGGCACGCCCCAGTGCATCGCCGTTGTAGATCGGGGCGGCCATCTTCTGGCCTTCCTGCGCATGGATGGCGCCAAGGTGCTGAGCCAGTACTCCGCCACTCAGAAGGCCGCGACGGCTGCTTCATCGGCCGCGCCCAGCGGTGAGCTGCCGGAGCCTTTGGCGGCGGGACTGGCTGCGGCCACCCAGGGCCGCTTCACCAATCTCCGCGGCGGACTGCCGATCCTGGTGGAGGGCCGGGTGATTGGCGCCATCGGCGTCGGCTCCGGCACCGCCGAGCAGGATCTGATCGTGGCCCGGGCGGGCATCGACGCCCTGCTGGCGGCCCTGGATGGACGGGCTCCCGGATGATCCCGCGCAGCGCCGTCGCCGGTGCGATCGGCAACACGGTGGAGTGGTTTGACTTCGCCATCTATGGCTACTTCGCCGGGGATATCGGTGAGGCCTTCTTCCCGGCGGATCAGCCGTCGCTGCAGCTGCTCAGTGCCTTCGCGGTGTTTGCCGTGGGCTATCTGATGCGGCCGATCGGGGGGCTGGTGCTGGGGCCGATCGGGGATGTGGTGGGCGGGCGCGCGTTGCTGCTGGTGAGCGTCGCGGTGATGGCCGCCAGCAGCAGCGGCCCCATCGGCTCCCGTGCTAAGGAAGGTCTGGACAACCTCCAATCGAGAAATCGGCTTCAAGCTAGGGATATGAGTCTCGATCTCTGTCATGGGCAACATGCCCGGTTATCCAGACCCTCCTTGGACCAAGGTGGAATTTATTCTATGCGCACACTTTGTTGGTTACTTCTTGTTGGCTCTGTTTCTGCCTGTGGAGTGCAGAAAGATCAAGCCCCACGAGACACTTCATGCAAGCCTCCGGCAGACTTGTCAGAAATATCAGGCCAGTATTCAGCCGTGAACATAGGAATAAACAGCATTGGCAAACACGTAGGAGTGTCTAAGCTTTCAATTGATGTTGACAATGATGGTGTAATTAGTGGCACGCGATCCTGGGAATCGAAAACAAATGCTGGGCACAAAGAAGATGGAACATTGACCAAGTCTCATGTCGAGGAGATCATAGGCGTTGTAGATCCATTTGATTGTGAAATCGGTTTAGCTGAATACGATGAAGATGGGAGCTATAGGGGCAGACTGATGCCAGACGGATCAATAGATATTATTCTCGTACAGTCTGGAAAGCGACCAGTGGCGGTTAGAAATCATTACAAGAGGATTATACGGTAACGGCATTAAGTTGCTAGCACATTCTTATACTGTAGCTTGCTTGCAGTTAGGGGGACTCTGGGAAACCCGATCGATCCACGCCACAATGGTGCTGTGATCGCAGACCAGGGCTGGGGTGATGGGTGGCAAGCAGCTCTGTCCGCCGACAATGAAGTTGGCCGGTCGGCGACAAGCTCGTTGGCCGGTTGGGTGAGTGCTGGAGACCCTGGCGCCGATGCGCAGGGCCCAGGGGATGTGAGGTGGGTGCCTTTTATTGGACAGTTCCGGCCCCTGACATCGTTAACCCCGGACGGGTGAAACAGGATTCGGGCTCAGTGTAGACCTCATGGGGAGTTCTGCCTCCCAGGGCGCTGTCGGGCCTTACATGGCAGTACCTCCATAGGAAGCGGGCGAGGCTGATTTCAGCTTCCCAGCCATGGCTATAGGCATGTAGGTACACCTCCTCATACTTGACGGTCCTCCACAGCCGTTCAACGAGGATGTTGTCGTAACAGCGTTTTCGCCCTGACCAGCCGATCCTGATCTCCTCAGCCTGCAGCCTCGCCACAAAGTCGCCAGAGGTGAACTGGCAGCCTTGATCGGAGTGGAAGATCTCTGGCTTACGGCCGCCTCCAAGCGCCATCTCAAGGGCATCCAGACAGAACTCCGTGTCAAGGCTGTTTGAGAGCTTCCAGCTGAGGACGTTCCTGGAGAAGAGGTCGACGATCGCCACCAGGTAGAGAAAGCCCCTGCTGAGCGGGATGTAGGTGATTGAGGTGGGTTGCTTTTATTGGACAGTTCTGGCCCCTGAAATCGTTAACCCTGGACGGCAGGAACAGGGGTGTAGGCCTCAGAATCGTGGCGCCCAGTGAACGGTTCAACCATGGTGAAAGCCGATGGGGCCTTTGATGGCCCTTCTCACCCCCCGCTCCCTCCGGAGTCGGCCTGGCGAAAGCCATGGCTGGCATATGGGGTTTACTTCGGCTTGGGGGCGACGTTGTACCTGGCTTGCATCGGGCTGGAAGCCAGTCTCTTTCGGGGCTCACCCATCGCGGATTGGCTGGCCTTTGCCGCAGGGGTATTTGCGCTGACCATCCTGAACTTCCAGCACGAGGTCCTCCACATCCACGGCGATGGCCTTGATGGTGCGGCAGAAGATGCCCTGCTGAACCTCACCAGCCTAGTCACGGGGATGAATGCCCAGCAGTGGCAGACCCACTACAGCCATCACGCGTTTACGGGTGACTACCAAGGCCAGCTAATCCAGAAACGGTCCACGAAGCCATCCCAGGAGAAGCCAGAGCAGCTGAGTGATGGTTCGATTGATGTGGGCAATCTGGTCGATAAGGATCTGGATGACTACATCGGCCTACTGCGCCGCGATGGGCTGCTGCGCAGCTTCGCCCGTGTGGCTGTGCCACTGCGGGCCGTGAGCACCACCCTTCCGTTTGTGATCACCATCCCCGCCTTTCACCTGTTGATGGTGGGGATCAGCACGTATCGAGCCCTGAGTCAGCGGCAATGGCTGCAGGCCCTATTGCCGGGCCTGGGGCTTGGCCTGCTTGTTGCCCTCACCGGTGTGCGCTGCGCCCTGATCACCAGCGTCGTGTTCAGCACGGTGTTCATGGTCCACATCGCGGCGTTCCATATCCCCACCTCAGCGGAGGGGAAGGGCTACAGCTACTGGCAGCAGCAGGTGCTACAAACACGCAACTTGGCCCATGCGCGCTCCCCGATCATGCGCATCCTCACCTGGTACGGGAGCTACCACCTGGGCCATCACCTCTGGCCGAAAGTACCGATCCCCAATCTTCCGGAACTCGAAACCCTGGCCCGCGACTACGCCAGCCAGTGGAACCTGCCGGAAGAGGTGCAGGAACAGAGTTTGGCGTCTGGCCTGAAGCTCTGGATCCAGGAAGCCTGGAGCCTGGCTGGCGTGGGTTGAGTCCAAGAGATCAGGCTGTTGGTTCCACGCGGCCGGTGCCGAAGTACCGAATGACGCCTGGTCTCAGTGATGGGAACGGCCAGCAGCGTTTCATTGCCGTGCTGAGCGAGGTGGCGGCCGTGGGCCAGGGCGGGCTGCAGATCAATGAGCCCGGCACCGCACGTAGCCTCAAGAACCTGCCCGGCAGCTGGAGCGACCTGGCCCTGGCCTGCCTCATCCATGTGGGCATGAAGCGGCTGACGCCCGATGAGGACTCAGGGCTAGGGATCGAGGCGGAGTACCAGGAGGCGATGCGGTTGCACTAGCGATGACTGGTTCATCACTGGAAATGATGCACCCAGTGCATAGTTTCAAGCCGGCGGCACACTCCCGGCAGATCCCTGCTGCTGCAGGGTTTTGCCAGGATTTGCCCAAGGGTGCCAGCGAGGCATCATTCTGGTGCTGAACTAGCTGCACCCTGCACCGCCCGTTGGACTTCCGCCAGCTCTTCAAGCTACGCCTGGTGGTGGCGGCCATGGGCGAGACCCAGCGGCTGGGCTGGTGGAACAGTGGCGTGCTCACCAGCACAGGGGAGTTCCTGTTCCAGCAGGGCTTCCCTCGCTCGACACCGTTTGCCCAGACCCGGGCTGGGTTCCGGGTGGCCCAGCTGGCCTGCGATGAGGCCCTGGCGATCCAGCCCACCCCGGGCGGACCGATCACCTGCCACCTGTTCCGGCTGACGCCCCAGCTGGAGGACGCCTTCGAGAACGAGCGCAACCGCTGGATGGACGAGCCCCAGGAGTGGGCGGACTGCTTCCAGGCGGCCTGGGACCTGAGCGCGGAGCAGTGGCCCCAGGCGCTTGTGGAGCTAGCCGAGCTTGATCCCGATGCGATCGAGTGGGCCCGCCAGCAGACCCCGCAGACCGCCAAGGCCCTGCGCCTGGACGATCCTTTTGAGATCAATCAGGGGCACATCGAGCGGCTGACAGCCGGCTTTCTCTGCGGCCAGCCCGGGCAGCTTGTGGTGCCCTACCTGCAGGTGGCGAGCTGATGGCAACGGCAACCAAGGCCAAGCGCAAGCCTGCTCCTGCCGCAGCGTCTGCTCCAGCAGCAGAGAAGAAGGCTGCGGCCAAGTCAGCGACCCCCAAGCCTGCACGCAAGGCCAGCACCAAAACCACAGCCAAAGCGAAAGCCCAACCCCAGCCCAAGCAGACGGCACCGAAACCAAAGACCACGCCCAGAGCACCCAAGGCCAAGGCCCAACCAAAAGCCCCCGGCATCACCCCCTATTGCAGCTTTGGGCTGATCAAGGGGGCACTGGTCAGCGAAACCCTGCAGGTGTTCGAGGAGTGGGATCTGGAGGCCAGCAAACGGGCCAACCTCGATCGGGTGCGCGCCAGCAACAGCATCGGCGCCCCCACCCAGGCCTGGCTCAAGCAGGTGTGCACCACCTTCAGCCGTCGCTTTGAGCCCTCAGGCCCAGACCGCTCGCTGGCCCTGGCTGCTCGCACCGCCACAGGACGCCAGCACTGGCGGCCTCTGCTGTTGTGGCACATGGCCAACAGCGAGGGCCTGCTCGGCGATGGCCTGGCCTGGACTTGGGAGATCTTCTCCGCCGGTGGCGATCTCCTCCAAACCGATCAAGCACTCGCCTGGCTGGAGAGCACCGGCAGCCAGGGCCATCCCGAAGTGGCGGAGTGGGGAGAGAGCACCCGCAAGCGCGTCGCCGGAGGTCTGCTGAAGGCCGGCGTCGATTTCGGTCTTCTTCAAGGACGGGTGAAGCGGCGCTTCACGGCCTACTACCTGGCCGATGAGCCACTGCTCTATGTGCTGCTGCAGGCCCTGGCCAGCAACCGCACCACGGCAGCGGCCCTGAGCGATCCGCGCTGGCTGTGGTTCCGGCTTCCGGAAGCGGAGCTGGAGCATCGCTTACTGCTGCTCCATCAAGCCCAGGTGATCAGCTACTACCGCGCCGGCTCGGTGGTGGACCTCAAACTGCCGGCGAGCAGCGCTGAAGCCCTGGTGCAGGAGGTATGGACATGAGCCAGAAGGAATGGCAGCGCTGCCTGCAGCAGCAGCTTGAGCCGGTACTCACCGCCGCCGACTCGGGCGTAGGCCTGAGCACCTACACCGACATGCCGTTCGGGATCTTCCTCTATCCCCCGGAAGACGAATGGGAGCTGCGCCAGGCGTTGCGGGATCTGGTGGTGCGGCTGGAGAACGCCGGCAAGACCGTGCAGCGTCTTTCGATGGCCCAGCTGCTGGAGCAGTCGATCGCAGCCGCCGGGCTGTCGCTGGAGGAGATCGCCCAGGGGGAAGCCGACCTGGGCGTTGAGATGGTGCGCGACACCATCCGCGATGTACTCAGTGGCAAGGCCGCTGGCTCCACACCACTGGATCAGCTCGTCGCCGAAGCCGTCGATGCCTCCAAGCCCACTACCAGCCACATCGTCTTCCTGGAGCGCGTGGGTTCGCTGTTTGGTCTGCACCGACCGTCAGCACTTCTGGAGAACCTGCACCACAAGGTGAGCCATCCGGTGGTGCTCTTCTACCCGGGCCAGCGAGACGGCCCGGCAGGGCTGCGCTTCATGGATGAAGCCGAAGCCGACCACAACTACCGCCCCAAGTTATTCGCCTGACCATGACCACCACCGCCATCCGAGAGCTGTTCTCCGGTCGGATCGACCGCAAAATCGAAGAGGTGATCAAGGTCGATCAGGACGACGTGGCGATCGTGCGCCAGGAGATCGACGAATACATCCTCACCGAGTCGATCGAGCAGAACATGCTGCGGGTGCTGGAGGGCTACCGGCAGTCGGTGAATCAACCCAGCGAGGCGATCGCCATCTGGGTGGCGGGCTTCTTTGGCGCAGGTAAGTCGAGCTTTGCGAAGTATGTGGGGCTAGCAGTCAGCAATCGGGACTTGGCGGGCGACAGCGCCGGCGATCTGCTCGGCCAGCGGGCCAAGAACCTGCAGATCAAGGCCCTGTTGAAGGCGATCAACGAGCAGATCCCCACCGAGGCGATCATTTTTGACGTCTCAGCTGATCGCAACGTCAACGCCAGCGACGCGCTCACCAAGATCTTCTACCGCAAACTGCTCGATCATCTCGGCTACTCCAGCAGCCTGGAGGTGGCGGAGCTGGAGATCGAGCTGGAGGAGCAGGGCCGCATGCAGGCCTTCCTCGATGCCTTTGCCCAGCTCTACCCCGGGGAAGACTGGGCCATCGCCAAAACCCGGCTGCTGCAGGCGATGCCCAGGGCCAGTGCGGTGATGCACGCCCTCGAACCGCAGACCTACGCCGAGAAGGACAGCTGGCTCAAGAGCGCCCGTGATGAAAGCGTGCCGATCACACCCGCCAGCCTGGCGGAGCGCACCATCGAGCTGATGGCGCGCAAGCACCCCGGCAAACAGCTGATGTTTGTGGTGGATGAGGTGGGCCAGTACGTGGCCCGCGACATTCAGAAAATGCTCGATCTGCAGGCGATCGTGCAGCAGCTCGGCGTGAAGGGTCGCGGCAAGGTGTGGGTGATGGTCACCTCCCAGGAGAAGCTCTCCGATGTGGTGGGGTATCTCGACGACAACCGCACTGAGCTGGCCCGCCTGCAGGACCGCTTCCCTTACAAGCCGGTGCTGGAGCCCTCCGACATTGCCGAGGTCACCAGTCGGCGGGTGCTGGGCAAAAACAGTGGGGGCGAACAGACCCTCCAGGGCCTGTTCCAGCAGCACCAGGGGCGCCTCGCCAGCCATACCAAGCTCGACACCAAGATCCGGCTGCCCGAGCTCACCGGCAAAGCATTCGCCGACCTCTACCCCCTGCTGCCGTATCAGATCGAGCTGATCATTCAGGTGGTGTCGGGCCTGCGCCTCTCCGGTGGCGCCAGCAAACAGTTCGGCGGGGCCAACCGGGCGATCATCAAGCTCGCGCAAGAGCTGCTCACCAATCCCCAGTGCGGACTGGCTGATGAGGTGGTGGGCGCACTGGTGACGCTGGATCGGGTCTACGACCTGCAGAGCAACAACATCGATTCGCAGTACCGCGGCAAGATCAGCGACATCGCCACCAAGGCCAGCCACCCGCTGGCGGTGCCGGTGGCCAAGGCAATCTGCTTGCTGCAGTTCGTGGATCAGGTGCCGGTCACCGAGCGCAACATCGCCGTGGTGCTCCATCCACGGGTGGATGGTGACTCACTCGAATCCGAGGTGCAGGAGGCCTGCCGGCACCTGGAGGAGCGCAATCTGATCCGCAAGGCCGATGGGCAGTACCGCATCCCCAAACCAGAAGAGGAGGACTGGGAGCAGGTGCGCAGCCAGCAGGCGCCATCAGCCCAAGATCGCCACAACCTGCTGCAGGAAGCCCTGCGGCAAAACTGGGAACCCGTGCCCAGCGCCGGCCTGGGCAATGGTGTGAAGAGCTTCAAGGCGGCCCTGCACTTCCGCGGCAGCGAAGTGGTGAAAGGTGATGTGCCGGTGAAGGTGGAGCGGGTGGATGGCAGCGAGAGCTTCGAGGATCGGGTCGAGCAGCTGCGCCAGCAGAGCCAGCAAGACACCAACACCTTCTTCTGGGCCATGCGCCCCAGCCCGGAGTTGGATCGTGCCCTGGGGGAGTGGTTCCGCTCCCAGAAGGTGATCGACCTCAAAGGCCGCGACGCCAGCGGCAAGGGCCAGGTGCAGCTGGTGAGCGAGGAGCGGCGCAAACTGGAGAGCTTCCGCCAGGAGTCCTGCCGGCTGGTGGATCAGGCCCTGATTCACGGCCAGGTGCTGCTCAACGGCGGCCCCTGCGCCATCGGTGCGAACGCCAGCCGGGCGGTGGAGGCCATCCGCGAGGCTCTCAGCGATGGCCTGGCACAGATCTACGAGCGCTTTGGGGAAGCGGCGGTCAGCCCCAGTGGCGACGAACTGAGCAAGTTGCTCAGCGCCGACAACCTCAAGGGCCTCACCGGCTCGATCGAAACCCTGCGCCTCTGCAAGGAGGAGGGAGGCCAGTGGGTGATCGACACCAACCGCCCGGCCCTGCAGGCGGTGCTCAACCGCATCAAGGTGAAAGGCGGGCAGAGCGGCAAGGAGCTGGCCGATCACTTCGCCGATGCGCCCTACGGCTGGACGCTCGATGCCGTGAAGTTCCTGGTGGCCGCTCTCCAGGTGGGCAGCCATCTCAAGGCCACCCACAACGCCCAGAGCTTTGTGGGCAGCGCCAACCCTCAGGTGCGGCCCCTCTTCACCAACAACAGCACCTTCCGTGCCACCGCCTTCGGGGTGCACACGGGCACGATCACCGTTGAGGATGTGATCGAAGCCAGCAAGCTCTTCCAAAAGTTCGCTGGCAAAACGGTTCCCGGCGTTCAATCGGGCCCACTGGCGAAGGAAATCCGCAATACGGCAGTCGGCGTTAATGCCGATCTCAACGCCGCCAGCAAGGCGATGGTGCCTCTGGAGCTGCCCGGTCGGGACGCGCTCGATCAGGCCTGCGAGCAGGTCTCCACCTGGCAGGACAGTGACGACGAAGAGGTGGTGAAGGCCTTCCGCTCCAGTGCCGAGGCCGTGAAGGAGCAATGGCAGCGGGCCACGGCAATCAAGGAGGTGCTGGACACCCGCCTGGAGGATCTGCGCCGGGCTCGACATGCCCTGAGTGAGCGGCTCTGGGGGCAGTTGCAGCAGGAAAGTGACCTGCCGCAGGAGCTGATCGAGGCCGAGCACCAGTTGCGCGATCTGCTGCAGTCGCTGAGCTTTTACGAACGGATCCCTGAGATCGACCAGCACGCCAAGAAGCTGGAAGACGCCTACGCCCAACGCCGCAGCGACGCCCAACAGGCCCTGGCTGCGCAGGTGCAGCAGCGGATGGCGGAGCTGGAGCAGGCTCCAGGGTTTGCAGAGCTGGATGGCGAAAGGCAGGAGCAACTCAAAGAGCCTTTGCGCCAAAGAGCCTGTGCCGCCGAGGGGTTGGACCTGGTGCGGCTGCGGGATCAGCCCGCCATGCTCGAAGGCGTGCTGCGCCAGCAGGAGCAGAAGGCTCAGCAGTGGGCGTTCCCAGAGCAGGAGGTGAGCAAGGTGAGCGTGCGTGAGCTGTGCCGCGAGCCGTTTGATTCCGATGGGCTTGAAGAGGTACTGGGTCGCATCCGCCACCGCTGCGAAGAAGAGTTGGGTAACGACCGCAAGGTCTTGTTGCAGTGAGGAGGGCCTGAGCCATGGAGAAGGAACAACGCACCAGGCTGCAGAAGGCAACCCAAGATGCCCGCAGGCTGCTGGAAGAGGAGTTCCGTAGCCAGCTGCTGCAGACCTACGACATCGATGTGGACAAGGTGCGTTGGGCGGACGAGCCCGGTGCGCACCTGCTGGCCGAGCAGCGGCTGATCCGCGAGAAGCTCATCGCCTGGATCGAGCACAAGGAAGCCCAGATCAACGACCGCAAGGAAGCGTTGCTGCTCGCCCTGCGGGAGATGGCTTTCACAGCGCTAAACCGCTTCGTGGCGCTCAAGCTGATGGAGGCCCGCGAGTTGGTGCGCCCCTGCGTGAGTGGGGGGCTGGAGAGTGCGGGCTTCCTGGAGTTCACCGCGGTGGCCCAGGGGTTGCTGGCGGATCAGGAGAGCAGCTATCGGCTCTATCTGGAAACGATCTTTGAGGATGTGAGCCGCGAGCTGCGGGCGCTGTTTGATCCGCGCGATCCGGCGAGCCTGCTCTGGCCAAAGCGCACGGCGTTATTAGAGCTGTTGGAGATCCTCAACCGGCCTGAGCTGGCTGAGCTTTGGAGTGAAGACGAAACTCTGGGCTGGGTGTACCAATACTTCAACGGTGATGCCGAGCGCAAGAAGATGCGCGAGGAGTCATCAGCGCCGCGCAACAGCCGTGAACTAGCGGTGCGGAACCAGTTCTTCACACCGCGCTATGTAGTGGAGTTCCTGACTGATAACACCTTGGGGCGTATTTGGCATGAGATGCGGCAGGGCAATACGGCGCTGAAGGATCGCTGCCGCTATCTGGTACGGCGGCCCAATGAAATCTGGCTTCAGCCTGGGGAGGAATCTCCCAAGCAGTCAGATAGCGATGAAGCGCTCAGCCAAGAGGTGCTACTGCGCCAGCCGGTGCACATTCCCTATCGCCCGCTCAAGGATCCGCGAGAGATCCGGATGCTGGATCCGGCTTGCGGCTCGATGCACTTTGGGCTTTATGCCTTTGATCTCTATCTAGAGATCTACCAGGAGGCCTGGGAGATCGCCCAAGGTTCAGAGAAGCAGGCCAAGCACGGAGAAGCTTTTGCTTCCTTTGTCTCCTATGCAGCGGATTTCGCCAGCAAGGAAGCCTTTTTGCATGAGGTGCCCAGGCTGATCCTGCAGCACAACATCCACGGCGTAGACATTGATTCACGGGCAACACAGATCGCCAGGCTGACCCTCTGGCTGCGGGCACAGAGAGCGTGGCAAGAGCACCAGCTGGTTGTTGCTGATCGCCCACCAATCACCCGCTCCAATGTGGTGTGCGCTGAGCCGATGCCAGGGGAACGGGAGCTATTGGCTGATTTTGTGGATCAGCAATTCCCAGAAGCAGAACGGGGTCTTGTTCAGCAGCTGCTTGAAGCGATCTTCGACAAGATGCAGCTAGCTGGTGAAGCCGGGTCACTCCTCAAGATCGAGCAAGAAATCCGTGATGCAGTTGATGATGCACGAAGGGAATGGCAAAAGCTTGCTGTCCAGCAGCAGAATCTTTTCACTGCAGCCGAATTAGCAGCACTGGGTCAGGTCGGGGCATCATTGAACGACGACCTTCAGAACCTCACTAAGGACTTCTGGGTCAATATCGAGGGGCGTATTTACGCTGCGCTGCACGATTACGCCGACCAAGCCGAAAGCACCGGCTACCAGCGCCGGCTCTTTGCAGAGGATGCAGCGGGAGGATTTGCCTTTATTGATGCATGCAGGAAGAGCTATGACGCAGTACTAATGAATCCTCCCTTTGGCAATCCTGCCAAGGCCTGCCTAGGCTACCTTAAATCGAAGTACGAGTCGGCCTGGACGGATATTTACGGGTCGTTCCTGTGGCGCTTCTTGTACGACAGGGACGACAAGCCTTTTGTTGGCGCGATTACATCGTCTTTGTTTATGTTCACCAAGCCAATGCGGTTTGTGCGGAGTGCATGGGTTGATTCTAGGAGACTTCATTGCATGGTGGAACTTGGTCCAGGAGTCCTCGATGCAGCCACGGTTGACACTGCTTTGACGGTTTCTCTGCCAGGCCCCGCTGATAGAACATCATTCATTGACCTCACCGCAAATACCAGCAAAAGCACTGAGCTTATGCGTAACACTCATGATCTTGGCAGCGGCACCACAAAGCTGGTCCCCATGGAAATGTTCAAGAATTTATACTTGCAGCCATTTTGTTACTACATGGGAGCCTCGAAGGTTTCATTGTGGAAAGAGCCCGACCGAGTAGATCCAAGTTTTGGTACGGTCACCAAAGGCAATCAGACATTTGATGATTTCCGATTCCAGCGCCTGCGCTGGGAGCAGCTCTATTCGTCTATAGGGATTCACTGGTTTGGATACGAGGAGGGCGGGGAGTTTCAGCCATACACAAGTCCGACACCCGTTGTATACAATTGGCTTAATAATGGACGAGAAGCGAGAGCATTTCAGGTCTCCAAGTATGGCACTGATGCACAGGTGCGTCAGAGTATTGACTGGTGGTGGAAGCCAGGTATTACGCATCCCCGAGTGGGACTTGGCCTTGGCCCGCGCATTATGCCGCCTGGTCATATCTTTTCGGGTGACTCAATATCTCTATTCTTGAACGACAATGTCGACTGCCTGCCGCTCTTGACCGTTTTGGCGTCAACTTGGGGCGAAGATCTTGCTAGTGCATTCGGTCGTTATCGAAAGAAAGAGGTTCGCGCAACAGCGAATCTTCCCGTTCAACGCAATTGGCTTGATTCAGCCAAGAGTGAGCTTACTCGTCTCGGGCAAGAGTTTTACGCAAGGGTATCTGAGATAGAGCGGATCAACGAGACTTCCCCTATCTTTTGTGTTCCCGCTCCACTCCGGAGCCATTTCCGGCACGAGATTACTGAGCAACTCAAATATCTTTCGGACGAGATAGACGATCTCGTTGGAGGCCTGATCTTTGGGGGCGACCTGAATAGTGTTACGCCACTTGCATTGCGTAGATCGGCGCTTGTCGAGCGGTATACATCTCCAGATGAAGACTCCTTAGCCTGCCAGGCCTCGGAGTGGATTTCATATTCGATTGGTGTGATTTATGGCAGGTGGGATCTTCGAATTGCAGTGGGCGATATCCCTATCCCTGCGCTGCCTGCACCCTTTGAGCCATTGCCAATTTACCCTCCCGGTCAATTGCTGGCCATTAATGGCCTTCCCTATGAAATTGGGGACAAGCCAATCGTTTATCCAATAGAACCCTTGCGTGACGCGATTCTTGTTGACGACTCAGATCACCAGCTGGATATTGAGTGTCGCGTCCTCCAGGTTCTTGAGATCGTTTTGGGCAAGAGCAAGGATGGCCGCAATTCTGATTCGACTCCTTTGGAACTCTGTGAAGCCCTTGAAACAAAGTCGTTGCGTGATTACCTGCGCAAGCCCGCTGGCTTCTTCGCTGATCATCTGAAGCGCTACTCAAAGAGTCGCCGCCAGGCTCCTATCTACTGGCAGCTCTCAGCAGGCAGCGGTAGCTATTCAGCCTGGCTCTACTACCACCGCTTCACTCAAGACACGCTCTATCGACTGCTGCGTGATTTCGTGGAGCCCCGCATCCAGCAGGCCGAGCGCGAACAGTTCGAGCTTGAATCCCAGGGAGCTCTCTCAGGAGATGCAGCTGCCCGTCTTCAGGAGGCGCAGACACTTCTCCAGGACCTGCGCATTCTCAAGGGCGAGCTTGATCTAGTCGCTCCGCTTTGGAATCCCAATCTCAACGATGGCGTGATCATCAACCACGCCATGCTCTGGCGCATCACGCCCTACACCCCGTGGCAGAAGAAGTGCAAGGAGTGCTGGGACAAGTTGGTGAAGGGCGATTACGACTGGGCCCATCTCGCCTTCCACCTCTGGCCCGAGCGGGTGATCCCCAAGTGCACCACCGATCGCAGCCTCGCGATCGCCCATGGCCTGGAGGAGCGCCTCTGGCAGGAAACCAACAACGGCAACTGGCTACCGCGGCAGCTCTCAGAGACTGACCTGCAATCACTCATTGCTGAGCACACCAATCCAGCCGTCAAGAGCGCCCTGGAGCGGTTCCTGGCTGCACCACCGCCCGTGGCGCCAACCCGCACCCGTTCCAGCCGCAGTACACGCGCCAGTGGCAGTTCTGCTACGCGGCGTCCCCGTGGCACCGCTGCCGTCGTGGATGCGGAAGCCACTCGCCAGGTGCTGCTGGCCCTCACCGCCGCACCGTCCGATGGCCTGGCCAAGGCGGCGATAGCTGATCTGATTGGCGTGGAGCCCAATGCCCTCACCGCTCTGATCAAGCAGCTCAAGGAGAGCGGCCAGATCGATCAGCTGGGCGAACGTCGCGGGGCGCGCTACGTGCTCAGTGAGCAGGGTCGAGCTGCTATGGCCTCAGAAACTGAGGTCGAGGCGTGATGGTGCAGGCAGCTCCCAACAAACTGGAGGCACGCTTCAGCCAGGGGCTCTCCCGATCGAGGGGAGTTCACTCTGGATTGAGGGGAGCTGGACGCCGGATTGAGGGGAGTTCGCCTCGGATCGAGGGGAGTTCCCTAGATAAGCGGCTGGTTCTCTTGGGCTCAGCTGGAGGAAAACCGTCATGAACGTGAACGCTCCTGAGCTGCCCAAAGCAGAGACTCTCACTGTTGAGTTCAAGGCTGACCGCAAAGAGCAGCTGAAAGATCGGGATCTCGCCTTGGCAGCAATCTGTCTGGCCAATGCCCAGGGAGGAACCCTTTACCTCGGCATTGAAGACAACGGCACTGTCACGGGGTTGCATCCAGGTCGTGACCGGAGCAAAAACCTGGCTGCCGTGATCGCTGAGTTCACCACGCCACCGCTGGGCGTCACGGTCGAGTGTCTGGAGCTGAACGACCTCGCAGTGCTGCAGATCGATGTTCCCGTAGCCCAGGGAACGGTGTTCAGCCGCGATGGGCGTTGTCAGATCCGCAGCCTCGACCAACAAGGCAAACCGTTCTGCCGGCCGGCCACCGCTGTGGATGTGATGCGGCGTTCCCATCAGCAGCTGGAGCTGGATTGGTCGGCCGAACCTCTGCTCTCGGCCTCACTTGAGGATCTCAACCCCGTTGAACGCCAGCGGCTGCGCACGATGGTGCGCACCTACAAAGGCGACCCCACCCTTCTGGAGCTCAGCGACGATGAGCTCGATGGGGCCCTCGGCCTGGTGGAGCCCGATGCCCAGGGCAACAACCGACCCACCGCAGCGGGCCTGCTGCTGCTTGGTCAGGAAGCGGCGATTCGTCGCTGCATCCCCGGCCATGAATGCGGCTTCCAGGTGCTCCAGGGAACGGAGGTGCGGATCAATCACTTCTGGCGATTACCCCTGCTTGCGCTGGTAGAGCAGATCGAGCAGCGGATTGATCCTTTTCTCACGGAACAGGAGCTGGATGTGGGCTTGTTCCGCGTGCCCGTGCCCAACCTCAGCAAGCGGGCCTTCCGCGAAGCATTCATCAATGCCCTCGCCCACCGCGATTACACCCGCCTGGCCGCCGTGCATGTCACCTGGCAACTCGGCGAGCAGCTGGTGATCAGCAACCCTGGCGGTTTCGTGCGTGGCGTCAGCATCGCCACATTGCTCACCACCCCGCCCCGTTCGCGCAATCTGGTCCTTGCCGATGCCCTCAAGCGGATTGGCCTGGCGGAGCGCACAGGCCGCGGTGTTGATCGCATCTACCAGGAACTGTTGGAGGCAGGCCGCTCAGCCCCCAACTACAGCCAATCCAGCCTCGACGATGTGGTGCTGCAGCTCAGCACCCTGCCGGCCAACCTCAAGTTGGTCGCCCTCTGGCAAGAGCGGCAACGCCAGAACGGTGAACCGCTGGGGCTGCTCAGCTTGTTGCTCCTCCACACCCTGCACGAGCAGCGCCGCCTCACCACTGCCCAATTAGCCGAAAGCCTGCACCGTGATGAGCCCACGATCAGGCGGCACCTGGAGCAACTGGTGGAGGCCGACCTGGTTGCTGCTCAGGGCCAGGGTCGCGGTCGGAGCTACACCCTCTCTCAGAAGGTTTACCAAGCCTTCGATCAGGAAACCGGTTACCGGCGCCAGACGGCTCTCACCACTG
The DNA here is from genome assembly GCF_015840715.1 of Synechococcus sp. CBW1004. Taxonomy (NCBI): domain Bacteria; kingdom Bacillati; phylum Cyanobacteriota; class Cyanophyceae; order Synechococcales; family Synechococcaceae; genus Synechococcus; species Synechococcus sp. CBW1004. The sequence continues at coordinate 418,749 of NZ_CP060397.1, read as the reverse complement.
AAAACATCGATCAGCGCATCCTGGCTTTGGCCGCCGAGGTGCAGGGCCTGCGCCGCCGGGATGTGATCCGAACGATTGGCCTTGAGGAAAACCAGGCCACCCATGCCCTGCAGCGCCTTTGCAAACGCGGCGCCCTGATCCCGGAAGGGGTGGGCAAAGGCCGCACCTACCACCTCCCGACAGCCATATGAGTATTTACGAGCACACGTGTATAAATACGAGCACGCGCGTAAGTTGCGTGTATCGGGTGCGCCACCTCTCGTCATGACCCAGGCTGCTCCCAACAAACTGGAGGCCCGCTTCTGCCAGGAGCTATCCAAGCAGCTCAGCCTGCACCGGGTGGTGCTGTTGTTTGACCCTGCGGAGCAACTGCGCTCGCTGCTCGATGCCCTGGCCACCAGCCCGCCCAGCGGTGAGGCGCCTGGTGGGCTGAACCTCGGGGAGCTGCAGGCCCAGTGGGTTGTGGCAGGCACCAGCTTGTTTGCCCTGCGCCACCAGCTTGAGCCGCTGGTTTGCGCAGACCTGCCCGATCCGCTGCTCGTCTACCTACCCCAGAGGCAAGAGGCCGACGGCCGGGCCACATTGCTGGAGCTGATCCGTGCAGGCACGGTCTTCGAAGCGCAGCTGGTGAACCGGGCCCGCGTCTACCTGCGCGAGGTGATGGAGCCCGAGAAGGTGGAGCAGTTGCTCAAACGGCCCGATCTCACCTACCGCGACATCGCCATCGCCCTGGAGCAATCTGGCGACGGTGGCTTCAGCCAGCTCAAGGCCCTGTTCCGCCAGCAGCTCGGTGGCATGGGCAGCCCTCCCGAAAATGCCGAACTGGCGCGGCTTTGGTTGGCATCCGATCAGTTCGATGCCGGCACCAGCACCAAGGGCCTGGAGAGCGAACTGCAGGATCTGCTCCACAGCCGCTGGGGCCTCGGCTTCCCAGCAGACGCCACACTGGCCGACTGGCGTCAGCGGGCCCAGCGGGCGCTGCTGCTGCATGAGTTCCTCCACGACTGGCATGGCGATGAGCTCACCGCCTTCGCCAAGCAATCCCTGCCCGTGGGCAAGGCGGCAGAGGAGAACGCCCTCACCGATGTGAAGGCCCTGCGCCGCAACCATGCCGGCGCCTACATCGCCATCGCCGCCCGCGTGGAAGAGGAGCTGGGCCTGCGTGAGCTGATCGGCAGCGAACGGCCTGGCGTGCTCGGTGCCATCGACACCTTCCCCTGTGAGGAGCAGTTCCTGCTGCGCAGCGTCGATGCCTTTCTCGCCAAAGGGGAAGCCGCCAAAGCCCAGGAGCTGGTGCTTGCCCGCCACGACAGCTTCTGGCTGGTGGGCCAGCCCACCGATCCCACCCAGTCGCAGCGGCGGCTGCAGTGGGAGTTGGCGCGCACCGCAGCTTCGCTCGGCCTGGCCCTCGATCAGGCGGAAGCCCAGCTGCCCAAGCCAACGGCTCCCGTCGAAATCTGGTTGGCTTACCAAGCCGATCTGGCCCACCACGTGGATGGCCTGCAGCGGCGCCTGGAGCAGCAGGTGGCCGAGCTCACCGCTGCTGCCGTGGAAGTGGCCCAGGGCCTGGAGCAGCTGCGCAACCGCTACGAGCAGCTGCTCGACAAGCAGACGCAGCGCTTCACCGATGCCTTCCAGCAGGCCGGCTGGTTGATCCCCGGCGCCATGGCTCAGACCCGCATCTGGGCCGAGCGCGTGCAGCCAGGGGCTGGTCGGGCGGTGGTGTTCTGGGTGGATGCCCTGCGCTACGAGATGGGCGCCTCCCTGCATGAGCGCTTCAGCGGCTGGAGCCGCGAGCAGCTCAGCGATCTGCGGCTCGAGATCGCCCAGGCGGCGCTTCCCTCGATCACGCCGGTGGGCATGTCGGCCCTGCTGCCCGGCGCCGAGCGCAGCTTTGCCGTCACCGAAGGCGACGGGGAACCCTGCTCCGTGGTGGATGGCGTGCCGGTGGGCTGGAGCAATGACAAGGCCAAACGATTGGCCCACCTGCAGCAACGCGTGCCTGCGGCGGTGGTGCTCAACCTGGTGGAGGTGATCCGCAGCAAGGAGGCGGTGTTGCTGGAGAAGCTCGCTGGCGCCGGTCCCGTGGTGATCACCAGCATCGGCATCGATGAGGCCGGCGAGCGCGACAGCGACGAGCGCCTCGCCAATGTGCGCGCCGACATGCAGCGCGAGCTCGACACCATCGAAGAAGCCGTGCGCCGTCTGGCTGCGCTGCCGCTGGAGCAGCCGTTGGAGCGCATCGTAATCACAGCCGATCATGGCTTCCTGCATCTGCCCCTGGGCCGCGAACCGGCGATGCGGATCCCAGCGCCTGCTGGCAAAACCTTCAAGCTGGAGCGCCGCTGCTGGCTGGGCCATCCCTCAGCCGTTCAGGAGCCCTGCATCGAGATCCCGCCAGCGGATCTGGGCTACGGCACCAATGGGCTCTCGGTGGTGGTGCCCCGCTCCGCCGGTGTGCTCAAAGCAGGCGGCAGCCTCTGTTATCACCACGGCGGCACCAGCATTCAGGAGGTGCTGATCCCGCTGCTCAGCTTCCGCTGCAATCCAGCTGGCGCTGTTGCTGCAGACGAAGCCAAGGCCGCCAAGGGCAAGCGGTCCAAGCAGCCAGCCTGGCCTGGAGCGCTGCCGGAGAAGATCACCAACCGCATCCTGATGTTGCCGATCGAGCTACCCGCCACCCTGCTCAACCAGGGTCAGAGCCGTCAGGTGGTGCTCGGCGCCTACGACAGCAAGAGCGAGGAGCTGGTGGCCACCCCGATCCAAGCCATCGGCGCTGAGCTCGATCGCGACACCAACCGCCTCACCCTCACCCCCGGCCAGGCCGCCACCATCGGCCTGATGCTCCCCGCTGAAGTGAGCGCCAAGAAGCTCTATCTGGAGCTGCGCGACGCCGCCACCGATCTGGTGCTGCACAAGAGCCAGGACCTGCCAGTGGATCTGATCGGCTGACGGAAACCTAGGGGGGACGTAGCACACGCGCTAACATGGAACCGTCGTTTCGGGTCGAATACTTCAGTCCCCGCGTCCGCGAGGAGATCGAAAGCTGGCCTGTCGACCTGCTGGCCCGCTGCGACGAGCTGCTGGATCTGCTGGAAGACCACGGTCCCCAGCTCCGAGCACCCCACTCCGAGGCCATGGGCGATGGCCTGTTCGAGCTCAGGCCCAAAAGCCGCTCCGGCATTGGCAGGGCCTTTTACTGCTTCTGCAGCGGACGGGTGATCACGATCCTCCACGCCTTCGTCAAGAAGACCCAGAAAACGCCCAAGCGCGAGCTTGCAATCGCCCGTCAACGCCTCAAGGAGGTCAAACGCTATGGCTGACATCCCCTACGAACCTGTCGTCCGCGATCGCAAGGCCGAACGCGCCCGCGTTGAGCAGATCCCTGGCTATGGGGAGGCCAGGCAGGAAGCAGCGGTGGAATTCCGCCTGCTGCGCCAATTGCTCGATGCCCGCAAGCGCGCAGGCCTCACCCAGGAGGAAGTCGCCACCCGAATGGGCACCACCCGCAGCGCCATCTGCCGGCTGGAAGCATCCCGCAAGCACCTGCCCGCACTCACCACCCTCCGCCGTTACGCCGATGTGCTCGGCTGCGACGTCGAGATCAACCTCGTGCCCCGCACCGGCCAGCCCGCCACCCCCGCTCAATGACCGCCACAGCCGCCAGCACCAGCCGCGACGCCCTCGACGACAAGGTCAATCAGGTCTTTGCGGGCAAGTGCGTTCGCAAAGACCTGGTGCGGGCCGTGAAGGTGGGCGCCAACGTGCCGGTGTTCGTGCTCGAGTACCTGCTCGGCAAGTACTGCGCCTCCTCCGACCCGGCGGCCATCGAGCTGGGCCTCACAGTGGTGCGCGACACCCTGGCCAACAACTACATCCGCCCGGATGAGGCGACCAAGGCCCAGAGCAAGGTCAAGCAGAAGGGACGCTACACCTTCATCGACAAGGTCAAGGTGCGCCTGGTCGGCAACACCTATGTGGCCGAGTGCGTCAACTTCGGCAGCAACAGCCTGCGCATTTCCGATGACGATGTGCATGCTTTCGAGCGGCTGCTCACCGGCGGGGTCTGGGCCCAAGTGGAGGTGGAGTGGGATGAGAGCGACAGCAAGGCCCCCTTCTCGATCAGCCAGCTCACACCGATCCAGCTGGCCAGCTTCAACCTCGATGAGTACCGCAAGCTGCGCACCCAGTTCAGCACCGAGGAGTGGATTGATCTGCTAATCCGCTCGAAGGGCTACGAGCCCTCTCAGTTCAGCCAGCGTCTCAAGTACCTGTTCCTGCTGCGGCTCATACCCCTCTGCGAGCGCAACTACAACCTGGTGGAGCTCGGCCCCCGAGGCACCGGCAAGAGCTTTGCGGTGCAGGAGCTCTCCCCCTACGCAGCCCTTCTCACAGGGCCCACCACCGTGGCCAACCTCTTTGGCCACATGAATGGCAAGGTCAAGGGGATGGTGTCCATCTGGGACGTGGTGGGTTTCGACGAGGTGGCCGACCTCCAGAAGATGCCCAAGGAGGTCATCACCACCATGAAGACCTACTGCGAGTCGGGGCAGTTCCAGCGTGGTGCCGAGAGCTTCGCCGGTGACGCCAGCATCGCCATGTTCGGCAACACCCAGCAGCCGATCGACGTGATGGTCCAGACCGGGCATCTGTTTGCCCCCATGCCCGACATCATCCGGGATGACAGGGCCTTCATCGACCGGCTGCACTGTTACCTGCCGGGTTGGGAAGTGCCCAACATGCGCAACGAGTTCTTCACGGACCACTACGGCTTCGTGATCGACTACCTGGCAGAAGCGCTGCGCGACCTTCGGAAGCTCAACTACACCGAGCTGTGTGACAGCCACTTCGGCCTGGGCAGCCACCTCAACACCCGCGACCGCAAGGCCGTGCGCCGCACCGTCTCCGGCTTGGTCAAGATCATCCACCCCCATGGAGAGCCATCCAAGGAAGACCTGGAGGAGATCCTCAAGCTCGCCATCGAGTGCCGCCGGCGCGTCAAAGAGCAGCTCAAGAAGATGGGCTCCTTTGAGTACAGCCAGACGTCGTTCAGCTACTCCGACAACGACTCGGGCGAGGAGCACTTTGTTGGCGTGCCCGAGCAGGGCGGTCAGGACCTGATCGCAGCCGAGCCGATGGCACCAGGATCGGTCTACACCGCATCCGTCACAGGCGATGGCACGGTGGGCCTCTACCGCCTAGAGGTGTCCATTGCGGCAGGCAACGGCAAGCTCAAGCCGGCTGGTGGCATCAGCGGCCCGATGAAGGAATCGATCCAGCGCGCCTTCGCTTACCTGCAGGCCAACAAGAGCGCCTTCTCGATCAGCCACGAGGCCGACAGCTACGACTACAACGTGGAAGCCATCGACCTATTGGGCAACAAGGTGGAAGCCGAAGTGGGCGTTGCGTTTTTCCTCGCTGCTTTTTCCGCGATCCGCCGTGCTCCCGCCAGAGCAGGCATGCTCGTCATGGGTGATATGAGTATTCAGGGCAATATCAAAGCCGCCCGCTCCCTGGTGGAACCCCTGCAAGTGGCTATGGATAATGGCGCCCGCTGCGCCTTGATCCCAGGCGAGAATAAACGTGCATTCCTGGAAGTCGACACCGATGTCATCGACAAGATCGATCCGATCTTCTTTAACGACGTGAAGACGGCAACCTTTAAGGGGCTAGACCTGAACTGACAAGCTCCATCGTCATCACAGCAGGACAACGCGACTGACAGCACAACCCCAACTGCTCACAAGGCAATCCGAGCATTGCTGGGGCTTGTCCAACAATGGCAAGAGCCAGAGGACTCGCATCCTTGGGCCTCATGAACCCCCTGCTGCGGCTGCTCGGAGCGGCCGCCTCCCACGGCCTGCTCACCGGCCAGATCGTCTTCTCGGCCGCGTTCGTGGGGGCATGTGAGCTCCCCAACTGGATCCACGCCCCCCGTCAGGTGAATGCCTGCCTGGATCGCTGTATGACGGTCAGCGCCCTGTTCTTCCCCTCCGGGATGCAGACCGCTGTCGGGAGCAAGCAGCCGGACCCGGCGGTAGAGGGCGCTGCAACAGGTAAGGCGAACCATCAAAACGGCTCATATTCGGCTCACCGTTTCGTGATAGGACGTCAGAGAGCTTGCTGCTACTGGGTCTACAGGCGGTCTTGAAAACCGGCGAAGGGAAACCTTCCGTGGGTTCGAATCCCACCCTCTCCGTTTCCACAAAATCCGAAAGGATCCGCGGATATCCCAAAACTGTTCCAGCGCAGTCGATCTGCCCTTTTGGCTCGTCCGGGTAGATCCGGGGAAAACCGGCTACTGCCGCTGCGGATGACGGTATTTTTGACGGTATAGCCAGCCGGGTCCGGGTCTATACCGTCACCTGCCTTGCTGAACTGCCGACATCCCCTCCCGCGCCAGCGTTCCGGCGCTGTCCGCCATGCTCAGTGACAAGGCGATCCAGGCCCTGCGGCCCGACCCGGAACGCCCGGGCAGCAAGCACCACGACCGGGACGGCCTCTACCTCTGGGTGGCGCGCTCCGGCTCCAAGACCTGGCGCAAGGACTACCGCTGGCAGGGATTACGCCGCACCTTCACCATCGGCCCTTACCCGGCCGTGCGGCTCGCCGATGCCCGCAAGCAGGCCCTGGAGCTGAACACCTGGATCAAAGCTGGCATCGATCCGCGCACCCAGGCCCCAACTCAGCAGCGCAAGCAGGTCGAAAGCAGCAGCCGACCTTTCGTCCAGATCGCCCAGGCCTGGTTCGAGCACCACAGCGCCAGCTGGAGCCCCCGCTATTGCAGAGATATGCGGGAGAAACTTGATCACTTCGTGATACCGGCACTGGGGCAACTTGATATCGAGGCGATCACTCGCAGCGACATTGAAACCCAGCTGCTCGCGCCCATCCTCGCCAGAGGTGCCAATGAACAAGCCCGCCGCTGCAATGACGTCACCCGTCGCGTGATTGAGCACGCCGTTGATCTCGAACTTCGGCAGGACAACCCCGCCGTCAAAGCCCGCAAGGTCATCGCCGCCACCCGCGTAACCCACTACCACCGCATCAGCTGGGTGGAGCTTCCCGATCTCTTGGAGGTGATCGATCGCTTTGAGCGGCAACGCCTCGCCGAGCGCAGCAGCCTCATCGCTCTGCGCCTGATGATGCTCACCCTGGTGCGGCCCAGTGAACTCCGGGAAGCCCGTTGGAGCGAAGTGGATACCGAGGGTCGTCAGTGGATCATTCCCGCTGAACGCATGAAGACTCGCGTTCGCCACATCGTGCCGCTTTCCTCGCAGGCGCGGCACCTATTCGATCTGCAGCGGCCGATCACCGGCCACACCGATCTGGTCTTTCACACCCCCAACCACCGCGGCAGCGGCGAGCTGCGGGTCATGAGCAATGGCTGCCTCTCGATGCTGCTGCGGCGCATGGGCTTCCAGGGGCGGCAGACACCCCATGGCTTCAGGGGCTTCGGGCAGACCAACTGCATCGAGCAGCTCAAGATCCCCAGGGTGGTGACCGAAAAGCAGCTGGCCCATGCCGATGGCAACAGCGTCAGCCGCGCCTACGACTGGGCCGAATATCTCGAGGAGCGCTCCGACATGCTGCAGCGCTGGGCCGATCTGCTCGATCAGGTGGCCGTCGCTGCCGGTCTGGCGCCGGTCTCAGAGCTGAGCGCACAACTGGCTGGTCAACCATCAGCGCTGCATGCGGCCTGACGCTTGGAGGTGATCCAGTCCTCCAGCTCCTGCTGGGACCAGGCCACCGCCCGTGGGCCAATCACGATCTGCCTGGGGAACTCGCCTGTGGCGATCAGGCTGTAGATCGTGGTGCGTGAGAGGCCGACCCGGTGGATCACCTCTGGGAGCCGCAGCAGTCGATCGGTTGCGGATGTCATGGCTGATGGTCTGAATCTCAGGTGTGTGTCTTGGATTGGTTTGGTGCCTTTCAGTTGGTCTGGTGCAGCAACGCCACCACGGCCGGATCCCAGAGGATCTGCTGGCGGCGCTCTCCCCGACTGCAGAGCGGCAGGGCGACGCCCCAGTCCAGGCCGGCTTCTGTGAGCTGCCAGTCGTCGTCCTCGTTGCGCTGCTGCAATCCGGCGGCAGCGAGCCGCTGGTTGGTGTGGCGGAGCGTGCCATCCAGTCGGTCCGCCAGCTGATCAGCGGTCAGCCAGGCCACTCCGGCGCGCTGCTTCACGTCAACGCCGGCAGGACTGCTGTGGGCCTGGATCTCCTCCAAGACGCTGAGCAGGGCCTCGGCATGGGACACCCCGGTGAGGTGGATGATCTCGTCGGCCCCGCGCAGCACCTCCGCTGCGGTCTGCCTGCGGATCGCCTCGATGCTGCGTCGCGGCAGCTCTCCTTTGCCCTCTTGTCGGCGCTGCAGGGCGGGCAGCAGTTCGTGGGTGAGCCAGCGCCGCATCCGCGGTGCGCTGGGGTTGTCGCTGTTGAGCAGCCTGCGCAGCAGCGTGGCCTCATTGATCAGCGCCAGGGTGAAACCACCGGCGCCGGGACCCTCCTCTGAATGGAGGCAATGCTCCTCATCGCGTCGGTTCGCCATGGCCCAGGCCATCGGGCTCTCCGCCAGCGCATTGCAGGCATCGGCGACGACGATCCAGGCCTCGCCCTGCTGATCGGTGCTCACTCGGATGCGGTGCCCCTCGAACAGGTAGGGCACCAGAGCGGACGTGTTGCTCATGGCTGGGAAGTTGAGAGGACAGGTGAGTCATGCCGCGACGCGAACACTGCGGGGGTGAATCCCCCAGGGGTCGCGGCCAGTGGAGCTGGCACCGGACCCGCCAGGACCAGCAGCACCGTGCTCAGCTGCAGGGCCAGCACCAGCCACAGCAACCACTGCAGCTGCCGCAGGTCGCCCAGCCGGACGGTGGTGGTGATGGGCCGGCGTGTGCGGCAGAAGGCCGGCAGCTGCGGCTGCGCCATCGGCCGCGGCGTGCGGCCGGGGTGTTGGGGGTAGGCCATCAGAACGGCGCCTCCTCATCGGCGAACTCATCGCCGTAGTCCTCCCCATCCGCCAGCGGGATCGCCTGCTGATGGCGGGCAGCGGCTTCATCGGCCCTGTAGGCCTGCTCCGCCGCCTCGATCCAGGCCGCATCGGTGCCTTCGATGATGCTCAACGGCCCGTAGAAGCCGATCGTGACGTTGCGGGGGACTGCATCGGCCGCGGCCTGGTCTTCGATCTTGGGGCCCTTGGGGTTGCCGTCCTGGTCGTACTGCTGGGCCCAGCGGGTCTCCAGCACCAGCACATCCCCCACGTTCAGCCGGCCGCGGCGGTGCTGACGGCGTGCCTCGATCCACTCGCCAAAGCCCTTGGCCTTGAGGATCAAGCGCACCCGATCCCCCGGGGCCGGCACACCGCCTTCATCACCGATGCGGGCCTCCATCGTCGTGCCGGGCATGGCGATCGCATGGACCACCATCTCCTGCTTGACCTTGGGCCGGCCCTGACGGTCGGTGCCGTTGGGGATCGGCTCCATCGCGCCGCTGCTGAGGTTCTTGCGCAAACGGTCGCGCTGCTCCGGGCGCACGATCGCCAGATAGGCCACCTCACCGAGGCGCTGCTGACGGATCACCGGCGCCGCGATGCGGCTGCCGTCGTTGAGTTCAATCGCCATGGGATTTGCTCGAAAGAGTGGACGTGGAAGAGGACAGGGGAAGCAGGGGCTCCAGGCCGGCGCCCAGCCGCAACAGGTGATGGGCGGCACCGGATAGAGACAGCTGGTGCTCGGCCGACAGCTGCTTCACCTGCCGGTAGACATCGCTGTGCACGCAGACGCACAGGTAATGGCGGCCGTGCTGGGACCGCGGCTGGGGCCTGGCGTAGGCGCGGCGGCAGACGCTCATGGCGTTCCCCCCGCCAGCTCGCGCTCGAACACGTCGATGAAGTCCTTGTGTCGCCTCTGGGTGATGCGGTCCTTGATCGTCCGCACCTCCCGGGGCACCTGGAACTGGTGGCGGAACTCGATCGTGAACCGCTTGCGCGCCTCCTGAGGCATCGCCCCGAGGAACTTGTGCAGGGTGGCGATCTCCTCGTCCGACAAGGGCTCCAGGCCGGAGTCAACCGCCTCAGGACTATCCGCAGCGCCGGTGTCCCACTCGTCGTCTGCGGCGTCAGGGTCGTCAGCAGCGGGGGCGGGGGCGGGGGCAGTGGCCGCATCGCCGGTGGCGGCAGAGGTCACGCCTGCGGAGCCCGAATCCAACGGCCGAGGCTGTTTCGGCTCGATAGTCCGAGGAAGTATGCCCACGGGAATGCCCAGCAGGCCTGCCAGCAGGGAGGCGGTGAGCGCATGCCAGGCGGCACTGCCCTCCTGGGGTGCCTGGGCTTCGCTGAACTCCTCGGCGCCGCCGCGGTGCCGCAGGGTCACCCGCAACACTTCGTGCTCCTCGTTGATCAGCTTCTGGGCGCTGAATGAGAAGCCCAGGGCAAAGGCCGGCGCCGCGGCTTGAACGACCTCCTGCATGGAGGTTTCGGCGATGGCGGCCATCTGGGACTGGAACTGGGCCAGGCCCTCGGCCCACTGGGCGCGGGCCTGCTCGCGGCTCTGCAACAGGGCCTGGTTGAGATCAAAGGCGGTGGTGGGACCTGGCGTCGGCTCCATCCGCCCGCAAGGGGTGGTGGTCATCGAAGGCATTGCGGGACCGGTGCCCGCCTGTCCAGGATATTAGCGGCTCGCTAATCCGAATCTGTATCTTGCGCAACGCAAGGCATGGCGTACTCCGAGCCTGTTCGTGCACGCCTCAGCTGGCGCCCGACTTGGTGGACCATTCCTCCAGCCAGCGCTGCGGCAGCCACGCCTCTCCGTCCCACATGCCCTGCAGCTGCTCGGCGGAGTACGGCTCAAAGCCGGCCAGCATCGCCTGAAAGGCCTGCCGCTGCTTGGCTGGCGCCGCCTTGGCGGCGGAACTCAGGGCCTCCATCACGCCGATGCCGTGCTGCTTGGCGGTCTGTACCAGCTGGCCGCGCCACTGCTCGCTCAGCTTCTCGGCTTCTGCGGCATCGACCTCGGGCTGGACCGGAACGGCAGGCGCCTGGTAGGCGCTCGGCACTGGCAACAGGCCGAGGTGACAGCTCCAGAACTCCGCCGGCCCCCACACCCGCTCCGCGTCATCCATCAAGGGTTTGGCCTGACTGATCAGATCCTTGAGGGCCCTGGTGCGCACGCCGCTGAAGTCTTTGGCGGCCAGCCGGCGGTTGACCTCGGCGAGGGCAAAGAAGCTCTCCGGCCTTGGCTTGGGCGCCTTGCCGTTTTCGAACACGCTCAAGGTGCTGGGCGCCATCACCTCAAAGCCGGCCTCCTTGGCCCACTTGTAGGCGGTGTACTGGGTCCAGTTGTTGAGCTCCCGCCAGCGCCTGAGCATGCGCCCGAACTCCTGACCGGCTTCGAGCTGCTTGGCCTCGATGTACCGGTACTCAGAGCTCATCAGGACTGCGATCTGGCCATTAGCGAAAGGCTAAGACATCCCATTCATGACCATGAACCGCTGACGTGCCTGTTTCAGAGCGGTGTGGGCGCTGGCGACCCTGTCTTGGACGCTCGCTTTGGCCTGCCCCGACCAGCCCTGGTGACGGGGTGGTGGACGGAGCGCGGCCCTCTTCGCCGGGCGTATCGCGACGGTTTCACATTGCCCATCGACACCACCCAACCGCCGGTGACCACGGGCGCAGGCCAGCAGATGGCCTCGCGCAGCAGCTGCTCCAGCTGCTGGCGTTGCTCCGGCTCCAGCAACGCCACGGGCTCGACGATGCGACTGTCCGGGCCAAGGGTCCAGTCGTCGCGTTGGCAGCCGTAGAGCCAATCACGACCGTCGGGCGCCTGCGCCCAATGCAGGGCGCCGAGCTGGTCACGCTCGATCGCGATCTCCAGCTGCCAGCCGCTGGCCAGATCGAGCCGCATTCGCCCCCACCAGATCTCACTCCAGGGCCGATCCGCCAGGAAGGCCTCCCCCGTCAGCAGCGCCAGCAAGGCCTGCTGGATCTCGGCGGCGCAGCAACGGCTCAGGTGGCGCAGAGCGGGTGACGCAAGCCATTGCCACGGCACCAGAGCGCCCACTCCCCGAGGGCGATCGGCTTGCCGCAACAGCGGCAATGGCCGGGATGGCGGACGCGGATGCGGCGAAAGCCATGGGGGTCGGCTGTGGGCTGCCTGTGGGGAACCCCTGCCGTCGGCACTCCTGGCGCGGACGCTGCAGAGGGAGGGTGCCCGCTGACCTGCAGGCCGTGCTCGCGGATCAGGCGACAGGCCAGGAACGCGCTGGTGCGCGCCTCCTCCAGGTGGGGTGAGGCGCTCATGGCCACCAGCTTGCGGACCTTCTCCGCTGCCCGATCTGCCGCTGCGCTGTCGACCATGCCCTATTCGTCAACCAGATCAGCTTAGCGAGCCTGTGCCAGCATGAATAAACTTATTCGATATGCCGAGGTTCCTATGCCCTCGATGATGACCCCGCTCTCCGTGCAGTTCACGCTTGAGCAGCGGGACTGGCTGGATGCGCGCACCCGCGGCGGTGTGCTCTCGCGTTCCTCGGTGATCCGCCTGATCGTGGCCGAGGCCATGGAACGCGACGAGCTGGCCAGCAGCCCCCGTAAGCGTCAGGGACAACATGGCCAGCGCTGAAGCGGCCACCAGTCCCACTCAGCCCTGCATCGACCGCGCTGCCGCCAAGCAGTTCCTCTCCCTGCTGGGCAAGGACCCGGCCAGCGCCCGGCTGCGCGCCTTTCCCCACCGCGCCAATCCAGCAAAGGCGGTGATCGGTGCCCGCAAAGGGCCCTTCGATCTGGCGGTGGCGGAGCAGTGGCAGCGGGAAGGCCGCGGCATCTACCTGGTGATCAACGACGGCGGCGACCGCAAAAGCGAGATCACGGCCTGTCGGGCGTTCTTCGTGGAGTGGGACGACCGGCCGATCGCCTGGCAACTGAACGCCTGGCGCGAGCTGGGGCTGCCGGAGCCCTCGCTGATCGTGCTCAGCGGCGGTAAGTCGGCCCACTGCTACTGGCTGCTGGAGCAGCCCATCCCGCCAAAGGAGTGGGCGCCGCTGCAGGCCGAGCTGATCGCCTACGCCGGCGGCGATCCCCACTGCAAGGACGCCTCGCGGGTGATGCGGCTGCCCGGCTGCTGGTACGTGGATGCCGGCGGGCAGCCCACCGCCCTGGTGGAGCTGGTGCACGTGAGCGGCCAGCGCTACGCGCCTGATGACATCGCCCTGGCGCTGCTGCCCGATGAGTTCGCCGAACCCGCTGAAGGCACCGCACCGCAACAGGAGATTGCCCTGGAGCAGACCTACGAGGTTCCAGGCACTGGGATTCCACTGCCCGAGCTGGGAGACGAGGACTTCGGGCCGCCGCGGCCGCTGGAGCAGATCCGCACCGCCCTGGCCGTCATCCCCAAGCGCGTGGCCGGCAGCAACACCTACGCCGACTACCGCAACCTGCTCTGGGGACTGATCCAGGCCTGCGAGCAGGCCGGCCACGACCGGGAGCTGGCGATCGCCCTGATGGAGGCCCACAGCCCCTCGGCCAGCTGCGGCTGGGACATCCGCCAGGTGGCCAGCTCCGGCGGTGAGCAGATCAGCGCGGCGACCTTCTGGTTCCACGCCCGTCAGCACGGCTGGTTGCCGCCGGAGCCTCCTCACACCCCCAGGCCTCCCCGGGCGCAAGCCACAGGCAGCCGTCGAAGCCAGGGCGAGACCGACGGGCGCCATCCGGGTGGCAAGAGCAGCGACCGCACCAGCAGCAATGCCAGGGGCACCAAGGGTTCCGGGCCTGGCCCGCAGCGTTTCTCCCCCAGACCCGACACCCGGGTGCGCTGGGGAAAGGTGCACCTACCGATCAACCGCCGCCTCAATGCCTTGGAGCACTGCATCCGATCCCTAGTGGGGCGAGAGCGCAACAGCCTGCGCCGCTCGGCCCGCGTGCGCGAGGCCCATGCCGCCCTGCAACTGAAAACAGCCTTGCGGCTGCAGGAGATCGGCCAGCTGATCCTCGAGGCCCACGACCAGCGCAACGGCAACCGCTTCCGCGGTCTCGATCAGGCCGAGCGCCTGTCGATGCCGCAACCCGTGGTGCAGTGGGAAATCCCCGGCTGCGTTCCGCGCCGCGACCTCTCGATCGTGGGCGGCCGGGCAAAGGTGGGCAAGACGCGGCTGGTGCATGCCCTCGCCCGCTGCCTGCTCTGCGCCGAGGACTTTCTGGGCTTCGGGGCGCCGGAGGAACCGCGGCCGGTGATCCTGGTGACCGATGACCAGGGCGACGGCGACACCGCCCAGATGCTGCAGCAACTCGGGATCTGGGATCACCCGTTGCTGCTCTGGTCACGCCGGTTCCGCGCCACTGAGGCCAACCTCGATGCCCTGCTGGCCTGCCTGGCCGCACACCCTGGGGCGGTGGTGATCCTCGATTCGCTGCGCTCGATCACCCGCAGCTGCTGCTTCGGCGAGAACGACCCGGAGATGGGGTCGCTCATCTACGACCTCAAGCACCAGATCACCGATGCCGGCGGGACTTTGCTGCTGATCCACCACTGCAACAAGGCCAACGACACCACCGGCACCGAGGCCCTCTCGGGCCACAACGCCATTGCCGGGGCGGCCAACACGATCCTGACCCTGCACTACCTGGCCAAGGGCAACCGGCTGATCAAGGATTCACCCCAGCGCCGCCTGGTGCGCGAGGCCCGCTCCGGCCCACCGGCGGATCTGGTGGTGGCGATCGACGGCAACAGCGGGACCTTCGCGCGGCTCGGCACCTACGACGACCTGCAGGAGCAGCAGGAGCAGGAGAGCGATCTCGATCGCGCCGCTCAGCGGGTGCGCAAGGCCAGCGAGAAGCAGAAGGAGGCCCTGCGTTATCTCCAGGCCTTGCACACCAACGGACTGGCCGGGGTGGGCCTGCTGGAGCTGCTGCAGGCCATTGACCTGGCGCCGGCGGAAGCACGGCTGATGAGAGATCTCGAGGCTGAGGCCCTGAGCGCCTACAAAACCCTCGGTCGGTTTCTCGGGAAGCTCGACGGCCTGGTGACAACCACGCGCGTCTCAACCGGCAGCCAGAGCTACTACCTGCGCTATGGCCTCAGTGCAGCCGGCGTGGAATGGCTGGCACGTGAGTTCGAACTCTAGGTATGGAAACTTCGGATTCTTGTGGAGCCCTTCCAGGGCAGGCGTTCCGGCGCTTGATGGCAGCTGGAAACAACCCGGAAATCTGTGATTCTTTGGGGTCCTGCCTGCCCCTCAGCGGCGCTGTTGCCCTATTTCTCCAGCGCACAAGAGGGCTGGAAACTTCGGAAACCTTGAAACCCACTCCAGCGCAGACGTTCTCACGCCTCGCGGCGGGTGGAAACGATCTGGAAACTTGTGGAACCGTTGCGCCGCAAGGGTTCCACAAGAATCACAAAGTTTCACTCGTCCTGGATCCTCTCAGATCCATTGCGCCGCAACGGGTTCTAAAGAATCACAAGTTTTTAGTGCTTCACGTGAGGCTCTGTTGATGGTGCAGCACATGCCAACCAGCCCACTCACCATCGCTGCCGGACCCTGGCTCAGACCGATTCCAGGCCTGCGGCGCACGGATCCAGAGCACTGCTACTGGCTGGGGGAGCATCTGTTCGCGGTGTCGGTCACCGGCGTGGTCGGCTCAACCAAGAGCGACTGGGCGATGGCCCGTATCGAGGCCACCCGCCACGTCTGGGAGCCGCGGGGCCACACCGTGCACCTGGCGCTGGAGGCGCTGCTGCACAGCCGCTTCCATCCCCTGTCCCAGCAACGCCAGCAGGCCAGCCAGCAGCTGCAGCACCTGCGGTCTGGCTACTACCGCGATTGGATCGAGCCGCTGCTGGCCCACCCCCACTGGCAGCAGGTGACGGTGATCGCCTCCGAGCGGCCCACCTGCTGCCTGATCCGCAACCTGGCCGGCACGTACGACACCGGCTACATCCAGCACGCCAGCGGCCTGCGGGTGCTCGCCGACCTCAAGACCCTCTCGCGGCCCGGCTCTGGCAGCTACTGCACCCGCGCCCAACTCGGGGGCTACATGGCCCTGGAAGCGACCTGGGGCGTGGAGTACGACGCCGGCCAAACAATCTGGGCCCGGCCGGGGGAGACCCGCCTCTCGCCGCTGTATTCCCGCGAGGAATGCCTGGCGGCCTGGGCAGCGGCCTGGGCGGGCTACGTGAGCAGGTTCCGGCCGTGGTGATCCACTGTCTGAACCGATGTGTTCGGACTATCGAGCCGCTATGGTTTGTTGTAGGACGCTTGCTCGCGCCTCTTCGCTCCTTCGCTGGCTCTGTTGATGGCTGCCACCACCGCCAGCTCTGCTCCCCTGGCCGGCGCCGCCCTCGATGCGCTGCTCGATCGCATCACAGTCCTGAAGCTGCAGCAGAAGACGCTCGACGCCGAGCTCTCCCCGCTGTTGGAGCAGCTCAGTGGTGCCCTGGAGACCGGCGAGCTGGATGCCTCTTTCTCCCACAACGGCTGCAGCTTCTGCTGGTCGGCCGGGCGCACCAGCTACGCCTACCCCGAGCCGCTGCAACAGCAGGAGCAGGCCCTCAAGGAGGCCCAGCGGCTGGCGGTCGCCACCGGCGCCGCTACGGAGAAGCACGGCAAGGCTTTCTGGACGATCAAGCCGGGCCGGAGCTGAACGATGGCCAATCCCCAGAAGCGCAAGGGGGATGCGGCCGAGCGAGAAGCGGCCCAGCTGCTCAGCGATCTGTTGGGCCTGACGGTGCGCCGCAAACTCGGCGCCGGCCGCACCACCTATGCCGGCGGTGACACCGGCGACCTCGATGGGGTGCCGGCCCATGTGATCCAGGTGGCCAGCTGGGCCAACACCGCCGCCGCGGCCCGCCTTAAGCCTGACGAGGCTGCCCTGCAGGCCGAGCACGCCGCTGCGGGGTTCGCGGCGACCTTGGTGCGCTTCCGCGGCGGGACCTGGCGGGTGGTGCTCACCCCCGAGCAGTGGGCCGCCTACGTGCGGCTGATCCTGAGGCAGTCCCCCCAGGGGACGGCGCTCCCTGATCTGCCGCCCAGTAGTGGAGGTGAAGCATGAGCCCCGAGCAGCCACCGACAGCGGGCGCTTGCTCAGACGCGGGCACTGAGTCGCTGGAGGAACTGCGTGCTGCCCCACCCCAGCAAGACGCCGATGGCCAGCCCGTCTGGCCGGCTGCAGACCCCAGCCGGCCGGTCGGCAAGGGCAATCCGCCGCGGGGCCGCCGCAGCCAGAGCCACAAGCCCCGCGCCACCCACATGGAGGTGGAGACCCGAATCGCCGAAGCGCAGCTGTGGATCGCCCAGCGGCTGCCACTTGCACAGATCAGGGAAAAAGCAGCCCATAACTGGGGAATCACCAACATCAAAACGGTGAGCCGTTATCTGGCGCTGGCTCGGCAGCGGATGGTGGAGGAGCTGATCTCTGACCGGCGCCGCCACCAGGCTGAGCAGATCTTTGCCCTGAACGATTGCGCCAGGCGGGCGATGGACGCCGAGCAGTTCAACGCGGCGGTGGGCGCCTTCCGGGTGATCGCCGAGATCGGCGGTCTGCTGCGGGCACCGATCAAGCCGCCGGAGCCACGGGCATGACGGCGAGCACCGCCGCCACTGCGATACCAACACCGGTGCTCACGCCACAGGCCCCTGCTGAAGGCGGCCTGCTGCTGAGCGAGCTCGACCCCTGGGGCGATGCCGGCCTCCTCCACCTCCCAACGGCCACTGCTGCCGAGCCATCGGAACCCCAGAGCCTGCGCAGCTTCATCGCTGAGGCCTACCCCCGCTACGGCTTCCACCGCTGGGCTGAGGTGCTGATCGACCTGCTCCAGCAGGTGGCGGATGGCCACCTTGGCCGGCTGATCGTCACCTGTCCGCCCCGGCTGGGGAAGTCGTTGCTGGTCTCGAAGCTGTTCCCGGCCTACTTCCTGCAGCGCTACCCGCATCTCTTCGCGGCGATTGCGTCGTACTCGGCGGAGCTGGCCTATGCCCACTCCCGAGAAGCCCGTCACTTCTATCGAGTGACCGGCCACCTGCTGGCCCGCGATTCGGCGGCCGTGGGCAACTGGCTCACCCGCCAGCGCGGCGGCTGCATCGCTGCTGGTGTGGATGGCCCGTTCACCGGCAAGGGCTACAGCCTGGGGATCATCGACGACCCCTACAAGGGCCCAGGTGATGCGGCATCCCCGGCGCTGCGTCAGAAGCTGATCGACTGGCTGCGATCGGTGTGGCTCACCCGAGCTGAGCCCGCGTCGGTGCTGGGACCAGACGGCAGCGAGCAGCCCAACCTCTCAGCCCAGGTGGTCGTGCTCACCCGCTGGGACCACCAGGACGTGATCGGCTGGCTGCTGGAGCAGGAGCTGGGCGAGGCCCCCCAGAACTGGACCATTCTGGACCTGCCGGCTATCGCGGAAGAGCCAGGCGAACGGCCCCAGCTGCCGTCCACCTGCACCCTGATCCCCGACTGGCGCCAGGCGGGTGAGGCGCTGTGCCCGGAGCGGTTCCCCCTGCCGGAACTGCTCAAGATCAGGGCCCGTCTCGGGGCCTACTGGTGGGCGGCGCTGTACCAGCAGCGACCCAGCCCGGCGTCTGGGTCCATCTTCCTGCGGCAGTGGATCCGGCCGCCCTTCCCCCGTGAGGAGGGCAACCAGCGCCAGTACGCGCTGCTGGCGCTCTCCTGTGACCTCAGCTTCAAGGGCGAGGCGGAAAGCGACTACTGCGGCTTCTGCCTTGCCGGCTTGCTGGCACCACCGGCCCGCTCTGCCATCCCCCGAACGGGTGAACCGCAGGGCCCATCCGGGCCCAAAGAGTTGGAGATCGAGGTGCTCTGGTCAGCCCGGCACCGCTTTGGCCTGCCGGAGGTGATCCGCTTCCTGTTGGGTTGCCTGCAGGCGCTGGAACAGCAGGGCCTGCGGCCCAATGCCGTGCTGATCGAGGACGCTGCCAATGGCCCGGCGGTGCTGCAGACCCTGCGGCGCCGGGTGCCGGGGATGCTGCCGATCACCGCCCGAGGCAGCAAGGAGACCCGCGCCCATGCCGTGGCTCCCCTGCTGGAGGCCGGGCAGATCCGCTTCCACCACCGCGCCCAGCCATTGGTGGAGGAAGCGATCCGCTTTCCCAAGGGCAGCAAGGACCTGGTGGATGCCTTCTGCCACGGCGCCCTCTGGCTGGAGGGTCGCTACTGGAAGGCCCAGGGCATCCAGCCGGTGGTGACGCCACTGCTGGTGAGCCGATGAGCGTACCGATGGTGTCCGCAGTGCGGGAACATCCCACGCCATCTCTGGGGAAAAGCCCAGGGGCTGCCGTGCTGGCGCCGGTCGTGGTGCAGCTGGTGCTGCCGATCACGGTGGTGCTGGTGGGCAATCCGGCTGGGGCGGAGCGAATGCTGCGGCAACGGCGCAATCGCGGGCCCGCGTGCCATGCCCGTGCGCAGCAGCTGGAGATCAACCTGCAGGCTCCGGTCCATCACCCACCCAGAGCCCAGGGTCAGCAGCCCGTGCGCTGCAGACCCCGGCAACAACGGCCGGTGCGGCCCCATGCCGCGGCTGATGCCCTGGCGCTGAAACACATGGATCTGGCAGAGAAGATCGCCGGCAACTTCGCTCGGCGCACCATCCATCCCAAGGAGGACCTGCTGCAGCTGGCGATGATCGGGTTGATCAAGGCAGCGCGCCGATACGACCCCTCACGGGGCCCATTCCGTCCCTATGGGCGCACCTACGCAAATGGGGAGATCACGCACTTTTTGCGGGACAATGGCTTTCTGCTCAAGGTGCCGCCTACGTGGCGGGAGATTCATGCGCGGGGGAAGCGGTTGCTTACTTCAGGAGTTGGCGTGGGTGAGACGCTGGAGCGAATAGGGATCAGCCGCGGGCAGTGGATTGAGATCGTTGATGCATGCTCAGTACGGGTTGTTGCATTACCTGCTGAGTGACGCTTCCTCTTCGTGGCAGACAAGGAGATGAGGCAGCCAGCAGGGGGAGGTGGGCCGAGCACTCGAGTGTTAGTTGGCGACGGACACATAAATCACATGATACAGGCGATGTATTTACATTGTCTTGCGCCAAGAGTGGATCTCAGGCCTCGACCTTGATTACGCGGAGAGTATGTCTAACTTCAGGACCGGGAAAAACATACGCCCATCGTGACGCAATGCACCAAACGATCGCCCCTGCGTAGTCGAGAGGGGATCCGCATTGGCTGATGAAACTTATGCATTGATACGGACTGCCTGTCTCAAGCGTTCACGCACGCGGTCATAAACTGGCACTTCAACTGCCTGGCCGACTTCGAGCGTTGTTGCTACAGCATATGCAATCGGATCGTCAAGCCTGCCAGCTGCAGGCGAGCAGGTTATGTCGAGGACAAGATTCCCTCCATCAACGAAGGCCGCCGCCTCTTCGCCCTCCCAGCGCTGGTGATAGACAGTCCCCTTTCCGATCGCGTTGTATGACGGTTGATGTTTTGCGTTTGCTACGCCAATAGAAAAAGATCTGTCACTGCCCGGGCCTGCCTTGAACTTCGCGAGTCTATACATTCGATGAGAATTAGTGATTGGCGTGAGCCATGCAATTGTTACTGACAGTGCCCGAAAACCTGGCATCCCGTCGAGCTCTACTGGGAGAGGCACCGCGAATCGATCGGTCTCATGTGAGTGGATCGTGTTCCATCCGAATAAGGTCGCGCGGTTCTCAGCGCAATCAACTATGCGTTCGATATTGGGACAGCCAAAGCCAAGAAAGCGGCTGATTTCGTCTCGCTCATGCTCCCAATGAAGTCTCCCATTTTCTGCGATGATTTCCTTAATCGCACTTGCAGCGTCATCATCCCACTGTGCGCTGTGGACCAGAAGCGCCTTAAGCATAACGGCGTGGTAAGCAGGGTCAATCATCGGATGAACCGGATCATTCGGCAGTTCTTCAAGCGCTTCAAGTATGCGTATTGCGTTGTGCGTCGCAAGTGCCGTTGCGACACTTGTGCCGCTCATGTTGATTCTACGGTTAATTTGACCGGCGGGACCGGGACTCGCCACGCCAATGCCAAAAAGATTCGCTGGTCGCGTAATAGGGCCAACATCGATGGGAGCATGAGTTGAACTCGCCCGTACCTGCTCGGCGCCACCGGGCAGGAGGATTTCCGGTTTGATCGCACGCTTGAATCCCAGCCCCAAAGCGGAGCTCGGATTGGGCAGCGCCGCGCTCGAATATGGATCGATAGCCATCACACTCTGGCCATTCGGCGAAATGTGGTCGGCGTGCGCTGCACCAACGGTTAGAGCATTGATTGCCTCAGCAGGTGCGAGCAGGCGTCGATCCGCGCGCCGACGCATAATCGCACGGAGCATAGTCAATTGTCTGTTGTACGCATCCCCACGCTCGAGGTGGGCCCACTGCATCACACCATCTAAAGATAATTGGTCTAAGATATTTCCTGCACTCACCAGAATAAGGACTTTATAGCGCCAAGCGAGATGATCTATCAGGCGCGCCCAAGGGCTCATGACACCAGCGAATCGCCTTTTAGCGTCACCGAGCGACAAGTTTATGATCCGCACCGTCCGCGCGGTCGGTTCTGAATCTCCTTCCCCGTCGAACATCCGAATGAAGGCGCGCCACATTAGATCAATGCCGAGACGGTCGGCGGGCATCACCTCTCTTACACTGTCTAACCCGTCTGGCTGTGGGTACATGACTGGGCGTACATAGAGGCGACGCCGTAGCGGCGACTTAGGATTGCGCGCATTAAGATCACCATGCAGGATCAACGACGCCATAGCGGTTCCATGCCGTTGATCCGCCGCACTCCCATACTCGTCGGCGAAACTATCCGGATCGTCGACAATCAGCCGTCCGGCAAGCCGGTCATGCTGCGTCATGGGCATGCCGTCAAGCAGAGCTGCTATTGGCGGTTCAAGATCTGTCCTGCATTCGTCGGATGTTGTTTCTGAAGCATCATCTAGGTCACCTTCGACAAGACCCGAAACCATCGACTGTGGCCGCAGCATCATCACATCATCGAGAGTGACTAGGCCCACATCGGGATGGTTGAGCACGTCCCGAATGACAGCAGGCGATACTTCTCCCAAAACAGCTTGGTAACGGATCGGATCAATTACCGAGCGATCAAGAATCCGCCCGCCAAGTTCTCGTAGCCTATTCAGGAAGGTAGTTTCAGCTATCTCTCTGCGAGCCGCGGCATCGCGATACCAGAACTCGACCTCAAACCTAATAGGCGTATCAGGTGCGAGTAGCAACCGCTCTTGCCAGTCTTCGATTGCCTCTTGTGTCAAGCGGTCTCTGGGCCCCCATGGTCGGACATCTGCGAGATGCATGAACACATCGCGCCATGCAGTACGACCGTGTCCGAGTTCCTCGCCTCGCTGAAACCTCTGCCACAGACTTAGAAGTTCCCTGAGAGCAGTCCGATCAGGAATTGTAAAATAATATCGAAGTGGTACCCGTCTATCAGCTCTTGGCTCCCCGTCCCCGTCCCGGAGGTAGAAGTCTTCATCGGGTGCGGCATCGCCTTCATCCTCTCCGAGGAACTCAAGTCCCGGTACGCCGCGCACCGCGCGGTAAAAGTCAACGACTTCGCTGGCGATCTCGAAAACGAGCGCGCGTTCGGGCACTATTGCAGACGGATCATCCCGAAGCTCGCCCAGCGCATCAGGGTCGCCAAGCGCACGTTCTAGACGGTCGAATTTCGCACCAAGCCTTTCGGCCTGACGGACAGCATCGACGGAAGGAATCCTCTCCCTAGGGGGCTGGCCAGCTGCTGGTGCTCTTCGCTCTGGACGTGGCATCGCCAGAAGGGGACGATCAGCCATCGACCAATCCTTGATTTGCAGCGTAAGAACGTGTCGGTTGGACCAACTGTTCCCACAGATCTAGTTGTTCTTCGATCGTCTTCCTCAGCGGGCTCTCCTGCATCGCCATGATTTGACGGCGGCGCACGCCGAGAGTGAATTCCTCTGCTTCGGCATAGCTGATTGCTCCTAGACGCTTGGCAATATTTGCTCCGGAAACACCAGGGACCTTGTCAAACGAGGCAAGAAAACGTTCGAAGTACTCGGTCAGCTCCTTTATTCCTGGCGCCGGCAGGCCTAGTCGGAGTTGGAAACGGCGCCAGACTGCCCGGTCCAGCAGCTCGGAGTGGTTGGTGGCCGCAATGACGACCGCGTAGCTTGGCAATTCATCAACGTGCATTAAGAGCGATGTAACTACGCGTTTAATCTCTCCAGTTTCATGGATATCACCCCGTTCTTTGCTGACCGCATCAAACTCGTCGAAAAACAGGACACAGGGCGTTGTGCGCACATAGTCGAACACGCGTTTGAGACGAGTTGCAGTTTCTCCGAGATAGCTTCCGATCATTGCCTCGTAACGGACTACGTAAAACGGTACGGCCAATGCTTCGGCGATTGCTTCCGCAAGAGATGTCTTGCCATTGCCTGGCGGGCCAACGAGAAGAAGGCGGTTCCTCGGGTCGAGACTATGCGCACGAAGCAATCCTGATCTTTGCTGCTCCTCGATAAACTGATCAACTGCCTTGCGACACTTTGCGGAAAGAACAATATCGCCAAGCTCACGCTTGGGCATAACTTCAGAGAGACACTCACGTTCTTTCTGATGACTATCGGAGATTGAAGAGCATCTCTTTGTAGTAATATCACTTGCCTGAATAGCCCGTGCGAGCCGCTCTGCCAGCACCATGTGCTGCTTGCCTTTCTCTTCAGCAATAATTGTCTCTACTACCTCGCGGACTGCACTTTTGTCCCCCAAGACACTTGCTCTCACAAGGTTTATTAGTAGATCACTGCGCGCCATTTAAGTGCCCCCGCACAGGATTCATTTGGCTTTCTCCAAAAATGTCATTTTAGTCGCACACCATCTTAGGCCAAGCAGCTCTTCGTGGCGACCAGTACTTGCTTCGGTTTGCTTGGAACGGACATGGCCCCCTAATGGCAACATGGGCGGAATCGGGAGAATCCTTAGATGATGTCATGGTCCAATTCCACTGTAGTCGCCTCTCAATTGTATCAATGCCGTGAATCATTGTCTAGGTTTCTTGGCTTTTCTTTGGGGACAGAGCGCTCCTTGATCTGCCCCTATCGAACCACTCCCGCAGTGCATCGTGAACCCGGGAGAAAGTCATTGTTTCAAGACTTTCTTTGCTATAGCAAATCCGGCGGCGACATCGCACAAGTGCGAGCACAAGAGGCTTGCTAGGCATGTGCAAGGATCGTCGTTAAAGTATAATTTAAACAGAGCAGCCTGGATTGACTTAATGATCTTGAATGGCTATCAAGGGGGGCTTTCGTCTCGAGATAACAGATTGGCCTAGCTTGATCGCCCTTAAGCAAATTCAATCGCTATTCGGCTCCTCGTGAATTATGATTCGTATTGGCCATGTGGACTGTCTCTGAATAAATCTCGTGACTGTAATTATGACTAGCGCAAGGCTTATGTTCTATGCAAATCTGGTCTATGGCAATATTATGGCCAGCATGAAGTGTTGACCTTGGATGGCAATCCGTAATTCACAGGTTACTCGGTAAAGCTCTGGACCACAAGAAGCTAGGCTCAGTATATACATTGTAAGTGGGCTTCTGTAAGCGAGCGCTAAAAGTACTGCCCGCACAAGACGCCGAGGTCATTTCGAGTGGAAGTTTCGAATCGATGCGAAGCAGGCATTGCGAAGGCCGAGGGTGCCCATCAAGCCTGCTTATTCACTAGAGCCAGATTCGAGTCCAAGGACTATGTAGCGTATGACCTATCTGGTCTGAAGCGATAACAAAAGCCGTGCAGAGCTTTCACTGCCCTCCCCTAGGTCAACCACGGCCGCTGGCAATAGCTCTGACCCCACCACAGCCAGTGCCCACTACCCGTCGCAGGTCAGCCACCTCCAGTAGCTCCACCTCCCCAGCCGCACAGCAAGCTCAGCCCCCTGCCCAGCCCCCCTGGCTGGAACATCCCACCCTCTCCGGCCTGCGGGATCGCCTGCAGCTGGTCTACGACTGCTGGACCCTGCTGGAGCTCCCTGACGGCACCAGCCGCCGGCCGGTCTATCTCCCCCGCGGCATCGAGGAGCCCGAGACCTGCTACCTCAAGCGCCTGGAAGCAGCCCGGCCTACCGGCTTCTACCGCGATGCCCTGCGCACCTACGCGGGGATGCTGTCGCGCCTGGCCTGGCAGGAACTGCCCGACTCCCTGACCCGCGTGGCCACCGATGTGGACGGCCAGGGCACGGACCTGGGGGTGTTCCTCTTCCTGGCCGACCTGCTCACCCTGCGGGATGGCGGCTGTCTAATCCTGCAGCTGCCGCCCCAGCACCGCTGGCCCTCAGAGGGCGATCGGCTGGAGGCCCTCGCCAAGGGCGACCGGCTCTCCCTGCCGCGGCTGCAGCTGGTGCCCCGGCGCGACCTGCTCAACTGGCGCCTGCCCACCGATACCGCCAGTGCGGCTCCGGCGTCGGGCCCGGTGGAGATCGTCTGGCGAGAGCCGCGCCGTCAGGCCTTGCCGCCACGTTTTGCCAGCGGCAATGCGGCGGTGCCAACGATGGTGCTCGACGCCCACGGCGGACTGGTGCCGGACCCGCAGGCCTGGCTCTACCGCAGCCTGGCGGTGACGGATGACGGTCTGGTGCTGCGCAGCTGGCAGGCCAACCCCAATCCCGGTGCCGTCGATGGCTACGACGTGGTGCCGGTGGGCGAGCCGGAGCGGATGCCCCAGCGCTTTGACATACCGGCGCTCTGGTACTCGGTGGATGGCACCGCCTTTGGAGAAGGCGATTTGCCCCACCTGGGCCTAGCGCACCAGTACCTCAACCACTACCGCTGCCGCAGCGAATACGAAGACCTCCTCTCCCGCACCGCCCTGCCTGTGGGTGTGCGCACAGGACTGGTGGATGCCTACGGCTTCCGCCGCAGCGATGGCGCCCTCGGCTCGGGTGCAACTGCCGGTGGCATAGAAGGACAGCGGCCCCAGCGGCTGGTGCTCTCCACCTCCTCGTTTATGGACCTGCCCGAGGGCGCCAAGTTCGAGTGGGTGGAAATAGAAGCCCGATCTCTGGCGGAGCACCGGGCCTACCTGCAGCAGCTGGAAGAAGCCATGCGCCGAGATGCCCTGATCCCCGCCGTCGGCCACGGACCAGCCCGCACTGAGCTGGAGGTCTCGCTCACCGCCGGCCAGAGCTTTGCGGTGCTGCAATCGCTGGCAGGTCAGAAGGCCTCAATGCTCAGCACCCTGCTGCGCCAGTGGACCCGCCTCACTGGCGAAAAGCTGGCGGATCAACCGGTCTGCAGTGTGGAGATCTGCCCACTGGTGCCACCCCAGCCGCCGCGCAAACCCCAGCCCTCGGTGCAGGAGTGGCTGGTGCTGCATGAGCGGGGAGTGATCGACGGCGCCGAGCTGCGTCAGCAGCTGGGGCTGAGCGAGCACAACGGGGGCAGCTGATCTGGCAAGGGAGGGCATGACCCAGTCCTCACCACCCACCTGCACCTGGCGTCCCGGTGATGCCGAGGCCTTGCGCATCGCCCTGTCCATCCCGGTGACCAGTGCCGCCCTGGCGGCCCTGAACCGGGAGATGGCCCAGCTGCAGACCCACTACCCCACAGGGGTTTGCACCGCCCAGGGCCACCTCGATGCCATTGCGGCGCTGAATGAGCAGCTGGCCGCACTGACACCGGCAGAGGTGAACAGCCCGGTGCGCAGCCGGCGCAAGGGCGTGGCCGGTGGCGTGGTGCCCAACCCGCTGCCGCTGAGCAAGTTGGCGGTGGTGGAGTACGCCACCGAGCTGCTGCTGGAGGAGACCGAGAGCGAGTGGAACCCTGCGGGCCCATCACCGGCGGTGGCGCTGGGGAAGCAGCGCAGCCAGCACATTGGCCAGCTGGCGCTGCTGCTGCCAAGGCTGCAGAACTGGCGGCTGAAGGACCCGGATCCCTTCCGGGGATCGCTGGTGCGGGGCTGAGAGATGGAGCAGCCCCTCTCACCGCTGAACCAGGGCCTCAACCCCCTGCGGGGTGCTCCGCTGTGGGGGCAGATGGTTGCACTGCCTGCGGCCAGCCCGGCGATCGACAGCCGGGTGGCCCAGCCCGCGGCTGCGCCCCTTGGGGCCTCGCCCCTGTGGCTGGCACTGCAGCCCTACGCCAATGCCCGCCTCTGCCTGTTTGAGGTGGATCGGCCCGAGAGCCGCAGCCCCATCCCGATCCGCCGGCATGTGATCGACTGCTTCCTCGAGCAGAGCGGCATCGTCAGCGGCTACAACGACACCGCCCTCACCGACCCAGGCGATGTGCTCCTGCGCGGCTATCTCTGCCGGGCGGCAATCCTGCCGGTGAGCACCAGCAACACCTTTGACTGGCTGGCGGCCGAGATGGATTGGGCCACCCCTGGCTTTCGCGAGGAAGCGCCGCTGCCGTGGGATCCGGCACTGCTGGGCACGGTGCAGGCCCCCTGCCAGGGGGTGATGTGGCTCGGGGACCTGGCACTGCTGCAACCGGAGGGCGGGCTGCCATCCGGTGGCCGGGCCCAGTTCGCGGGTTGCCAGGTGATGCACTTCGGGGCGGACTACGGCCCAGGTGGCATCGGCCTGCTGGTGCAGCCGCTGCTGGGGGAAGCGATCCAGCTGGTGCTCAGGCCCCACAGCGTGCTGGTGCTGCGCGATGGCGACACGCTGAACCTGATCGCTGAGCGCTACGGCACCACCGTGGCCACCTTGAGGCGGATCAACCCCCAGCTGGAAAGCACCCAGACCATCACCTCCGTTGATGGGGATTCGCTGGCGGTGCTGGCTGGCCGCCATGGCACGACCGAAACCAAGCTGCGCAGCCTCAACCCGGTGCTGCAGCAGAGCGAGGCCTATGTCACCGGCGATGGCGAGACCTTGAGCAGCGTGGCGGCCGAGCAGAGCCTCAGCCTCTCCCTGCTGCGCCAGTTCAACCCGGAGCTGAGCAGCTGGCCCAGCGAGGAACCGCTGCCGGCTGGCACCACCCTGCTCCTGCCCGTCTACCGCTCCACCACTTCCATCCCGGCGGGGATGCAGTTGCTGGTGCCTGGCTACATGCCCTCGACGCCGCTGCCGACGGGGGAGTGGATCTACCTGCCGGCCCGGCGCTCTGCTCCCGTGCTGGATGAGCTGCCTGAGCAGGGCTTTTGAGGAGCTGGCAACAGGGAGAGCGAGCGCAGCCCGGACGGGGCGCCCGCAGCACCACAGCCGTGATGGGTGATGCCCTCCTCCTCCTTCTTCTCCTCTGATTCCAGCCGCGCCAACAGCGGCGCTGCTCCAGGTCCCATGGTCCCTCCTGGCCGATGGGAGACCTACCGCCAACAGCAGCAGCAACCCAACCAGGGCCCTACGGGCTCAGCTCCACCTGCCACCGACCCTGACCTGCTCGACAGCGACGGCGCCGCTGACGCTGGTCTGGATGCTGCCGACGGCGACGACGCCCTCGACCTCTCCCTGCCCCAGGACCCAGGTGTCAACGGCAGCGGCGACCCCCCTGCCGCTGCTCCCAGCAGTGCTGATCCCTTGCGCGCCGAACGGCGCCGCAGCAACCAGCTCGAGAAAGAACTGCGCAAGGCCCGTGCCCAGCTGTCGCGTTTCTCTGAGATCAACCCGGACGAGTACGCCCGTCTGCAGGACGCCGAGCGCAAGCGCGAGGAGTTCGAACGCCAGGTGGGCGAGCGTGAACGCCAGCTCAATGAGGCCAACCTGCGCCGCGTGCGCAGCGTCGAAAAGGAACGGGACGAGGCCCGCTCCCAGGTGCAGAACCTGCGCAAGGAACGGCTGATGGAGCGCCTCTTCTCAGAAGCGGAAGGCCGCGTCGGCGGCGATGAGCGGGGCACCTTCTTTGACACCTTCGTGACGCTGTGCGGCGGCCACTTCCAGCTGGGGGAGGTGGATGGACGCGAGCGGCTGCTGCCGGTGGATGGCAAGGGCCAACCCCTCACCGCCGACGGGGTGGCCCTGAGCGATGGCGACTACATGGAGGAGCTGCGCCGCCACCCGGTGTACAGCTTCCTGTTCCAGCAGCGCAGCGGCCTCTATTCCGCTGCTGTGCCGGAAACGGGCCATGAGCACGGCGGCGCGGTGAATCTGCAGACGCTGAGCACCGCCGAGCTCTACCTGGAGGCCGTCAAGGGCACCACGCCCCGGGCGGCTGCACCGCGGCGCTGATTCATCTCGCCGGTAGAGCGATGGCCTGGTATCTGGTGTTCTGGCGCAACCGCTCCACCGCCACGGTGGTGCCGGCCGCCAGCGCCGGCCAGGCTCGCTCCCACGCCCAGCACCGACACAAGAAGGGCTATGGGGGGATCGTGGCCGCTCGGCGCGCCAATGCCGACGACAGTCGGTTGATTCGTCGTGGCGCCTGGGTGCGCCGTCGCCGTGACGGCAGCAGTCCTCAGTTCGGCAGTGCTCGCTCCAAAGCCAGGGCCCGCCGGCAGCGGAGTGCCTACCGCCATTGGCTGTAAGGCCCGGCCACCAACCGGCAACCGGGCCTGAGCCCCCAGGCTCAGCAGACCGAGACGGTGCAGCCGGGGGTGCCCTGCAGCTTGCGGGCAAAGGCGAACGCCTTCTCGGCAGGGATCAGCCGCATCTTCTTGACGGGCTTACCGCGGCGGCCCAGGAACTCGACCTCACAGGGGGCAGTGCCGAGCTTCTGGACTCCTGGCTGATAGCGGTGAACCACAAGCAGGCGGACTTCGCAGACGGGGCCTTGGGGGGTGGCCATGGCTGGGGTGGAGCGGAGAACCCCGACCAGACGCCCCGCAGGCGCAGTGCTGGCCAGGGGCGAGCAGCGCGAGCCTCGCGTCAGCCCTGGCCAGCGCAAGCCGGAGGGGCATGCTGCGGAGGGGTTTCGCTCCGCCCAGCCAGCCACGTCCCACGGGCATGGATGCCACTCCGTGCTGAACGCCCACCGCGCCCCAGCAGTGGAGCTGCTCCACCAACCCTTGGATCGAGGCATAGGCAAGGGGGCCGCAGCTGCAGCCCCCAACCCATGGCGCTCAGGCCATCTGCAGCCTCTGCAAAGCCAGTGGCTGGCGCTGGAGCTCGAGCTCACAGCGCTGCAGTAGCTCCTGCTGGGCCAGCAGCCGCTCATCCAGCTCATCCACCCGCGCCAGACACTGCTGGATCGCGGGGATCACCTCCTCCTCCAGCAGGGTGATTTCCTCTTCTCCATAGGGCTGGTCGATCCAGGTGCGGCGCAGCGGCAGCCCACGACGACGCAGCAGGATCTCCTCCACCGAGCGCAGCGTGGATTCGAGCAGCAGGAACGGATCCTCTTCTGGCCTGCAGAACGGGGAGGTGGCAGCGGAATTGCCTGCAGAGAGCGTGGCCATGATGATCGGCGCCCAAACGGCGCAGCGACGGGACCGATCCCAGCGGAGGCGCGGCCGCAGGACGGGCCTCAGACTGGAGAGGCCCGGAGCAAGCCCCCCTCCCGCTCCCAGGCGTTACCGGTCCATGCGCGTCAGCGCTGCTCCACCCAGCAGCGCCAGCAACAGCTTGAGGGTGGAATCAAAGCCGCCCTGCAGCTGCTCCAACGCGCCGGGGCAGATCTGCCCGATCGGCCTGCCCTCCATCGCCCGCTGACCGCAGACCCCAGCGGCGAGGGAATAGATCAGCAGCTGGGTCCCGATCACCACCGCCAGAATCTTGAACACAAACCGCTCGCGGTCGAACGGCGGCTTGGGCGGTCTGGCCCCAGCCGGCGGCAGCACCAGCCCCGGCGTCACTGTTTTTCCTGGAACACCCCCACATAGACGGTGCCCTGCCGGTAGAGGGGCAGCACCTTGTCGCGCAGATCGGCGTTGTGCAGGCGAACGCAACCGAGGGTGGGGTGCAGGGGCTGCTGCGCTGCCCAGGCGCCGGGCCAGCCGCAGGCCGAACCACCACCGTGGAGCATGACCCCGGCCCGGCCAACGGCCACCTCCTGGCCCTCCAGCTCCTCCATGTCGAAGGAATACCAGCCGTAGCCCATGGCGGTATCGGAGCAGGGCGGGTTGGGGTTCTGCTCGTAATCGGGGTAGAGCTGGCCAAGCCTGTAGAGCCCCGGCGGGGTGTCGGTGCTGTTCTGGGTCCAGTCGGTGTCGCTCCCCTGGCCGCGGGCCAGGCAGGGGATCTTCCAGAGGAAGGCCCCGGTGTGGTCGTAGGCCTCCATGTCCTGGTCCCGGTCATTCACCAGCAGGTAGGAATCCCCGGGCTGGACGGGAGCTGCCAGCTGCGGGCCCGCCATCCCGGCTTCCTCTGAACCGCGGGGATCGAGGCCGCCGCTGGGGACTGCTGGTGCCGGGGGCGCGGCCGGTTTCTCGCTGAAGGTGAGCGCCCAGGGGGCCTGCTCCTCGAGGACGGCCTCGCTGCCGGGCAGTGCAGCGATCGCGGCATGGAGGGTCCAGACGCCGGAGACCTGCTGGGGTTCACCGCGGAATGCTTCAAAGCGGTCCTGGAACCGCTCGGCGGTCATGGGGCTGGCCATAGGCGTGGTGCTGCTGAGCCCTGTTGCCATTGCTGGCTTGGGGCCGCCGGCGGCAGTCACAAGAGAGCGCCCCAGCCGCAGCCGGGGCTGCTCCATCAGAAGGGCAGCTCGCTCTCGGGGAAGGAGCTCACCCGGTGAGGATTGAGGAGCTGGCGATCAAAGAGGAGATCAGCGCAGAGCAGCTCCAGCCGCTCCAGAGGAGCAGGGCGGTGGGCCGAGGCCTCCTCGCAGAGCAGCCCCAGGGTGCGGGAGCTCAGGAGCTGGAAGGCGCGGATGCGGGATTCGGTAGCCATGGCAGGCGTAGCGGAGACCCCGAAGCAGGCCGGGCGGGGTCAAGGGGCAGCCCCCTCTGCAATGCGGAGCGCAGCGCAGCCAACGCACCAGTCCGGCTGACTTGCGCAGCCCTTGAGGCCGCCCGGACCATGAGGAGGGCTGCGCGAAGCCGATCCACAGAGCGCCGGTGGGGCAGGGACTGGATCAGCCCTGTCCGGCTGTGGTCGCTTGGTGCAGCGCTCCAACTCCCAGAGGCGCCCGCCTACTCAGTGATGCTGTCCTCGCCCGAGGCTCATGCCGTGTTCCGCACCACCAGCCTGTTTCTGCTGACGGCGGCCGCCGAGAGCCTGGGGTGTTACCAAGCCGACCTGGTGCTGCGTCAGCAGCGGCCGATCTGCTCCTGATCTCCGCCGCCATCTCCCTGGCGATCTACGTATGGCTGCCCACCTTCCACCCCACCGCAGCTCGCCGGGTGTACGCCTCCTTTGGCGCGATGGTTGTGGCGATTGCCCTGGCGTGGTGACGGCTGGTGGATGGGGTGCCGCTCACGGCCCTTGATCTCACCGGGGTGGCTGTGATCCTCACCGGAATGACGATCCTGATGGGCTGAGAGGGGCGCCCCTCTGCCGCAATCCAGTCAGGGATCAGGCTCTTTGCTCTCCGTGATGGGTTGAATCCGCCAGAGGGACGGCCAGGCAGAAGCAACTGCCAGCTCCAGGGGTGGATTGGAGGCTGATCACACCCCCATGGCGGCGGGCGATGGCCTGGGCGATCGCCAGGCCCAATCCCGTGCCTCCCTGCTGGCGGGTGCGGGCAGGATCCAGGCGCGTGAAGCGGTCAAAGATGCACTCCTGCTCGGCAGCAGGGATGCCGGGCCCGCGGTCACGGACCGTCAGCCGGATCTCGCGGCCGCGCTGCTCCAGGCCCACCACGACGGACGTGTCCGCAGGGCTGTGCTGAATCGCGTTGCTCAGCAGGTTGATCACCAGCCGGCTGAGCTCCGACTCGACCCCCAACACCCAGGCGGAGGCGATCCAGGGAGCCTGCTCCAGGCTCACCTGGGCTGCAGCGGCCGTCTCGCCGAAGTCCTCCAGCACATCGGCTGTGATCTCCGCGAGATCACAGCTCTGTTTCTGGCTCTGGAGGCAGGGTCGCTCCAGGCTGGCCAGCAACAGCAGATCGGCGATCAGCTGCTGCAGGCGCCGGCCCTGGGCAAGGACCCGATCCAGGCTGGGGGCGGCCTTGCCGTTTGGCGTTGCAGCACTGGCGCCCTGTTCTGCCTCCACCAGCGCCAGCAGGTTGGCCAGGGGCGTGCGCAGCTCATGGGCCACATCGGCGCTGAATTGCTCCTGTCGGCGATAGGCCTCCAGCAAGGGAGCCATCGCCAAACCCGCCAGCCACCAGCTGGCCAGTGCCATCGCCACCATGGCCAGTAGGAACACCCCATGGCCCAGCCACCACAACCGCTCGGCCTCCGCATCGAGATCCGCCAGGCTGCGTGAAATCTGGAGGTAGCCCCAGATCGGTTCGCCAGAACCATTGGAGTGATGAAGGTGGATCGCATAGGTGCCCCACCGCTCCCTTCCGTGGGGGTTGCTGAGTGACCAGCCCAGGGTTTCTGGTGTTGATTCCACCGGTACGTCGCCAGGGGATCGGGCGATCAGGGCCCCCTGGTGGTCCAGCACCCGCAGCTTGTAGCGACTGGGATCCGTGGCGCTGATCGCATGGCGATGGAGCAGATCCGGCGCTGGGCGGCAGACCTCACCAGCCAGGCAAAGCCCCGGCAGCACCGCTGCGAGGCTGGTGGAGGGCACGGCATCCCGCGGTAGCACGGGCTTGAGGCTGTCGTGCATGGTGCCGGCCAGGGTCTGCAGCTCCCGTCGGATCGCCGTTTCCTGGGTCTGCAGCAGCAGCCGGCCCATGGTCAAACCCGCGGCATAGAGGAGCGCTCCCATCACCACCAGGGACAGGCCTGCCAGACGCAGACGCGCACGCCAGAGCAGCCCAGGCGCCGGGGAACGCATCGGGCTCATGCCGGCCGATCGAGCTGAGGCTGAAAGCGGTAGCCCTTGCTGGGCACCGTTTCGATCGGTGACGGCAGGCCATGGGTCGCCAGCTTGCGCCGCAGCAGCCGCACCTGGGCCGCCACCACATTGCTCACCGGGTCCTGGTGCAGATCCCAGAGCTGATGGCGCAGCCGCGAGCCGGGAATGATCTGGCCGGGATGTTCCATGAAATAGGCCATCAACTGCTGCTCCTTGGCCGACAGCTCGACGGCCACCTCCCCGCCTGGCGTGCTCACCAGCAACTCAGCCTTGGCCGGATCGAGGCGAAAGCAGCCCACCTCCAACAGCGGTTCCCGGTAGGCAGGCTGACGGCGCTGCAAGGCCCGGATCCGGGCCAGCAATTCCTCCATCGCAAAGGGTTTGCTGAGGTAGTCGTCGGCGCCGGCATCGAGTCCCTCCACTCGATCGGCCGTGTCGCTGCGAGCGGTCAGCAACAGAACCGGCAACTCGTAGCCGGCCGAGCGGGCCCGGCGGCAGAGCTCCACACCGCTCAAGGCCGGCAGCATCCAATCCAGGATGGCCAGGTCGTAGCGAGCCAGCTGGGCGCCCAACAGGGTCCAGCCCTCAAGGCCATCGCCGCAGTGATCCACCACATGGCCTTGCTGCTGCAACACCGCCTGAATCGCGCCGGCCAGATCCGCCTCGTCTTCCACCAGCAGGATCCGCAGCGGCATCGGCAGGGGGCTTGAGCTGGCAGATGCTAGTGAGCACAAGCGATTTCACCTGATTTTCATCGCGGTTGCGCCAAGCTCCGTCCACCTGTTGCTTTCGTGGGCCTTGCTCAACCGACTCCTGCCGCTGACCGCCGGTGCCAGTCTCGCGGCCGCTGCCCTGCTCACCGTTCCTGTCGCCACTCCTGTCGCGGTGGCGCATGTGGGCCATGGAGACGAGTTCCAGCAGACGGGCGATGCCCGCCAGGTGCAGCGCAATGCCGATGGTGACGCCCTCCTGGGCATTGCCACCAAGAAGCCAGAGTCAGGGCCGGATGGCCTCAGCGTGCCAACCACGGCGCTGGTGGATGCCAATGGCAAACCCCTGCTGTTCGTGCAGACGGAGAAGACCTACGACCCGGTCTACGTGGTGACCGGTGCCAACCAGGGCGATCGGGTGGTGGTGACGGAAGGCATCGATCCCACCGACGACGTGGTGACCACGGGGGCGCTTTCGCTCTATGCCGAATCGAGGAAGACCCAGCAGGCAGAACCTGCGTCGGCGAACGACAAGCCGGATGAAACAACGGCTTCTGCCCCTGAATCGGTTTCAGCCAGCTCTGGGTTGCCGATTCCTGGGCTGGCCGTGGGCGCCGGCGCCGCTGTGCTGGTCATCGGCGGTGGGATCTGGCTGAGCCGTCGCAAGAAGACGGATGCTTGAGCGGCTGCTCAACGCCACGCTGCGGTTTTCGATCGCTCGCCGCTGGCTGATCGTGGCCGCTGCGGTGGTTATCAGTCTCTGGGGCCTGCTGGCCGTGAGCCAGATGCCGCTGGATGTGTTTCCGCCCTTTGCGCCGCCGCAGGTGGATGTGCAGACCAGCGCCGATGGCCTCTCGCCCGAGGAGGTGGAAACCCGGATCACCCTGCCGATCGAGTCGGCCGTGAACGGCATCCCCGGGGTGGAGACGGTGCGCTCCTCCTCCAAGGCGGGCCTGTCGATGGTGCAGGTGGTGTTCCACCAGAACGCCGATATCTTCCGCGCTCGCCAGTCGGTGGCGGAGCGGTTGCAGCAGGTGAGCACCCAGCTTCCCGCCAATGCCACCGCACCGGAGCTGTCGCCGCTTGTGTCCCCGCTCGGCACGATCCTGCAGGTGGCCTTCACGGCGGCAGGCGATGGCGCCACATCCTTGATGGATCTGCAGCAGCTGGTGCTGCGCTCCTATCGCCAGGCCATCCTGGCGGTCCCTGGTGTGGCCCAGGTGACGATCTACGGCGGTGATGAGCAGCAGTTTCAGGTGCTGATCGACCCCCACGAACTGCAGGTGCAGAACGTCTCGCTCCAAGCGGTGATGGAGGGGGTCTCCAAGGCCATGGCCACCAGCCCCGGAGGCTTCCTGATTGCCGGCGGCCAGGAGCGGCTGATCCGCCCGATGGGGCAGATCGAGCAAGTCAGCGACCTGGCGGAGGCGGCGGTGCGCAACGAGCAGGGGCAACCGGTGCTGCTTTCCACCTTGGCGGAGGTCAAACGCGACGCAGCGCTCAAACGGGGTGACGCCAGCTTCAACGGCAAGCCCGCCGTCGTGCTGATGGTGACCAAGCAGCCCGACGTGGACACACCCACCGTGACCGGCGCGGTGGAGCGACGCCTGGCCGAACTGAACCGAACCCTGCCGGCGGATGTGCAGACCCACGTCACATTTCGTCAGAGCAACTTCATCGACAGCGCTATCCGCAATGTGAGCGAGTCGCTGCTGCAGGGGGTGGTGATCGTTTCGGTGGTGATCGTGCTGTTCCTGATGAACTGGCGCGCTGCCGTGATCAGCCTCAGCGCCATTCCGCTTTCGCTGCTGATCGGCCTGATGCTGATGAAGGCCCTCGGCCTCGGCATCAACACCATGACCCTGGGCGGGCTGGTGGTGGCGATCGGTTCGGTGGTCGACGACTCGATCGTCGACATGGAGAACTGCTACCGGGGCCTGCGCCGCAACCAGGCGAGCAGCACGCCCAAATCACCGTTGCAAGTGGTGTTTGACACCTCGCTGGAGGTGCGCCAGCCCGTGCTGTTCTCCACCGTGATCATTGCGGTGGTGTTCGCGCCGATCTTCTCGCTCACCGGCGTGGAAGGACGGATCTTTGCGCCCATGGGCCTGGCCTACCTGCTCTGCATCGGCGCCTCCACCCTGGTGGCGGTGACCCTGTCACCGGCCCTCTGCGCCATCCTGCTGGCGCCGGTTCAGCTGCACGAGGAGAACACCTGGATCGCCAACCAGGCCCAGCGCCTCTATCGCCCTGTGCTGGATCTGGCCCTGACCTCACCGCAGCGGGTGCTGGCCATGGCCCTGGCTCTTGTGATCGCCACCACCCTCATCCTGCCGGCACTGGGGCGGGTGTTTCTGCCTGAGTTCCGTGAAAAGTCGCTGGTGAATTCGATGGTGCTCTACCCGGGGGTGTCACTGGAGATGACCAATCGGGCCGGCCTGGCCCTGACCCGTTCGCTGCAGAACAACCCTCTGTTCGAGTGGGTGCAGGTGCGCACCGGCCGCGCGCCTGGTGATGCCGATGGTGCGGGTGTGAACCTGGCCCATGTGGATGTGGAACTCAGTGATCGGGCGATGGCCAACCGCCCAGCCGCCATTGCCGAACTGCGGCAGGCGTTTCAGAAGCTGCCGGGCGTGGCTTCCAACATCGGCGGCTTCATCTCCCACCGAATGGATGAGGTGCTCTCCGGGGTCCGCAGTGCCATCGCGATCAAGATCTACGGCACCGATCTGGGCGAGCTGCGCCGCATCGGCGAGGCCGTGGAGACAGCGATCAAGCCGATCACCGGAGTGGTGGATCTGCAGCTGGAGCCCCAACTGCCCATCCCCCAGGTCCAGATCCACTACGACCGCCCCCTGGCCTCGGCCCTGGGCCTCAGCATTGAAGAGCTGTCGCAGGCCGTGGAGATTGCCCTTAACGGCAAGGTGGTGGGCCACGTAGTGGAAAGCGGTCTGCGCAGCGATGTGCTGGTGCAGCTCCAGCCAGACGCGCGCGCAAGCCTGGAGGCGATCCGCTCGGTGCCGGTGGCTTTCTCCAATGGCATGACGGTGCCGCTGGGCAGCGTCGCCTGGATCGACGAAGGCCTGGGCTCCAACGTCGTCAACCGGGAGGACGTGTCCCGGATGATCGTGGTCTCCGCCAACGTCAGCGGCCGGCCGCTCGGCACTGTCGTCAAAGACATCCAGCGCACCATTGCCCGCGAGGTGCCACTGCCTCAGGGCTACACGATCCGCTACGGCGGCCAGTTCGAATCAGAAGAACGGGCAACCGCGTCTCTGATCTTCTACAGCGCTGTTGCCGCAGTGGTGATCAGTGTGCTGATGGTGATCTCGGTGAAATCTCTGCCGGCAACGGTGGCGATCATGCTCAATCTGCCCCTGGCCCTGATTGGCGGTGTGGTGGCCGTGTTGCTCACGGGAGGAGTGCTATCAATCGCCTCGCTGATCGGCTTCATCACGCTGTTTGGCATCGCCGTGCGCAATGGGTTGTTGCTGGTGGACAACTACAACCGCCGCCATGCCGATGGGCAACCCCTGAGCGAGGTGATCCGTGAGGGAAGCCTGGAGCGCCTCAACGCCATCTTGATGACTGCGCTCTCGTCCGCGCTGGGTGCCTTGCCGTTGGCGCTGGCGTTCGGGGCCGGCAACGAAATCCTGCAGCCCCTGGCCGTTGTGGTGCTGGGCGGCCTGATCACCTCCACGGCGCTGACATTGCTGGTGCTACCCGCGCTGTATGTGCGCTTTGGCCGTTGGCTGTTGCCGCCGATCCACACCTCCATGCCTTCTCTCGCGCTGTCTCAGCCATGAGCTCAAGCCTCCAGGCCATCACCGCTCGGTTGCGCGAGCCCCGCACCCTCCTGCCCATCGCGATCGCCGGGTCGCTGCTGCTGGGGATCGCCGTGGGCCGCCACAGCGGTGGGCCTGCCACATCCACGCCCAAGGCGAGCACAGAAGCAACCGCCGCCCGCAACACGATCAGCCTGAGCGCGGAGCAACTGCGGCGCTCGGGTCTCCACATCATTCGCCCGGAAGCCAGCACCGGCACGGAACGGCCGATCTCAGGCTTTGTGGAAGCGGCCGTGGGCGCACGCTCCAGCGTGGGCATGCCCGTGGCTGGCCGCATCGTGCACCTGCTGGTGGCCCCGGGCACCGCCGTGCGCAGCGGCGAGGTGATCGCCAAGGTGCAGAGCCCGGAAGCCGCCGTGGTGCGTGCCGACGCCGACGCCGCCCAGGCCACGGCGCAATCGCTGGCCTACCAGTACCGGCTCGCTGCCCCGATGGCCAAGCAAGGCGCCCTCTCGGCGCAGGAGCTGGAAAGCCGGCGGATTGCCAGCGTGACCGCGGCCAGCACCGCGCGGGCAGCAACGGCCAAGGCCCTGGTGATGGGAGAGCCCGACGCCATGGGGCGTCTGCCCATCAGAAGTCCGATCAGCGGACAGATCGCCGCCGTCAAGGCATCCCCTGGTGCTGTGCTGCAGGCGGGAGATGAGGTTGCCCAGATCAGCGATGCGCGGGGTAGTGAATTGCGCTTCCTGGTTTCTCCTTTGCTGGCCGCCAATCTGGAACCCGGCCAGCTGCTGCGGGTGAAGGCCGGTGCCAGGGATCTGCGAGCCCGGGTGCTGGCGGTGGCACCAGACAGCGGCAGCGGCAATCGGGTGAGCGTCGTGCGCGCTCAGACCGTCGACGCACCGATGCCGCCTGCCGGTACGGCGGTGACGGCCTTTGTGATGGTGCCCGCCTCCGAGCAGCGATTCACGGTGCCCGCCGATGCCGTCCAGGTGGTGAACGGCTCACCGACGGTGTTCCGCTACCAACGTGGTGCAGTGGAACCTGTGCCCGTTGTGGTGGGGCAACAGTCGGCCGATCGGGTGGTGATCCTCCAGGGCGTGCGCGCTGGAGAGAGCTTGTTGGCTGGACCCACGCAGATGCTCCGTTGATGTCCCTACAGCGCCGCGGTCAGCTCGCCGGACTCGCCGCAGCGGTGCTGTTCGGTTGCAGCGCCCCCCTGATCAGCACCCTCACAGGCCAGGGCTCGGCAGTCAGCATCGCGGCCCTGCTCTATGCCGGGGCGGCCATGGCCTTGCTGCTGCTGCGGCTGGTGCTGGGCGGCTCCCAGTCGGAAGCGCCGGTGCAAGCCAGTGATTGGCCGGCTCTGGCCGGGCTCACCGTGCTCGGGGGCATGGTGGGCCCTGTGGCGCTGGTGCTGGGTCTGGCTCGTCTGCCGGCAGCCTCCGGTTCGCTGTTGCTCAATCTGGAAACACCGTTCACCCTCGCGATCGCGGTGCTGGTGGGCCGTGAGCACCTGGGGCGTCGCGGCATGACAGCAGCGGCTCTCACCACAGCCGGAGCCGTGGTGCTCTCCGGCGGCTCACTCCATGGTGTCAACGGCCCAGGGGCTCTGCTGATCGCGGCGGCAACCCTGGCCTGGGGGATCGACAACAACCTCAGCCAGCGCCTCAGCCTGCGCAACCCGATTCAGATCGCCACCCTCAAGGCCGCTGGAGCTTCCCTGCCCATGCTGGGCCTGGCCCTGCTGCTGGGGGAACGCTTTCCATCGCTGCCAACGACCCTGGGGTTGCTTGTCATCGGCGCCCTTGGCTATGGCATCTCGATCTGGCTGGATCTGCTGGCGCTGCGGGGTCTGGGTGCCGCTCGGGAAGCCCTGATCTTTGCCACGGCCCCGTTCGTGGGGGCCTTGTTTGCGCTAGTGGTGCTGAGAGAGGCACTCACCGCCCAGCTCGCAGTGGCGGCAGGCCTGATGGCAGGCGGGGTAGCCCTGCTGTTGAACGAGCGGCACAGCCACTGGCATCGGCACGAGCCTCTGGAGCACTCCCACCGCCATCGCCACGACCCCAGCAACAGAGATCCCCATCACGACCATCCCCATACAGAAGACGACCTCAGGGGGATGCCCGACGATCAACCTTTCTGGCATGCCCACGGCCATCAGCACACGCACACAGCCCATGCTCACCCCCATGTGAGCGACGCCCATCACCGCCATCGGCACTAAGCGTGGCGGCCCGGCCTCAGAGGCCTTCGCAGTGCTGCACGGCTTTGAGGTAGATCAACTTCCCAGGGCCCTCCTGCCCCGCCAGGTTGCTGGCTTGCCGCAACCGCACCTGCGTATCAATGCACTGGTTGTAGCGGTGGGCTTTGACGGCACCAGGGATCTGGAGCAGGGCAATGGCCAGCAGGCTCAGCGTGCTGATCGCTGCCAGCACGGGGTAGGCATGGGCCCGCACCATCTCTCGAGCCGTGAGCTGTTGTGCGTCGTGATCGCTCATGGGGATCCATCACCTTCTTCCAGGATGCCTGGATGGGGCCTGGCCCTTCAGCACCGCAGCGGAGCAGGTGGCGACCATTGGTGCGGGCAGGTTCGCAACCCCTTCTGTTACTGCTGGCGCCTGAGCGTGATCAGCTCCAGCCGCTGCGCCAATCGCTCAGCCAGCCTTCCTTGGGGGAGAGGAGTGGGCGCTCGCTGGTCGCCATGCCCGGCTCAGGTCACCTCGGGTGCCCAGCCCTGCTGGCGCACCATGTCATCGGTCCAGCCCTGGCAGCGGCTGGTGAGGTGCTCACCCTGGGCGATCAGGCCCTGGTGCAGCTGGCAGGTGAGCAGCGGGATGCAGTTCACCCCGGCGTGGTGGCGAAACCAATGGCAGGTCATGCAGACCTTGCGGCTGCGGGCCGGGACCAGCACCTCACCGTCCAGATAGGGCCATTCCTCGATCGGGGCATCGAGCCGTTGCCCCAACGGAGAAGACCCTCGACTCGCAGCCATGCCCATGCCACCACTCCATGATTCGTACGTCTGTACTAGCGGCTCTAGGGGCGGCTGCCATGCCCCTGATCGCTGGATACGGTGCAGGCACGGGGGAAGGGTCGATGCTGCGGGAGTTGGTGCTGGCCGTCGGCATTCCGTTGGCACTACTGCTCCTGGCTGTGCTGGCGCTCCGGCAGTGGCGTGATCGGCTGCCGCCCTGGCTGCAGCGATTCGCTGAGCGGCCATCCTGGCTGTGGAACGCAGGGGTCGGGCTGATCATCGGCCTGTCGCTGCTGCGCTGGCTGCTGCAGCGCTGACACCCCTCGGCGCAGCGGCGCAGAAGCCATGGCAGGCGTAGCGGAGACCCCGGACCATGAGGAGGGCTGCGCGAATCCGATCCACAGAGTGCCGGTGGGGCCCCGGTCGCCGCAGGACCCGGCCATGGCAACCGGTCCTGGCCACTGCCATCACGACGGCGAACTGGCCAACAGGGGAACGCTCAGCCTTGGCCGCAGATCACCTGCTGCAGCACCTGCTGGAATTCCGTCTGCAAGGCCAGCGGCAGCACCCCGATGCGCCGTTTCACCAGTGGCATCGCCAAGGTTGTCATGCGGCTGAGCCGGATCATCGAGCTCACCTTCAGGCCGGTATCTGAGAAGCCTGGATGATCGGCAGGGATGTCGAGCTCATCGCGGCCCGGCGGCCCGCTGACGTTGGAGCTGATGAAGGCCAGCAACACATCCCCATGGCGCTCACTGGTGGTGATCACCAAGGCCGGCCGAGGCTTGGCCGCAGGCCCATCCGTGAATGGGAAGGCGACCAGCACGATGTCGTAGCGGCTCAGCATCAGCCGGCGCCGATCGCTTCTCCGTCCGAGAAGCTGTAGAGGTCAGGCTCAGCCGCCAGGTCGTCAAAGGCACCCCCGGCCATCGCCATCTCAGCCAGGGCCCCGTGACTCAGGTCGCTGCTGTCCTGCTCCAGCTGCCTGAGCAGCCAGCGGCGATCGTCAGCCGGCAGGCTGCGGATCACCGCAAGCAGGTTCTCGGTGAGCTGGGGATTGGTCATCGCCCCAGGCTAAACAGCCTGAACCTCAGGGTTCACCCTGCCCACAAGCGACCTGGCAACAGCTGCTGTTGTCACTGGGGCCAGGCCCCTGGAGCGTGCCCTTGGGCCTGACCTTGATCGAGGCGCAGAAATACGCCCGCCGTGCTGAGCAGCTAGCGGTGCTCAAGACCTTTGCGGAGGGGGAGCTGCTGCGCCGCCTGCCCTTCCGCAACCTTGTCGGTGGCTCGTTGAGCTTCCCGGCGGAAACGAAACTCCCCCGCGTGGGTTTTCGGGCCGTCAACGAGGGCTACCGCCAGAGCTACGGGGTGATCAACTCCGATTCGGAGTTCGTGCACCTCTTTGGCGGCGACCTGGATGTGGACCGCTCGATCGTGGACCTACAGGGCCCGGAGGCCCGTGCTGCCCAGACCGAGATGAAGGTGCGCTCGATGCGCCTCACCCTGGAGGCAGCGATCATCAACGGCGACGACACCTTTGATCCGCGGGCGTTCAACGGGCTGAGCAAGCGCCTGGTGCCCGGCGAGGACCAGACGATCGACAACGGCGGCAGCACGCTGAACCTGCTGGCGCTGGAGGCGCTGACCGACAGCGTGATCGGCTACGGCGGCGACAAGGTGTTGATCGCCAGCAAGGCCGCCCGCCGCCAGATCAGCACCGCCTCCCGCCAGGCCGGCGGCGACCTCTACGAGGTGATCGACGGGCGGCATTTCTTCGAGGGGATCGAGATCCTGCTGGTGGAGGAGGACGCCGAGGGCAACGCCGTGCTCGGCTACGACGAACCGGCAGGCACCACCTCGATCTACTGCTGCGTGCTCGGCGATGCGGCGGTCTGCGGACTGCAGGGCCCGTTTGAGGGGCGCTACGGGATCTCGGTCCGGGACTTCGGGGAGGTGCACGACGCGCCGGTGTTCCGCACGCGTGTGGATTGGTACGTGGGTTTTGCGGTGTGCAACCGCAAGGCCGCCGCACGCCTGTTCAACGTGGCGCCGATGCCGCTGGTACTGCCCTGAACGCCAGCCCCAACCCAGGAGAACTGCCCAGAACCACTCATTCATTTCCCCCAGGAGCTCCATCCATGACCTCTCAAGCCACCCGGCTGCTCGACGCCCAGACGGTGCTCGTTGGCTGGATCAACCACTCCGCCACCGACTGCTACGAGCACAGCCGCAGCAGCGGTGATGTGGTGAACCTCGGCACCGATCTTGAGGCCAGCAGCTCCTTTGTGCTCGTGGCCTCCCACCCCGGCCACAGCGAGGCGGTGACGGTGACCCTCGAGCTCGCTCCTCTGCTGGCCGATGGCACCGCCGGCAGCTGGATCACCGCGGCGGCCGTCGCCATCCCCGCCGCTGGCGGCAAGGTGGAGGCAATCATCAGCGGCGCTGCCCTGCTGATCAATCCAGCCGACAGCGCGCTGATCACGCCGCCCTGCCTGCGGCTGGCGCGGGCGACGGTGTCTCCCGCCACGCCGGTGGGGATGACTGTGGCGCTCACCGCCAACCAGGGGCTGTGAGGTGAGCGCCATGAGCACCCCCCTCGAGACCCTCAACCTCGCGGCCGGAGCCGAGGCCCTGCCCCTGGAGCTGCTGCAGCCCCTCGACAGCAACAACCCCTCCGCCACGCCGGTCCGTCTCTCAGGTCCGGAGCAGCGCCTCACCATCACCCCGGATCCAGGTGTGGGCGATGCGGCGTTGT
The DNA here is from genome assembly GCF_015840715.1 of Synechococcus sp. CBW1004. NCBI lineage: Bacteria > Bacillati > Cyanobacteriota > Cyanophyceae > Synechococcales > Synechococcaceae > Synechococcus > Synechococcus sp. CBW1004. Next base: position 374,753 of record NZ_CP060397.1, on the reverse strand, counting down.
TGCCGCCCAGCCAGGTGCTGATCAGCAAGGACGGTGTGACCCGCTCGATCTGGCCGGTGCACCTGGCCGGCTGGCAGGCCCTGGGCTGGCAGCTGCTCAGCCCCGCCGGTGGCGGCGATGAGCCGGTCCCGGTGGACTCCGGGGACAACGCGCCGGAACCGGAGCTGGCGGATGCGCTGGACCTCGAGCCCGAGCAACCGGAAGCGCCGGATCCCGCCCCGACACCCGATGAGCCCACTCCTACCGACGACCGGTTAGAGACCACCACCGATGGTGGCGAGGCCCTGCTTGCCTCACAGCCCACTGACTTCCAGGCCATGACCAAGGCCCAGATCGTCGAGTTCTGCTCCACCGTCTACGGCGTGGAGCTCGATAGCAGCCAGACCAAGGCCGAGCTGGTGGAGCAGGCCATGGCGCTGGAGGCCAAGGCCAGTGCATCGGGCACTGCCAGCGGCAGCAGCGATGCCACGAATGAGAGCAGCAACGATGCCGCCGATCTCGCGGCCCTGGAGCTGGGGGATGCCCTGCTCTGATCCCTGCAGCCTGCGCTGCCCCGGCCAGCGCATTCCTGGCTGGGGGCTGGCAACAGCTCAGCAGCACTGCCCTGGCGTCGATGGCCACTCCCGATCCGGCTGTGCTGGCCGAGCTGACGGCCCAGTGCCGCAGCAGCAGCCGGCCCCAGGGGGTGATCTTCCTGGGCCAGGCCCAGCTGCAGGACGGCGGCACCCCTGAACCGCCGCCCACCGGCGGCATCACGGCAATGCAGGCACTGGCGCCGCTCATCAGTGCCACTGCCGGCGATGGGGTGGTGGTGATCGCGCTGGACCTGCGCCTGCTCAGCCCCTTGCCGCACTGATTTCTCCCCTCCACCTCTCTCCCCTTCTGCACGGATCACCATGGCCACCACCACCGAGAGCCGCACCGCCGGCCGTTCCCTGCCCCAGCCGACCGATCTGCTGCTGGTGCAGCGCGGCAGCACGCCCTACCGGGCCACTGCTGATGAGGTCAAGGCGTTCATGCTCAGCCCGGCCACCGCGGCGGCGATCGGGGCGATCAGGCCCGGTACCAACCTCTCGGTGGATGCCGACGGCACCCTCCATGCCGCCATCCCCGGCGCGCTCACCTACAGGGGCGCGATCGACCCCACCACCACCGAGGCCCCGGCTGGGGCTGTGGCCGGAGATGTGTACCTGGCCAGCAGCGCCGGCCCTGCCCTGGCGAGCTGGAGCGGCATCGCCGGAGCGGAGATCGCCCAGGGGGATCTGTTGCTGTTTGACGGCACGAGCTGGAGCGCCAACGCCGCCCTGGGGCCCGATGGCGCCGGGGTGATCCGCATCCAGGTGGCCGTTCCGCTGGCCGTCGATGAGAGCGATCCCGCCCAACCGCTGCTCAGCGTGGTCCTGGCCACGGCCGAGGCGTCGGGGGTAGTGCAGCTGGCCGACCCATTGGCGCTGGCAGACGGCACGCCCGGGCGGGTGGTGGATGCGGCCCAGCTGCAGGCGGCGATGGCCACTGCCCAGCCGGCCGGCGACTACATGCCGCTGGACCTGAGCACCCTGCCGGCTCTGCCCTGAGCGCCGCAGCAGATGACCCTCCAACCAGGCGACCTGCTGGCGATCACCCGTCCCGCTGGGCCCCAGGCCGGCACCTACCAGCTGCCGGCAGCGGCGCTGGCAGAGCTGGCTGGCCCGATACCGGTGCTGGGCATCAGCGGCGTGCTCTGGTCGACCGTGCGCTCGGCGGCGGACAACAGCTGGCAGGCGATCTGCTGGTCGCCGGAGTTGCAGCTCTACGTCTGCGTGGCCAACAGCGGTAGCGGCAATCGGGTGATGACCTCCAGCGATGGCATTCGCTGGAGCCCCCAACCGGCGGCCGCTGATCAGAACTGGGTGGCGCTCTGCTGGGCCGCTGCGCTGGGGCTGTTTGTCGCCGTCAGCGACAGCGGCACGGGCCAGCGGGTGATGACCTCTCAGGATGGCCGCAGCTGGAACCTGCGCCAGACGCCGGCCGACAACAACTGGACCTCGATCTGCTGGGCGCCCGAGCTAGGCCTGCTGGTGGCCGTGGCCAGCAGCGGCACGGGCAACCGCGTGATGATCAGCTCCAATGGCCTCACCTGGACGGCCGGCCCTGCTGCCGCGGATCAGGAATGGCGCTCCATCTGCTGGGCGCCTCAACTGGGGTTGTTGGTGGCGGTGAGCAGCACCGGCAGCAACCAGCGGGTGATGACCTCAAGCGATGGCCGCAACTGGACGCTGCGGACGGCCGCTGCAACCAACAACTGGATAGGACTCTGTTGGGCGGCGGAGCTCGGTTTACTGGTGGCGCTGAGCAGCAGCGGCCGGGGCAACCGAGTGATGACTTCCCCGGATGGGATCAGCTGGAGCAGCCGCAGCTCGGTGGCCGACAACGCCTGGTCCTCCCTCTGCTGGGCTCCGGAGCGGGAGCTGCTGGTGGCGGCGGCCAGCAGCGGCACCGGCAACAGGATCATGACCAGCGGCGATGGCCTCAGTTGGACGGTGCGGAGCTCCCCGGCAGATCTGGGCTGGCGCTCGCTTTGTTGGTCGCCCCAGCGGCGCCAGTTCGTGGCTGTGAGCAACAGCGGTGCTGGCAACCGGGTGATGGTGAGCCCCTGACCCATGCCTGACACCACGACACCCCTGCCAGCGACTGGCTCGCGCTGCTGGCGCGACCTGATCAGCCCAGAGACCGGCGCCACAGTGCTCAACCTGGCGGCAGACAGCAGTGACGCCGATCCGATGGTGGAGCTGACCTACGACGAGGGCGGCAGCGGCTGGTGGCCACTCTCCACGCTGGTGTTTGAACAGAGCTGAGTGAAGGGGCCTCAGCCCCCACCTGCCAGCTGCTGGCGCAGGGCGGCGAGGGCCTTTTTCTGGGCCCGCTGAACGGCCATCGGGCTGATCTGCAGCTGCGCCGCGGCGGCCCGCAAGGACAGCCCCTCGAGGACGGTGAGCCGCAGGGCTGTGGCCTGGGCTGCGGGCAGCTGCTCGACCAGCTGCTCCAGCCCCAGGCCATTCATGGCCTCGCTGGATGCCGGCTCGGGCTCAGGGGAGGCCAGCTGATCGAGCAGGCAGTGCTCGCTATCGGCTGTGGCATCGAGGCTGAGGTGCCCCAGTGGGCACTGGCCCTGCTCATGCAGCCGGCGTGGCACGCGCACCAGCCGCACCCGATCGCACAGGTGGTGCTGCAGCGCCCCTTGGATGCAGCGGCGCAGATAGGGCGCTGGCGGCTCGCCCGCTCTGCAGCGGGGAGCGGAGCGAACCAGGGCCTCACGGGCCACCTGGATCAGATCCTCCCGCTCCACCAGCGGGAAGAGGCGGCGGGCGGCGGCGGAAGCGAGGGCATCAGCCAGGGGCAGGTGCTCCAGCACCAGGGCATTGCGGGCACGCAGGGCAGAACGGCTGAGAGGCGTGGACTGCTGCTGGCGACGGGAGGAGGAAGCGGGGGAAGCCACCTGAGGGACGGCGGAGAACCCCACCCCCACCGGCCGGCCGCAGCGCCGCGGCAAGGACGCCCGACACTGGAGGGCGCCTGGCCCGATCCTTGACGCGGCGTGAGGACTGCCCGAGGGATGCGGTGGGTGTGCGCCGACCTGGGGCCAACCCCTCCCCCCCACTGCCGGTCCTGCAGGGTGCCCAGCCCAGGGACCGCCCAGTCGAACCGTCAGGCCATGGCTCCAGGAAGCCCAAGCCCACGGGCGATGCGGCGACAGCCGAAAGCCGGAGGCGGAGGGCCTCCGGCCGCGGGCGCTCAGAGCACCTGGACCCTGGCCTGAGGGCCGAGCACCCGCTGTTCATTGGAGGCCAGGATCAGCGCCTCATCGCGGGGCACGTAGTGCGGCTCAGCCGAGATGTGCCCCTCGCGATCGAGGAACAGAACTCTGAGAAGCCGGCCAGCGGCATCAAGCAGATGCACCGAGACGATGCGGATCGGGCAGGTGCGGCTGAGAGGGGTGGCGGCCATGGCTGTGCTGGCGAACGACACCGCCGTCAAGCCCCAGCGCCGCCAGCGCCGCGCAAGGGGCGCGGAGCGCAGCGCAGCGACTCGCGTCAGCCCTTGCGCGGCGCGCAAGCCGGGGCAGGCCGGGTGGCGTGATCGCCAGACCTCAGGGGCGCCTCCCCGTTCGCTTCCCGGGGGATCAGCTCTACAAAAGGGACTGGCTGGTGGAGGTTGTACCTATCGGCAGCGGCCGCCAGGTGCACCGGGCCTCGCCCAGGCTGCACCAAGGCGGATTCGGTATGGGCTGGCGTTGTTGCTGTGAGGGTCTGTGAACCTCCGTTGGCCGTCGTAGCTCCTTGCGTCAGCGCCAAAACCCCCAGTGCTGCAAGGCATCGCCGCAGGCGTATGCAATTTCTGCATTGTTCTCTGAGCCGATGTGGTCTGGGGCAGGGTGCGGCACGAGGCAGGATTGTCTCTGAATGGCCAGCCGCATGGTTTTTCTACCCCCCACAACTGATTTTCCGCCTGATCCCGAGCCCCTGAGTCGGGAAGATCTCAACAGCGTCTACCTCGAGCTGCGCAACTGCTACAAGAGCTCCATGCGCAGTCGCGGCCAGCATCGCAGCCTGGCCACCAAGGCCCGGGAAGAAACGGCACAGCTCAAGCAGCGACTGCTCGATCTTGCGGCACGGGAGGCTTCTGTGCGCACTGACATTTATCAGATGCTGGAAATCGTCACCGCGATTGCAGGTGATCTGGAAGATGCTGGCGATGACATTGTCAACGAGTTTGGGCGCTACAAACTCGGCCGCAAGACCTATCAGGGTGGCTCCTTTCTTGGTGGATTGGTGCAGGCGGTGATCCGTTTCATCAACCGCTGGACCCACACCAAAGAGCGTGTGGTGCAGCTGGATCAGAAGCGTCAGGAGTTCATCGAAAAGACGAAGGATCTGCCGCCGCTCAACCTGGGAGGCAATGGCCATGGCGGCCCCGTGAACCAGCCAGAACTGTCTGTGCCCGCCAAGGTGGAGATCGTGGACAGCCCAGCGGCCCAGCAGGCCCAGGAGGTTAAGGCCGATGGGACAACTCACTGACACCCTGCGGGCCACGTTGCGGGACCTGGCCCAGTCCGATGCCCGCCTCTACCGCGGACTGCAGGAGGAGCTTGGTGACCCCAGGCCAGCCAGCGACCAGCCCGCCGTGCTGCTGGCTGGTGACGCCCCGGCCAGCCGCGAGGAGCTGGAGCGCTTGTCCGTCGCTGTCCTCTGGAGCCTCTGCAAGGCACGCGGCATCAAGGGCCTCAGCAAGGGCCCGGCGGCGAAACAGGTGGATGCCCTGCTCAGCCACCCGGATGGCCCACCGCTGCGCAGCGCCCTGCCCAGCAAGGCCACCAAGGGCAGCAAGAGCCCTATCGGTGCTGGCAAGACCGCGTCCAAGGCAGGCACTGCTGAGCTCCAGGCCCTTGAACAGCGTCTCGAGCGGCTGGAGCAGCTGGTGCTGCTGATCGCTCAGCAGGTGGGTGTACCTGCGGTAGCAATCGAGCGGTTGCTGCCGCCGGCTGCTCCGCCAAGCTGAAGCCGCGCAGAGACAGACAGGCTGGACGCTCTATATTCGCTATTCGCGAATGCCGAATGACCTGGTGCGACCGTGGCCCGCTCACCCTCCAATCCCCAGCTCGTCCTGCGCCCGCAGGATCTGGTGGTGCTCTTGCGTCTGGCCCTGGAGTCAGGCCCGGCGCCCACCTATGCGGCCCTCGGCGCCGAGCTGGGCCTGACGGCCTCAGAGGCCCATGCGGCGGTGGAGCGTGCCGTGGCCGCCAGGCTGGCGATCAAGGATGAGGCTGGCAAGCCCTCCGTGGTTCGCGCTGCCCTGAAATCCTTCGTGCAGCACGGGGCCCGCTACTGCTTCCCGGCCACCCAGGGCGGGCTCAGCCGCGGTGTTCCCACCGGCTACGCCGCCTCCCCCCTTAGCGAGCAGGTCCGCCCGGGCCATGACCCACCGCCGGTATGGCCGTGGAAGAAGGGAACGGCCCGCGGCATTTCCTTCCATCCGCTGTATCCCAGCGTCCCTGAGGCGGCAGAGCGCAACCCGGCCCTGGGGGAACTGCTGGCCCTGTTCGATGCGGTGCGCGGCGGCAGCGCCCGGGAACAGGCCCTGGCGCTGGCCCTGCTGGAGGAGCGGCTGCAGCCATGAACCCCAACGACCCCAACGTCTCCCTGCTGGAGCGGGCGGCTGAGCAGTTGGGCGAGGCGCTGCTTGAGCAACTGGTGTTTGTCGGCGGCGCCGTGGCCGGAGTGTTGATCACGGATCCGGCGATGCCAGAGATCCGGCCCACCCAGGATGTGGATGTGATCTGCAGCGTGATCGCCAGGTCTGACTACCACCAGCTGGGGAGGCAGTTGCGGCAGCGGGGCTTCCAGGAAGACAGCCGACAAGGGGCACCCCTGTGCCGCTGGTGCACAGACGATCTCATTCTCGATCTGATGCCTACCCAGGGCGAGATCCTGGGCTTCTCCAACCGTTGGTATCCCCTCGCCCTGGAGACCGCCCAGCTTCAAGAGCTGCCAAGTGGCTGCGCGATTCGGATCGTGACCGCACCTGTGTTCCTGGCCACCAAGCTGGAGGCCTTTCGCGGTCGCGGTCAGGGCAATTTTCTCTTCAGTCACGACCTGGAGGACCTCATGGCCGTCGTCGACGGACGTGCCTCGCTGCTGGAGGAATGCAGGCTCAGCCCGCTTGAGTTGAGGAATGATCTGGCGGCTCAGTTCCTTGAGCTGTTGAAAACCTCTGCCTTCCTGGAGGCACTGCCTGCGTTCCTGCCGCCGGATCAAGCCAGCCAGCAGCGACTACCGGATTTGCTGGGGACCCTGCGGGCGATCACCGCTCTGGCTGAGCCTTGATCTGCAGCTCGGCGTAGCCGGTGTCCAGATCCAGCTTCCGGCTGAACTGCCACTCCGGCAGAAGACCGATCACCAGCTCCGCGGTGGTGCGCACCAGCGAGCCCACACAGAGGTGGCCGCCGATCACAGCGCCGCTGCTGCCTGAGATGGCGATGTGCAGGTGGACGCCATCGGGCGACAGGGTGCCGGAGAGGCTGAGGATCTCCAGATCGCCGTGGATTGTCATTTCCTCAGTCGCCCCCGCGAAGCGCAGCTGGGCCACCGACAGGCTGCCGACGGCGCTGATCACACAGCCGGCCTGCTCCTGCTGCTCGGCCATCCAGGCCTCCAGCGCCCGACGCAGGTCGGCGCCAGGGGGCAGCCGCAGCGGCACCACCTTCATGGCTTCGGCCCCTCCACCAGGCCCTGGACCATCACTAGGGCATCGACGTAACCCAGCCGCCTGTGGCGGAATGCCCCCCGGCAGGGTGCCGACCACCTGAAAGCCGTTGCGCTGCCAGCAGCGGATGCCGGCGGTGTTGGTGCTCACGACCAGGTTGAACTGCATCGCCCGGAACCCCAGCCGCCTGGCCGCCTGCAGGGAGTGCTGGCAGAGGCGGCTGCCGATCCCCAGCCGCCGCGTCTGCTCGGCAACCACATAGCCGGCATTGACCACATGGGCGCCGAGCGCGAGGGAGTTGGGCCTCAGGTAGTAGGTGCCCACCACGGCCCCGGCCGCATCCACACCCACCATCACCGCCTGGCTCTGCTCCACCCAGGCCAGCTGGGCCTCGGCCTCGCTGATGGCCGGGTCGTGGGGGAAGGTTTCACCAGCTCGGAACACCGGCTCCAGCAGCGCCCACAGCAACGGCCAGTCTGTTGCCTCAAAGGGGCGGATCTGCAGGTGCGATCGGGGGGAGGTTAGAGGAGCGCTGGTGTGGTCTGGTGATTGTCTCGCCAACAGGAAGGCGCCCCGTGGGGGGCGCCTTAGCACCGGTTGCGGCGGTCACCTCCTCACACCAAGGACTGCCGGTCGGGTGTCTGTGGTTCACGCATGACCTGTCTTGGGCCTGGCAGGGAAGGGAAGGAGATCACGTCTGGGAGAAGAGATGCTCAAGGCTTGACCTTCTCGGTTGTGATCTCGACCCGGGTACTGCTGCCCGGGGTGTCAACACGCGGGAATCAGAATTGGCGTATCGCTCTCTGCGGCTACGGGATGACGCTCGCGCTGCGTCATCGAGTTCACCTGTTGTGTGTCGCATCGTTGGCGCACCTCCGCTGTGCGCACCGGCTCGGGTGCTCCCTGGCCGGACTCTGTTGGAGGGTGGGACCTTGGTTGGCTTCCGGGCCTCCCCTCAAGTTCAAAGTACGCCCCTTTTCAGCTGGCGGTGGCCTGCTGGAGTGCCTGTTCCCGTACCTGCAGAAACCCAGTGAGCGCAATGATTCACAGGCTTCCTCATTGCCGTTGCCATCGAGATCGGTGTGCCCCTGGCGCAGCAGTTCCTGGGCGCGGGCATAGGAGCCGATCTCCCTACAGCGGTAGCGGTGACCACCCCTGTGGTGCCATCGGGGATCACGGCGCCTCTGCGGCCCCGGCGGTAGTCCCAGGGGCGGGTGATCCCACCCGGCACCTGCCAGACCCTGTAGCGCAGCCGGCTGGCCCGAAATTCAGCGTCCAGAGACTCCTTGGTCTCGCAGCCGCTCAGATACTGCCGCTAGCTAAGCCGCAGCGGCCTCGATGATCGCCGTTGTGGAGGCCTCCACCGCTCGTGCCAGCTCCTTCAGGGAGGGATCGGCCGAGAGGCCAGCAAGCATCGCCTCGGGGCGGATCATCCCGAGGCGGGTCTGGCCGGCTTCGGTGTAGACGGAGATCCGGCAGGGCAGAGCCATGTTGAGCGCCATCGTGGTGCTGAGCACCGCGGCGGCCTGCTGGGGGTTGCACACCTCGAAGATGCGGCACTGCTCCGGGAACGGCAGGCCCTTGCTGCGCAGAGTGTTGCCCAGATCATGGACGGCCAGCACGCCGAAGCCCTGGTTCACCACCGCCTCCTGGAGGGCGGCACTGGCCTCCTCGAAGGATTTCGGAGTGTCGAGGATGAAGAACGGATCCATGGCTGGCATCAGGACGTTCCGTACCAGCTGCGATACCACTGCGCCATCTGTTCGATCTCCTGGCTCTGCACCCGAACCATGGTCTGCTGCAGCTCCCGCAGCTGCGGATGCTGGCTGTTGGATTGGGCCATCGAGGCCATCATCACGCCCATGCGGTGGTGCGGAATCATCTGCTCGATGAAGGCACGATCGAAGTCGGCGGCATTCTTCAGGGCGGCCAGGCTTGTGCCCATCCCCATGCCCATGCCGCCCATCCCCATGCCCATGCCGCCCATCCCCATGCCCATGCCGCCCATCTTCATGCCACCACCCATGCCCATCCCCATGCCGCCCATACCCATGGCTCCTCCGGTCGTCCAGCTGGGAACATCGCCGCCAAACCACTGCCGGTACCAGGTCCGCATCTGGGCGTTCTCCTGGCTCTGGCTGGCCTTGATGCTGCGGGCCAGCTCCTTGATCTCGGGCCTGCGCGCGCGGGAGAGGGCAAGATCTGCCATGGCGATCGCCCCGTCATGGTGAGGAATCATCATCACGATGAAGTGCTGATCCATCGACTGGGCCGCCATCCGCCCCGGACCGCTTAGTCCCCTTCCCATCCCGCTTCCGGCTTGGGCCACCACCTGGGGCGGCACCGAGCGCGCTGGAGCCTCCAGCGACAGAACGAGCGCTCCCAGCCCTGCAGCGGCCGCGAGCCTGAGCGCCGCCGAACGTTTCTGGTCCAACGCGGCATGGTGATGGCCCATCAGTTCTCTCCCTTGCTTGTGCCTTTCTTCAGCATGGGCACTTAGCAGGGAGTCGGACACGGATTCGGGTCATGGCTTCATCGAATCGGTGTGCCCATTCGCTGCGTATGGGCCGAACGTCACGATCAGCCTTCAGACGTGAAGATTGGGGCAGATCACCGCGTCATCCTTGGCTGGATCGCTCTGCCAGCCCGCCAGCAGGCCCTGCAGTTCCTTGCGGAGCTGCCGCAGCTCCTTGATCTGGCCATCGATCCGCTCGATCTGGCGCCCCAGCTGGACCTGGATGTCGCCGCAGGGCAGCTCACCGGCATCGTGCACCGCCAGGCAGTCCTGGATCTCCTCCAGGCTGAGCCCGAGGGTCTTGAGCCGGCGGATGAACTCCAGGCGTTGCAGGCTCTCCTCGGCGAAGAGGCGGTACCCGCCTTCGCTGCGGCCGATCGCCGGCAGCAGACCCAAGTCTTCGTAGTAGCGCAGGGTCTTGACCGGCAAGCCGCTGCGGCCGGCCAGCGCCCCGATCTTCATGCCGGTCTTGATGCCAACAGCTGCCATGGGCTTGACTCTCCTGCTATGGGGAGACTCTAAGCTGGTGTCCACCTCTTCCTCCTGGTATTCCGTGAACCCCTTCGCTCTGGCTCTCCTCTTCTCGGCAGGCGTTGCCCTGGCACCCGGCGCCGCCCGCGCTCAGGCCAACGACATGTTCCCGAGCAAGGCCGCTGCGGAAAAGCGAGCCAAGGAACTCAAGTGCAGCGGCGCCTTTGCAATGGGCAAGGACTGGATGCCCTGCCAGAACTTCGATGTCTATGAGAAAGCCGTCTCCAAGGAGAAGTGACACCAGCAGTCCCTTTTCTGTCACTGACCATCCCCTCGCAATCTCAATGACCCAGCACTCCACCGGCCCCTTCCAGCAGACCAACCGTTGGGCTCTGCTGGCGGCCCTCGTAGCGGCGACCTTCGCTCCGCTGCTCGTCAGCGCACCCGCTGCGGCGCACATGAAGGGCATGTTCAAGACCAAGCAGGAGGCGGAGAAACGCGCCGCCGAACTCAAGTGCAAGGGGGCTTTTGCGATGGGCTCCCTCTGGATGCCCTGCGCCAACATGCAGGATCTGCACAAGGCAATGGATAAGGAGTGAGGCACCATCACCTGATGCGCCGGGTGCACCGCAGCCTCGTGCCCCTGGCAGCCCTGCCACTGCTGCTCACGGCGCTCTCCGGCTCCCTGTACGGCGCCCTATCGGCCCAGGGAATCGAGGCCTTCTGGCTGATGAAGCTGCACACGGGCAACTTCGGCCTCCTCAATCTGCAGCCCTGGTACTCCTCGGTCCTGGCGCTGCTCACCCTGTTCGTGATCGGCTCCGGCATGGGACTGCTGCTGGGCCGCCGCAGGGGGATGAAGCAACCGCCGCCAGCGGCCTGATCAGGCCGCTCAGGAGGAGGGTATTAATGAGGATTCTGAGCCTGACACGCAACGACAACAAAAAGCTCAACCTCCACAACCACTTCGAAATGCATGGACTCGGTTTGAACTCATCTCCGCCAGGAATGCGGCGGATGATCTTCTGGTAATCAGGCCACAGGGTCGATGGAAATGAAGTGATGCCAACAGCTTTCGTAGACACTGAACGACTGATGGGGAGCACGCATCATCTATGCCATCAAAGGCAATGCCACATTGAGTATCAAAAGAAGAAGCAGGAGCCGCGAATGATGCCACGGGTTAGTGAAAGTTTTGCCCCGAATATCCCAACATGTGCCGGCGAGCCATGTAGAGGATGATGACAGGCAAGACGATCCATTGAATGACGGCAAGTGCACTCATGCCTAGTAGGGGCACTGCCAGCATCGGCACTCCGTAGGCCTTGGAAACATTAACTCGATAGGTTTCGATCGCAAGCGTGATCAGAAGGCCGATACCGGTAAACAGGAGCGTCAGCTTCCAGGTTGGGGTCAGCACCCAGTACCGCGAACGCATCAACGCGCTCACAGTCCAACTGCTGAAGAGAATGATGACCCCATCGCCAAAGGCGCAGTGGGTCAAGTCAATAACTTTGTCGCCCAGGGATGGACTTGCGTAGAACTCGTAAAATGGAGACTGCCAAACCTCGTAAACGAAGTTGAGCAGAAAGGCAAAGAGAAACAGATTTGTTTCTGGTGCAGCGAGAATTCGTGCACTTTTCTTGACCACAAGCCTTTGCTTCACCAGGCTATTCATTTAACCATTAAAATGTATACGAGACAACGATATGCCATTCCATGCAGCATTGATCGTCGAGGCACGCATCAATGCTTCTTCTATGGCAGGTGTCACTTGGCCACCGAATGCTTGTGTCTTTGCGGCTGGTCATCTGGATCTCCGTGGCAGCCGGGGGCAGGCCGAAATGAATCCTTCTCTGTGAAGTTCCTTTACCGATGCCGCCAGGGAAGAAAGCCCGGCACAGCCGAAAGATAGTCCCGATAGCGATCTCCAAACTCGCGCACAGCCTCCCGCTCCTCTTGCTTTGCAAGGCGCAGGTACATCACCACAAGCACTGGATACATCGCCAGGGTGAGCAACGTGGGCCATTGCAGAAGGAATCCTGTCATCACCAGAATGAGGCCCAGGTACTGGGGGTGACGCAGACGCGCGTAGATGCCGGTGGTCGCCAGTTCATGCTTTTGCTGGGCGGCATAAAGCATGTCCCAGCCCCTGGCGATGAGCATGAAGCCGCCAGCGATCAGCACGAAACTGGCGATATGGAAGGGGCCGAAATGCGGATTCACCCGCCAGCCAAACAGCGTTTCCAATAGGTGTCCCGCATCATGGGAGAGCCAGTTCACGGATGGATAGCGACTCCCAAGCCAGCCGGAGAGGAGGTAAATCGTCAGTGGAAATCCATACATCTCGGCAAACAAGGCCACCAGGAAGGCGCTGAATGCCCCAAAGCTGCGCCAGTCACGCGGCGTCTTTGGCTTGAAGAAACTGAAGGCAAAGAAGATGAAAACAGCGGCATTCACCACCGCCAGTCCCCAGAGGCCATAGGCCGGGGCGTCACTTTGGTTCATCACGACTTGGGGGTAGGGGTCGATCGCGAGTCCGTTCCCTCCGGGGCGCTGTGATGGCCATGACCATGGCCGCCATGCATGAAGAGGTGCATCAGCGGGCAGGCCAGGAACACCAGGAAGGGAAGGAAGGGAATGGTGTGCGCTGTGTGCTCCAGCAGCAGGTAGAAGGCCGCCACCAGGAGAAAGCCATAGAGCACCCACCGGGATCGGCGGCGTGGTGACCAGCTGGACAGGAAGTTGGGATCAGCCATCGAATCTCGCTAAAGGGGACGGACTCGGACGAAAGCACTGGTGATCAAGCGGCCCGGTAGCGACGCAACAGCGACGAGTTGACGATCACCGAGAGCGAACTCAGGGCCATGGCCGCCCCGGCGATCATCGGGTTCAGCCAGCCGAGGGCAGCAATCGGGATGCCGATCCCGTTGTAGATGAAGGCCCAGAAGAGGTTCTGGCGGATCTTGCGCATGGTGGCCCGCGACAGGCCGATGGCGGTCACGACCAGCCGCACGTCGTTGCCCATCAAGATGATGTCACCGGCTTCCTTGGCCACATCCGATCCCGAGCCGATGGCGATGCCGATGTTGGCCGTGGCCAGGGCCGGGGCGTCATTGACGCCATCACCCACCATGGCCACGTTCTGCCCATCCAACTGCAGGGACTTGATCGTTCCGGCCTTGTCGGCAGGCCGGACCTCGGCGATCACCTCGGTGATCCCCACCTGGGCGGCAATCGCCTCTGCGGTGGTGCGGTTGTCGCCGCTGAGCATGATCACCCGCACCCCACGGCGCCGCAGCAGGGCCACGGCCTGCTCGGCCTCGGGCCTGACCGTGTCAGCGACGGCGATCACCCCCAGGATCTGATCGGCGCGCCCCAGCAACATGGCCGTTTTCCCCTGGGCCTCGAGCCCAGCGAGCTGGCCTTCCACAGGCTCGGGAAGCCGAGGCAGGAAGCGGCTTGCCAGGGAACGGTTGCCGAACCAGACGACGTCCCCGCCCTCTTTGGCGGTGATGCCCTCGCCCACCTGGGCCTCAAACTGCTTCAGCGGCAGCAGCTCCAGATGGCGCGCTGCAACGGCCTCGGCAATTGCCGCTGCCAGGGGATGTTCGGAGCCGTGCTCCAGGGACCCTGCGAGCTGAAGCACCTCCTGCTCCGACTGGCTTGCCAGGGGCTCCAGATCGGTGAGCACCGGCTTGCCCAAGGTGAGCGTGCCTGTCTTGTCGAAGACCACGGTGGTGAGCTTCTCAGCCCGCTCCAGCACCTCGCCGCTGCGGATCAGGATGCCCTGCTCCGCGCCCTTGCCCACCCCCACCATCAGGGCCGCTGGGGTGGCGATGCCCAGGGCACAGGGGCAGGAAATCACCAGCACGGCGATGAAGGCCAGCAGACCACTGCTGAACTGGCCCGCCAGGGTCCAGAGGGCAAACGCCGCGAAGGCGATCAGCACCGCGGCTGGAACAAACCAGCCCGTGACCTGATCGGCCAGGCGCTGCACGCTGGCCGTGCTGGCCTGGGCCTCCTCCACGATGCGAACGATCTGGGCCAGGGCGGTGTCGGATCCCACCCGGCTGGCCTGAAAACGGAGCAGGCCATTGCCATTCACGGTGCCGCCGATGAGTTCGGCACCGGCCTGTTTGGCCACTGGCAGGGATTCACCGGTGAGCAAGGATTCGTCCACCGAGGAGCTGCCCTCCAGCACCACCCCATCGGCGGGGATCTTCTCGCCCGGGCGCACCAGCACCGTCTCGCCGGTGTCGATGGCATCGGCGGGCACGGTCATCTCCATGCCGTCGCGGATCACCGTGGCCGTGGCGGGCTGAAGATCGAGCAACTTGCGCACGGCGGCAGAGGAGCGTTTCTTGATGATCTCCTCCATGTATTTGCCCATCAGCACGAAGGCGATCACCACCGCCGAGACTTCGAAATAGACGTCCCGTTCATTGACGCCAACCGGAAGCCAGGTGGGCGCGAAGACCACCACCACGCTGTAGAAGTAGGCGACGGAGGTGCCCAGGGCGATCAGCACATCCATGTTGAGGGCGCGGCGCTTGAGGGCCGCCCAGGCGCCGGTGTAGAACGACCAGCCACCGATGAACTGCACCGGAGTGGCAAGCACGAACAGCCACTTCCCCCAGCTCATCCAGGGCAGTGCCGGCAGCGGCACCCAGGACACCAGGCTGATGCCGGCCGCCAGGGCGATGAAGGCTCCGGCCCGGAACAGCGCCAGCGCCAGCACCCCGCCGATCACGAAGCCCACCCGGCGGCGCATGACGCGCAATTCGCGGTCGGGATTCTGGAAGGTCTGCAGGCAGGTCTGGCTGCAGAAGTAGTAGTCGCGGCCGCCGCGCTGGGCGCTGAGGGCTGTGGCCTTGGGAACCACCATGCCGCAGATCGGATCCTTGGCCATTCCCTTGCCGCCGCCGGTGGGCGGCGGGCCGTGGCTTCCGGGCTTCCCGTGGGAATGGCCAGGGGTCTGGGTGATTGTCGCCGCGTTCATCATGGCTGCTCCTGATCGGTGGGGCTAGTTAGGAAAGATCTACCCAGGTTTTCGCTCAAAGACGAAAAAGAGCGTCGTATTTGCTGTACTCCGGCTTGCGCAAGCCCTCCACCGCCAGCATCCTGCGCAGTTCGATGATCTCGGCGCGCTGGGCCACGATCACCCCTCGCGCGAAGCGTCGGATCGTGGGGTTGGTGCTCTTGGCCAGGGCGTCGTGGGCCATCATCAGCGCCCCGCCGTGGTGCTCGAGCATGCCCTCCAAGAACCACACCACCCGGTTGTCCTTGGTGGGGAGTTCGCCCATCATCCGCATGCCATCGATCTGGGCCTGGCTCATGCGGGTGAGGCCGCTGAGGCTGTTGGGATCGCCTCCGGAGGCCAGGGACACGGGGTAAACGGGTGCCTGGGGGTACCAGGCCTTGCGCCAGAGGCCCATGGCCCGGATCTCGTTGGCCTGGTCGCGCCAGATCGTTTTGCCGAGCGCTCCCACGCCGGGCTGGCCGATGTTGAAGACGAATTCGCTCATCCGAAGGGCGCCGGTGTGGTGCTGCACCATGCCGTCGATGAAGCGCAGGTCGTAGGTGGCACCGGCCGGGCCCACGTCGTGGGCGTGGGCGGCATGGGCCGGGGCGGATCCGGCCGGAGCAGACATCCCAGGCATGTTCATCATCCCTGGCATGCCCTGGTGCCCTTCGTGATTCATGCCACCGGGCATCTGGGCCAGGGCAGGAGCCGCAACGGTGAGGGCAGAGGCCAGACCGATCAGGGTGGCGGTGAAGCGGAATGGGTACATGGCGGCAAGGTGAGACCTCCTAACGGTATGGTCTCCCCTTGACAGGAGAGTCAAGGGCCAAGGGCGCAGCAAATCTGAGCCGGTCGATGCCGGTTGATGCCGGTCATCACGGGCTTGACTCTCCACCTGAGTGGAGGCTCTACGGTTGAGACATCCCCGCATCAGAGGCCATGAACTCGACATCAAGCCGCGGTCATTCGCGGTTCCTGGACCTGCTGCTGGGGGTCGGCGCTGTTGCTGCCGTTGTCTCAGGGGGCGGGTCGCTCGCGGCACGCGCCAGTGCTCCAGCCCTGATGCCGGTCACCTCCTATCGATCCGCCAGCTGCGGGTGCTGCAAGGGCTGGGTGCAGCACATGCGCGCCAATGGCTTCGCCGTGCGCGATGTCGTGGTGGCCGATGTCGCCGTGATCAAGCGACGCCTGGGGGTCCCCGCCCGCCTGGCCTCGTGCCACACCGCCGAAGTGGCCGGTTTTGCCCTTGAGGGTCACGTCCCTGCTGCTGATGTGAAACGGCTGCTGCAGAAACGGCCGCCCCTGGCGGGCCTCGCCCTTCCGGGGATGCCCCTGGGCTCCCCAGGCATGGAATCGGCCTACGGCAAAGAGGCGTTCACGGTGATGGCCTTCACGCGGACCGGAGCCATCAGCAGCTTCTCCCAGCACGCCAAATGAGAACCCAACCATGACCACTCCACTTCGGCGACGGCAGGTACTCGGACTTGGGCTCGCCGGCCTCGGCACGGCCGTGGTCGGCCCACTTCTCTGGGACCGGCTGCAGCGCTCCGCCGCCCGGGCCCAGCCGGCCGGTGCGGCGCGGCTGGCCTCCCGTGGCGGCGTGGCCGATCTGGAGCTGGTGGCCCAGGCCACGCGGGGAAGCCTTCCGGGTGGCCCCGCCGAGCTGCTCACCTACAACGGCCGCTCACCCGGTCCGCTGCTGGAGGTGAACGCCGGCGATCGGGTGCGGCTGCGACTGCGCAATGAACTCAAGCAACCCACCAATCTCCACTTCCACGGGCTCCACATCCCCCCCACCGGCACGGCCGACAACGTCTTCTTGAGCGTGCCGCCCGGTGGCTCCTTCGACTATGAGTTCACGCTCGCCAAAGACCACCCGGCCGGCCTGTTCTACGTCCACCCCCACCAGCACGGACTCTCGGCCGATCAGGTGTTTGGCGGCCTCAGCAGCGCCCTGGTGGTACGCGGCGATCTGGACAGGATTCCGGAAGTGGCGGCCGCCAAAGAAACCGTGCTGGTGCTCAAGGATTTCGCCAGCGCCTCCGGTCAGGAAGCCGCCATGGGCGTGGGGCGCATGCTCGGCCGGGAAGGCCCCCTGCTGACGGTCAACGGGGCGATCAACCCAGGCCTGGCAATTCCCAGCGGCGGCCTGCTGCGGCTGCGCCTGCTCAATGCCTCCAATGCACGGATGTACCGCCTGGCCCTCGAGGGCCACTCACTGGTTCTGATCGCCACCGATGGCGGCGCGATCGCCACCCCAGAGCCTCTCGATGAGCTGCTTCTGGCCCCCGGCGAGCGGGCCGATGTGCTGGTGCAAGGCAACCAGACCCCAGGCAGCTACAGGCTGCTCAACCTGCCCTACCAGCGCAGTGGCCACATGGGGATGGCCGCCGCTGAGGACGCTCCCCGGACCCTGGCCACCCTCAGCTACGCCGGAACGGTGCCACCACTACCTCTGCCGAAGGCCCTGATCCCTGTGCCGGCCCTGCCGAAGCCGGAGCGCACCCGCCGTTTCGTCATGGCCCATGCCATGGGAACGGGCATGGGTGGGATGAAGCACGACATGGGCGCCATGGGCGGAGGCGGCATGGCCATGGGCGGCATGGGCATGGGATTTCAGATCAATGGCCAGGCCTTCGAACCCGATCGCATCGACACTCGGGTTGCCCTCGGGAGCACGGAAGACTGGCTGATCGTCAACGACGACGTGATGGATCACCCCTTCCACTTGCACGTCAATCCCTTCCAGGTGATCAGCCGCGCGGGTCGTCCTGAATCTCAGCGACGCTGGAAAGACACCGTGCTGGTGAAAGCGGGCGAAGAGGTGCGGATCCGCGTCACATTCAGGGATTTCCCGGGGCGCACCGTCTATCACTGTCACAACCTCGACCACGAGGATCTGGGGCTGATGGGGGTGCTGCAGATCGAGTAGTGGATGGTCTGACGCTGCCCATGATGATCACGCCCATAGCCGCCAAAGACACAGGACTCGAATTGATCCGTGAATGCGCCACGTCCTGACCCTCTCGCTGGCCTGCTGCTGGCTGACAGCTCCGGTGATGGCGGCTGAAGTGGAGGCGTGCCGGAACCTGCTGGAGCAACGCAATGCCCTGGCCGAGCAGGCCATGAAGGCCGAAATCGCCCTGGTTCGCACCACCCGCGAACGGATCTGCCCTGTCCTCAGCCAGCAGGCCGATGGGGCCAATGCCAACGACCACAACGAGACGACCATCGACTACCAGGCCCTGATCGAGTGCCGCCGCAAGGCGGAAGAACAGCTGCTGCGCAGCCGGCGGGTTTTCTACGTCAACATCCAGCAGTTCAGGTTCTACACGGCGGCTGGAGCCAAGCTGGCCCGGCAAGCCGATGGGCTGATGCAGCAGATGCAGGATCAGGAGTGTCCCCAGCTGCGTTGATCAACAGCCTGCGGGCACTAGGTGCCGCCAAGACCCTTGACCCTGAAGTGACTACAGGCTGTTTGCTGGGGTCTGGATGACAGGACCATGGCGGAACATTGCTGCAGCAGTAGAACCAGCGGGCAGAAGGCCGGAGCCACCACGGCGCCGCAGCCGGAGCCGGCAAGCGGCAGAGAAGCGCTGTTTCGGATCAGCGCGATGGATTGCGCCACGGAGGAAGGCGAGATCCGGCATGCCCTCTCAGGTGTTGACGGCATCCGCAGCCTGCGGTTCCTGCTGGCCGAGCGCGTTCTGGCGATCGATGCCGAAGCAGCAGCGCTCAACTCCGCCCTTGCCGCAATCCGCCGGCTGGGATTCACCCCGGAGCCGATCAGCCCCGATCAGCGGCCGTCCGCCGCCCAGACCCGCGCCGAACGGCGCCTTGAACGGCTCCGCCTGGCGGGCTCCCTGGCGCTGGCGATCACAGCGGAGCTGCTGCATCTGGTCGTTCCCGCCTTCCCGGGTCATGAGCTGCTTGAGATCGGGATCGCCATCGCCGCCATCGCCCTGGCGGGCTTCTCCGTGTTTCGCAAGGGCCTCGCGGCCCTGCGCCAGGGCCGGCTCAACATCAATGCGCTGATGAGCGTGGCGGTCACGGGCGCCTTCCTGATCGGCCGCTTCCCGGAAGCCGCCATGGTGATGGCGCTCTATGCCGTGGCCGAGGCGATCGAAGCGCGGGCGGTGCAGCGGGCCCGCCAGGCGATCACCAGCCTGATGGCCCTGGCTCCCGACGAGGCGGAGATCCGCCAGAGCGATGGCCGCTGGCAACGCGTCTCCGCCAGTGCTGTGGCCATCGGAGATGTGGTGCGTGTCCGCCCGGGCGAGCGCCTGCCGCTTGATGGCACGGTGCTTTCCGGCGAGAGTGCGATCAACCAGGCCCCGATCACCGGCGAAAGCCTGCCGGTCGACAAAGGCCCTGGTGATGAAGTGTTTGCGGGCACGATCAACCAGGGCGGCGCCCTGGAGATCCAGGTGACGGCACCTGCCTCGCTGAGCACCCTGGCGCGCATCATCCAGGCCGTGGAGGAAGCCCAGGCCTCCCGTGCTCCGATCCAGCGCTTCGTCGATCGCTTCGCGGCCCGCTACACCCCGGCGGTGTTCGTGGTGGCACTGGCTGTTGCCCTGCTGGCGCCGCCCTTGCTGGGGTTCACCCCCCTGCAGGCCATCTACAAGGCACTGGTGCTGCTGGTGATCGCCTGCCCCTGCGCGCTGGTGATCGCCACACCGGTCACGGTGGTGAGCGGCCTGGCCACCGCCGCCCGTCGCGGCATCATCATCAAAGGCGGCCTCTACATCGAGGAGGCCCGCAAGATCAAGGTGCTGGCGCTCGACAAGACCGGCACGATCACCCTGGGCCAGCCCCAGCTGGTGGCCTTTTCCCCTCAGCAAGAAACGGCAGACGCTGGCGTTCTCAAACAGTGGGCTAGCAGCCTGGCGGAGCGCTCCGACCATCCCGTGTCGCGGGCCATGGCCGCAGGCCTTGATGGCGAGCGGCTGGCCGTGGAGGCCTTCGAGGCCCTCCCCGGAAGGGGGGTGCGCGGCGTGATTGCGGGGCGGCCGCTGATGCTGGCCAACCACCGCTGGATCGAGGAGCTGGGGCTCTGCTCCAGCTCACTGGAAGCATCGATGCAGGTCCACGAGCGCCAAGGTCGCTCGCTCAGCCTGCTCGCGGATGACAGCGGCGTACTCGCCTTGATCGCTGTTGCCGACACCGTTCGGCCCAGCTCCGCGGCCGCCATGGCGGCCCTGAGAGCCCTGGGCGTCAAACCGGTGATGCTCACGGGTGACAACGCAGCCACCGCCGGCGCGATTGCGGCCCTGGCCGGCATCGAGCAGGTGAAAAGCAACCTGTTGCCCCAGGACAAGCTCGATGCGGTGGCCGCTCTGCAGGCCCGCTACGGATTCACGGCCATGGTCGGCGATGGCATCAACGATGCGCCGGCCCTGGCCCAGGCTGACATCGGTTTTGCGATGGGGGCCGCGGGCACCCAAATCGCCATCGAAGCGGCCGATGTGGTGATCATGAACGACGATCTGATGCGTGTACCGGAAACGATCGCCCTCTCGCGCCGCACCTTCTCCATCCTGCGCCAGAACATTGGCCTGGCGCTGGGAATCAAGGCCCTGTTTCTGGTGCTAACCGTGGCCGGGAACGCCACGATGTGGATGGCGGTCTTCGCGGACATGGGCACCAGCTTGATCGTGATCGCCAATGGCCTGCGGCTGCTCCGCACTCCCACGCTTGGCAATATCAGGGGCTGAGCCTGGTCGGAAATGATCAGATCTGAGCCTTGTCGATTCGTGCCGAACGGTTCAATTCCATGAGGATGCCGCAGGTCTTCACCTCATCCGGTTGCTGACAAAGCCCTCTGAGCTGCCGTAGCTGATCCTGGAGTTTGTGCAACTCATTCACGCGGGCATCGACCTCGGCGATCTTCTCGTCCAGCAGGGCATTCACCGTCAGACAGCTTCCGGACGGTGTGTCGAGCACCCCGATCAGGATGCGGACCTCCTCCAGGCTCATGTCCAGGCTGCGGCAGTAGCGGATGAAGCGCAACTGCTCCACATGCTGCGGAGAATAGAGGCGATAGTTGCCATCCGTGCGCTGCGGCACCGGCAACAAGTGCTCGCGTTCGTAATAGCGGATGGTTTCGATCGTCACTCCGGTAGACCGTGCCAACTCGCCAATCTGCATGGATTCATCCCCTTGGGTAGGTAAGTCGGGCGGACAAGCCTCCCTGGCGCAACGCTAGGCTCTTGACCCTGAAGCCACTTCAGGCTTTTCAATGGCCGTATCTCAGCCGTTCTCTCCCCCTGTGAGCAGCGCTACGCGAACCAAGCCTCTCTCCAGCCGTCGGGTCGGCCAGGAGCCAGGCCGGCCCTGGGTGCGCCTCACCATGGCCGTGCTCGCCACGATCGGCATGATCGATACCGGCTCGATCACCGCCAAGCGCTGGGGTTGGATCGGCAGCCTGTCCTGTCCGGGCGGTAGCGATGGCTGCGACAAGGTGCTCGGCAGCGCCTGGGGCACGCTGCTGGGCCAGCCACTTTCTCTCTTTGGGTTCCTGGCCTACGCCACGGTGCTCCTGCTGGCCCTGATGCCGTTGCTGCGAGGAGGTCTGCGCGCCCCAGCCTCGGAGGGCAATCGCTGGGCTCTGTTCCTCGTCAGCTGCGGCATGGCCGTCTTCAGTTTGGTGCTGATGGGGCTCCTGGTCTTCGAGATCAAGGCCTTCTGCACCTTCTGTGTGGTCTCAGCCGCCCTCAGCCTCGCGCTGTTCCTGTTGAGTCTTGTTGGAGGTGGCTGGATCGACCGCAGCCAACTGATCTTTCGCGGAGTGATGACAGTCCTTCTTGTTGGTCTGCTGGGGCTGGGCTGGGCAGCATCGGCGGACCAGCCTGTCGCCCAAAGCGGACGGGCGGCTCCAGCTGTCATCAGCGCCAGTTCGCCGGCCAAGATTGCCCTGGCGGAGCATCTGAGCAGCGTCGGCGCCCGGGTGTTCACGGCGTACTGGTGCCCCCACTGCCATGACCAGAAGGAGGCCTTCGGCAAGGAGGCCGCCGCCAAGCTCCAGGTGATCGAATGCGCCGAAGACGGCGCCAACAGCCAGGCGCAGCTGTGCAAGCAGCAGGGGGTTCAGGGCTATCCCAGCTGGCAGATCAAGGGCGTCGTGGATTCGGGCGTCAAGCCGCTGAAAACTCTCGCTGATCTCAGTGGCTACACAGGTCCTCGCGACTTCTGAGCTAGCGGTGATCCCTTCCCCAGGGTGGGCTCATGCCGGCGATGCCCCAGCAGGATCGCAGCCACCCTCGCCTTACCCTCCAACTCCGCTGGCGTCGCTTCATGCCTGATGCACCGCTGGACATGGCCGCGCGCACCAATGCCCAGACGGTGGAGGTGCCTGCCGGCCTGGGCATGCTGCGCACCTTCATGCGGGTGCTGGGCCCCGGCTATCTGGTGGCCGTGGGCTACATGGATCCGGGCAATTGGGCCACGGATCTGGCGGCCGGCTCCCAGTTCGGGTACCGCCTGCTCTGGGTGATCGGGCTCTCCAGCCTGATGGCGATGGTGCTCCAGTCGCTCTGCTGCCGGTTGGGTATCGCCACAAGGCTGGACTTGGCCCAGGCCTGCAGCCGTCTGCTGCCGCGGTTCTGGCGGATCCCCCTCTGGCTGCTGGCCGAAGTGGCGATCATTGCCTGCGACCTGGCCGAGCTGGTAGGCAGCGCCATTGCCCTGCAGCTGCTCTTCGGTCTTCCATTGCCCTGGGGGGTGGGCCTCACGGCCGCCGACACCCTGTTGCTGCTGGCACTGCAGCGCTTCGGGATCCGGCGGCTGGAGGCCCTGGTGATCGCCCTGGTCGCCCTGGTCGGGGGTTGCTTCGCGGTGGAAATGTTCTTGCTGCAGCCCAACTGGGGCCAGGTGGGCCAGGGCTTCCTTCCCCAGGCCGCCAGCCTTAGGGACGGGCAGCAGCTGTTTCTGGCGGCCGGCATTCTCGGTGCCACGGTGATGCCCCACAACCTCTACCTCCATTCCTCGCTGGTGCAGACCCGCCTCTGGGCGGAGGGCCAGGGGACGAGGCGCAGGGCCCTGGCTTTCAGCACCTGGGACACCCTGATCGCCCTCAGCCTTGCCTTTCTGATCAATGTCTCGATCCTGGTGCTCGCCGCCGGCAGCTTCTACGGACGGCTACCGCAGCCGGTGACGGACCTGAGCGAGGCCTACCGGCTGCTGACGCCGATGCTGGGCACCTCTCTCGCCAGCGTGCTGTTCGGGGTGGCCCTGCTGGCGGCGGGACAGAGCTCGACGCTCACCGCCACCATGGCCGGCCAGATCGTGATGGAGGGGTTCCTGCAGATCCGGCTGCCGGACTGGAAGCGGCGGCTGCTCACCCGCGGCCTCGCCCTGATCCCGGCGATGGCCACGGTGATCCTGTTCGGCGAGCGAGCCACCACGAATCTGCTGGTGCTGAGCCAGGTGGTGCTTTCGCTGCAGTTGCCCTTCGCGGTGATCCCGCTGGTGTGGTTCTGCGGCCGCCAGGGCCTGATGGGCGATCTGAAAGCACCGCTCTGGCTGCAGGCCGCGGGCTGGATCTGCGCCAGCGTGATTGTGCTGATCAACCTCTCGATGCTGAGCGCGGTGCTGCGGGGCGTCTGAACCGTTGACAACGGCAGCCTCTTTAGTCCCATGACGAGCAAAAAACACTGGGACACGATCTGAGCATCCAAGGCCACTGAGTCGTTGAGCTGATGCCAGAGGCACCACGGTGACCAAGCGACTGGATGCCTGGAGCATTTCCCACCACAAGCTGCAGCAAACCGCGCTCCAATCCCACGAGTGCGGAGACACCGATCAGGGGCAACACGCCCCAGGGGAAGCGCAGCAGCAGGGTCAGCGACATGAAGATCAGGAAGACTGCAAGGGCATCGAGCTGGCCAGTGTTTTCCCCATTTGGGCCTGCTCTGATGGCTGGTCAGCGACACCAGGTCAGCGAGGTGCTGGACTTCTGGTTCGTGCAAAGCCGGCTGCGCCAGTGGTTCGCCAAGGACCCGGCCTTTGATGCCCTCCTGCGGGAACGATTCCTGGGCCTGACACGGCGGGCGATCGCCGGTGAGCTCGATGCCTGGAATGAAGAGCCGTCCCGAGGCCTGGCGCTGGTGCTGCTGCTGGATCAGTTCCCGCGCCAGTTCTGGCGCGACACCGCCATGGCCTTCGCGGGCGATCTCCAGGCCCTGGCGCTGAGCCTGATGGCTGTGGAGCGCGGCCGGCTGGAGGCCGAAGACGAGCAGGCAAGGCGGCAGTTCTGGCTGATGCCGCTGATGCATTCGGAAGACCTGGCAGAGCAGGAGGCGGCACCTGCCGCTGTTCGAGCGGTTCAGCGATCCCCGCACCGCCGACTTCGCCCGCCAGCACCGGGATGTGATCGCCCGCTTTGGCCGCTTCCCCCACCGCAATGCTGCTCTGGGGCGGGTGTCGAGCGCGGAGGAGCTGGCCTTCCTGCAGACGCCGGGCTCCCGCTTCTGAACCGGCTCAGCGTTCAGCCGGGGAAGGCGGTGGCAGCCACTGGGGCGCGCAAGGCTGCCAGCCCTGCTGGCGCTTCTGGGCCCAGAGCTTGATCGCCTGCTCTCGCGTCAGCTCCCTGCGCTTTTTGAGCAGCGGCGGCTCACCGCCGGTCATCACCTCCCCGAAGGTCACCTCCAGGCTCTGACTCCAGCGGTCGTAACGCATTGGCCTGAAGTGCAGCACCTGGCGACCGTCGCTCAGCCAGCCTTCCTGGGGCGAGAGCGGCGGTCGCTTCCGGTCACCGACGTGCATGGGCCGCTCAGGCCACCTCCGGCGCCCAGCCCTGGCTCCGGGTCATGTCGTCGGTCCAGCCCTGACAGCGGCTGGTGAGGTGCTCACCATGGGCGATCAGACCCTGATGCAGCTGGCAAGTGAGCACCGGGATGCAGTTCACTCCCGCGTGGTGGCGAAACCAGTGGCAGGTCATGCAGACCTTGCGGCTGCGGGTTTTGAGCAGCACCTCGCTGTCGAGGTAGGGCCACTCCTCGATCGGGGCTTCAAGCCTGGCTGCCAGGGCTGCCGGCCGGGACAAGGAGACGCCCATGAACCACTCAAGATGCGTACACCTGTACTAGCGCGGTTGTCTTGGTCTGGCTTGCTCAGCTCGTCCGCTTCAGGGGCAGGATGCGCACCCGCCGCCGGCGTTCATCGGCGACCACCAGCGCCCCTTGCTCGATCTCGGCGCCATAGGTCTTGAGCAGTGACAGCACCAGCGTGCCGATCGCCTCGGGCAGGACATTCAAGCAGCGCACCTGAAGCACGCTCGGCCCATCGGCACCGCTGAGGGCCAGCATCGTGCCGAAGTCCAGGTCGTGCGTGAAGACGGCGTAGCTGTTGGCGATCGCCCACTGCATCAGGACCGTATCCGGTGCCCTTGGATCGCCCACCTCCGACCAGTGCACGGCTTCATGACCTGCGGCCCGCAACAGGGGGATCCATTCGGTCGAGAGGTTCATGTCGACCAGGAGCCTGGCCATCAGCTCAGGACCAGCGCCTCTTCTCGCTCTTCCATGCGCCAGGCGGCGTACGCCAAAGCCTCATCGATGTCTGCCGCTTCCAGCTGCGGGTAGGCCTGCAGGATCCGCTCGCGGCTGCTGCCGCTGGCGATCAACCCCACGACCGTGCCCACCGTGATGCGCAGCCCGCGGATGCAGGGCTTGCCACCCATCACGGCGGGATCGTGGCTGATGCGGGGAAACGCCATGGGCCAAGCGTAGGCAGAAGCCGCCAACTTGCCCCCTTCAGGAGAGGGGCTGGGCAGCTCAGCCGGACTGAAGCTGGTGTTGCACCAGGAACGTCTCAATCCAGTCGTGGTGGCACTTCTGGTTGATCCGATCGGCGATCGTCACCGCCTCCTCGGGCACCTGGAACCGCTTGCGGAAGGCCCGGGTGAGGCTCTCCAGCTGGGGGCGGGGGAGAGCCCGCAGCGTGCTGTGGAGGTGCTGGATCGTCTCGGCATCGAGGGGGATCTGGCCGCAGTCGGCGTGGGCTGATGGCGGTGGCGTCGGGTCCGTGGCTTGGGTGCGGCGCTGAGCAGCGGAGGCAGCGGCGGCGGCGGGAGAACCAGCCTCCGGCCGGCTCAGACAAGACCGCTGCCCACCAGGCCGCTGGGCCCCATCACCCTGGCCCGCTGCACTGCTGACCTCCCGCTGGCGCTTGTCATAGAGGGCAAGGCCAAACGGGTTCCCGAAGGTCATCAGGGCCCGCTTCATGGCATCGGTCTCGGCTTCCTTGAGGGCGGATTCATGGGCCTGGCCCAGGTCCACGTCGATGCCGTGGCCGGCACCGCTGCCCTCACGGATCAGGGGTGTCAGGCCACCGGCGGTGACGGTGACGCGGACGCGGGCGGTGTAGGTGACGCCCCAACCGGGCTTCTGGTCTCGGCTCGTGCCTCTGGCACCGATCAAGCGTTCGGCCTGGGCGACGCAGCGGACGGCCACGGTCTGGCGCTGCCAGCCATCGAAGCCAAAGATGCGGTTGGCTTCCGCGATCACCTGCCACCCCTCCAGATAGCTCACGCGGCTGCGGCCTTGCTCCCGCTGGCGGACGTTGGCCCGATCGAGGGGGGCGGAAAGAGCGGCGAGCTGCTCGGGGGAGAAGCCAGGGGGCTGGACCGAGACGGCGGCCGACGCGGATTCCGGCACGGATGGAGGGAGCGCCTCGCGTCGATCAGCGGAGCGGATCAGCTCCAGGGCTGAGGGGGGCCTCTGGACGGGACGTGGAGCAGCGGGCCGGCTGGCCCCGTTGGTGGAAGGAGCGGCGACGGTCATGGCGATGGAAGCAATGGTGTGAGGAGGAAGGAGAAGGAGCCCCGGCTGCCTGGCCGGAACCCCAGTTGCATGAGGCCTGTGGCTCCTCAGTGGATGCGCCAGGAGCGGCGGGAGATCAGCTGGGCGCCGGTGATCTGCTGGCCTGCCTTGAGAGCCGCCTTGATGGCGGTCTTGTCGGCCGAGAAGGTGGTTTTGACGCTGAGCCACTCGGGATCGAGCAGGGCCTCGTTCTCGATCTCGACCGCCTGTGACTTGCGGCTGCTGAGCTCGTGGTTGGGAAACGAGAAGCGGGTGGCCGTGGGCTGCAGCCTGGTGAGCACCAGAACCAGCGAGTCCTCGAGGGCATCCGCCCGAGAGGCATCAGACCGGGAAAGCTCGGTGAGCCGCTTGGCCTGCTGCTGGCGGTAGGCGGCCTGGCCGCGCAGGTGCTCGATCACCCAGCAGGTGGCATCGGCTTTGGCGGCGAGGGCCTGCTTGTTGCCTTCTTCCGCCAGCAGGGCAGCCTCCAGCTCGGCGAGGGCCTGGGCGCGGCTGTCGTCGTCATCGGCTTCCAGCTGCTCGGCGAGCTGACCGATGGCGGTGGTGAGCTCCTGGGCCTCGATGCCCAGCTGCCAGAGCGAGCCGGACCGCTGCAGGGAGCAGGAAGGCCCGGCGGTCTGCGGGAGAGCTGGGGCGAGAGGTACGGCGGGGGCGGTGAGAACGGCCATGGGGATGGGGATGTGAGGAGGGAACGGGAAGAACGGCGCGGCGACTGCCGCTCAGGCGGCGAGCGGCTCCGGCGAGAAGGGCGGCGGCACTTCCATCACCACCACCGGCACCGGCGAGCGGGAGGAGCAGCGGCGGGCCTGCTGGACGAGCGAAGCCGTGCCCGGCCCACCGGGGAAGGCGATCACCAGCACCGAGGCGCTGAAGGCAGGGGAGGTGTGGGCCTGGGCCTCGACCAGGGCCTGCTCCAGCAGAAGGCGATTGCGGATGGGCCCGGCAGCGCGGCCATGACGGCGCCAATCAGCGGCGAGGGCCTGGACCCGCCAGCCGAGCTGCTGGGCGGCACGGCCGATGGCGCGATCAGCACCACGGGCACCGCCATGCAGCAACAGATGGACAGGCCGGCCGCCAGAGCGCTGGAGGAGAGCAGAGGCGATGCGCTCCTGGGGCCAGACGAGATCACGGCCACCAGCGGCAACGATGACGACCGAGCGATGGGCCAACGCCGGCGGCGACAGGAGGCCAAGGGAAGGCAATGCAGCGGCCTGGGCCACTGCAGCAGAGGACAAGCTCATGGCTACAGAGCAAACGAACGGGACAAGTTGTCCGAGGATTTCGTTGCCGCAGGCGATGGGCTCGTGGCCTTTGGCGCAGCTCTTATTCTACCAGTACAAACGCACTGAGCAGCGGGCAGAGTGGCTGCGGGGCAATGGATCTACGCAAAGCAGAGCTAGCCGCTGATGGATCGGCGAGCTGATAAGCAAGGCCACCAGATTCAGCCCTGAATGCCCAGCTGGCCGCGCAGCCGCGCGAGGAAATCAGAGGCATCACCCCAGCCCCGTGCACGGGGCAACTTCCCGGGCACCGCAGCCGCGGGAGAGTAGCCATGCCTGCCCACCCCCACACCGGCCCCGGAGCGGAGGGCGGCGGCGGCTGGCCGATGCACGCCACGGCGCAGCCGTGGCACGCTGAAGGACGGCCGCTGTCGCACCGGGAGGTGCGCTCAACGAATCCGACCGGAGCCCAGTGGCGGTTGCTCAGCCCCAGGGAACGTCCAGGAACTCCACCAGCAGCACGCCTCGGTGGGTGCCATGGATCGTGACCAGTCCCGCCTTGGCAGCAAGCTCCATGCCAGGACGCTCCTTGCGGACCTGTTCGGCGGTAGCCAGCACCCGCACCCAGCCGCCGGTCATGAAGTCCTCGCTGCCTGTTTCAAAGACCTGCAGCCGGCGGTGCTGGTTGCTGTTGCGCTCGTAGTACAGGCCTCCACCGGTGGGGTCGGTTCCCTCTGCCCAGACCTGATCCACCATCAGCTTCCCGATCGCCAGTGGGTCCCGTGCCGCTGCGTCAATGGCCTCACCGTCAAGCACCAGCGGGTTGCCCGGGTCCTCACGGTTGTCAGAGATGATCAATCGGTCGCCCATGAAAGGGTTCTCCTCAGCCCCTTCCTGTCGCGTGATCACGCCGCATGGGTCAATCCAGCGATGGTGCTCGTCAGTCTGGCTGCGGATCAGCTCTCAGCCCCAACCAGCGCCGGCTCAGCCATCTCCCCTGAACCCTCTGATCCGGGTCTCAAGCAGGTCCCACGGCCCTCGAATTCCGTCCATCCATCACAGACCGTGAATGACGGTATAAAAGACGGTACAGACGGGGGCACCCATCGTCCCAAGTCGTCCTATAGCAGTCGATCCGGTCCGTTGCACACGGACACCCTCTCCGTTCCCTCAGATCCCTCTCCCCGACTGGCTTCTCGGCTGGTCGGGGAGCTCTCTTTTGAGGCCCCGCCAGCAGCACCGCTGACTGGTTGAGCCCCACGCAGTGTCTGTTTCACGCGCTCTGGATCGACCTTGCAGCGCGCCGCACACGAGCGGTCAGATCGGCTCGTAGTCGATCTGCCCAGAGCTGTTGATGCACGCCTCGGCGAAGAAGCGGGCCGTGGTAGCTGAGATCAGGCCCTGGCGGGCGAGCACTTCGCCAATCCGCTCACCACTCTGTTGGTGCTCCGCCAGCGCGCGCTCCAGCTGCTCGGTGCTGATGAAGCCCATCTCGACGAGTCGCTCTCCGAGGCGCATGTCGTTGAAGCCCCTCTCGTCGAACAGCGAGGGGTGGAGCAGCAGCTCCAGGAGCCGGGGCGGCACCTGCATGTTGAGGCGCAGAAATTCGCCAAACCGCTCGGTGTCAGCAAAGGGTCGGTAGGCGGTGAGCAGCTCGTCGAGCTGCTCCATGGTGAAGACACCCGCCTGGAACAACTTGTTGCCGAGAGGCTGGCTGGCAAAGCTGCTGAAGCGGCGGGCCTCCGCCTCGGCGCTTTCCAGGTCTCCCTCCAGCAACTCAGGCGCCTGGAAGAAGTCACGGATCCAGCTGTCGGTCTCGAGGAAGCGGAAAAGCTCAGCGGGGTTGAGGGTGAGGCTGCCCAGCTCCTGCTCCAGCAGCTCCTCGACGAAGGCCACTTCGGTGGTGGGGCCCACCACCAGGAACGGCAGCCGGGGGCCCGGGCCGTTGCCCACAAGCTCGAGCTGCACCTGGGGAGCACTGAGACGGAAGCGATACATCGCCAGGAGGCTGCACACGAGGCAAACTAGCCAGATCTCCGGTAGAGGGGGCCGGCTCCGTTCTCATGGTTACGTAACAGTTGCCAGCGAACCTGGGACGCCATTTCTAACCTGAACCCGGTGGCTGACAGAAAATGGGTGCATCACCGTTACAAAATCGCCAAGCAGGCAACCAGAACGCCAGCTGGCTCGGTGCAGTTGCCGCATCCCTGGCGAGGCCCGGGCGCTGGCTGAAGCAGGAGCTGAACGACAACTTCAATCTGATCGAAGAATTCATCACCAACAGATTCTTCCACTCCCTTGGCAACGTGGATTGGAGCGCCTACCAGATCGGGCCTCTGGTGGTGAGTTCGCTGCTGATCAACCTGCTTGAACTGTCATCACCGCTCTATATCAATATCGTCTACACCTCCGTACTGCCCAGTGGCTCCATGGAGAGCCTGCTGGTGCTGAGTGTGGGCGTCGTGCTGCTGATGCTTCTCGGTGGCTGGCTGCACACCCTGCGCCTCGCACTCACCGGCCAGGATGGCGCACGCCTCGAACATCGCAACCGGCTGGAGGCGCTCGACCACTTCTGCCGAATGCCCCTGACGACCTACCTGCAGCTGTCACCTGCAGCGCATGCCGAACGGCTGAGCAGCATCAGCATGTTGCGCGATGAAACCACCGTGCAGGCGCTGACGACGGCGATTGATCTGGTCTTCTCTCTGCTGTTTGTGGTGGCCCTGTTTCTGATCGGCGGCAGCATCGGCATTGTCGCTGTTGTGGCGATCGTCGTGTATGTGCTGCGCGCCCTGGCGTTCTCACGCAACTATGAGCAGATCGCCAAGCAGCGCGACCAGCTGGAGCTGTCGCGCCTCACCTACCAGAACCAGCTGGTGGGCGCTCTTGATCTGATCAAGGCCAATGGCCTCGGGAGCCGATATCTCCTGGGGCATGAGCGCCGCCAGGAGGAATTGGCCTGGCAGCGCATGCAGAACGCCCTGTTCAGCGGCCAGTACCAGGCCTTTGGTGCCCTCACCAGCCAGGTGGCCATGGCCACGATGGTCACCTGGGGAGCGTTTCTGGTGATCGGCGATCGGATGAATGTGGGAGCCCTGGCCGCCTGCCTGCTGCTCTCCGGCAAGGTGCTCTCCCCCTGGCAGCAGGCCATGGGGCTCTGGAACAGCTACCGCCGACTCAGCCACGCCCGCGAGGAATTCGAGGCATTGATGGCCCAGCCGGTCGAGCCAGGCGGTGGACGGCTGCGGCTCCAGGTTGCCCCCGACAGCGCCCTTCAGGTGAGCCTGGCGGGCCTCGCACTTCCGACGGGCAACGTGATGCTGCTCCGCGATGGTCGCTACGGCGCTGATGTGCGGCAGTTGTTTCTGGGACTGCTTCAGATTCACCCCCTGCCTGGTCTGCTGATCAACGGCAAGCCGATCGATGCCTACAACCGGGAGGGGCTGCGGCAGATGATTAGCTACGTGGATCCCTCCCAGGAGCCATTTGAAGGGACGCTGCTGCAGAACCTGACGAGTTTTCAGCCGCGCCGTCACCAGCGTCGGGCCCTCTTCTGGAGCTATCTCAGCGGCTTCGACGCCAAAGTGCGTGCTCTGCCCAGTGGCTACGACACCCTGATGGGTCAAGGCCCCAGCAGCGGTCTCTCGAGCGATGGCATCAAGCTGGCCCAGCTGGTAAGGGCCCTCGCCACAGACCCCCAGGTGCTGTTGCTCGACCTCAGCAATTGCTCCTACGGCAAGGATTTCATCGACGCACTGCAGCGCATCCTCAAGCGAACGCGCGGTCGCATCAGCGTCTGGATCAACGGCAGCGGCAGGGTCCTCGAGGCGATCAGTGATGGTCAGCAATCGCTGCCGCTGATGGCGGAGGTGGGGCAATGAGAAAGTCAATCCAGCTAGGTAACGGCGCTCCCCAGAGCGGCACCATTCTGAGCGGAAAACCTGACTCCGGACAGCTGCTGCGCGACCTCACTCTCAGCCCAGCAGCGCCGATGGCCTTCTGCGTGCGGTTGTTACTGCAGCAGTTGCAATGGACCGGCCGCTCTGAGCAGCTGTTTGAGCTGTTCGACGCCGATCCCCGCCGGATGGACCTGGTGGATGCTCGCAACCTCCTGCTGCGGCTGGGCTTCCACAGCACAAAACAGGTCCTGAACCACTGGGGACAGCTCAACCCCCAATTGCTGCCGGCCCTCTATCTGGCCCCGGACAACGTCCCCTGGGTTCTCTCACGCGATAAAGGCAGTGCTGTGGTTGCCGGCAACGTGAACGGCCGCAGTGATGTCCTCCAACTGGAGCCGGGCGGTGTACTGATCCTGATTCAGGAACGGAGTGGCAAAACGCGGATCGGCATGCTCCAGGAGGTGTTCTACCGCTTCACCAACCGGATCGGCCTGCTCTACGTCATCAGCTTTGGGCTGGCACTGCTGGCATTGACACTGCCCTTCTACATTCGCGCCATCTACAACCTTGCGATCCCCAGCGACAGCATTGCCTCCACCTCGTGGATCTTCCTGGGCGTCCTGGTTCTCTTCGACCTCACCTGGATCCTGCGCCAATGGCGCTCGACGGTGCTGGCCCAGCTTGGTGGTCGCATCGACGCCCTGCTGGGCGTGGCGTTGGTGGAGAAGACCTTCAGTCTCGACCTCCGTCAGATCGAGGCCATGGGGCGCTTTGGTCTGCAGAGCCGCCAGCGCAATCTCGACAGCCTGCTCAGCTATCTGCAGGGTCCCATGGCCCTGGCCTGTCTCGACTTCCCCTATGTGGTCATCTACCTGCTGGCCATCGCCCTGATCAGCGGCTGGCTGGTGCTGGTGCCACTGGTGCTGATGCTGGTGTCAGGCCTGATGGTGTGGACGTTATCGAGGTTCTATGCCGGGGCTGCCGAGATGAATCTGAACACGGGCATAGGGCTGGCGCAGGCCCAGCAGGAATTGGTACATCGTTTCCTTGACGTTAAACTCACCAATGTCGAGTGGGTGTGGCTGCAGCGACTGCGGGGATTATCCGCTCAGAGTGCCACTAGCAGTCTCACCCTCAACCAGCAGGTGGGCCAGCTGCAGGTGATCACCTCCACGAGCTCGCAGCTGGCGGCCGTGCTCACCCTGGCAATCGGTGCCTGGATGGCCTATGGCAGCGGACAGGGTTCCATGGCAATGGGAAATCTGATTGCCTCGATGTTCTTTGTGTGGCGGGTGTTCGGTCCGTTCCAGCAACTGATGAATGCCCTGCTGCGCTTCTCGACCATGCGGGCACAGTACAGCCAACTTGATCAGTTCCTGAATCTTCGCAACTCACCACGCATCACCACCACCGTGCAGCACAGAGAGGTGATTCGTCTTCGCGGTGCCGTGCTGCTTGACTCGGCTGCCTGTCGGGTGAGCAACGACAACAGTCTCGCCATCACCCGTGCCTCGCTGACGGTATCCCCCGGTCAGATCCTGGCCGTCACTGGCAATCCGGGGTGTGGCAAGAGCACCGTGCTGCGGGTCATCGACCAGCTGCTTCCAATGGTGAGTGGTTCGCTCTTGCTCGACGGAAAAGATTACCGTCAATTCACCACAGACACCATCCAGAGGAACATTGCATTTCTGATGGACAAGGTGGAACTGCTGCCCGGCACGATTTGGAGCTATCTCACGACCATGAATCCGGAAGCCTGTGCGGCAGAAGTACGGGAGCTCTGTGATCAGTTGCAGCTTCTGCCGATCATCGAATCATTGCCCCAGGGGTTTGACACCGAGCTCAATGATGCGGTCACCTATCAGTTGCCCAGTGGTGTGCTGAAACTCCTTGCCTTGGCTCAGGCTGTGATCAAGGACGCACCGATCCTGCTTCTGGATGACATCAGCCTGGGCCTCTCCCCTGATGAGTTTGAATCCGTTCTGGCGTTGCTGCCGAGCTTGCGTCGCTGTCTCTTCTCCGGCCAGGAGCGCTCGGTGATCCTGGCCACAGACAACAAGCTGCTGCTGGAGCAGGCCGATCTGCTCTGCATCCTTGACAAAGGCGTGACTGTCTTTCAAGGCACACCGGATGAGCTGCGCAGACGCATGCAGCGCTCTGCCACCGCCGATTGTTGATGTGATGCCCGGCCTTGATGCCGGAGCTGACTTTCCATTCCCTCACCTGGTTCGCCGCCATGACCACCAGCCCTCTTCCCCCACAGAGCCTCCCCCCCCAAGTTGCTGTCGACGATCAAGGTGGTCCACTGGCGGTGAAACCTGCCTCAGGACTGTTGGCACGCCTGCCGGGAATCGACGATCCCGACGCCATCGCTCTGCTGGGCAGAAAACGTCTCAGCCAGGCGCTGGAGTTGGAGGAAAAGCCCGACAACCGCTACTTGCGGCTCACCCTCTATGGGCTGGGCGCAGCGGCTCTGATCTTCTTCCCCTGGGCGGCGCTCACCCCGATCACCCAGGTGGTGCGAGCTTCCGGGGAAGTGATCCCGCAAGGCGACGTGACCGTGGTGCAGCACCTTGAAGGTGGCATCGTTGCGAAGGTGAATGTGCAGGATGGCGACCCGGTCAGCGCCGGGGAGATCATGCTGGAATTGCGGCCCACTCTGGTGGAGAGTGAATACCGGGCCGTCGAGCAACAACTCAAGAACATGCTGCAGCAGCAGAAGCAGTTGCAGGCGGCAATCCGCGGAGACAAAACGGCCGCGTTCGACAACGGCAAAGTGAGTGAAGCCCAGCGACAGTTGCTACGGAATCGCATGGCCAATAAAAGCGACAAGATCGCATTGGCCGAAGCCCAGATCCGCGAGAAGCAAGCAGAAATCCGTGGCTTGAACGACCAGATCACAAAATTCCAGCGCGAACTGACTCTGTACCAGACGCAGCGCGGGATGTATGCCGATCTGGTGAAAACCGGCGCAGCATCACGGCTGAATTTGTTGAACGCCGACCAGCAGGTTGCCTCCGCCAACACCAAACTTGCCGAGTTGCGCGGCACTCGCGCCGAAGCGACTCAGCTGCTCCAGCAGGCCGAGGCGAATCTCCGCAGTCTCAAAAGTGGCTTGAACATGGAGGAAAGCTCCCAGGTAGCGGAACTGGTGAATGAAGAGGCAGTCTTGAATCAGAACATCAAGAAATTGCGCAACCAGCTCGATCGAACCAAGATCGTGGCGCCATTGGCCGGCACAGTGAGTGATTTGCGTTTCCGCACTCCTGGAGCCGTGGTAGCCCCTGGCGCAGTGGTCCTCAAGTTGGTGCCAAGCCAGAGCCTCAACCAGGTGGAAGCACGCGTGCGTTCCTCCGATATTGGCTTTGTGAACGTGGGTCAACCTGTAGAGGTGAAGCTACAGCCCTACGACGCAAGCATCTATGGATCTGTACCGGGCAAGGTGGTCAGCATTGCGCCTTCCACAGTCCAGGATCCGGATGACCGTCAGTATTATTACAAGGCTCGCATCGAGCTTGATCGGCAGTATGTGGATCCCAAGAATCAAAAATATCCGATTCAAGTAGGCATGCCACTTGTAGCCGAGATTCAAGGGCCAAGGCGCAGCGTTCTGCGCTATCTGTTCCAGCCCTTCACCCGCACCCTTGACTCGGCTCTGCGTGAGCGAAGCTGATCGAGGATTCTCAGACACTTCTCAGACATGAAGTGCGGACGTGCTTGCTGCGGGCAGCTGGGCATGATTAGGTTTGAGCAATCGTGAGGAAAAACATGGAGGTGGAGGCCTACGTCCCTGGCCTGGTGGACACCCCCACTGAGATCAGCGGGACTACCGACCCTTCATCCGGTGTGAGCCACCTGGTGGAGGCCTTCCTGGTACTGGCAAGTCCCTTGCTCCAGAGTGCCGGCGATGCCTGCATGAGAGGGGGGGTCGAGGGACAGGATGAGCTCGTGAGCACCACAGTGGTGGCTGAACTGGCCTACGGACTGGATCAGGTGGTGAGCGGCTATCTGGACGATGAGGGCCTGGATGTCGAGGCCTACGGTCGTGTGCAGCAAGAGATCCTGATGAGTCTGGCGGAGGATCTGGAGCCCCTAACTGACGATGATCCAGTTCCTGACCTGCTGGATGGGAACGGGCAATATGACCTGTTTGCCGTGCTTGAAGCCTGCGGCAATGGCCTGGTCGAGGGCCATCCCGAGGGGAGCCCGGATTGCTGAATCGACGGGATCGACCGAGGGTTTTCTCACCGTCTTCTCAGCTTTGTCAAACAGCTTGTCCCGCAAGCGATTTCAGCACCATTGGGCACAGAACTGGTCAGCTGACTGGTTCTTCTGGTAGAGCCACGTGCTCCACGTCAGATGACCGATCTACTGTTGACATAGACCACGGCTACCGCCGTTACCGATGACCAACTCCTTTCTCGCCCCTTCTGCTGACGCCTTGACTGGAATGGAGGCCAGCAGCCAGGAGACCTTGGCTGATCAACAACAGAAGGACCTCGCCGGCAGCGTGCCTGTCAACCCTGAGCCTGATCCGGCTGCGAGCACTGAGAACCCCGAAGGCGCTTCGGTGGTGCCCACAGACGCCTTCGAGTACGGCAGTCTCGAAGCAGATGTGGGCGAGCCACTCGCCGTGGCGGCCACCTCTGTGGTGACGACGGCACTGGGTCCTGATGCCAGCTTCGATGAAGCGGGGAGTGCGGGAGGTGGCGTGGGGAGCCCGGCACCGACTGAGGTGGAAGCTGCAGACGGGGAGCTTCTCTTCAATCCGTCCGACCCAGTTCCCGAACTCGCGCAGCTGGGAGAGGTGGTGAGGGCGGCCACGGAGCCAACCCTTGAGCCAGCACCAAGTACGGAAACATCGCTGGACAGCATCTTCACCGATGCCGATGACGTTGTCCGCACCCAAGAAGATCAGGAGATCACAGGGAATGTGCTGGCAAACGCCACGCCTGATCCGACTGGCGATGGGGCGCTGAGCGTCACTGCATTCACTGTTGCTGGGACAACGTACAACCCAGGCGAGACTGCGGTCCTGGATGGGGTGGGGTCGCTGACGATCAGCAGTGATGGTGCCTATACCTTCACACCATCTCCAAATTACAACGGGGATGTACCGGTTGTGACCTATGTGGTCAGTGATGGCCTCGGGGCGACGGAGACGTCAACTCTGACAATCACGGTTGATCCGGTCGATGACGTCTTCTCTGATGACGATGAATCCGTCACCACTTCAGAAGACACTCCCATCAGCGGGAATGTGCTCGATAATGGCACTCCCAACCCCACCGGTGATGGACCCCTCGCCGTCACATCATTCACGGTGGATGGTGATGCCACCTCCTATAGCGCTGGCCAGAGCGCCACGATCGCTGGCGTTGGCACCCTGACGATCGCAAGCGATGGCGCTTATACCTTCTCGCCGGCCGCCAATTACAACGGCACCGTCCCGCTGATCACCTACATCGTCTCCGATGGTGTCGGGGCCACCGATTCCTCCACACTCACCATCACCGTTGGTCCGGTCGATGACGTCTTCTCTGATGACGATGAATCCGTCACCACTTCAGAAGACACTCCCATCAGCGGGAATGTGCTCGATAATGGCACTCCCAACCCCACCG
Source organism: Synechococcus sp. CBW1004 (assembly GCF_015840715.1). Classification (NCBI taxonomy): domain Bacteria; kingdom Bacillati; phylum Cyanobacteriota; class Cyanophyceae; order Synechococcales; family Synechococcaceae; genus Synechococcus; species Synechococcus sp. CBW1004. The sequence goes on along the minus strand of NZ_CP060397.1, from coordinate 336,937 downwards.
GTGATGGACCCCTCGCCGTCACATCATTCACGGTGGATGGTGATGCCACCTCCTATAGCGCTGGCCAGAGCGCCACGATCGCTGGCGTTGGCACCCTGACGATCGCAAGCGATGGCGCTTATACCTTCTCGCCGGCCGCCAATTACAACGGCACCGTCCCGCTGATCACCTACATCGTCTCCGATGGTGTCGGGGCCACCGATTCCTCCACACTCACCATCACCGTTGATCCGGTCGATGACGTCTTCTCTGATGACGATGAATCCGTCACCACTTCAGAAGACACTCCCATCAGCGGGAATGTGCTCGATAATGGCACTCCCAACCCCACCGGTGATGGACCCCTCGCCGTCACATCATTCACGGTGGATGGTGATGCCACCTCCTATAGCGCTGGCCAGAGCGCCACGATCGCTGGCGTTGGCACCCTGACGATCGCAAGCGATGGCGCTTATACCTTCTCGCCGGCCGCCAATTACAACGGCACCGTCCCGCTGATCACCTACATCGTCTCCGATGGTGTCGGGGCCACCGATTCCTCCACACTCACCATCACCGTTGATCCGGTCGATGACGTCTTCTCTGATGACGATGAATCCGTCACCACTTCAGAAGACACTCCCATCAGCGGGAATGTGCTCGATAATGGCACTCCCAACCCCACCGGTGATGGACCCCTCGCCGTCACATCATTCACGGTGGATGGTGATGCCACCTCCTATAGCGCTGGCCAGAGCGCCACGATCGCTGGCGTTGGCACCCTGACGATCGCAAGCGATGGCGCTTATACCTTCTCGCCGGCCGCCAATTACAACGGCACCGTCCCGCTGATCACCTACATCGTCTCCGATGGTGTCGGGGCCACCGATTCCTCCACACTCACCATCACCGTTGATCCGGTCGATGACGTCTTCTCTGATGACGATGAATCCGTCACCACCCAGGAAGACACTCCCATCAGCGGGAATGTGCTCGATAATGGCACTCCCAACCCCACCGGTGATGGACCCCTCGCCGTCACATCATTCACGGTGGATGGTGATGCCACCTCCTATAGCGCTGGCCAGAGCGCCACGATCGCTGGCGTTGGCACCCTGACGATCGCAAGCGATGGCGCTTATACCTTCTCGCCGCTCGCCAATTACAACGGCACCGTCCCGCTGATCACCTACATCGTCTCCGATGGTGTCGGGGCCACCGATTCCTCCACACTCACCATCACCGTTGATCCGGTCGATGACGTCTTCTCCGATGACGATGAATCCGTCACCACCCAGGAAGACACTCCCATCAGCGGGAATGTGCTCGATAATGGCACTCCCAACCCCACCGGTGATGGACCCCTCGCCGTCACATCATTCACGGTGGATGGTGATGCCACCTCCTATAGCGCTGGCCAGAGCGCCACGATCGCTGGCGTTGGCACCCTGACGATCGCAAGCGATGGCGCTTATACCTTCTCGCCGGCCGCCAATTACAACGGCACCGTCCCGCTGATCACCTACATCGTCTCCGATGGTGTCGGGGCCACCGATTCCTCCACACTCACCATCACCGTTGATCCGGTCGATGACGTCTTCTCTGATGACGATGAATCCGTCACCACCCAGGAAGACACTCCCATCAGCGGGAATGTGCTCGATAATGGCACTCCCAACCCCACCGGTGATGGACCCCTCGCCGTCACATCATTCACGGTGGATGGTGATGCCACCTCCTATAGCGCTGGCCAGAGCGCCACGATCGCTGGCGTTGGCACCCTGACGATCGCAAGCGATGGCGCTTATACCTTCTCGCCGCTCGCCAATTACAACGGCACCGTCCCGCTGATCACCTACATCGTCTCCGATGGTGTCGGGGCCACCGATTCCTCCACACTCACCATCACCGTTGATCCGGTCGATGACGTCTTCTCTGATGACGATGAATCCGTCACCACCCAGGAAGACACTCCCATCAGCGGGAATGTGCTCGATAATGGCACTCCCAACCCCACCGGTGATGGACCCCTCGCCGTCACATCATTCACGGTGGATGGTGATGCCACCTCCTATAGCGCTGGCCAGAGCGCCACGATCGCTGGCGTTGGCACCCTGACGATCGCAAGCGATGGCGCTTATACCTTCTCGCCGCTCGCCAATTACAACGGCACCGTCCCGCTGATCACCTACATCGTCTCCGATGGTGTCGGGGCCACCGATTCCTCCACACTCACCATCACCGTTGATCCGGTCGATGACGTCTTCTCTGATGACGATGAATCCGTCACCACCCAGGAAGACACTCCCATCAGCGGGAATGTGCTCGATAATGGCACTCCCAACCCCACCGGTGATGGACCCCTCGCCGTCACATCATTCACGGTGGATGGTGATGCCACCTCCTATAGCGCTGGCCAGAGCGCCACGATCGCTGGCGTTGGCACCCTGACGATCGCAAGCGATGGCGCTTATACCTTCTCGCCGGCCGCCAATTACAACGGCACCGTCCCGCTGATCACCTACATCGTCTCCGATGGTGTCGGGGCCACCGATTCCTCCACACTCACCATCACCGTTGATCCGGTCGATGACGTCTTCTCTGATGACGATGAATCCGTCACCACTTCAGAAGACACTCCCATCAGCGGGAATGTGCTCGATAATGGCACTCCCAACCCCACCGGTGATGGACCCCTCGCCGTCACATCATTCACGGTGGATGGTGATGCCACCTCCTATAGCGCTGGCCAGAGCGCCACGATCGCTGGCGTTGGCACCCTGACGATCGCAAGCGATGGCGCTTATACCTTCTCGCCGGCCGCCAATTACAACGGCACCGTCCCGCTGATCACCTACATCGTCTCCGATGGTGTCGGGGCCACCGATTCCTCCACACTCACCATCACCGTTGGTCCGGTCGATGACGTCTTCTCTGATGACGATGAATCCGTCACCACCCAGGAAGACACTCCCATCAGCGGGAATGTGCTCGATAATGGCACTCCCAACCCCACCGGTGATGGACCCCTCGCCGTCACATCATTCACGGTGGATGGTGATGCCACCTCCTATAGCGCTGGCCAGAGCGCCACGATCGCTGGCGTTGGCACCCTGACGATCGCAAGCGATGGCGCTTATACCTTCTCGCCGGCCGCCAATTACAACGGCACCGTCCCGCTGATCACCTACATCGTCTCCGATGGTGTCGGGGCCACCGATTCCTCCACACTCACCATCACCGTTGATCCGGTCGATGACGTCTTCTCTGATGACGATGAATCCGTCACCACCCAGGAAGACACTCCCATCAGCGGGAATGTGCTCGATAATGGCACTCCCAACCCCACCGGTGATGGACCCCTCGCCGTCACATCATTCACGGTGGATGGTGATGCCACCTCCTATAGCGCTGGCCAGAGCGCCACGATCGCTGGCGTTGGCACCCTGACGATCGCAAGCGATGGCGCTTATACCTTCTCGCCGCTCGCCAATTACAACGGCACCGTCCCGCTGATCACCTACATCGTCTCCGATGGTGTCGGGGCCACCGATTCCTCCACACTCACCATCACCGTTGATCCGGTCGATGACGTCTTCTCTGATGACGATGAATCCGTCACCACCCAGGAAGACACTCCCATCAGCGGGAATGTGCTCGATAATGGCACTCCCAACCCCACCGGTGATGGACCCCTCGCCGTCACATCATTCACGGTGGATGGTGATGCCACCTCCTATAGCGCTGGCCAGAGCGCCACGATCGCTGGCGTTGGCACCCTGACGATCGCAAGCGATGGCGCTTATACCTTCTCGCCGGCCGCCAATTACAACGGCACCGTCCCGCTGATCACCTACATCGTCTCCGATGGTGTCGGGGCCACCGATTCCTCCACACTCACCATCACCGTTGATCCGGTCGATGACGTCTTCTCTGATGACGATGAATCCGTCACCACCCAGGAAGACACTCCCATCAGCGGGAATGTGCTCGATAATGGCACTCCCAACCCCACCGGTGATGGACCCCTCGCCGTCACATCATTCACGGTGGATGGTGATGCCACCTCCTATAGCGCTGGCCAGAGCGCCACGATCGCTGGCGTTGGCACCCTGACGATCGCAAGCGATGGCGCTTATACCTTCTCGCCGGCCGCCAATTACAACGGCACCGTCCCGCTGATCACCTACATCGTCTCCGATGGTGTCGGGGCCACCGATTCCTCCACACTCACCATCACCGTTGATCCGGTCGATGACGTCTTCTCTGATGACGATGAATCCGTCACCACTTCAGAAGACACTCCCATCAGCGGGAATGTGCTCGATAATGGCACTCCCAACCCCACCGGTGATGGACCCCTCGCCGTCACATCATTCACGGTGGATGGTGATGCCACCTCCTATAGCGCTGGCCAGAGCGCCACGATCGCTGGCGTTGGCACCCTGACGATCGCAAGCGATGGCGCTTATACCTTCTCGCCGGCCGCCAATTACAACGGCACCGTCCCGCTGATCACCTACATCGTCTCCGATGGTGTCGGGGCCACCGATTCCTCCACACTCACCATCACCGTTGATCCGGTCGATGACGTCTTCTCTGATGACGATGAATCCGTCACCACTTCAGAAGACACTCCCATCAGCGGGAATGTGCTCGATAATGGCACTCCCAACCCCACCGGTGATGGACCCCTCGCCGTCACATCATTCACGGTGGATGGTGATGCCACCTCCTATAGCGCTGGCCAGAGCGCCACGATCGCTGGCGTTGGCACCCTGACGATCGCAAGCGATGGCGCTTATACCTTCTCGCCGGCCGCCAATTACAACGGCACCGTCCCGCTGATCACCTACATCGTCTCCGATGGTGTCGGGGCCACCGATTCCTCCACACTCACCATCACCGTTGATCCGGTCGATGACGTCTTCTCTGATGACGATGAATCCGTCACCACTTCAGAAGACACTCCCATCAGCGGGAATGTGCTCGATAATGGCACTCCCAACCCCACCGGTGATGGACCCCTCGCCGTCACATCATTCACGGTGGATGGTGATGCCACCTCCTATAGCGCTGGCCAGAGCGCCACGATCGCTGGCGTTGGCACCCTGACGATCGCAAGCGATGGCGCTTATACCTTCTCGCCGGCCGCCAATTACAACGGCACCGTCCCGCTGATCACCTACATCGTCTCCGATGGTGTCGGGGCCACCGATTCCTCCACACTCACCATCACCGTTGATCCGGTCGATGACGTCTTCTCTGATGACGATGAATCCGTCACCACTTCAGAAGACACTCCCATCAGCGGGAATGTGCTCGATAATGGCACTCCCAACCCCACCGGTGATGGACCCCTCGCCGTCACATCATTCACGGTGGATGGTGATGCCACCTCCTATAGCGCTGGCCAGAGCGCCACGATCGCTGGCGTTGGCACCCTGACGATCGCAAGCGATGGCGCTTATACCTTCTCGCCGGCCGCCAATTACAACGGCACCGTCCCGCTGATCACCTACATCGTCTCCGATGGTGTCGGGGCCACCGATTCCTCCACACTCACCATCACCGTTGGTCCGGTCGATGACGTCTTCTCTGATGACGATGAATCCGTCACCACTTCAGAAGACACTCCCATCAGCGGGAATGTGCTCGATAATGGCACTCCCAACCCCACCGGTGATGGACCCCTCGCCGTCACATCATTCACGGTGGATGGTGATGCCACCTCCTATAGCGCTGGCCAGAGCGCCACGATCGCTGGCGTTGGCACCCTGACGATCGCGAGCGATGGCGCTTATACCTTCTCGCCGGCCGCCAATTACAACGGCACCGTCCCGCTGATCACCTACATCGTCTCCGATGGTGTCGGGGCCACCGATTCCTCCACACTCACCATCACCGTTGATCCGGTCGATGACGTCTTCTCTGATGACGATGAATCCGTCACCACTTCAGAAGACACTCCCATCAGCGGGAATGTGCTCGATAATGGCACTCCCAACCCCACCGGTGATGGACCCCTCGCCGTCACATCATTCACGGTGGATGGTGATGCCACCTCCTATAGCGCTGGCCAGAGCGCCACGATCGCTGGCGTTGGCACCCTGACGATCGCAAGCGATGGCGCTTATACCTTCTCGCCGGCCGCCAATTACAACGGCACCGTCCCGCTGATCACCTACATCGTCTCCGATGGTGTCGGGGCCACCGATTCCTCCACACTCACCATCACCGTTGATCCGGTCGATGACGTCTTCTCTGATGACGATGAATCCGTCACCACTTCAGAAGACACTCCCATCAGCGGGAATGTGCTCGATAATGGCACTCCCAACCCCACCGGTGATGGACCCCTCGCCGTCACATCATTCACGGTGGATGGTGATGCCACCTCCTATAGCGCTGGCCAGAGCGCCACGATCGCTGGCGTTGGCACCCTGACGATCGCAAGCGATGGCGCTTATACCTTCTCGCCGGCCGCCAATTACAACGGCACCGTCCCGCTGATCACCTACATCGTCTCCGATGGTGTCGGGGCCACCGATTCCTCCACACTCACCATCACCGTTGATCCGGTCGATGACGTCTTCTCTGATGACGATGAATCCGTCACCACCCAGGAAGACACTCCCATCAGCGGGAATGTGCTCGATAATGGCACTCCCAACCCCACCGGTGATGGACCCCTCGCCGTCACATCATTCACGGTGGATGGTGATGCCACCTCCTATAGCGCTGGCCAGAGCGCCACGATCGCTGGCGTTGGCACCCTGACGATCGCAAGCGATGGCGCTTATACCTTCTCGCCGCTCGCCAATTACAACGGCACCGTCCCGCTGATCACCTACATCGTCTCCGATGGTGTCGGGGCCACCGATTCCTCCACACTCACCATCACCGTTGATCCGGTCGATGACGTCTTCTCCGATGACGATGAATCCGTCACCACCCAGGAAGACACTCCCATCAGCGGGAATGTGCTCGATAATGGCACTCCCAACCCCACCGGTGATGGACCCCTCGCCGTCACATCATTCACGGTGGATGGTGATGCCACCTCCTATAGCGCTGGCCAGAGCGCCACGATCGCTGGCGTTGGCACCCTGACGATCGCAAGCGATGGCGCTTATACCTTCTCGCCGGCCGCCAATTACAACGGCACCGTCCCGCTGATCACCTACATCGTCTCCGATGGTGTCGGGGCCACCGATTCCTCCACACTCACCATCACCGTTGATCCGGTCGATGACGTCTTCTCTGATGACGATGAATCCGTCACCACCCAGGAAGACACTCCCATCAGCGGGAATGTGCTCGATAATGGCACTCCCAACCCCACCGGTGATGGACCCCTCGCCGTCACATCATTCACGGTGGATGGTGATGCCACCTCCTATAGCGCTGGCCAGAGCGCCACGATCGCTGGCGTTGGCACCCTGACGATCGCAAGCGATGGCGCTTATACCTTCTCGCCGCTCGCCAATTACAACGGCACCGTCCCGCTGATCACCTACATCGTCTCCGATGGTGTCGGGGCCACCGATTCCTCCACACTCACCATCACCGTTGATCCGGTCGATGACGTCTTCTCTGATGACGATGAATCCGTCACCACCCAGGAAGACACTCCCATCAGCGGGAATGTGCTCGATAATGGCACTCCCAACCCCACCGGTGATGGACCCCTCGCCGTCACATCATTCACGGTGGATGGTGATGCCACCTCCTATAGCGCTGGCCAGAGCGCCACGATCGCTGGCGTTGGCACCCTGACGATCGCAAGCGATGGCGCTTATACCTTCTCGCCGCTCGCCAATTACAACGGCACCGTCCCGCTGATCACCTACATCGTCTCCGATGGTGTCGGGGCCACCGATTCCTCCACACTCACCATCACCGTTGATCCGGTCGATGACGTCTTCTCTGATGACGATGAATCCGTCACCACCCAGGAAGACACTCCCATCAGCGGGAATGTGCTCGATAATGGCACTCCCAACCCCACCGGTGATGGACCCCTCGCCGTCACATCATTCACGGTGGATGGTGATGCCACCTCCTATAGCGCTGGCCAGAGCGCCACGATCGCTGGCGTTGGCACCCTGACGATCGCAAGCGATGGCGCTTATACCTTCTCGCCGGCCGCCAATTACAACGGCACCGTCCCGCTGATCACCTACATCGTCTCCGATGGTGTCGGGGCCACCGATTCCTCCACACTCACCATCACCGTTGATCCGGTCGATGACGTCTTCTCTGATGACGATGAATCCGTCACCACTTCAGAAGACACTCCCATCAGCGGGAATGTGCTCGATAATGGCACTCCCAACCCCACCGGTGATGGACCCCTCGCCGTCACATCATTCACGGTGGATGGTGATGCCACCTCCTATAGCGCTGGCCAGAGCGCCACGATCGCTGGCGTTGGCACCCTGACGATCGCAAGCGATGGCGCTTATACCTTCTCGCCGGCCGCCAATTACAACGGCACCGTCCCGCTGATCACCTACATCGTCTCCGATGGTGTCGGGGCCACCGATTCCTCCACACTCACCATCACCGTTGGTCCGGTCGATGACGTCTTCTCTGATGACGATGAATCCGTCACCACCCAGGAAGACACTCCCATCAGCGGGAATGTGCTCGATAATGGCACTCCCAACCCCACCGGTGATGGACCCCTCGCCGTCACATCATTCACGGTGGATGGTGATGCCACCTCCTATAGCGCTGGCCAGAGCGCCACGATCGCTGGCGTTGGCACCCTGACGATCGCAAGCGATGGCGCTTATACCTTCTCGCCGGCCGCCAATTACAACGGCACCGTCCCGCTGATCACCTACATCGTCTCCGATGGTGTCGGGGCCACCGATTCCTCCACACTCACCATCACCGTTGATCCGGTCGATGACGTCTTCTCTGATGACGATGAATCCGTCACCACCCAGGAAGACACTCCCATCAGCGGGAATGTGCTCGATAATGGCACTCCCAACCCCACCGGTGATGGACCCCTCGCCGTCACATCATTCACGGTGGATGGTGATGCCACCTCCTATAGCGCTGGCCAGAGCGCCACGATCGCTGGCGTTGGCACCCTGACGATCGCAAGCGATGGCGCTTATACCTTCTCGCCGCTCGCCAATTACAACGGCACCGTCCCGCTGATCACCTACATCGTCTCCGATGGTGTCGGGGCCACCGATTCCTCCACACTCACCATCACCGTTGATCCGGTCGATGACGTCTTCTCTGATGACGATGAATCCGTCACCACCCAGGAAGACACTCCCATCAGCGGGAATGTGCTCGATAATGGCACTCCCAACCCCACCGGTGATGGACCCCTCGCCGTCACATCATTCACGGTGGATGGTGATGCCACCTCCTATAGCGCTGGCCAGAGCGCCACGATCGCTGGCGTTGGCACCCTGACGATCGCAAGCGATGGCGCTTATACCTTCTCGCCGGCCGCCAATTACAACGGCACCGTCCCGCTGATCACCTACATCGTCTCCGATGGTGTCGGGGCCACCGATTCCTCCACACTCACCATCACCGTTGATCCGGTCGATGACGTCTTCTCTGATGACGATGAATCCGTCACCACCCAGGAAGACACTCCCATCAGCGGGAATGTGCTCGATAATGGCACTCCCAACCCCACCGGTGATGGACCCCTCGCCGTCACATCATTCACGGTGGATGGTGATGCCACCTCCTATAGCGCTGGCCAGAGCGCCACGATCGCTGGCGTTGGCACCCTGACGATCGCAAGCGATGGCGCTTATACCTTCTCGCCGGCCGCCAATTACAACGGCACCGTCCCGCTGATCACCTACATCGTCTCCGATGGTGTCGGGGCCACCGATTCCTCCACACTCACCATCACCGTTGATCCGGTCGATGACGTCTTCTCTGATGACGATGAATCCGTCACCACTTCAGAAGACACTCCCATCAGCGGGAATGTGCTCGATAATGGCACTCCCAACCCCACCGGTGATGGACCCCTCGCCGTCACATCATTCACGGTGGATGGTGATGCCACCTCCTATAGCGCTGGCCAGAGCGCCACGATCGCTGGCGTTGGCACCCTGACGATCGCAAGCGATGGCGCTTATACCTTCTCGCCGGCCGCCAATTACAACGGCACCGTCCCGCTGATCACCTACATCGTCTCCGATGGTGTCGGGGCCACCGATTCCTCCACACTCACCATCACCGTTGATCCGGTCGATGACGTCTTCTCTGATGACGATGAATCCGTCACCACTTCAGAAGACACTCCCATCAGCGGGAATGTGCTCGATAATGGCACTCCCAACCCCACCGGTGATGGACCCCTCGCCGTCACATCATTCACGGTGGATGGTGATGCCACCTCCTATAGCGCTGGCCAGAGCGCCACGATCGCTGGCGTTGGCACCCTGACGATCGCAAGCGATGGCGCTTATACCTTCTCGCCGGCCGCCAATTACAACGGCACCGTCCCGCTGATCACCTACATCGTCTCCGATGGTGTCGGGGCCACCGATTCCTCCACACTCACCATCACCGTTGGTCCGGTCGATGACGTCTTCTCTGATGACGATGAATCCGTCACCACTTCAGAAGACACTCCCATCAGCGGGAATGTGCTCGATAATGGCACTCCCAACCCCACCGGTGATGGACCCCTCGCCGTCACATCATTCACGGTGGATGGTGATGCCACCTCCTATAGCGCTGGCCAGAGCGCCACGATCGCTGGCGTTGGCACCCTGACGATCGCGAGCGATGGCGCTTATACCTTCTCGCCGGCCGCCAATTACAACGGCACCGTCCCGCTGATCACCTACATCGTCTCCGATGGTGTCGGGGCCACCGATTCCTCCACACTCACCATCACCGTTGATCCGGTCGATGACGTCTTCTCTGATGACGATGAATCCGTCACCACTTCAGAAGACACTCCCATCAGCGGGAATGTGCTCGATAATGGCACTCCCAACCCCACCGGTGATGGACCCCTCGCCGTCACATCATTCACGGTGGATGGTGATGCCACCTCCTATAGCGCTGGCCAGAGCGCCACGATCGCTGGCGTTGGCACCCTGACGATCGCAAGCGATGGCGCTTATACCTTCTCGCCGGCCGCCAATTACAACGGCACCGTCCCGCTGATCACCTACATCGTCTCCGATGGTGTCGGGGCCACCGATTCCTCCACACTCACCATCACCGTTGATCCGGTCAATAAGGCTCCGTCCATTGTTATTGATACGGATCCATCCACTCTTGGCTCGCAGACGGGGCCAGAACAGGTCTATGAGTCTGGGCTTGTAAACGGCAGCAACCCTGATCTTTCTACTCGATCAGCATCGGGGATCTTTACGCTGTCGGATCCAGACGGACTTGATGATATCAAGAGCGTCACGATCAACGGGACCGCGGTTCTGATTGCCAACCTGGCTGGCGCCAGCTTCAGCGGAACCAACGGAACATTGACTATTACAAGTTACGATGCCTCCACAGGCGTTGCAAACTATACATACCTCCTCACCAGTCCTGCCACTGATGCAGCCGGGGCAGAGACCGATGTATTCTCACTGAATACATCGGACGGCACAGCTGTATCGTCTCCAGAGACACTCACGGTTGAGATTATCGATGATGTGCCCATGGCCATAGCTGACAATGAAAATGCTTCTGGCGTAAATGGTGCGGTCACTGAGAGGCATGCTGACGAGGATGAAGGTGTGTTATTCAATGATCAGTTTGGTGCAGACGGTCCCAATGTCTTGGGGCAGGGTGTGATTGGTGTTCGAGCTGCCGGTTCCGATCTCTCTTCCTCTGTTACGACTGGTGTAGGCAGCCAGATCGCGGGCACGTATGGAACACTCAAGCTGGACGCTGACGGAGGGTGGACTTATACGGCCAATGGGAGTTCGTCGGAGGGAGACCAGGATGTTTTTGTCTACAGCATTCAAGATGCCGATGGAGACATCTCGACGACAACCCTTACTCTGACACTTAGCTCCCAGCTTGGGCTGAGGGGGGGGCATATTGATGTGGACACCTACAACGACTCCGGAAAGTCATCTAAGCACGTTCACCAATATGATGACAAATACAACGTGAGCGAAGTGGACACCTTTGCCTACAAAGACTCCAAGTTCACAGAGATCGACGAATCTCCACTTGCAAGCGGAGAAAAATATTTCAAGCTTGTAGTTGTGAATGCTCATCTGAACCCGGGAGCCAATCTCCTTGTCAATAACCGAATATATGATGTCACAGACTATGGCAACAGCCTTCATGTCAGCAACGAGGTCTTTACTCTCAACGCAACCTATGCGAATGGCGGGATAGAACTTCTACAAACCTTGAAGATCCTTTTTGATGACAATGCAATCACTGGCGGCGGCCTTCATGGAACTGAGACTGGAAGCGTGAAGGACAATGACCGCACACCTGTAGTTGGTGAATGGCGTGCGGGAGCATTGTCCATCTGGGCTGTAGAAGTCACCTCCAATGGATCGGGTGGCTTCAATGATCCGGTGCTCCAAACCAAAATTAACCCCAATGACCAGGAGATCGTTGTCGGCCTTGGAGGTGGCTCATCCACTTCATATCCTGCCTGGGAAACAACTGTATTCTGGCACTGGAAAGGTGATGCCCTGTACAATGCCTACGATGATGCTGTTCTTTCGGCTCAGTGGAATGATGCAATTGCGGGCGACTCTGATCTTGCTGGCAACCCATACCCAGGCTTTCCGAATCCAGCTAACTTCGACGACTTTCCTTCAGGAGGCTCACTGGTCACCCCACCCATCGCACTAGATCTGAACAACGATGGAGCGATTGGTTTTCTCAGTTCTGTCGACTCTGGAGTCTCGATTCAGGTTGATGGCGTGCAGGTGGGCTCAGCCTGGATTGGCCCTGAAGATGGTTTTTTGGTGTACGACCACAATGGCGATGGTCGAGTGAATGACGTCGCTGAAATTGTGCTCACTTCTTGGGGAGATGATCCGGCTGTCTCAACAGATATGCAGGCTCTGGCCGCTTATTTCGACTCCAATCACGATGGAGTCTTCGACGCCAATGACAGTGCCTGGCAATCATTTGGGGTTTGGCAGGATCTGAATGTTGATGGTGTTCAGCAATTCGGTGAATACCATGACCTTGCCCACTGGGGGATCGTATCCATTGGCCTCGACTATCTGGACGGAAGTTCTACCGCAATTATCGCTGATTCAAGCGCTTTATCTTTTGGTCAGATGGTCATCACCTACGCCGATGGCACGACTGGCCTGGCGGAAGATGTGGCCTTCCTGGTTGAAGCTGTGGAGCCTGATCTGACTCCGGAACCCCTGACATCAGACACGGTGGTGCCATCAGAGGAGGACAGCACCAATACGTTGGCCACTGAGATGCATGGAGAAACAGAAGGATCGGATGTTTCTGTTGCTGATCTGGTGGCTGCCACGATCAGCGCTGAGGGTGCAGATGAGGATCCTCTGGAATCATCGGAGATCCAGACCGATCTAAGCAGCGCTGACCTGGATCAGTTGGTGGTTGAATTCGCCTCTGAATATGGCCTCTCTTCAGAAGAGCATGCGGCCATCGAACATGGTATTGAAGCCACAGCGCTACAAGAGCATCAGGATTTCAGTCTGGACGAACCCACCCCTGCCGATGCCGATACAGGCTTGGTGGCAATGGATCATGCCGACTGGTTGTCTGATGATCAGACCATGACCGGTCTCCATCACCATCAGCCTGATACATCACCAACGGATGAGTGCGATCACAACGGTTCCTCGTTCGGATAAATCCGGCTGAATCTGGTCTGTGTGAAAGCTGCAGGTCGATGCCTCGGATCTCGGGTTCATCTCGTCATCCCACGACGTCACGTGACTTCCGGTTTAAGCTGTCAGCAGCGGCGGGTTGCTAACACGCTGTGTACCCATCCGCAGTAGATCGGCTGCTGATCCTGGCCCCAGAGGCAGAAGGGGCGGCGTTGGCTTCCTCGGCCCAGCAGCAGGGGTTGCCATCTGTCGAGACTGTGTGCTCGCTGGAGGGTTGTCTCGCATGGCTGGCGCACTCAACGCCGGTGGCGCTGCTGTGGCAGGTGGATCACACCACGCTTCCCAACCGCTCGATTCTGACGGAAGCTCTGGAGCAACTGCGCAGGGCGGCGCCAGCGATGCCACTGTTGGTTCAGCTTGACACCGCCACGCCCGAAGAGCGGATCGCCGTGCTGGACGGCGGCGCCGACGATGTGATCAGTAGCTCCTGCAATCCCGGCGAGCTCTGGGCGCGGCTGCGGGTCTGGCGCCGTCGCTCGCGTCTGGCTGGAGGTGATCGGGCTGCAGATCTGCTCTGTCACCGCGATCTGCAGGTGGGGATCAAGAGCCGCACGGTGTTGCGGGCAGGAAAGCCGCTGAAACTCACGGTGAAGGAATTTGATTTGCTGCTCTATCTGCTGCGCCACAAACAGCAGGTGATGCCGCGACTGGAGATCCTCAAGGCGGTGTGGGGGGAAACCTGGGTAGGTGACGACAACCTGCTTGATGTCTACGTCCGCTACTTGCGCAGAAAGGTTGAGCGCCCCGATCTCGAACCGCTCATTCACACCGTGCGCGGTGTGGGATTTGTATTGAGGTGATCTCTCGGCATTCGCCAATGGGCGGTCCCTGCAGAAGAATCCTGGACCGCTCACCGCCAGATTCAAGCTCAACCTTGTGGGACCGTGCGGTGGCTCCTTCAGAAGGTTGCTGTTCCCATCCGGCCACAGGGGGTCCGCGAACCGCATGGCAGCGGCATGGAGGCAGACGTTCTCGGTCGCTGCTGGCACGCCACTATTGGGACGTCACTGTTGGCTCGTGACTGACGGCACCACCGCAGCCTGAGATGCATCCCGCAGCTCACATCACTGCGGCTGCTGGACAGGGATCCCGGCTCGATGTAGGCCGTGCTGGTGGTGTCACTGCCCTCGCACCAGTCCCGTAGGGCCTGCGCGATGAATTCCGGCCCGTTGTCCGATCGGATGTAGGCCGGCGCCGGGTAGATGCTGGTGAGCTCCTCCAGCACTGCCACCACGTCCTTGGCCTTGCAGCGCCTGCCCACCCGGATGGCCAGGCAAAAGCGGCTGTGCTCGTCGATCACTTTCAGGAACTTGAGCCTGCGGCCATCGGCTGTCGCGTCGAACTGGAAATCCATGGCCCACACCTGGTGGGGATGCTCGGCCCGGTGGCGCCGCACTGAGCCGTCGGCGGGGCGTGCCCGCTTGCGCTTCCTGGGAGTGGGCCGCTGCAGGCCTTCCTCTCGCCAGAGCCGTTGCACCCGCTTGTGATTCACGGTCCAGCCCTCCCGCCGCAGCAGGCGATAGGCCATTCGACGGCCCCAGCGGATGTGTTCAGCGGCGATCTCACGGAGACGGCTTCTGAGCTTGGCCTCCTCCAGATCGACGACCTTGGCCGGATGGCGCTGAGTGCTGCGGTGTTGGCCCACCACACGGCAGACCTGGCGTTCAGAAGCCCGGTAACGCTCCTGCAGGACCACAACGGCCCTGCGGCGACGCTCCGGGCTCAGAAGTTTCCCTCGGCGAGGTCCTTGAGCATCGCCTTCTCCAGCTCTGCCTCGGCCAGCAGCTTCTTGAGCCTGGCGTTCTCCTTCTCCAGCTGAGTCAGCCGCCTGGCCTCCTCGGCCTGCATGCCGCCGTACTGCTGCCGCCACCGGTGGTAGGTGGGCTGCGTCACCTCGATCACCCGGCAGACGTCGGCGACGGTCTTGCCCTGGGCGATCAGCTGCTCGGCGGTTTTGAGCTTGCGGATGATCTGCTCGGCTGTGTGCCTGGTGCGTTTCATGGTCGAGTCCCCGGCCCAGTCTGGCCGGATGAGGACTCTCATTCACCCTGGACTGATTTCCGGGGTCCACGTCAAGCACGGCTGCCAACGTCCATGAGCTGAACACGGCACCCGATCGCGTCCATGGCGAGGAACGCGTGATCTACGGCGACTCTGGCCACATCGGCATCGAAAAGCGTGAGGCGTTCAAGGACTGCGAAGCAGAGATGCGCATCGCCATGAAGCCCGGACAGCGCCGAGTTCTACCGGACACCCCAGAGGGAAGACTGCTGGATCTGATGGAGGCGGCGAAAGCACATGTCAGGGCAAAGGTGGAGCATCCATTTCGGATCATCAAGTGCCAGTTTGGATTTCGGAAGGTCTTCTACCGAGGCATCCGCAAGAACAACCTCAAGCTGACGATGCTGTTTGCCCTCGCCAATCTCTGGATGGTGCGCGAACGTTGTCCTTCTACAGCGTAAATGACAGAATAAGTGTGCCATCTTGAGGGTGAGCAGCCAAAAATGATCGGGGAACTCACGAGAAATAAGCCAGTCAGGCCCTGGATTGGAGCACCTGGCGAGTAGCCAAGGACAAAATACCCCACTTGTGTCTCATTGACGAGAATGAGACACGCTTGCGCTCAATTCCCGGTCTTGATCAGAGCTTCCTTTGACGAAGAAAAACCCCTCACGGCCCTGCCTGCGGTACAGGCCCAAGCCACGAGGGGTTCCCTCAACTCTGGTTGGCTTGTCCCGTCCCATTGGAGCCCAAGACCTTGGGGTCGATCTTGGGGACCATTCTTGGGGACAAGCCAGTATTCGTCTAGTAGTGCGGGCCTGCGATCAGGCGTCGTAGTACATGACGAACTCGTGGGGGTGAGGGCGCTGGCGCAGCTGCTGCACCTCCTCGTACTTCATGGCGATCCAGTTGCTGATGAAGTCCTCGGTGAAGACACCGCCGGCCAGCAGGTAGTCCTTGTCGGCATCGAGAGCCTCGAGGGAGCCGTTGAGCGAGGCGGGGACGGTGCGGATCTTCGAGAGCTCCTCGGCGGAGAGCTCGAACAGGTCGACATCGGTGCCGTCACCCGGATCGATCTGGTTGCGGATGCCGTCGATGCCCGCCATCAGCATCGCCGCGAAGCCCAGGTACGGATTCGAGAGAGCGTCGCCGGAGCGGAACTCCAGGCGCTTGGCCTTGGGATTGGTACCGGTGAGCGGGATGCGCACGGCGGCCGAGCGATTGCCCTGGGAGTACACCAGGTTCACCGGCGCCTCGAAGCCGGGCACGAGGCGCTTGTAGCTGTTGGTGGTCGGGTTGGTGAACGCCAGGAAGCTCGGGGCATGCCTGAGCAGACCACCGATGTACCAGCGGGCGGTCTGGGACAGGTTGGCGTAGGTGCCCTCCCCGAAGAACAGGGGCTGGCCATCCTTCCAGAGGCTCTGGTGCACGTGCATACCGCTGCCGTTGTCGGCGAACACCGGCTTGGGCATGAAGGTGGCCGTCTTGCCGTACTTCCTGGCGATGTTGCGGACGACATACTTGTAGATCATCACGTTGTCGGCCGCGCTGATCAGCTCGGCGAACTTGATGCCGAGCTCGTGCTGCGCCGTCGCCACCTCATGGTGCTGCTTCTCGATCGGCACCCCCAGGGAGCCCATGGTCAGGAGCATCTCGGTGCGGATGTCCTGCAGGGTGTCGTTGGGAGCGACGGGGAAATAGCCCTCCTTCAGCTGGATCTTGTAGGCGAGGTTGCCGCCCTCCTCGATGCGGTCGTTGTTCCAGGGGGCCTCGATCGAGTCGACGCTGTAGAAACTGCTGCCGTTGCTGCTCTTGTAGCGGACGTCGTCGAAGATGAAGAATTCGGGCTCTGGACCGAAATAAGCGGTGTCGGCCAGGCCCGTGGAACCGAGGTAGTCGAGGGCCTTCTGGGCCAGCGAACGGGGACAGCGGGCGTAGGGCTGGCCGCTGCGGGGCTCCTGGATCGAGCAGATCAGGCTGAGGGTCTTGTGGCTGTAGAAGGGATCGATCCAGGCGGTGTTCGGATCCGGCACCATCGCCATGTCCGATTCATTGATCGCCTTCCAGCCGCGGATCGAGGAACCATCGAAGGCGACGCCCTCAGTGAAGGCGGCCTCATCAATCAGGTCGTTGCAGACGGTCAGGTGCTGCCACTTGCCATGCAGATCGACGAATTTGAGATCGATCAGTTCGATGCCCTCGTCCTTGATGCGACGAAGCACGTCCTGGGCAGTACTGGCCATGGCACGGAAGGTGGCTGTGGAGACGTCGGCCCGCGGCGCGACAGGCGGGAACGTACGGAGCGCTCCCGACTCGCTTTTGTATCAGCCGTAACCGATTGCAGGCTCAGAGGCCACCGGCGCACCGACGAGGTGCCCCTTCGGAGGAACCCGAGTCCTCCGAGGAGCCCTCGCCTCGATGGAGCCCGCGAACCCCGGCAGCTGCGCGTAACCGTTTCTGTCAATCCGCCGAGATCCAGCCCCAGCACAAGGATTCCGGCGATTCATCGGTGCTAACTTCCGCCCCAGGTGCATCGACTTTTCAGCCACCATGCGGGATGCCATCAGCGGTCTGATCGGCCGTTACGACCAGCTGGGCCGTTACTTCGACCGCGCCGCGATCGATCGCATCGATGCCTACTACGGCCAGGCTGCGCAGCGCCTGCAGGCCGTCGAACTGATCAACCGCGAAGCCGCCGGCATCGTGCGTGAAGCGTCGCAGAGGCTCTGGCTGGAGAACCCTGAGCTGCTGCTTCCCGGTGGCAACGCCTACACCACCCGGCGCCTGGCGGCCTGCCTGCGCGACATGGATTATTTCCTGCGCTACGCCAGTTACGCCCTGATCGCCGACGATCTGACGATCCTCGATGAGCGGGTGCTCAATGGCCTCGACGACACCTACAAGAGCCTCGGGGTCCCCACCGGTCCCACCGTCCGCGGCATCGCCCTGCTGGCCGACGTGATCTGCGAGATGCTGTCGGATGCCGGAGTCGGCGACGCCGGCGCCGTGGTGCGTCCCCCCTTCGAGCACCTGTGCCGGGGCCTCGCCGCCTGCAACGTGCGGGCCCGCTGAACCCGGCCCGGAACAGCCTGAAATCCAGTCCTGGCAACGGCCCAGCGTCGAAGGCCTGCCTTCGACCCGCACCCAATGGGTGAAGCACCGACCGACCGTCGACCACCCCTGGCGTGCCCGGCTGATCTGAGGGGCGGACTTGCCCCGTTGCCTAATCTCGACACCCAACTTCTTCGCCGTCGTCCCGGTCTTGGTCCCCCCCGTGCAGCATTCCGTCGATTCCACCCACCGGCTGTCCCTCGATCCGATCGCCACGCCCGAACGGCTGCTGCTCGGCCCCGGCCCTTCCAACGCCCACCCGACGGTGCTGCAGGCCCTCTCCCGCAGCCCGATCGGCCACCTCGACCCCCTCTACATCGAGCTGATGGGAGAGGTGCAGGAGCTGCTCCGCTACGCCTGGCAGACCGACAACCGCCTCACCATTCCGATGAGCGGCACCGGCAGTGCAGCCATGGAGGCCACCCTCGCCAACACTGTCGAACCCGGTGACACGGTGCTGGTGGCCGTGAAGGGGTACTTCGGCCTGCGCCTGGCCGACATGGCCGGTCGCTACGGCGCCAGGGTGGTGACGATCGAATGCCCGTGGGGGGAAGCCTTCTCCCTGAATCAGATCGAGGAAGCTCTCGCCAGCCACAAACCCACCATCCTGGCGATGGTCCATGCCGAAACCTCCACCGGCGTCTGCCAGCCCATGGAGGGCATCGGCGATCTCTGTCGTCAGCACGACTGTCTGCTGCTGCTGGACACCGTCACCTCCCTGGGAGGGGTGCCGCTGTTCCTGGACGACTGGAAGGTGGACCTGGCCTACAGCTGCAGCCAGAAGGGCCTGAGCTGCCCGCCCGGCCTCGGCCCCTTCACCATGGGACCTCGCGCCGAGGTCAAGCTGGCAGCGCGCTCCGGCAAGGTGCCTAACTGGTACCTCGACGTCTCGCTCCTCAATCAGTACTGGGGCAGCGATCGCGTGTATCACCACACCGCCCCGGTGAACATGAACTTCGGCATGCGCGAGGCCCTGCGGCTGCTGGCCGATGAGGGGCTCGAGAACGCCTGGGCCCGCCACCGCAGCAACGCCGAGCGCCTCTGGGCCGGTCTCGAGCGGCTCGGTCTTGAACTGCATGTGCGGGAGGACCTGCGCCTGCCGACCCTCACGACGGTGCGCATCCCCGAGGGCGTCGATGGAAAGGCCTTCAGCCGTCACCTTCTCGACCGCCACGGCATCGAGGTGGGCGGTGGTCTGGGAGCGCTTGCCGGCAAGGTGTGGCGCATCGGCCTGATGGGCTACAACAGCCGACCCGAGAACGTCGACCTGCTGCTCAACCTGATCGAGACGGAGCTCCCGGCCTTCCGCTCCGCCGCAGCCGCCATGGCCGCGGTCGCCTGAGCTCCAGGTCACACCCCTTTCAGCTGTTGACATCCCA
The DNA here is from genome assembly GCF_015840715.1 of Synechococcus sp. CBW1004. Lineage (NCBI taxonomy): Bacteria > Bacillati > Cyanobacteriota > Cyanophyceae > Synechococcales > Synechococcaceae > Synechococcus > Synechococcus sp. CBW1004. Next base: position 316,605 of record NZ_CP060397.1, on the reverse strand, counting down.
GAGGCCCATGGGCACGGCTCCCATGGGCCTCAGCTGTCTGAGGATCCATGGCGGGAGCTCGCGTTCGTAGACGAGCTGGCGATGGATCCTTCCTGGGATGGCCTGATTCCTGGGATGGCGGCAGAGACGCCGGCCCCATGCACCCGCGCACCCCACTCATACCGGTGGCACCGCCGGCCCCGATGCTTCGCCGCGCCCCGACTGGGGGCCTGTGGATGGGCGGCGGGCCCTGCGGCGCTGCCGGAACCAGCCGGAGAGCTGCCCCTCGGCAGCCGCGGCCTCCAGCCCACCCTGCACCACCATGTGATGGTGGGCACTAGGATCATGGGCCAGATCCAGGCATCCCCCCAGGGCGCCACGCTTGGCATCGGCGGCGGCGTAGATCACCCGGCCGACCCGAGCCTGGATCAGTGCGCCGGCGCACATCGGACAGGGCTCCAGGGTCACGAGCAGCGTGCAGTCGTTGAAGCGCCAGTCCCGGCGCAGCACCGCCGCCTGCCGCAGGGCAATCAGCTCGGCATGGCCGAGCGGGTCCTGATCACGGTGCCGGCGGTTGCTGCCCCAGCCAAGAGCGCGGCCATCGGCGTCGAGCAGCACCGCGGCAACAGGAATCTCGCCGGTCTCCCCGGCCCGCCGTGCGCATCGCAGCAGGCGCTCCATCCAGAGCAATTGCAGCGGGAACGGCAGATCCTCAGGGGGAAGCATGGCGGCTGCGAACCGGCATCGCGCCGGGGGTTGCCCCGGGCGGGGGCAGAATGCCCCCACAGCATCGTTCCCCGCCCTGACCCAGCCGTTGGCCAGCGCCCTTCCCGCCCCGTGGCCGACGCCGCACTCCCCGCAGGATCGTGGCCTGGACGCCTTACCCCTGTTTGCGCCTCCGAGCGGGCTCGATCCCCGGCTGGAGGCCTTCCTCCAGCAGGCCTCCAGCCTGCTCTGCACCTGGCTGGGGCAGACCGAAATGCGTGGGCCGCTGCCGGCGTTGAGCGTGCTGCCGAGCGTCGAACCGGAGCGACAGGGCCTGGGCGGCGACCGGTTGCTGGCTGATCTCCAGCTGGTGATGGAGGGTGCCTTTCATCCAGGACATCCTGGCGCCCTGGCCCATCTCGATCCCCCGGCCCTGACGGCCTCGATCGCGGCGGACCTGATCTGCGCCGGGCTCAACAACAACCTGCTGGCCGAAGAACTCGCGCCGAGCCTCAGCCATCTCGAGCGGGGCCTGTGCGCCTGGTTCGCCGGCGCTCTCGGTCTCGGTGCCGCCGCCGGTGGCGTAGCCGCCAGCGGCGGCTCGCTGAGCAATCTGATGGCCCTGGTGACCGCCCGCCACAGCCGCGGTCTGGGGCAGTGCGGTGAGGCGGTGGTGCTCTGCAGCACCGATGCCCATGTATCGCTGGTCAAGGCACTGGCCGTGATGGGACTTCCTGCCCAGGCCCTGCGTCGCCTGCCGGTCGATGGGCATGGTCAACTGTGCACGGAGCGGCTCGCCGACGAACTGGAGCGGCTGCAACGGGACGGCATCCCGGTGATCGCCGTCGTGGCCACCGCCGGGACCACGGTGCGCGGCGCCATCGACCCCCTGGAGGCGATCGCCGGGCTCTGCCGGCGCCATGGGGTGTGGCTGCACATTGATGCCGCGATCGGCGGGGTGTTCGCCCTGGCGCCTGAGCAGCGCCCACTCCTGGCAGGGCTGGGACGCGCCGATTCGGTGACGGTCAACCCCCAGAAGCTGCTGGGGATCACCAAGACCTCCTCCCTGCTGCTGCTGCCCGATCCGGCCCAGCTGCAACGGGCCTTCGGCACCGGTCTTCCCTACATGGAGCCCAGCTGGGGCGGTGGGCACGGCGGTGAGATGGGCCTGCAGGGCAGCCGGCCGGCGGAGATCCTCAAGCTGTGGCTGGGCCTGCGGCAGCTCGGCCTGGACGGAATCACCGCGCTGGTGGAGGGCGCCCTCGCCCGCAGACGGCGGTTGCAGCAGCTTCTGGCCGGCGACGGGCGCCTGCAGCTGCTCGAGGGCCCGCTGCATCTTCTCTCGTTCCGTCCCCGCAGCGGCAGCCACGAGGCTCTGGCGCACTGGTCAGAGAAGACCCGCGCTGCCCTGCTGGCCGAGCAGCTGATGCTGTCGCGGCCGCTTTACGGCGGCGTGCATCACCTCAAGGCGGTGCTGGGCAATCCCCACACCCAGCCCTCCCACCTGGAGCGACTGGCCGCCGTGGTGGCCGCCCAGCCCTGCCCCTGAGCCGGCTCCCCTTTCCCTGTCGCCAGCACCAGGCCTTCCAGAGCCGCACCGGCGGCATTCGCGAAGGCAGCAACCCATCAACGCTGGCAGGGGCGTGCCCAGCTGGCACTTCGCTGCCCTGGCCGGAGCGGCGCCATCGATGGGATCACATTGCCGCCTAGCGTCCTGAGCGAGGCCTGGGTGAGCCGATCCTCAGCCCTTCAGGAGCCAGTTGTTCGCACCCTTCCATGTCTGAACGCCCCCAGCCCGCCACCCGCCAGCGCTGGGTGGCGATCATCACCGGCGCCCTGTCAATCCTGATCGGTGTGGCCTACCTGGCCCTGATCACGGTTCTCGACAGTCGGGGTCCGTTGCTCCCCCCGCCGCCGGAGGCCCTGGGCGGCGCCCCGGCGGCTGCGGTGGCAGCTGCCGTTCCCGGCGCTGCAACGGCTCCACCACCCGCTGCAGGGCAGCCTGCAGAAAGCGGCGCAGCACATCCTCCCGGCGGCTGAGGTCGTACTCGTGCTGCAGCACGTTCTGCAGGCCACCGTCTCCCCAGTCCTGGCCCTGCTGGAAGTAGACGATGAAGCTGCGGCCAGCCACGCGGGTGAGCCAGGCAGCCCCGACCGCCTGCACGGCACGGCTGAGCAGCAGCGCCGGCAGGTTGAGGCTGAGTGCGGCCTGCAGCAGCGACACACCTCCCTTGACCAGCCCCAGGCCCACGAGGGTGCGGCCCACCGACACCGCCAGATCCTGCGCTTCTGTGCGGCCGAGCTGGACCCCGTAGACGCGGCCGATCTCGATCACCATCTGGGCGTTGACCGCGGCGGCTCCGAGGAGGTCCACCCCAGGCAGAGGCGTCAGGGCCACCACGCCGGCACAGGTCCAGCCATAACGCTCCACGATCGTCTCGGCATCGCGGCGGCGCTGGCGCTCGAGCAGGTTGCGGCTGGCCTCGCCCAGCTGGCGGCACTGCAGCAGGAGGTTGTCGGCGATCAGCTCCTCGCCGTCGGCATGCAGCACCTCCGCCAGGCGCCTGAGCAGCGCCTGCACCTCCGGCGCCGGCTGCAGCGGCCGGCCGCCTGGCCTGGGCACGCTCTGCGGGGCAGCGCTGGCGGGAATCACATCAGCAGCCGCGAGATGCGTGGCCGAACGGCGCCGCAACAGGGTCAGCAGCCGCTGTTCCTCCTGCTCGCCGCGGAGATCACATTTGTTGAGCACCAGCAGCAGCCGTTTGCCGAGGCTCGCCAACGCTTCATACACCTCCTGCTCCGCCTGGCGCAGATCGCCGTCCACCACCAGCAACAGCAGATCGGCTCGGGCCGCCTGAGCCCTTGCACGCCGTTCGCGCTCCTGGCCCGCCGCACCGGCCTCGAGGATGCCCGGGGTGTCCTCGAGAATGACGGCCCGCGGCAGACCCTGCAGCCGCAGCCGGTAGCGGGCCGTGTCGGTGGTGGAGCCCATCGGCGCTCCCACCTGGCCGACCAGCTCTCCCAGCAGGCTGCGAATCAGCGAGGTCTTGCCCGTCGAGCCGGCGCCGAACACGGCGATCACCAGGTCGCCCCGCTCCAGTTCGGCCTGCATGCGGCGACGCTCCTGCTCCAGTCCCTCCCGCTCGACCGCGTCGCGCACCTGCTCAAGCGTCTGCTGCATGGCGCTGAGCTGGCGCTCGGCGGCCTCACGGCGGTTGCGGGAGGGCGGGTGCACAGGAGAGGCCGCGCCGCGCCCCGGCCGTCGCCATGCCTGCAGCCACGGCCACAGGAGAGGACCCACAGCCAGCACCAGCAACGCCATCAGCAGCAGCAACAGCGGCCCGATCAGCCAGCCCGGCAGCCAGTAGCTGAGCTGCCAGATCAGCTGGTTGAGGGCCTGCATCACGACGCCCACCAGCAGCAGAACCGCCAGGGCCAGACCGATCCAGAGCCAGACGCGCCGGGGAAGCATCAGGGCGAGGGCCCGGAGGCGCGCACGATCTCGGACCACAGGGACGCCGCCAGGGCACTGCTGGCCCGGGTGGAGCGGTTGTCGTCATTGCCCAGCCAGATCCCCATCACCCAGTGGCGTCGGGGCTCGAAGCCGACGAACAGCAGGTCGCGGCCCTCATTGGTGGTGCCGGTCTTACCACCTTCCTCACCACCGACATAGGCCGCCGTGCCGGTGCCACCTCGCACCGCGGACTGCAGGAGGCTGCGCAGGGTGCGAGCCGTGGACTCCTTCATCACCCGGCGAGGGGGAAACAACGACGCCGCCGCGACAGACGGCGCGGCGGCAGCGGAGCGGCGAAGCCCGGGGGTGGCTGCGGGCGACCCGGCACCGGGCGCGGCCTTGTCGGAGACCGTCCGCTCACGACGATCCCGACAGGCCGCGCCGGCACCGGCAGAGCAGTGTTCCGCGTCGGTCAGACGCCGGATCGTGCTGGGCTGCAGCCAGATCCCGCCATTGGCCACGGCCCCGTAGGCGCCGGTGAGCTCCAGCAGGGTCACCTCGCTCTGGCCGAGGGCAAGCCCCGGCACGGGAGTCAGTGGCGTGGTGATGCCCATCTCGCGGGCCTTGCGCACCAGCGATTCCAGCCCGACCCGACGGGCCAGCCGCAGGGCGGCCGTGTTGTTGCTGATCGCCAGCGCCTGACGCAGGCTGAGAGTGCCACCGCAACCGCTGGAGAAGCGCTGGCCGCGCCAGTCGAGCGGCGCACAGGACACCGGATCACCGGGACGGGCGCCCTGCTCAAGGGCGAGCAGATAGGAGAAGAGCTTGAAGGTGCTGCCTGGCTGGCGCAGGGCCATGGTGGCCCGGTTGAACTGGCTCTGGCGATAGTCGCGCCCCCCGGCCACGGCGAGAATGCCCCCCGTGCGGCTGTCGAGCACCACGACGGCGCCCTCGCTGACGCCGAGGGAGCGACTGGCGTCGAGGCGCTGACGCAGCAGGCGTTCCACCTGCTCCTGCAGCCCGGGGTCGAGATAGGTGTCGATCAGGAAGTTGCCCTCTTCGGCCACATCAGCCCCCACCAGCCGATCGAGATCCCGCCGCACCTGATCGCTGTAGAAGGGCAGCGCCCGTCGTTCACCCGGCCGGCAGGCGCCCGGAGCCAGCTGGATCGGTCGACGCCGGGCGCTGCGGGCAGCGGCGGCGCTGAGGCGGCCGCTTTCCAGCATCTTGGCCAGGACACCATTGCGGGAGGCCAGGGCGGCGGCAGGGTCCAGGCAGGGGTCATAACCGTTGGGGGAGGGGAGAAGGCCCACCAGCAGGGCCGCCTCCTCGAGGCGCAGCTGGGCAGCGGAACGCCCGAACAGCCGCCTGGAGGCATCCTCGAAGCCCCAGCCGGCCCCCAGAAACACCTGGTTGAGATAGCTGAGAAGCAGATCGTGCTTGCTGAAGCGTGCCTCCAGCTGCAAGGCCACGAGCAGCTCGCGGAACTTACGGCCAAGGGTCTCCCCCTGGCCCACCTGCTCCGGATAAAGGCTGCGGGCTAGCTGCTGGGTGAGGGTGCTGCCCCCCTCCAGCACCCGCCCGCCCATCAGGTTGGTGACCAGGGCGCGGGCGGTGCCGATCGGATCGACGCCGGGATGCCACCAGAAACGGCTGTCCTCACTCGCGAGGAGGGCATCGATGAGCACCGGGGGGTAGTCCGTCAGCCGGCGCAGCTCCCGGTGGCGCTGATCCTGGGCCGAGGCAATCGGGCGGCCGGCGCGGTCGTAAAGCAGGAGGGGACCCCGCATGGGGGTCAGCTGTCCGCGGATCGGCTGCAACAGCGCCGCCAGGGACAGGCCCAGGGCCCCGAGCCCAGCGGCTGCTGCCAGGACCATCGCCAGCCCCCTCAACAAGCGCAGGCGATGGTCGGACGCACCGCCTCGGAAGCGGATCTCTGGCAGCTCACCCTGGTCCTGCGGCCCGAAGCGCACGGCGTCCCCATCGGCGAGCAGCAGGCGACGGATCCGGCGTCCGCGCCACCAGAGCCCATTGGTGGATTGCTGGTCCTGCAGAAGCCAGCGCCCGCCCCGCTGCTCGAGCAGGGCATGCCGGCGGCTCACCGCCCCATGCTGCAGGGACACCTCGGCGCCTGAGTCCCGGCCGATCCGATAACAACCGGGATGCAGCACGACACGACGAAGAGGCTCGCCCGGCTCGAGGATCTCCAGCACGGCGGCGCCGGATGGACCAGCGGCCGCCGGGGGATCACGGCGCTCAGCCGCGGCGACGGGGACGCTGCTGCCAGGCATCGAGAAGGAAACAGGCCACGGCGACGTTGATCGCCACATCGGCGAGATTGAAGATCGGGAAATGGATGGGCACCAGCTCAAGGAAATCGACCACTGCCCCCAGGCGCCAGCGGTCGATGCCATTTCCGAGGGCACCGGCCAGGACCAGAGAGGCTGCCAGGGTCAGCCAGAAGCCCCGTGGCGGACGCCACAGCATCCAGCCTGCCACCGCGAGGCTCACCACGGCGCTCACCACACCCAGCGCGAGGCTGTTGCCGGTCATCAGGCTGAAGGCGGCACCACTGTTGGTGACGTGCCGCAGCTGCAGAAGACCGGGCACAAAGGGGGCAACCCGACCGAAGGGCAGATGTTGCAGGGCCCAGGCCTTGGTCAGCTGGTCGAGCAGCAGTACGACCAGCGCCACGATCCAGGGCCAGAGACGGCGCGGGCTGCCGGAACGACCGGACGGAGTCACCGGGCTGCGGGGATCGCTCACGGTGTCACCAACAGGACACGCCGAAGCAACCAGGCCAGCAGCCCGACGGCGCAACAGAGGAGCAGCTGCGGCAGCAGGGCGAGGCTGTAGCTGAGCGCCAGGGGCATGGCGGCCGCACCCCAGCGTCCCGCCAGGCTGCCCAGGCCGAGATTGGCCAGGCCACAGAGGTGGATGACCAGCAGCCCGAAGGCAGCCACCACCGCCAGACCCAGGGGGTCGTCGACGCCGCTCTGGCGGGAGAGCTTGCCGGTGAGCCAGGCGGCGGGCACGAAACCGGCCAGATAACCGAATGATGGATCCAGGAGATAGCCCAGACCGCCGCCCTCATGGAACACGGGCAGCTGGAACAGGCCCACACTCAGGTAGGCCACCGCCGCCAGCAACCCGCTGCGGGGGCCGGCCACCAGTGCGGTCAGCAACAGGGCCGGCACCTGGAGGGTGACACCCAGGGGCCTCAGCACCCACCCGCCGGCTTCGTGGAGAGGGAAGGCTGCCGGCATTAGTCCGCCGACCAGGATCAGCAGCAGACCGGCGATGGCGCCGCTCCAGGTGGCCAGGGCTCGCAAGGAAGGATCAACCGCGGCGCCCATCCTGCTGCAGGGCAGCCCGGCTGAGAAGGGGAAGCGGCCCCGCCGCGGTGCGAAACGCTCCGCCATGCTGGTCCGGGTGCCGCCCTGCCACGCCGCACGCCCGTTCCCCTCCCCCGTCGTCGACACACCGCTGCATCGTGTCCTCCACCGCCAGCCCCGAGCCCAGCGCCGCCGCGGAGAACTCCCTCCCGTCTGAAGCCCAGGGCCAACCAGCCTTTGCGGTGGGGGAGCAGGTCCAGCTGGTGCAGCGGCCGCCTTACCTCAAGAGCGCTGATCCGATGCCGATGCTGCGGCCACCCGATCTGATCGATGAGAGGGAGGCCGGCGTGGTGGTCGAGCTGCGGGCGCTCGAGCAGTGCGCCGTGCGTTTCCGCCGCGGCACCTTCCTGCTCACAGCGCGTCAGCTGCGCCAGGCTCCGTTGCCGCCGCAGGTCTGACGGGAGATCAACCTCTCCTGGCGCCGGCCGGAGGCCGTGGCGTGTCGTGAGGCCTCACAACACCCTGCTGTCTGCACAACACAGCAGCCGCGAGGCAGCCGCGGCGACGGGGCTCCGGGCCCGGCTGGCGAACCCTTGAACCGTCAGTTCTGGCCGCCGAGAGGATGGGCTCTCCAGGCCGCCTCGGCCCCGGCGATCGCCTCGCTCGGCCCCACCAGGCTGAGACTCGGCCGGCCGAGCCAGCATTGGGCCGCAGCCTGCAGATCGGCTGGCGTGAGGGCCGCGGCCTGAACCAGGGCATGTTCAAAGTGATCGGCCGGCAGGCCGTGGCTGAGCAACAGGGCCTGACGCTCGGCGATCTGGGAACAGGTCTGGCGGGCCATCGCATCCTGGCCGCGGTGCTTGGCCAGGGCGAGCGCCCATTCGGCCTCGCTGAGCGGCTGCTGCCGCAGACGCTGCCATTCATCCAGCAGGCAGCGGCACGCCTCCTCGGCCCGCTCCGCGGAGGTGGAGAGATGCAGCACGAACGGAGCGGCGCCGCAGCGCGCCGGCAGATGGACGCCGACGTCGTAGGCCAGGCCTCGCTCCTCGCGCATGGTGACGAACAGCCGGCTGGACATGCCCACCCCCAGATGGGCCTGGATCAGCCGCAGCGCCGTGGTGTCGGGGTGGCCCAGCGGCAGGGTGGCGCAACCGAGCAGCAACACCAGCTGCTCGGTGTCCTGCTCGATCGCCGCCAGCGTGCCCGCCGGCGAGGTGGTGGCGGCCAGCGCCGCGGCGGAAGACGCGGAGGGCGGAGCGGTGCACCACCCCTGCGGGGCGAGGGCCGGCTCCAGAAGGGCCCGCGGGTCCTCCGGGAGCTGACCGCAGAGCACCAGCACAGCGCCCTGTCGACCGAGATCCGCCACCAGCGGTCTGAGCTCGGCCTTCCCGATCTGGGCCAGCTCCTCCTCCACCCCGAGCGGATCGTGGCCGTAGGGACCATCGCCATAGAGCTGGTGGCGCAGCTGGTCATGGGCCAGCTGAAAGGGATCCTCGCGCTGGCGCTGCAGACTCTGAAGGTTCAGCTGCCGCTCCAGATCCAGTTGATCGGGCTCGAGGCGAGGGCGGCGCACCATCGCGAGCAGCAGCGGCAACAGGGTGGTGCTGTCCTCAGCGGCGCACTTGAGGGCCAGCACCAGGCTGTCCTCTCCGGCCTCGCAGCGCAGGCCGGCGCCGGCCCCCTCGACGAGATCCGCCAACGCTTCGGCATCGAGCTCGCCGCAGCCGCGAGTCATCAATCCGGCGAGCAACTGATGGGCGCCGCGACAACCGGAGGGATCCATGCCGCTGCCGCCACGAATGACCAACCGAGCCGAGAGGATCGCCGGGCCAGGCCGGTGCAGGAGCGTCACGGGCAGACCACCGCTGAGCGACAGGCTCGCGGGTGGGGCAGGCAGGGTGGGGAGGCTCATGCTGGGACCGCCTCCAGCACGAAGGCGCGGGCCGGGTCCAGCAGGGGCAGGGCCGAGGCACGCAGCCGCTCGGGGCTCCAGTCCTCGAGCAGCTCCAGCGGCCGCGACAGCGAATGGCGCCGCCCCCAGAGGGTGCTGTTGCCGATCAGCCCGGCGAGAGCGCCGGCCGATTCCAGGCCGAAGCGATAGGCGTTGGTGACGAGACGTCGCAGCCGCAGCCACTCCTGCTCGCCGACCTCCCGGTCGATCACCTCCTGCCACACCTCGCCGATCGCCTGCCGCACCTGCGGCAGATCCTCGGGCTCACAGACCGCCTCCAGCAGCGCCAGGCTGCCGCACTCCATGGCATGCAGGTCGAGATCGATGCTCTCGACCAGCCTCAGCTGTTCGCGCAGTCGATCCACCAGCCGGCTGCGGCGCCCCTCGGCCAGCAGGCTGGTCGCCAGATCCGCGCCCATCACCCCATCCAGGTCGGCGGCGGGGGGCTGCCACCAGGCCATCAGCAGCCGGGCGGCCTCGAGTCGCGGCAGCTCCAGCCGCGCCTCCCCGGGCGTCAGCTCCAGCGCAGCCGGTCGGCTGTCCTCGGACGCAGCCTCCTGAGACGCCAGCGGACCGTCGCTGACGCGCCGGATCAGATCACCGTCTGCGAGAGCGCCGCTGAGGGACAGGACGCAGCGGCTGCCGCCGTAGAGACGCCGATGGAACGCGGCCATGGCGGCCGGGTCGTGGGCCAGCAGCGCCGGACGCCGCCCCAGGATCGGCAGGCCGTAGGGGTGATCGGGGCAGGCACGGCTGAGCAGCTGCTGCACCGCCACCTCCTCCGGCTGATCCTCCGTCTGGGCGAGCTCCTCGAGCACCACCCGACGCTCCATGTCGAAAGCTCCCGGCTCCAGCCGCGGATGCAGGACCAGATCGAGCAGGAGGTCCAGAGCCTCGCCCGCCGCCTGGGGTGGAATCAGAACGTGGTAGTGGACGTCGTCGAACCCGGTGGCGGCATTGCTGCTGCCGCCCAGGGCCTCGATGCGCCGGTCGAACTCCCCAGCCGCCAGGCGGCCACTGCCCTTGAACACCATGTGCTCGAGAAAGTGAGCCATCCCGCTTTCGGCGGTCGTCTCGAAGGCACTGCCGGCGCGGCACCAGAAATCCAGGCAGACCAGGGGGGCGTCGGCCAGAGGCAGGGTCACCAGCTCGGCACCGCTGGCCAACCGGTGATGGTGCGGTTCCCCCAGCCCAGGCAGCAGCGAGACACCAGGGACGTCGATATCGCTCACGAATGCATGGCAGGATCCCCATTCTGCTGGCTGCTGGCCCGCGATGATCCAGGCCTCCCCTCCGAGTGACGCCGCCGGCACCGGCGTCCACCCCCTCGTCGATGCGCTCGCGGAACGGATCCGCCTCTGCCGCTCCCAGTTGGTGGGGCTGCAGCCGCTCCCGATCGCGGACGACCTCGAGGCGATCAGCGGCAGCCTCGACGGTGACGCGCTGTTCATCCGCAATGAGGTGCATCGCAGCCGCGGCCTGCGCAAGCTGCACCTCGAAACGGCACGACTCGGCGCCGGTCTGCAGATCCTGCACTGCGTCTTCTTCCCGGATCCGCGCTACGACCTGCCGGTGTTCGGCGCCGACATCGTCGCCGGCAGGGCGGGCGTCTCGGCGGCGATCGTCGATCTGTCGCCGGTGCGCGACGGCGGACTGCCGGAGCCGGTGCTGACGCCCCTGCGGGCCCGACAGCGTCCACCCTTCTCGCAGGTGCGGGAACTGCCGCCCTGGGGCTCGATCTTCTCGGACCAGGTGCTGTTCGTGCGGCCGGAGGGCCAGGAGGAGGAGGGCTGGTTCATCGAGGAGGTCACCGGCTTCCTCAACGCCCTCGGCCAGGCCGCCGCCTCGAGCGAGGCTCAGCCCCCCGACCACCCAGCTACGGTGAGCCGATGGCACGGCCAGCTCCACTATTGCAAGCAACAGAAACAGAACGACAAGACCAGGCGAGCCCTGGCGAAGGCGTTCAACCCGGAATGGGCGGACCGGTACATCGAGGAGCTGTTGTTCGACGACCCTCCCGCCCCCTGCTGATCGCCCTGGGGCTGGTCGTGCTGGCGGCCGGCAGCGTCGCGGTGGTCCGTCTGCGAGGAGCCTCACCCGCCACCCCGGCGGTCAGGCCGGCTCCGAAACCCCAGTCCGTGGAGGCGGTCGCAGCCCTCGGCAAGCTGGTGCCGGCGGGCGACATCCGGATTCTCGCCGCGCCGATCACCGGCGTGGGTGGCAGCCCGCGCATCACGGAGCTCACGGTGGTGGAAGGCGACCGGGTGGAGGAGGGTGAGCTGCTGGCCCGCTTCGACAACGGCCCCGGCCAGCGGGCCGAGCGCGATCTGCTGCGCACCCGCATCGCCAACCTGGAGCGGCGCCTGCAGCTGGAGAACCGCGAACTGCAGCGCTACCGGCGCCTCGGTGCCGCCGGTGCCGTGGCCGCCGATGAACTCGATCGCCGGGAGCAGGATCTGCTCACCCTCAACGGCCTGCTGCAGGAGGCGCGGGCCCAGCTGGTGAAGGTGAACACCGATCTCGTCCTCACCGAACTGCGGGCACCGCTGGCCGGCACGGTCCTGAAGATCCACACCCGCGTCGGCGAGCGACCGGGCGACAAGGGCATCCTCGAACTGGGGGCCAGCGACCGCATGGAAGCCCTGCTGGAGGTGTACGAGAGCGACATCGAACGGGTGCGGCTGGGCCAGCCGGTGCGCCTCACCAGCGAGAACGGAGGATTCGGCGGCAGCCTCTCGGGCGTGGTGAGCCGCATCAACCCGCAGGTGCGCCAGCGGGAGGTGCTCTCCACCGATCCCACCGGCGACGCCGATGCCCGCGTGGTGGAGGTGCGGGTCCGGCTCGACCCCGACGACGCCAGCAGGGTCCAGCGGCTGACGGGGCTGAAGCTGATCGGCCGTCTGCAGCCGTGATGGCGTTCTGGCAGGGACGGCGGATTCCCCTGGCCTGGCTGCTGCTGGCGCGGCAGCCGGCACGGCTGGCCGTGGCGCTGGCCGGGATCGCGTTCGCCGGAATCCTGATGTTCATGCAGCTGGGTTTCCGCGACGGCCTGTTCGACGCCAGCGTCACGATCCACAAGCAGTTCGACGCGGATCTGGTGCTGATCAGCCCGCGCACGATGAGCTCGATCGCGATGGCGGGCTTTCCGCGGCGTCGTCTGGTGCAGGCGATGGCCGATCCGGATGTGGCGGGGATCACCCCGGTCCACTGGAATCTGTTGCTCTGGCGCAACCCCGAGACTCGGCTGACCCGTTCGATCCTCACCCTCGGTTTCGAACCCGGTGATCCCCTGTTCAGCGACCCGGGCCTCAGCGCCAAGGCCAGCTCCCTGACCCAGGTGGGGCGTGTTCTGTTCGATGAGCAGTCGAGGCCGGAATTCGGCCCGGTGGCCGACTGGTTCCGCCAGGGCCGCACGGTCGAGACCGAGGTGGCTGGCAAGCGGGTGCGGGTGGCAGGCCTGGTGTCACTGGGGCCGTCGTTCGGCGCCGACGGGAACATGCTGACCAGCCGCGAAACCTTCCTGCGGCTGCTGCCGAGCACCCCCCCGGGCAGCATCGAGCTCGGCCTCATCCGGCTGGAGCCGGGTGCCGATCCTGCCGCCGTGATCCAACGGCTGAAGCGCAGCCTGCCGGCGGACGTGCGCATCCTCACCAAGCAGGGCTTCGAGGACTTCGAGAAGGACTACTGGCGCAGCAGCACCGCGATCGGCTTCATCTTCGCCCTGGGGGCGGCGATGGGCTTTGTGGTGGGGTGTGTGATCGTCTATCAGATTCTCTATTCCGATGTCAGCGATCACCTGCCGGAATACGCCACGCTGATGGCCATGGGCTACCGGTTGTTCACCCTGCTGGGCGTGGTGGCCCGGGAGGGACTGCTGCTGGCGCTGCTCGGCTTCCTGCCTGCCTGGCTGGCAGGACAGGGCCTGTATGCGCTGGTGCGCTCCGGCACGAAATTACCGGTGTTCATGAGTACTGATCGCTCGCTCATCGTGTTCGTGATGATCCTCACCATGTGCATGGGTTCGGCAGGACTGGCGATGCGCAAGCTGGCCGACGCCGATCCGGCCGAGATCTTCTGATCCATCCAGTCCCAGCCCCCCGCCAGCCCGTGTGATGCACTCCACCTCCTCGCTTGCCGTCCCCGTCCGCCCAGGTGGGTCTGCGGCCCTGCGGGTGCGCGGCCTGAACCATTGGTACGGGCGGGGCGGCACCCGCCGACAGGTGCTGCAGGGGGTGGATCTCGAGCTGCGGCCGGGGGAGGTGGTGCTGCTCACCGGCCCCTCCGGCTGCGGCAAGACCACACTGCTCACCCTGGTGGGAGCCCTGCGCCAGGTGATGGAGGGCTCAGTGGAGGTGCTGGGCCAGGAGCTGGCCGGCTCCAGCCGCGCCGAGCGCCAGCAGCTGCGCCGCTCGATCGGGATGATCTTTCAAGGCCACAATCTGCTGCGCTGCCTGAGCGCCGAGCAGAACGTGCAGATGGGGGCCGACCTGCTGCCGGGCCTCAGCTACCGCGCCCGTCGGGCCCGGTCCCGAGAGTGGCTCCGGAGGGTGGGCCTGGCCGATCAGATGAATCAGCTCCCCCACGACCTGTCGGGCGGGCAGAAGCAGCGCGTGGCGATCGCCCGCGCTCTGGCCGCCGAGCCGCGGCTGCTCCTGGCCGATGAACCCACCGCGGCGCTCGACAGCCGCACCGGCCGCGAGATCGTCGATCTGCTGCAGGGGCTGGCACGCGGCCAGGGCTGCGGTGTGCTGATGGTCACCCACGACCCGCGCATCCTCGACATCGCTGACCGGGTGGTGCGGATGGAGGACGGTCGGCTGGTGGAATCCGGCGAAGGCGAGCGGCTGTGGGGGGCTTCCCGCCTTCCCGATGCCGGAGAGGCCAGGGCTGTTGAGTAGGGTGTGTCTTTACTCGAACCCGAGCCACCGCACGCATGGCCAAGCGCAGAAATCTGAAGAAGGAAAAGCAGGAGCGCAACCGCGCCTACGCCCGCAAGTTCAAGAAGCGCAAGCTCCGCAACGACGGTCGCGGTGAAGGTGCCGGCAACGGCGTCACCGGCACGGCCAACAACGGCGGCGCCGCCGACTGAGCCATCGCCCCATTCACAAGGCATGGAGGGGATCCCACGGGGTCCCCTTTTTGCTGACCGAACCCCGGCAGCGGCTGACAGGGTCAAGCCGTGCTCTCCGTGCTTTCCGCTGCTGGCCCTGGCCTGGTTGCCCCGAATCACCCGGTCTGCATCCACGACTCAGCATCCACGACGCGGCACCGGTCGGCCGGCAAGGCTTCCCAACGGGGGCGCTGCGGCAGCTATCGCACAGTCGTTCACCCGCCACCACCTCGGCTCCTGAGCGGGCCTTGCCTAGGTTGCAGAGCCGTCCCAGCCGATACCCTCCCCATCGACGGCCCCCATGTTCCTCAGCGTCGTCATCCCCACCTACAACCGCCTGCCGATCCTGCGCCAGTGCCTGGCGGCCCTGGAGGAGCAGCGCCTGGAGGCGCCCCTGGAGCGATACGAGATCGTGCTGGTGGACGACGGCTCCACCGACGACACGGTGCACTGGCTCGACGCCCACGCCCCCGCCTTCCCGCACGTGCGGTTGATCCGTCAGGACCACGGCGGCCCGGCGGAGGGGCGCAACCGGGGGGTGGAGCACGCCCACGGCGATGTGATCGTGTTCATCGACAGCGATCTGGTGGTGACCCCGAGCTTCCTGGTGAGCCATGCGCGCGCCCTGGCGCGGCAGTGGCGACGGCAGGGGGATCGCCTCTGCTTCACCTACGGCGCGGTGATCAACACCGCCAACTTCGAGGACCCGACCAGCGAGCCCCACAAAGCGACCGACCTCTCCTGGGCCTATTTCGCCACCGGCAACGTCGCGATCGACCGCGAGGTGCTGGAGCGCTCCGGCCTGTTCGACACCGCCTTCCGTCTCTACGGCTGGGAGGACCTGGAACTGGGAGAGCGGCTGCGCCAGATGGGAGTTCAGCTGGTGCGCTGCCCGGAGGCTGTGGGCTACCACTGGCACCCACCGCTGAGCCTGCAGCAGATCCCGGATCTGGTGCGAGTCGAACGGGAGCGGGCGCGGATGGGGCTGGTCTTCTACAGGAAGCACCCCACCTGGCGGGTGCGCTTCATCATCCAGTACACCTGGCTGCACCGGCTGCTGTGGGAACTGCTGACCCTGGGGGGCCTGCTCAATGAACGCACTCTGCGGCCACTGCTGGGCTGGCTGATCCGGCGGGGTCAGGCCCGCCTGGCGATGGAGCTGCTGCGGCTGCCGCTCAACAACCTCGGGGTCCGGGCCCTGTTCCGGGAGGCCCGCCAGATCCGGGGCGGTCGGCCCCTGACCGTTTGATAGGTTGGATTGGTCCCCAATTCCGCACACCTGCGTGTTTCGGGTGACCCGGATCGTGCATCCGGCTCCTCTGCTCAGAGAGCGTCCACATCCGCGCTGACGCGGATCGACGACGACCTCAGCAGCGAAGCCACGCGACGACGATCACCGCGAGGTCTGAGCCTCCGCGGCCAACGGGTCCCTGGCAGGTGGAGGCAAACCCGAAACCCTTCAACCCATGGCTGTTGTCACCCTCGCCGAGATGATGGAGGCTGGCGCCCACTTCGGGCACCAGACTCGCCGTTGGAACCCGAAGATGTCGCGCTACATCTACTGCGCGCGCAACGGTGTTCACATCATCGACCTCGTGCAGACCGCCGTCTGTATGAACAATGCCTACAAGTGGGTGCGCAGTGCCGCCCGCAGCGGCAAGCGCTTCCTGTTCGTCGGCACCAAGAAGCAGGCCTCTGAGGTGATCGCCCAGGAGGCCGCTCGTTGCGGCGCCGCCTATGTGAACCAGCGCTGGCTGGGCGGCATGCTCACCAACTGGACCACGATGCGCGCCCGCATCGACCGCCTCAAGGATCTCGAGCGGATGGAGGCCTCCGGCGCCATCGCCATGCGCCCCAAGAAGGAAGCCGCCGTGCTGCGCCGCGAGCTCGACCGCCTGCAGAAGTACCTCGGCGGCCTGAAGAACATGCGCCGGCTCCCCGATGTGGTGGTCCTGGTGGATCAGCGCCGTGAAACCAACGCCGTTCTCGAGGCGCGCAAGCTCGACATCCCGCTGGTGTCGATGCTGGACACCAACTGCGATCCCGACCTCTGCGACGTGCCCATTCCCTGCAACGACGATGCCGTGCGGTCGGTGCAGCTGGTGCTGGGCCGCCTGGCCGACGCCATCAACGAAGGCCGTCACGGCGCCCAGGATCGCGGCGCCGACGACGAGGGCTGAGCTCTCCCGCCACTGCAACCCAGCCGTGTCAAGAGCCGGGAGCACCAGTGCTGGGCTCCCGGCTTGATTGCTGGCTGACTCCAATCTCAGAACATTCACCGTCACCCCTCCCTAGCCCCTCCCATGGCTGAGATCTCCGCCAAGCTCGTCAAGGACCTGCGCGACAAGACCGGCGCAGGAATGATGGACTGCAAGAAGGCCCTGGCCGAGACCAACGGCAACACCGAAAAGGCGATCGAGTGGCTCCGGCAGAAGGGCATCGCCAGCGCCGAGAAGAAGGCCGGTCGCACCGCCGCTGAAGGCGCCGTGGGCAGCTACATCCACACCGGCGCCCGTGTCGGTGTCCTGGTCGAAGTGAACTGCGAGACAGACTTCGTCGCCCGTGGTGAGCTCTTCCAGGAGCTGGTGCGCAACGTGGCCATGCAGATCGCGGCCTGCCCCAACGTCGAGTACGTCAGCACCGACCAGATCCCCCAGGAGGTGGTCGACCGCGAGAAGTCGATCGAGATGGGCCGCGACGACCTGGCGGGCAAGAAGGAGGAGATGAAGGCCAAGATCGTTGAGGGCCGCATCGGCAAACGCCTCAAGGAACTCGCCCTCCTGGATCAGGCCTTCATCCGCGACAACACGATGACCGTGGGTGAGATGGTGAAGCAGGCCGCCGGCAAGACCGGTGAGAACATCCAGGTGCGCCGCTTCACCCGTTACACCCTTGGTGAAGGCATCGACGTCGAGAAGCTCGATTTCGCCACCGAAGTGGCGATGATGGGCAAGGCCTGATCACTCCGACCGACGACGGGGCGGTGAGCGGACCAACCGCAACGACGGATCCTGCGGGCGCCCTTGCCGGGCTCCGCTCCTCCGTCGCGGCCGGCAATCCGGATCTCTACCGCCACCTCGCCCTGTATCTGCAGGTGCTGCGCTGCGTCCTGCCTGAGCGGGTGGAACAGGCCTGCTTTCACCTGGCCACTCAGGTTCATTCCCAGCGCTACCTGCAGCTGCCTGCCCGACAACGCAGGGAGTTGCACCGGCTGCTGCGCGAGCGTGTCTCCCGCTGCTGCAGCCTTTTGACGGTTGAACAGTTGGTGGCGCTGGCGCGTCAACTGGAGCAGGAGAAGCAACAGCAGCAGCAACGCCGTCAGCAGGAGCTCCTGCAACGCCTGCTGCAGCAGGGCGACAGGCAGGAGAGCCTCTCGGAAACGGCGGACACGCCCCCACCGGATCCACTGCCCCCAGGGTCCGTGCGCCTGGATCTGACCACCCCCTTCGATCACCCCGGCCTGAGCTGGGGTCAGGCTCAGCCCCCCAACGGAGGCATGACGGATGCCGCCTCCGCGAATGGCGAGCGTTCCCACTCTGCGGACTCCGCTCAGACCGAGGACGACGCATCGCAGGATTCAGAAGACGACGGCACGAATCCCGAGACCGATTCAGACAGTGCGGGTGACGGGTCGTCTTCAGCGGACACTGACGCAGACATCCACCCACAGGACGAGGTCGATGAGGCTGAGCTGATGGCGGCCCTGATCGAGGGCCTGCTGGAAGCCGGCGCGCTGGAAGTCGGTGCGGCCGACCCGCCAAGCGAGGCAGGCCGGGGCGACAACGACGTTGCTTCTCTCGCCGGAGCGGCCAACCTGGGCGCCGGTCCCGGACGCCAACCGACGCGACCGGAAGCCGCCATGGCAGGCCACGGAGCGGCGGCAGTCCTTCTGGGCGGTGCTGAAGGCCAACCTGAAGGGCTGGTTCTGGAGAGCGGATTGCCGCCGGCCGGGCAGAGCAGCTCAGACGTCGGCTCCCCCTGGGAGCAACCCGGTCTTCCCCAGGATCCACTACTGCTGCTGCGCTGGCTCGACGGACTCGAGGCAGCCCTGACACGGCGGTTGCGCCATCTCTCCCATGCGATCAATGTCGATCTGCTCCGCCTCGGGCTCACGCGCGGCCTTCTGCCCGTGAGCCTGCTCGAGGCGGTGCTTCAGGGACAGATCGAGACCCTGGCCTCCCCGGCCAACGTGCTGCGCGTGCAGCTGCCCTTCGGACTGCAGCCCGGTGCGCCTCCCCTGCAAGCGATCGCCATCCTGCTGCGGCCCGTCGATCTGGAGATGGAGGAGCCAAGGCTGCGCACCTGTCGGCGCCGCATCCACCAGCACCGCCAGCAGGTGCGCAAAATGGCCCAGACCTATCGCCGTCTGCAGCGGCGTCTCCAGGCCCACGAGGCTGAACGCTTGTGGTTGCAGGACATCCGCGCCAGCCGGAAAACCGGCACCTGAGCACCGGTGGCGGCCACGGCGGCAGTGGCGGTGTCGCGAACGGCCCAGCGGATCTGGACGGCTGGTGTGCGCTGTTGCAACAGGCAGCCCGACTCGAGGCGGAGCGGGGCTTCCCCGACCTTCAGGGTCGCCAGGAGCGCTTCAGCGCGTTTCTCTGCCGCAGCCTGAAGGAGGCGGGGGGCTGGGGGGGAGCTCTGCCGCCAGCGGCGGAGCTGCAGAGTCTGCGGGAAGGATTCGCGGGCTACCCCGACCACTCTCCAGGGCGGAGACGTCAGCTGGTCGCCCAGCTGCGCCAACGGCTGCACAGCTGGCGGGTGCAGGCCCGGCCTGCAGAGCCCCCGGCTCCGCCACGGCTGCGCCTGCTCGAAACGCCACCACCCCAGGGGAGCGCAGCCCGAAGGGTGGGCCCCGAGACACCGCTCGCCGAGCTGAAGGGTGTCGGGCCGCGCACCGCGACCCTGCTGGCGGGTCTGGGTCTGCTGGTCTGCCGCGACCTTCTGCAGCACTATCCGCGCGACTATCTCGACTACGCCCATCTGGTGCGAATCGCGGCGCTCGAGCCCGGCCGTACCGCCACGGTGGTGGCGACGGTGCGGCGCTGCCACGCCTTCACCAGCCCTCGCAATCCCAACCTGTCGATCCTGGAGCTGCAGCTGCAGGACCTCACGGGGCGCATGCGTGTCAGCCGGTTTCTCCTGGGCCGGCGCTTCGCCAACCCCGGCTGGCTGAAGGCCCAGCAGCGCCAGTTTCCCAGCGGCTGCTCTGTGGCCGTCAGCGGTCTTGTGCGCGACAGCCCCTACGGCCCCTGCTTCCAGGATCCGTTGATCGAGGTGCTCGACTCCCCAGGAGCCACAGTCCGCTCCGAGCAGATCGGCCGGCTGGTGCCCGTCTACAGCCTCACCGAAGGGCTCACGGCCGAGCGGCTGCGGCGGGCGATTCAGACGCTGCTGCCGTGCGTGCGCCACTGGCCCGATCCCCTCCCGGAATCCCTGCGGCATCGCTACGGGCTGCTCCCACTGGCGGTGGCGCGCCTGGGCATCCACCAGCCCGAGCACCGCGAACACCTCCAGGCCAGTCGGCAGCGCCTGGTGTTCGATGAGTTCCTGCTGTTGCAGCTCGGACTCGGACAACGGCGGCTGAAGCTGCGCCGCCAGCCGGCGCCAGCGCTGGCTCTGGCCGATGGCGAACAACCCCTGGGCCGGCGGCTGCGGGAACTGCTGCCGTTCCAGCTGACGGGTGCTCAGGAACGGGTTCTGGCGGAGATCCGGGCCGACATGGCCAGGCCCCAGCCGATGGCTCGGCTGCTACAGGGGGATGTGGGCAGCGGCAAGACCCTGGTGGCCCTGGCAGCCCTGCTGACCGCGGTGGAGGCCGGCTGCCAGGGAGCCCTGATGGCACCCACCGAGGTGCTGGCGGAGCAGCACCACCGCAAGCTGGCCCCCCTGCTCAGCCAGCTGGGGGTGACCTCGGCCCTGCTCACCGGCTCGACACCGGCCCGCCGCAGACGTGAGCTGCTGCAGGACCTGATCAACGGCCAGCTGCAGCTGCTGGTGGGCACCCATGCCCTGCTGGAGGACCCGGTGCAGTTCGATCGACTCGGTCTGGTGGTGGTCGATGAGCAGCACCGTTTCGGGGTGCGCCAGCGCAACCGGCTGCTGGCCAAGGGCCTGCAACCCCATCTGCTGACGATGACCGCCACTCCGATCCCGCGCACCCTCGCCCTGGCGGTGCATGGCGATCTGGAGGTCAGCCAGATCGATGAGCTGCCGCCGGGGCGCACTCCCATCCGCACCAGCCTGCTGGAGAACGGCGAACGGGAGCAGGCCTGGCAGCTGATCCGCGAGCAGGTGGCCCTGGGCCAGCGCGCCTACGTGGTGCTGCCGCTGGTGGAGGAGTCGGAGAAGCTGGATCTGCGCTCGGCGGTGGAGGTGCACCAGGATCTTCAGGAGCGGGTGTTCCCGGCACTGAAGGTGGGGGTGCTGCACGGCCGCCTGTCCAGCGAGGACAAACAACGGGCGATCGGCGCCTTCGCCGCTGGCGATCTGCAGGTGCTGGTGAGCACCACGGTGGTGGAGGTGGGCGTGGATGTGCCCGAGGCAAGCGTGATGGTGATCGAGCACGCCGAGCGCTTCGGGCTGGCCCAGCTGCACCAGCTGCGCGGCCGGGTCGGCCGGGGCGCCGCCGCCTCCCACTGCCTGCTGATCCATCAGGGGCGTTCCGCCCAGGCCCGGCAGCGGCTGGAGGTGCTGGTGCGCAGCAACGACGGCTTCGAGATCGCCGAGATGGATCTGCGTCTGCGCGGCCCCGGCCAGGTGCTGGGCACCCGCCAGTCGGGCCTGCCGGATCTGGCCCTGGCCAGCCTCAGCGAGGACGGCGACCTCCTGGAGCTGGCCCGCGAGGCGGCGACGGACCTTCTGCGGGAGGATCCCGATCTGGAACAGCAGCCGCTGCTGCGTCAGGCGCTCGCCGAGCAGCAGCGCCGGCCTCATGAGGGGGCCCGCCTGAACTAGTGAACGCGGCCGAAGGAGAAGGGCCGCCTGGGCCAGACTGGCGGCACCGAACCGGCAGTGGCCTTGCCCGATGCGCCCGTGGAGCCCGATCCCGATCGTCGACAACGGGGAACCGCTGGAGGCACTGCCGGCGTGGCTGCAGCGCATCGAACCCCATCCGTATCAAGCCCTGGGGGCTCCCTACGGGAGCAGCGGCTGCCCCTTCCGGCTGCGGCGCGGCGTGATCGAACGGCTGGCAAGGGCCGTCGCCGCGCTGAACCGTGAAGCGCCCGGCTGGCGGCTGGCCATCTTCGATGCCTGGCGGCCGATCCCGGTCCAACGCTTCATGGTGAGCTACGCCATCGGCGAGGAATGCCGCGTCCGGGGCTTCGATCCGGGCGCCGGAGGCCCCGCGCTCCGGGATGTGGAGGAGGCGGTGGGGCGCTTCTGGGCTCCCCCAAGCGAGGATCCGGCGATGCCGCCACCGCACAGCACCGGCGCCGCCGTCGATCTCACCCTGGTCGATGCGTCAGGAACCCTGCTGTCGATGGGCGGAGCGATCGATGCGATCGGAGCGGTGTCTGAACCGGATCATCATGCGGCGGCAGCCCAGCACGATCCCCACGGAGAGCGGGCGCGCTGGCACGGACGCCGGCTGTTGCTGCGGCGGGTGATGGCAGCCGCCGGCTTCGTCCAGCATCCCAATGAGTGGTGGCATTTCAGCCACGGCGATCAGCTCTGGGCCTGGCGGAGCGGCTCCCCCACGGCCATGTACGGACGCAGTGACGTCTCCTGACGACTGGAGCGTGACGACCCCTGAGCAGGCGCAAAGACACGCCCGTGACGGCTGGGCTCAGGAGCCTGGTCGGCGCCCTTGGATCCCTGCGCGGCGCGGTGGAGGGGAGCCGCGCAGCACTCAGGGAACGGCGGGAGCGGGCGCTGCCCCGGAGGCGGCGGGCGCGGTGGTGGCCGCGGGTGCCGTGGCGTCTCCGGAACCGGCCTGCAGACCCAGCTCGCGCTCCAGCTGGCTGGCCTCGGAGGGCTGCAGCAGGCCCTTGCTGACGCAGCGATCCAGGGTGGAACGCGTCATCTCCAACTGCACGCGTCGCAGTTGGTTGAGCACGGCAGGCGGTTGGTCGGCCCACGGAAGCAGCTGGCTGGCGAAGCTGGCCTTGATCGTCTGTGGCTGACAGACCTGTTGGTCAGGATTGAAGCGCTCGACCCGGGTCGGCATCGGGATCGCCCTGCCTTCGCCAGGGGCCGCCAGCGAAACCGTGGGGGCATGCAGCAGAGCCGTGACCCCTGCGGCAACCAGCCAAAGGGACAGGCGGCGTGGCCAGGAGCTGGAGCGGCGGCGCCGGCGATGGCCGGGAGTGGCAGGAGTCATGCCTGACGCAGCAGCGTGGCCACACGCTCATCGCCCACCTTGGCGATCCAGTCGCCAAGGCTGGTGCGCGGTCCCGCCTCCTGCTTCCAGGCCAGCAGCACCGGCTCGAGAGTGGCCTCGAGATCGGCGAGCGGCATCTTCTCCAGGAAGGGGCGGGCCAGGCTGGTGAGACCCGGCGTGCCGCCCAGCCAGAGCTGATAGGCGTCGACCCCACTCCCCACCAGACCGATCTCGGCCATGTACGGGCGTGCGCAGCCATTGGGGCATCCGGTCATGCGCACCAGGAACGACTTGGTGATCCCCAGGCGCTGACGCAAGGCTTCGAGCCGCTCGAGCACGTCCGGCAGGATCCGCTCCGATTCGGTGATCGCCAGGCCGCAGGTGGGCAGAGCCGGGCAGGCGATGGCATGGCGTTCCAGCACCGGCGGCTCCTCGGGGGTGTCGTAGCCGAGGGCGGCGAGGGCCTGCCCCAGGCCGGCGCGCTGGTTGGAGGCGATGTTGCAGAGCAGCAGATCCTGGTTGGGGGTGAGCCGCACCTCCAGCTGATAGGTCTCCACCAGCTGGCGCAGACCACTCTTGAGCTCGCCCTCCAGACGCCCGCAGAGCAGCGGCAGACCGACGAACCAGAGGCCATCTCCCTGGCGGTTCCAGCCGAGGTAATCCTGCAGGCGGGCCTTCGGCTCGGTGCGGAGGCCGCGGAGGGGATGGGGGAAATAGCGCTGAAGCTCCTGGCGGAACCAGGCGATGCCCTGGTCGTGGATCAGATACTTCATGCGCGCATGGCGCCGCTGCTGGCGGTCGCCGTGGTCGCGCTGCAGGGCGGCAATCGCCTGGACCAGATCCATCACATGGTCGAAGGCGACCCAGCCGAGCGGATCGGCGGTGCGGGCGAAGGTCTCTTCCTTGTTATGGGTGCGACCCATGCCGCCCCCCACATAGACATTGCAGCCGAGGGGGCGGCCGCTGCCGTCGCTGAACAGCACCAGACCGATGTCCTGGGTGAGCAGATCCACCGAGTTGTCACCCGGCACGGTGACGGCGATCTTGAACTTGCGAGGCAGATAGGTGGAGCCATAGAGGGGTTCGGCCCCATCGCCACTGAACAGGGCCCCTTCCGACTGGCGCTGCTGCACTTTGCGCACCGCCCGTGAGGGTTTGATCCGGTAGGAGAGATCGCCATCGACCCAGAGGTCGAGATAGGAGCCTTCGGCGGCCTGGGGAGCCAGCAGATCGGCGATGTCATCGGCCAGCTGGCGCGCGGCGGGATAACCGCCGCTGCTGAAGGGAGCCGCCGGGGCCATCACGTTGCGGTTGATGTCGCCACAGGCGGAGAGAGTGGAGCCGAGGGAGCGCACGATGGTGCCGATGACCTCGCGCAGGTCGGCCTTGGCGATGCCATGCATCTGGAAGGCCTGGCGGGTGGTGACCCGCAGCGTGCCGTTACCGAAGCGGTCGGCCAGGGAATCGAGAGCGAGGTAGAGCGACGGATGGATGCGGCCACCGGGGCTGCGCAGCCGCAACATCATCTGCCAGTCTTTTTCCTCTCCCTTGCGGCGATTGTCACGGTTGTCCTGTTGATAACTGCCGTGAAACTTCAGGATCTGCACCGCCGAGTCGCTGAACGAACGGCTGTCGTTCTCCAGCTCGCTCGCCAGAGGTTCGCGTAGATGGCCGCTGCCCTGCTTGAGCGCCTCGAACTTGCTGGTCGGGGCGGGTGCGGTCGCCGCCTCCGCATCGGCCATCACAGGCTTCGAGTCGGACGTCGACACGGGCATCTCCAATCACGCGCCAGGGAGAGACGAAGCTAGCGAACGCTCCCCCGCCGGGAGCCGGACTGAGGCGCTGAGCAGCCGGTTGCGTGCGGTTACATACAGTCGTGCTGACCTGATCCGAACCATGGCCACCTTCCTGCTGGAGATCGGCACCGAGGAACTTCCCGCCGATTTCGCCAGGCTGGCGCTTCCCCAGCTTCAGACGGTGGTGAGCCAGAGCCTGGCCGATGAGCGGCTCGAGCATGACGCGGTCAGGATGATGGGCACACCGCGGCGCCTGGCGGTCCTGGTGGAGGGCCTCCCGGAGCGCCAGAGCGATCGCAGCGAGGAGCACAAGGGGCCTCCGGCCCAGCAGGCGTTCAAGGATGGTGAGCCAACGCCCGCCGCCATCGGCTTCGCGCGCCGTTGTGGGGTCGCCCCGGAGCAACTGGAGGTGCGCGACACCCCCAAAGGGCCTTTCGTCTTTGCCACATCGCTCACGCCGGGACGCGCCACCGCCGAGGTGCTGGCGGGCCTGATTCCCGGCTGGATCCGTGGGCTTCAGGGCCGGCGCTTCATGCGCTGGGGTCAGGGGGAGATCCGCTTCAGCCGTCCGATCCGCTGGCTGGTGGCCCTGCTCGACGCCGCGGTGGTGCCGGTGCGCCTGAAGGACGGTGACCCCGAGGTGATCAGCGGACGCCTGAGCCGCGGTCACCGCCTGCACGGTGCATCGGTGTCGATCGCCTCGGCCACTGCGTACGCCGACGCCCTCGCCGGGGCCGGGGTGCTGGTGGACCGTGAAGCCCGCGGCACGGCGATCCGCCGCGGCCTCGAACAGGCCGCGGCGCGCTCCGGGGGCCATCCCGACCTGCCGGAGGCGCTGTTCCAGGAGCTGATCGACCTGGTGGAGTCACCCCAGGTCATCGAAGGCGCCGTCGAGGAGCGCTTCCTGGCCCTGCCGCCCGAAGTGCTGAGCACGGTGATGCGGGCCCATCAGCGCTATGTGCCGCTTGGCACACCCGACGCCGGAAGTGATCCGCTGGCTCTGGAGGCGTCCGCCAGCCTGCTGCCCCGGTTTCTCTGCATCGGGAACGGCCTGCCGGAGGCCAGCGACACCATTCGCCGTGGCAATGAGCGGGTGCTGCGGGCCCGCCTGGCGGATGCCGAGTTCTTCGTGGCGGCCGACAGGCGTGTGGCCAGCATCGATCGGCGCGACCAGCTGGGGCGTGTCACCTTCGCCGAGGGCCTCGGCAGCCTGCGGGACCGCTCCGAACGGCTGGAATGGTTGGTGGATGTCCTGCTGGAGGCCCTCTCGATCAGCGGCGAGACCACCGATCACGCCCGCCGGGCCGCCCATCTCTGCAAGCACGACCTGGTGAGCCAGATGGTGGGCGAATTCCCGGAGCTGCAGGGGCTGATGGGAGGCAAGTATCTCCTCGCCGAAGGCGAACCGCGGCCGGTGGCGCTGGCGGTGCTGGAGCACTATCTGCCCCGGGGGGCCGGCGACGCCCTGCCGGGTTCCGACGCCGGTGCCCTGGTGGCTCTGGCCGAGCGACTGGAACTCCTGCTCAGCATCTTCGCCAAGGGGGAACGCCCCACCGGGTCGTCCGATCCCTACGCGCTGCGCCGCGCCGGCAACGGCCTGCTGCAGATCCTGGCGGAGCGGGGCTGGTCGCTGGACCTGAAAGCCCTGCTGGGGCGCGCCTGCCACCACTGGCGCGAACTGTTCCCGCAGTTCCTGCTGCAGAGCGAGGCACTGGCGGCCGATCTGGGCGAGTTTCTGCGGCAGCGCCTCCAGAGCCTGCTGGAGGAGGAGGGAATCGATGCCGATCTGGTGCAGGCCGTGGCCGGCGATGGCGTGGCCCTGGATCGCCTGCTGGCCGATCCCCTCGATGCGCGCCAGCGGGCGTCGCTGCTGCTCCAGCGACGGCGCCAGGGCACCCTCACAGCCGTGCAGGCGGTGGTGCAGCGGGCCTCCAGGCTGGCCGAAAAGGGCGACATGCCCACTGAACAGCTCTCACCTGCCGGTCTGGTGGACCCGAGCCTGTTCAGCTCCCCCAGTGAGGCGGCGATGCTCGCAGTGCTGGAGCGTCTCGAACCGATCGCCGCCGGCTCAGGCGCGGATCGCTATGCCGCGCTGGCGGCGGCCCTGCAGGAGAGCGCCGCCACCCTGGCAGCGTTCTTCGATGGTGAGCAGAGCGTGATGGTCATGGACGATGACCCGGCCGTGCGCCGCAACCGGCTGGCGCTGTTGGCGCTGCTGCGCAATCAGGCCGGTGTGCTGGCCGATTTCAGCCGCATCACCGCCTGAGTCGGCCCCGCCCACCGGCGAGCCGGCCCCCCAGGGAACGACGCGGCAGCCCACCGGCGGCCGATCTCCCCTGAGACAAGGCAGGGGCACGGGGGGAGGACAAGCTCCCGGGATCCCCCCCATTCGGCCTCCTCTTCACTGGAGCCGCTGCGAGAGCATCCGACGCTGAACAGGCAGAAGGATCGCCCCAGAATGGGCACGACTCTGGATGCATCCTGGGGCGATGCTGGGTCTTCAGGACAGGCCTGGCCATGGGACCAGGCCTGTCAGTGGGTTCACTTACCGGCGAGAACCGGTTCGCGTTCAGAGGCGGGGTCGGCGACTGAGGCCGTCTCGGCAGGCTCGGTGGCCGAGCTGCTGCCGGGACGACGGATGCCGCCGCGGATGCCGCTGTCAGCCTGCTGCTGGATCTGCTCCACCTCCTCGGGGCTGCGCACGGCGCTGGGAACGGGGCGATAGCCGGAAGGGGCGAAGGCCTGACCACGCAGATAGGCACCGAGGGTCAGGAGGGTGAGCTTGATCGTCTGCCAGGGATTGACCGGCACGACTCGCTTGTAGAGATAGCTGTCGAATGTGAGGCGCTGCACGTCCTTGTCGTCGCACATTTCGACAAAGGCCTCACGGGCAGGGTCATTGCTGTAGAAAACATTCTGCAGAATCTCGAGGACCTTGTACGTGGCGCCGTACTTACGATCCCACTTCTTGAGGTAGACCTTGAGATCCTTCTCCGTAGGGATGCGGCTGCCGGCGGCACTGGCCTCGACGATCTGCTCAGCGCACATCCGGCCACTCTTGGCCGCAAAGTAAATGCCTTCTCCAGAGCTCTTGGTCACGTAGCCAGCGGCATCGCCCACCAGGGCCATGCGACCGACGACACGACGGGGGCGGGGATGCTCGGGAATTGGATGGGCTTCAACCTTGATCACCTCGCCGCGGAGCAGACGGCGGGCGGCGCGGTCCCGGATTCCCTGCTGGAGGCCCTTGATCAGAGACTGATTTTTCTGCATGGTGCCTGTGCCCACGGCCACATGGTCGTACTTGGGGAAGACCCAGGCATAGAAATCAGGAGAGACATCGGTTCCGACATACATCTCAGCCAGATCTTCATAATATTTCATTTCCTCCGGCGGCAGCTTGATCCGCTCCTGAAAGGCAATGGCCACGTTGTAGTCACCGGCATCCATGGCCTTGGCAACACGGCTGTTGGCCCCGTCAGCGCCAATGATCAGGTCCACTTCGAGGGTGCGGCTCTCGCCGGTGGCCTCGCCGCTTGAGTAATCCGAATAGGTGAGCGTGTAGGGGCCCTGACGGCCAACGCCAGTATCGATCCTGGTCACCAGACCATTGATCAGATGCGCACCCAGATCTGCGGCACGGTTGCGCAGGAAGGCGTCCAGCACCTCACGGCGGCACATGCCAATGTATTCATCCTGGTTATCAAGATGAATATCCACCTCACGATTGGAGGGGGAGATCATGCGCATGTTGCGCACCTTGCGGTCGATGATCTCCTCGGGAATCTCAAATTCCGAGACCATGCAAAGGGGAATCGCGCCACCACAAGGCTTGGCGTTATCCAGCTTGCGCTCAAACAGCCAGGTTTCAATTCCTGCCTTGGCAAGCACTTCGGCAGCACAGGAACCGCTCGGGCCGCCACCCACGACTGCGACTCGCAACATCTTGAAACCTGCCACGCAAAGGAATGCCACAAAAAAACTAACACCGCAGCACCGGCGCCGGCGGCTGCAGGCACAGGCCGAAATGGCTGACCGTTCAGCGCCGCCGAAGATCGGCCACGGGTCCGGAAACTGCGGCTTCCATGGTCTTCCGCCGCAGCCGAACCATGGCCTCCGCTGATGCGCGATCGGGGAAGGAGAGGCTCCATGCCCCTATGGGGGATGGACTGGCTGAGCCGAGGCACCGGCATCGCCGCGTCAATCCCCGCTGCCAGGGGCAGGGGCACGGGCGCCCCGACACCAGGCTGGGGTCCGCAGGGGAGTTCTCCGATTGCGCTCCGACGATCGGCCCTGCTGAGGAACAACCGCCTGGACAGCGGCCGTAACATCAGCAGCGCCGCCGGCTCTGACGTGCCCGCCTCCCGCGTTGCGGAAGACATTCCAATGGCGCGGCGCATGCAGCCCGCCCCGCCCCGCCGTGCCTCGCTCAGACGCCGGTTGAGCTGGTTGCTGCTGGCCTGCGGCCTGTTCAGCGGCAGCGCCGTCCTCCTCGCTCGCGGGCCCCTCCGTTCGGTGCTCACGCCCCCGCCGGTGGCCGGCCTCAACGCCCGCCTCAGCCGCGATGGTCGGCTGCTGGGGCATTTCCCCTACCCGGAAGCATCGGCGGCCAACCTCGTCACCTTTGCGCCGGGGCAACAACTGCACAGGGATGCCGCAGAAGCCCTGGGTGCCATGCAGAGGGCGGCAGCGCTGGATGGCGTCGGGTTGGTGGTGCTGAGCGCCTTCCGCTCCATCGCCCTGCAGAACCGCATTTTCTTCGACGTCAAGGCGGAGCGCAATCAGACCTCCCTCACCCGGGCCCGGGTGAGCGCACCGCCGGGCTTCTCCGAGCACAGCACCGGCTATGCCGTCGATCTCGGCGACGCCAGCGCGCCCGCGACCAACCTCTCACCCAGCTTCGATCAGACCGCCGCCTTCCGCTGGCTGGCCGCCAACGCCGCCCGCTTCCACTTCCAGCTCTCCTTTCCGGAAGGCAACCCCCAGGGCGTCAGCTACGAGCCCTGGCACTGGCGCTACGAGGGAACGACGGAGGCCCTGCGTCTGTTTGAGCCGGCCCAGCGGCTGGCCCGTTGAAGACCAGCTGCCTGAGGAGGCGGGACCAGCCAAACCACCGCCCGGGTTCGCGATGAGCCTGGCGCGTCGCGCGGTAAGATCAATAATCGCTTCAATCCGTCACAAAGCGAATCGATGCCCATGAGTGGCCCCACGAGCAGCAGCCCCACCAGGAGCGACGTCAAAGGCGTCCCGATCCGCAACATCGCGATCATCGCCCACGTCGACCACGGCAAGACCACCCTGGTGGACGCGCTGCTCAGCCAGTCCGGCATCTTCCGCGAAGGTGAGGCGGTGCCCACCTGCATCCTCGACTCCAACGACCTGGAGCGTGAGCGCGGTATCACGATTCTCTCGAAGAACACCGCCGTCGATTACAACGGCATCCGCATCAACATCGTCGACACCCCTGGCCACGCCGATTTCGGCGGGGAGGTGGAGCGGGTTCTGGGCATGGTCGATGGCTGTCTGCTGATCGTCGACGCCAATGAGGGCCCGATGCCCCAGACGCGCTTCGTGCTCAAGAAAGCGCTCGAGAAGGGCCTGCGCCCGATTGTGTTCGTCAACAAGATCGATCGTGCGCGCGTCGATCCCGAGCAGGCCGTCGACAAGGTGCTCGACCTCTTCCTCGAGCTTGGCGCCGATGACGACCAGTGCGATTTCCCCTACCTCTTCGGCAGCGGCATGGGCGGCTACGCCAAGCCGGACATGAAGACCGAGAGCGACAACATGAGGCCGCTGTTCGATGCCATCCTGCGCCACGTGCCGCCGCCGGTGGGCGACGCCACCAAGCCGCTGCAGCTGCAGGTGACCACGCTGGATTACAGCGATTTCCTCGGTCGGATCATGATTGGCCGCATCCACAACGGCACGATTTCGGCCGGCCAGCCCGCCGCTCTGATCCGCGATGACGGCACGATCAAGCGCGGCAGGATCAGCAAGCTGCTGGGCTTCCAGGGCCTGCAACGGGTTGAGATCGACACTGCCAGCGCCGGCGACCTGGTCGCCGTGGCCGGTTTCGACGAGGTGAACATCGGCGAGACGATCGCCTGCCCGGACCATCCCGAGGCGCTGCCGCTGATCAAGGTCGATGAACCGACCCTGCAGATGACCTTCGTGGTCAACGACTCCCCGTTCGCGGGCAAGGAAGGCAAGTTCGTCACCAGCCGCCAGCTGCGAGACCGCCTGCAGCGCGAGCTGCTCACCAACGTCGCCCTGCGGGTGGAGGACACCGACTCGCCTGATCGCTTCTCGGTGAGCGGCCGCGGCGAACTCCACCTCGGCATCCTGATCGAGACGATGCGCCGTGAGGGCTACGAGTTCCAGGTGAGCCAGCCGCAGGTGATCTTCCGCACGATCGACGGCACCCCCAACGAACCGTTCGAGACCCTGGTGATGGACGTGCCCGAAGAGGCGGTGGGTGCCTGCATCGAAAAGCTCGGCATCCGCAAGGGTGAGATGCAGAACATGGAGACCACCAGCGACGGCCGCACCCAGCTGGAATTCGTGGTGCCCTCCCGGGGCCTGATCGGCTTCCGCGGCGAGTTCATCCGCGCCACACGCGGCGAGGGGATCATGAGCCACTCCTTCCTCGACTACCGCCCGATGCAGGGCGACTTCGACACCCGCCGCAACGGCGTGCTGATCGCCTTCGAGGAAGGCACGGCGACCTTCTATGCGCTCAAGAATGCCGAAGACCGCGGCCAGTTCTTCATCACCCCCGGCACCAAGGTGTACAAAGGGATGATTGTGGGCGAAAACAACCGGCCTCAGGATCTCGAGATCAACGTCTGCAAGACCAAGCAGCTCACCAACATGCGCTCCGCCGGCGCTGAGGAACTCGACACCCTGCAGGCCCCCGTGCAGATGACGCTGGAGCGCGCTCTGGAGTACATCGGACCGGACGAGATGCTCGAGGTCACGCCGGAATCGATCCGCCTGCGCAAGCTTCCCGCCAGGAAGCCCGCCAAGCGTTGAGTTCCATCTCCGCACCGCCCGAGACGCAACGGGATGGCGACAGCGAGGACATCCGCCTGCTGGCGGATCCTCGCCTCGCCGAGGCGATCAGCCTGTTCAACCGCGGTGAGTGGTACGCCTGCCACGACGGCTTCGAGGAGCTCTGGCACGAGACCCAGGGCGACAGCAGGCCTCTCCTTCAGGGTCTGCTGCAGGCCGCCGTGGCTCAGCTGCATCTCGAGCGCGGCAACCGGCGTGGGGCCACGGTGCTGATCGGTGAGGCCCTCGGGCGGCTGGCTCGCTGCGGGGAACGCGGCCTCGGCATCGAACTGATCCCCTTGCGCCAGAGCCTGCGGCTCTGGCTGAAGGCGCTGCAGCACGATGAGCCGACAGACACTCTGTCTCTTCCGCATCTGGTGAGGACGCTGCAGCATCCACCGGTAAATTGAGGCACTTCTTCAGTGCCGGCCATGATCTGCCCTGCAGATCACTCCCGTCACAGGCCTTTTCACGCATGCGCAGCGCCTGGCCGCTCCTCGGCCTCCTCTCCCTCGGAGCACTTCCCGCGGTGCTGGCTCTGACCATGCCACGCCCCGCACCGGCATCGGCCGCTGGGGTGCCACCCTCCGTCGCAGCCAGCCCTTCCGGATCGGACGCCTCGACCGCTGCCCCGGCCGGTCCGGATGCCGGGATGGTCACGATCGAATCGGACAGCCAGCAGGCCGACAACCGCACCGGGGTGGTGACCGCCACCGGCAACGTGCGGATCACGTACCCCGATCGCCGCATGGTGGCGACCTCGCGCCAGGCGCAGTACTACTCCAAGGAGGGACGCCTGGTGCTCACCGGTGACGTCGACGTCATCGACGAGGACGGCCAGAGGATCCGTGCCGAACGGCTGGTGTATCGCCTCGACAGCGAGCGCCTGGTGGCTGAACCCCAGAGCGGCAGGCAGGTCTACAGCCGCCTTCGCCTGCAACCCTCCCAGCCTGGTGGAACCGCCGCTCCTGCGCCGGCCCTGCTGCCATGAGCCTGGCCCTGGATCGGGTGGCCATCACCCTGGGGGGCCGCCTCCTGGTGGCCAATGTGAGCCTGGACCTCCATCCCGGCGAGGTCGTCGGTCTGCTGGGACCCAACGGCGCCGGCAAAACCACGACCTTCAACCTCGTCACCGGGCTGCTGCGCCCCGATGAGGGGGATGTGCTGCTGGACGGTGAGTCGGTGGCCGACCTGCCGATGCCGGTGCGAGCCCGCCGCGGCATCGGCTATCTCCCCCAGGAGGCGAGCGTGTTCCGGCAGCTGTCGGTGCGCGACAACCTGCGACTCGTGCTCGCAGAGAGCGGCACACCGAAGGAGCTGCAACGCGAACGGCTCGAAACACTGATCGAGGATTTCCATCTCGGCGCCTTCCAGCACCGGCTCGGCTATCAGCTCTCCGGTGGCGAACGGCGTCGCTGTGAAGTGGCCCGCGCCCTCGCGGTCGGAGCGGAAGGTCCGCGCTACCTGCTGCTTGACGAACCGTTCGCAGGCGTCGATCCACTGGCGGTGGCCGATCTGCAGGGCCTCATCCACGTCCTGCGTCAGCGCGGCATGGGGGTCCTGATCACCGATCACAACGTGCGCGAAACCCTGGCGACGATCGACCGGGCCTACATCCTCACCGAAGGATCGCTGCTCGCCTCCGGCAGCTCCGCCGAGGTGGCCGCGAACCCGCTGGTGCGGCGCCACTACTTGGGAGAAACCTTCGCACTGCTCGCCACACCGGGGTTCTGGGGCGGTGATCCGATCGAGCCGATTCCGGCGGATCCCCCCGAACCCGAACCTCTCCCCATCGCACCATCGGGCCTGAGCGCATCCAGCCCGGCCCGGCGTCGCAGCACCTGGCAGAGGCAGCTGCGCGACCGCAGCCGGCCGCTCTCTCAGGCGCTGCAGAAGCTGATCCAGCCGCTGCGGCCATGGGTTCGCCGCATCCCCCTGCTGGATCGCTGGCTCACGGGCGAACTGATGGGCCCGTTGCTGTTCGGCATCGCAGCCTTCACCGCCGTTTCGCTGTCGGTGGGCGTCGTGTTCGAGCTGGTGAGGCGGGTGGCCGAATCCGGGCTGCCGCTCATCACCGCCATGCTGGTGTTGCTGCTGCGGCTCCCGGGTTTCCTGGTGCTGTCCTTCCCCATGGCCACACTGATGGCCACCCTGCTGGCCTACAGCCGTCTTTCGGGGAGTTCGGAGCTGACCGCGTTGCGCAGCGTCGGCGTGAGCACGAGGCGGATGGTGGTGCCGGCCCTGGTGCTGGCCGTGGTGATGAGCCTGCTCACCTTCGTGTTCAACGACCTGATCGTGCCCCGGTCCAACCTGGCGGCCACCAACACGCTCGAACGTGCCCTCGGACGGGCGATCTCCAGCGACAAGGGCGACAACATCCTCTATTCACGCTTCGGCCGCATCAAGCTGGAGGACGGTGAATCGACCCGGCAGCTCACCCACATCTTCTATGCCCGCAAATACCGACAGGGTGAAATGCGGGATGTGACTCTGATCGATTTCTCCCGCCTCGGCCAGCGTCAGATGCTGATGGCCGAAACCGGGGAATGGAACGATGACAAAGGGATGTGGGAATTCCGGGACGGGCGCATCCTCAATATCGATGAGCGCACCGGCGGCACCACCTCTGCACAGTTCGACCGCTATCTCTATCCGCTCAGCCGTGATCCCCAGGAGGTGGCCAAACTACCCACCGATGCCTCCTTGATGACCGTGGGGCAGGCCAGGCGGGCCGAGCGGCTGCTGCGGGAGGCCAACAACAACAAGGAGGCTCGCCGCCTGCGGGTGCGCATCCAGGAGAAATTCGCCTTTCCGGCCATCTGCCTGGTGTTCGGCCTGATCGGCAGCAGCCTCGGTGTGCGCCCCCACAGCCGCACCAGTCGCAGTCAGGGCTTCGGCATCAGCGTGCTCCTGATCTTCGGCTATTACCTGATGTCGTTCATCTTCAGTTCGCTCGGCATCAATGGCACCCTGGCCCCGATCCCGGCCGCCTGGCTGCCGGTGATTCTTGGCCTCGGTGCGGGCGTCTGGTTGCTCCGGCAGGCCAGTCGGTGACATCCTCCATCAGCAGGCTGCGCACCCCAGCGGGCCGGGCGGCAGACTGGGCCCGTCAGACGAACTGCGCGTGAACGATTCGGTTGTCGCCCTTGGCCTGGTGGCCTTCGGCCTGTTGCTGCTGGTGCTCCCTCTCTCCTTCTGGTCACTCAGCGGCGGAACCAACAGCCCCTGGGTGCGCCTTCTGGTGGCGGCAGCCAATCTGGTTCTCACCGCCCAGCTGGTCCTGCGCTGGTGGGATTCGGGCCACTTCCCGATCAGCAACCTCTACGAGTCGCTCTGCTTCCTGGCGTGGGGATGCACGATCACCCAGCTGCTCGTCGAGCGTGCCTGGCCGAGTCCTCTGGTTCCGGCGGCAGCCACTCCGATGGCCCTGGGCTGCGTGGCCTTCGCCAGCTTCGCCCTGCCCGATCAGCTGCAGCAGGCCTCCCCGCTGGTGCCCGCCCTGCGCTCGAGCTGGCTGGTGATGCATGTGAGTGTGATCATGCTGAGCTACGCCGCGCTGCTCGTGGGCTCGCTGCTGAGCGTTGCGGTGCTGTTCACCGACCGCAACGAAGTCCTCGAGCTGCGCAGCAGTTCGATCGGCAGCGGCGGTTACCGCCAGGCTGCACTCGCCAGCGACGGTCCGGGAGCGATGTCCCTGAGCAGCACCACCTTCCGCATCAGCGAACAGCTCGACAGCCTCAGCTACCGCACGATCACCGTCGGCTTCCTGCTGCTGTCGGTGGGCCTGGTCAGCGGAGCCGTGTGGGCCAACGAGGCCTGGGGCAGCTGGTGGAGCTGGGACCCCAAGGAGACGTGGGCACTCATCTGCTGGCTCGTCTACGCCGCCTATCTGCACACCCGGCTGATCCGCGGGTGGCAGGGAAGGAAGCCGGCTCTGGTTGCAACCGCAGGCCTTGTCGTGATTGCCGTGTGTTACATCGGGGTGAATCTTCTGGGCATCGGTCTCCATTCCTACGGGTGGTTCTTCGGGAGCTAGTCCCCTGATTGAACGGAGTGCTTACTGTGGCGCCAGCCTCAGTGACCCGGGTTCACCACTCGCTGATCGTTTGATCGAGCCGGGCCGTGTGTTGGGGGTGTGGTCCGGCTCCTTGTCTCAACCAGGATGGGATGAGATGCTGTTCGTTCAGGCAGATGCCGATGATCAGCCATGCCGCTCTCGCCGTCATCCCTGTGCTGGTGGCCACGTCCTCGCTCCTGAACGTCGCTCCATCCCTTGGCCATCCGCGGACCACCGTGGTTCCGGAGCACGAAAACCTGGTGCCCGCCCCTGGATCAGCCGTCACCCAGGGGGTGCTGGCCGTGAAACAGCTGGGAGGCCAGCCTCTCGAGCAGGAGTTCAGCGGGCTGCGTGGCCGGGAACTGCGGGTGCGGGAGCTGATCATTGCCCCAGGTGGCACCATCGCCCTGCACCGCCATGACCAACGCCCCGGGGTGGCATACATTCTCGAGGGGCAGATGACCGAGCGGCGACATCCAGGCTTCTCCCCTCTCGTGGTCGGTCCCGGAGAGGTAGCTTTCGAAGCGAGCGGGGTCACGCACTGGTGGCGCAATGCGGGCCATGTTCCTGCCAGGGTCCTGGTGGTCGACATCGTGCCGCTGAACACTCCCTGGCCCTGGATCCACAGCAAACGGGATCCTCGGTGAGGAGGTGCCTGTTGCATCCCGTGCGGTGAGCAAGCCGGCTGTGCGGCTGATGCAGTTCTGAGTGTCCGGGAAAGCCGGATCCGCTTGATGGTCCCGCCCATTCCGTCGGGTCAGAAGGTCTCTATCTGGAACATCTGATCCTTCCCTGCTCCCATTCCTGAACGCGAACACTCGGATGCACCAGGATTCGGCTGCCGACATCTCCACAGAAACCGGCTGAAAAGCCCCTCCGCCTTGCGAGCGAGAGGGGCTCTGGAACCGGATTCGAGCAGGGATGGCGATGGCGGGATTCAGACCAGCGCGGGCTGAGGGCGGCGGCTGGTGCGGATGCCCTGGATCGCCTCGGCATAATCCGAGGCACCGAAGACACCGGAACCGCTGACGATCGCATTGGCGCCGGCTTCGATCACCTGCCAGGCGTTGGCAGGCTTGATGCCGCCGTCAACCTCGATCCAGGGATCCAGGCCCTTCTCATCGCAGAGGCGACGCAGATCGCGGATCTTCTGCACCTGATTCTCGATGAAGCTCTGGCCGCCGAAGCCGGGGTTCACACTCATGATCAGCACCAGATCGCAGAGCTCGAGGCAATACTCAAGCGTATCGATCGGGGTGCTGGGGTTGAGGACGGCACCGGCCTGCTTGCCCAGCTCCTTGATCTGGGCGAGGTTGCGGTGGAGGTGCGGGCAGGCCTCGACCTGCACCGAGATGATGTCGGCGCCGGCCCTGGCGAACTCGGGCACATATTTCTCAGGCTCGACGATCATCAGGTGGACGTCGAGAGGCTTGGTCGTCACGGGGCGCAGGGCCTCGACGATCAGCGGACCGATGGTGATGTTGGGCACGAAGCGGCCATCCATGACATCGACGTGGATCCAGTCGGCGCCGGCCTGATCGACGGCGCGCACGTCGTCGCCGAGCCGCGAGAAATCAGCGGACAGGATGGAGGGGGATACCACCAGGGGTTTGTTGCTCATGGTTGTCCGCCGGGGCGCAGGGGGCCTGGATTGTAAGGAGCCGACCTCCCCGCGCTGATACGATTGCCCGGCTTCCAGCCCGAGAGGGCCTGCTGTTGCTGGTGCCTGCGGCCCTCAAGGGCCTGCCATGCAGGCACGTCAGGCACCTCCGCCGGAAGTTCTCCCCCCATCCCCCGCCGGACTGCCGTGGATCGCTCCCTCATCCAGGAAATTCTCGAGGTCGTCGAACAGGCCGCCATCGCCTCCGCCCGGCTGACCGGCATGGGGCTCAAGAACGAAGCTGACGCCGCGGCTGTGGAGGCCATGCGCAAGCGCATGGGCACCATTCCCATGCAGGGTCGCATCGTGATCGGCGAGGGCGAGCGCGATGAGGCTCCGATGCTCTACATAGGAGAAGAGGTGGGCAGCGGTGTCGGCCCGGGCGTGGACTTCGCCGTGGATCCCTGCGAGGGCACCAACCTTTGCGCGAACAGCCAGCGCGGCTCCATGGCGGTGCTCGCTGCTTCCGATCGGGGCGGTCTGTTCAACGCGCCCGACTTCTACATGAAGAAACTGGCCGCTCCCCCGGCCGCCAAGGGCAAGGTGGACATCCGCAAGTCGGCCACCGAGAACATCGAGATCCTCAGCCAGTGCCTGGGCGTGCCCAAGGATGAGCTCGTGATCGTCGTCATGGACCGTGCTCGCCACAAGGATCTGATCAAGGAGATCCGCGCCACCGGTGCCCGCGTCCAGCCGATCTCCGACGGTGACGTGCAGGCCGCCATCGCCTGCGGTTTCGCCGGCACCGGCACCCATTGCCTGATGGGGATCGGCGCCGCCCCCGAAGGCGTCATCTCCGCCGCAGCCCTGCGCGCCCTCGGCGGTCACTTCCAGGGTCAGCTGGTCTATGACCCCGCCGTGGCCCAGACCTCCGAGTGGGCGGACCTGACCAAGGAGGGCAACCTGGCCCGCCTGGCCGAAATGGGCATCAGCGATCCCGACAAGGTGTACGAGGCCCACGAGCTGGCCTCCGGCGAGAACGTGATCTTCGCGGGCAGCGGCATCACCGATGGCCTGCTGTTCGACGGCGTCAAGTTCGAGAAGGACTGCACCCGCACCAGTTCCCTGGTGATCAGCACCCTGGACAACACGGCCCGGTTCACCACCACCGTGCACATCAAGGATGGCGCCCAGTCGATCGCGCTGCACTGAGCCCTCCTCGACCCCCAGGTCCCGTATCCCCCTCTCCATGCACATCGCCGTCGTCGGTCTCAGCCATCGCACGGCTCCGGTGGAGATCCGAGAGCGGCTCAGCATCCCCGAGCAGACGATGGAGAGCTCTCTCCAGCGACTCCGGTCCGATGAACAGGTGCTGGAGGCCTCAATCCTCAGCACCTGCAACCGCCTTGAGATCTATGCCCTGCTCCGTCATCCGGAGCTGGGCATTTCCGCCGTGGGCGACTTCCTGAGCCAGGTGTCGGGGCTCAGCGTCGACGACCTCAGCCCCCACCTCTTCACCTTCCATCACGAAGAGGCGGTGGCCCATCTGCTGCGGGTGGCCGCCGGTCTGGACAGCCTGGTGCTGGGCGAGGGGCAGATTCTCTCCCAGGTGAAGAAGATGGTGCGGCTGGGCCAGGAGCACCGCTCCATCGGCCCGATCCTTAACCGCCTGCTCACCCAGGCGGTGAGCACCGGCAAACGGGTGCGCACCGAAACCAATCTCGGCACGGGCGCCGTGTCGATCAGCTCGGCGGCGGTCGAGCTCGCTCAGCTGAAGGTCGGCCAGAGTCGCGGGATCGACGAGCTGGTGCCCCTCGATCATGAGCAGGTGGCGGTGGTGGGCGCCGGTCGCATGGCCCGGCTGCTGCTGCAACACCTGCAGGCCAAGGGCTGCCGGGGTGCCGTGCTCCTGAACCGCACCGTGCAGCGCGCCGAGGCCCTGGCGGCTGATTTTCCCGCGCTGCCGGTGCAGTGCCGCCCACTCAGCGACCTCGACCACTGCCTGAGCACCTGCTCATTGGTGTTCACCAGCACCGGCGCCGAGGAGCCGATCATCACCGCTGACCGCCTGGCTGCCCTGAATCGGCGCTCGAGCCTGATGCTCATCGACATCGGCGTGCCTCGGAACATCAGCCCCGATGCAGGTGAACTGCAGGGCGTCGATGCGTTCGACGTGGACGACCTGCAGGAGGTGGTGGCACGCAATCAGGAATCACGGCGAGAGATCGCCCAGGAGGCCGAGGGCCTGCTGGCCGAGGAAGCCCGTCAGTTTCTCGAGTGGTGGGATGGTCTTGAGGCCGTGCCACTCGTCAACCGGCTGCGCCATCACCTCGAGGACATCCGCGAGCAGGAACTGCAGAAGGCCCTCAGTCGCATGGGCCCCGACCTGTCGGCCCGGGAGCGCAAGGTGGTGGAAGCCCTCAGCAAGGGGATCATCAACAAGATCCTGCACACACCGGTGACGCGTCTGCGGGCGCCTCAGCCGCGCCAGCAACGCCACCTGGCGATGAAGGTCATGGAGGAGCTGTTCGAGCTCAACGAAGCCGGCGGCGAAGCCTGAGACACTCCACAGGGAGCGTGCTTCGAAGTGTACGGGGCACTCGCGCCGATGCCCCGCCTTCCTGTACGGTCAGCGCGGTGAGATAAGGGGTCCCTGGTTCGATGAAGCGTGTTCTGGCGATCATTCTCGGAGGGGGCGCAGGAACCCGCCTCTATCCCCTCACCAAGATGCGGGCCAAACCGGCAGTCCCCCTGGCCGGCAAGTATCGTCTGATTGATATTCCCATCAGCAACTGCATCAACTCCGAGATCAACAAGATCTACGTCCTGACGCAGTTCAACAGCGCCTCACTCAATCGTCACCTGACGATGACCTACGACCTCTCGGCCGGCTTCGGCCAGGGTTTTGTCGAGGTGCTTGCCGCCCAGCAGACCCCCGACAGCCCCAGTTGGTTTGAGGGCACTGCAGATGCTGTTCGCAAATACCAGTGGCTGTTCCAGGAATGGGACGTTGACCATTATCTGATTCTGTCCGGTGATCAGCTCTACCGGATGGACTACAGCGCCTTCGTGCAGCACCACATCGACACCGGTGCCCACCTGAGTGTCGGCGCCCTGCCTGTCGATGCCGCCCAGGCAGAAGGCTTCGGACTGATGCGAACAACCCCGGATGGACGCATCCGCGAATTCCGCGAGAAGCCCAAAGGAGCCGATCTCGAAGCGATGCAGGTGGATACCGCAAGGCTCGGCCTGACGCCGGAAGAAGCTGTCAAGCGGCCCTATCTGGCCTCGATGGGGATCTACGTCTTCAGCCGTGCAACGCTGTTCGATCTGTTGGCGAAGCACCCATCCGCCACCGATTTCGGCAAGGAGATCATCCCCGAGGCGTTGCACCGAGGCGACAACCTGCAGAGCTACCTTTTCGATGACTACTGGGAGGATATCGGCACGATCGGGGCTTTCTATGAGGCCAACCTGGCACTCACAGAACAACCCAATCCGGCCTTCTCCTTCTACGACGAGAAATTCCCGATCTACACCCGTCCCCGCTATCTTCCCCCCAGCAAGATGCAGGATGCCCAGGTCACCGAGTCGATCATCGGTGAGGGATCCCTGCTCAAGGCCTGCAGCATTCACCATTGCGTCCTTGGTGTGCGGACGCGCGTCGAAGATGAGGTGGTCCTGCAGGACACTCTCGTGATGGGAGCCGATTACTTCGAATCAATGGAGGAGCGTGCGCTGCTGCGCCAGCGCGGGGGCATTCCCATTGGCGTGGGCCGAGGCACCACCGTGAAGCGGGCGATCCTTGACAAGAACGTGCGCATCGGTGAAAACGTCACGATCGTCAACAAGGATCGCGTCGAGGAGGCCGATCGGCCGGAGCTCAATTTCTACATCCGCAATGGCATCGTGGTGATCGTCAAGAACGGCACGATCGCCGATGGCACGGTGATCTGAATCTCACGACAGGACCTTCATGCGTTCCATAGGAACCACCTGGCACCACAGCCCTTCTGATGGAGGTCTTGGTTTCCCCCTGCAGCATTGCCCTGCTGACTCCAGGGCATGCGCCCCGCTCCATCAGGGTCGTGGGCATTCCAGCGGCGCAAGTCCGTCACTCCCCGCTCCCCCCTGCCAGCCCATGACCGGGGGCGACCGATTGATGGCAGCTCACAGGCCTGCCTTCCGGTCCGCCAAGGCCGACCTCCCAACCTGCGGGCCTGTCCAGACAACGGTGGCTGGACAGGCAGCACGTCAGAACGGCCAGTCGGTCAGCCCGGCTCGCGGCCGCGACTCGCCACGTCCCCCTCGGAACGGACTGCACGCCCAGAAGCTGGCCGCCACCGCTGAGGTGTGAACCATCAACCCCGGGGGCATCCGGGGGGTCTCACCCGCCGGTCGCCTGGCTTTGGCATCGCCCCGGGACAGGGCACGGCAGCGATGGACGTGCGGGACAACGAGGCAGCCCCTGGATTGCAACGGCGCTGCGAAACCGGAGACAGAGCGCCAGCGCCAGCGCATCCTGACAACTTCTGACCGGTGGGCTGTGCCGTTCATGCCCATTGGCCAGACTGCCGCCAGAACCCCCACCCCCTCCCCATGGGCAAGGCTCACTTCGGTCTGATCGGGCTCGGCGTGATGGGCGAGAACCTCGTCCTCAACGCGGAGCGCAACGGCTTCTCCAGCGTCGTCTACAACCGCACCTACGCCAAGACGCAGGAGTTTCTCGCCGGTCGCGGGGCGGGCAAGGACATCATCGGTGCCGAAACGCTGCCTGAATTCGTCGCGGCCCTCGAGCGTCCCAGACGCATCCTGGTGATGGTCAAGGCCGGCCAGCCGGTCGACGACATGATCAGCACCCTCTCGCCGCTGCTGGAGGAGGGGGATCTGCTGATCGACGGCGGCAATTCCCTCTACACCGACACCGAACGGCGCGTCGCCCAGCTGGAATCGCAGCGCTTCGGCTTCATCGGCATGGGCGTCTCCGGCGGCGCCAAGGGGGCTCTGGAGGGCCCGAGCATGATGCCCGGCGGCACCCGCGCCGCCTACGACGCCATCGAGAGCCTGCTCACCGCCATGGCCGCCAAGGTGAGCGACGGGGCCTGCGTCACCTACATCGGTCCTGGGGGCGCCGGCCACTTCGTCAAGACCGTCCACAACGGCATCGAGTACGGCATCGAGCAGATCCTGGCCGAGGCCTATGACCTGATGAAGCGGGTCGCCGGCATGGACGGCACAGCCATGGCGGATGTGCTGGATGGCTGGAACCAGCTCGAGGAGCTCTCCTCCTTCCTGGTCGAGATCACCGAGGTCTGCCTGCGCACCCGCGATCCGGAGGACGGTGGCGATCTGGTGGAGAAGATCGTCGATGCCGCCGGCCAGAAGGGCACCGGTCTGTGGACCGTGATCAGCGCCCTGGAGATGGGTGTGCCGGTGCCCACCATCTACGCCGCCCTCAACGCCCGCGTGCTCAGCTCCCTGCGCAGCGAACGGATCGCAGCCGAGTCGATCCTGCCGGCGGCGCGGCCGGCCCAGCTGCCCACCCGCAGCTTCGATCTGGGCGATCCCGCCAGTGGCATGGCACCGCTGCGCGACGCCACGATCCTGGCCTGCATCGCCAGCTACGCCCAGGGCATGGCCCTGCTTCAGGAGGCCTCCACCCTGCACGACTACAAGCTCAACTTCCCCGAGATCGGCCGCATCTGGAAGGGGGGCTGCATCATCCGCGCACGGCTGCTGCAACGCATTCAGGACGCCTACAACGCCAACGCCGGCCTGCCCAACCTGATGGTCGACCCCTGGTTCGCCGAACAGATCAACCGGCGTCTGCCGGCTCTGCGCCAGGTAGTGGCCGGCGCCGCCCTCGCCGGCATCCCGGTGCCCTGCCTGAGCAGCAGCCTCGATTACATCAGCAGCTACGGCACTGGCCGTCTGCCGCAGAACCTGGTGCAGGCGATGCGCGACTGCTTCGGCTCCCACACCTACGAGCGTGTGGACCGTGCCGGCAGCTTCCACACGGAGTGGCTGTGATGACGCGCTACCGGCTGATCATGGCCAGCGGTCCGGAGGACCTGGCCCGCCAGTGCGCCGAACGGATCGCCTCCGGCATCGATCTGGCGCTGGCGGAACGGGACCGCGCCCAGATCGCCCTGGCCGGCGGCGAAACGCCGAAGCCTGCCTACGAACGGCTCGGCAACGAACACCTGCCCTGGGAGCGGGTGGACGTCCTGCTTGGTGACGAGCGCTGGGTGGATGCCGAGGATCCCGCGAGCAATGCTCTGATGCTCCGCCGGACCCTGCTGGCCCAGGCTCCGGCACTGCACGCGCGGTTCCATCCGGTCCCCACCGATTCCGACGCCCCCGCCGCCGATGCCGCTCTGTACGCAGACCTCGTCGCCGAACTGTGCGCCGGCCGCCCTCCACGGCTCGATCTTGTCCTGCTGGGTCTCGGGGATGACGGCCACACCGCCTCGCTGTTCCCCGGCACTGAAGCCACGACGGTGACGGACCGCTGGGCCACGGTGTCGGAAGGAAAGGGATTACCGCGCATCACCCTGACGTCCCCGGTGCTGTCCGCAGCCAGGCAGGTGATCTTCCTGGTGAGTGGAGCCGGCAAGCAGCAGGCTCTGCGTCGGCTCCTCGATCCCTCGGAACCCGCCGAGCGGACGCCGGCCCGGCTGGTGCAGCCCGCCGGTGAGGTGGTGATCCTCGCGGACGCCGCCGCCGCCGAGGGGCTCCAACCCGGCCTGCAGATGCCGGGCT
Source organism: Synechococcus sp. CBW1004 (assembly GCF_015840715.1). NCBI lineage: Bacteria > Bacillati > Cyanobacteriota > Cyanophyceae > Synechococcales > Synechococcaceae > Synechococcus > Synechococcus sp. CBW1004. Next base: position 272,483 of record NZ_CP060397.1, on the reverse strand, counting down.
GACCCCGCGCAGGCCCCTGGCTGGCCGGTCGACTCGCGCCATCCGGCCCATGCAGGAGCGATCGATCGGCGTGTCAGGCAACACCGCAGTCCCTCAGGACCCGCCAAGCTGGAAGGCTATGGAGGATGGGGCGCGATGCGAGTGGTTTCGGGCGAGGGTTTCAGCGGCTGGCATGCCCTCAATGACACGATCATGGGCGGCCGCAGCAGCGGCAGCTGCCGCTGCGGCTCCTACGGCCTCGACTTCGACGCCCAGGTGGTCGCCGAGGGCGGCGGCTTCGTCAGCGTGCGCTCGCCCCTGTTCTCGCCACCGCTGGATCTGTCGGCCTTCCGCGGCCTCGAGCTGGTGCTGGCCGGAGAGGGCCGGCGCTTCAAGCTGGCGGTGGCCTGCGCCGACGGTGCCGCGGGCCTCACCGAGCTCATCCCGGGTGGGCTGCGCTGGGTGCGTGAATTCGGCACGGAGCCCGAAGGCTTCAGCAGGGTCCGTATCGACTTCGATCAGCTCACACCGTCGCTGCGCGCCCAGCCGATCGAGAAGCTGCCGCTGGGCCTGCCTCTGCGCTTCGATGCCTCGCGCATCACCCGCCTGCAACTGCTGCACTCCCGTTTCGGGGACGACGGCGGCGCCAATCCAGGCTTCCGCGCCGGCCCCCTGCATCTGGTGATCGAATCGATCCATGCCGTCGCCTGAGTCCGACTTCTCCCGGCCGGAGCCCCATGGGCCGAACGACCCCGCAGCCCGGAGCGCCCATCGCGATGACGACGGTGCCAACACCGATCTGATCCGGCTGGTGGCAGCAGCGGCCGATCTGTGCCGCAAGCCCCTGCGCCATGGCGTGGTGCCCGTGAGCGAGCCAGCGGGCGGCGACGGAGAGACTCTGGACGTGTCTCTGCGGCTGGAGGCACGCACCGCCGAAGGCGAACGCCTCCCCGAACAGGATCTGGAGCTGGAGATCTACCCCAGCGGGGCCGACCTCAATCTCACCCTGGCCTGGTGCCAGGACGAGCAGCGGCCGATGCTCTGGCAAGGCGGCCATCCGGTGTGGATGGATGCGGCCGGATCCCGCTGCGCACCGCCGACAGACGGTGCACCGGTGGAAGCCCTGGCCAGGCGGCTGCGGGCCCTGCTGATCAACGCCTGAGGCAGTCAGCTCACTCGACCGGATCGGTCACCGCCCCCAGGCTGCTGCTGCTCACAAGGCGTGCGTACTTGCCCAGCACGCCGGTGCGATAGCGGGGCTCGGGCTTCACCCAGGCGGCGCGGCGCTTCGCCAGCTCAGCCTCATCCACGTTCAGCTGGATCAGCAGCTGGTTGGCGTCGACGGTGATGCTGTCGCCCTCCTGCACCAGGCCGATGGTGCCACCCACGGCGGCCTCGGGAGCCACATGACCCACCACAAGGCCGAAGGAGCCGCCGGAGAAGCGTCCATCGGTGATCAGGGCCACCGAATCCAGAAGCCCCTGGCCCACGATCGCGGCGGTGGGACTGAGCATCTCGCGCATTCCAGGGCCGCCGACCGGGCCCTCCTGGCGCACCACAACCACATCACCGGGGTTGATCTGCTTGTCGAGGATGGCCGCCAGGCAGGTCTCCTCGCTCTCGAACACCCGCGCCGGGCCTGTGATCACCGGATTCTTGACACCGCTGATCTTGGCGACGGCGCCCTCCTCGGCCAGGTTCCCCTTGAGGATCGCCAGATGGCCCTTGGCATAGAGCGGATTGCTCAGCGGCCGGATCACGTCCTGACCGGCGGGCGGCTCACTGGGCACATCGGCCAGCACCTCGCGCAGGGTCTTCCCTTCGATCGTCTTGCAGTCGCCGTGCAGCAGGCCGGCGTCGAGCAGCAGCTTCATCACCTGGGGGATGCCACCGGCCTGATGCAGATCGACGGTGACGTATCGGCCGCTCGGCTTGAGATCGCAGATCACCGGCACCCGCTGACGGATCATCTCGAAGTCGTCGATGCTCAGCGGCACGCCGGCGGTGCGGGCCACGGCCAGCAGATGCAGCACCGAATTGGTGGAGCCGCCCACCGCCATGATCACAGCGATGGCGTTCTCAAAGGCCTCGCGGGTCATCAGATCGCGGGGCAGGATGTTCTTGGCGATCGCCTCCACCAACACCTCGGCGCTGCGGGCGGCGCTGTCAGCCTTCTCGGCATCCTCAGCGGCCATCGTGGAGCTGTAAGGCAGGCTCAGTCCCAGCACCTCGAAGGCGGCGCTCATCGTGTTGGCGGTGAACATGCCACCGCAGCTGCCGGCGCCGGGGCAGGCATTCTTCTCAATGGCGGTGAGCTCCTGCTCATCGATGCGGCCACCGCTGAACTGACCCACCGCCTCGAAGGCGCTGACCACGGTGAGATCGCAGGCCCCGAGTTTGCCGGGTTTGATCGTGCCGCCGTACACGAAGATCGAGGGAATGTTCATGCGGGCCATCGCCAGCATGGCGCCGGGCATGTTCTTGTCGCAGCCACCGATCGCCAGCAGCGCATCCATGCTCTGCGCGTTGCAGGCCGTCTCGATCGAATCGGCGATCACCTCACGGCTGACGAGGGAATACTTCATCCCTTCGGTCCCCATCGAGATGCCGTCACTCACGGTGATCGTGCCGAACATCTGCGGCATCGCACCGGCATCGAGGGCCGCCTTCTCAGCCCGGCGGGCCAGATCGTTGAGCCCGAGGTTGCACGGAGTGATGGTGCTGTAGCCATTGGCGACGCCGATGATCGGCTTGCTGAAATCGCCGTCGCCGAAGCCCACGGCCCGCAGCATGGCGCGGTTGGGGGAGCGCTGGATGCCCTGGGTGATGGCGGCGGAGCGGAGCATGGCTGCGGCGAGGGAGCGTTGCCTGCAACCTACCGGTGCACTGTTCGGGCTGGACAGCCGTTGGAGCGGCCAGGCCCCTCGCGGACGCCCTTCACAGTTCTGACACCGCAGCCGAGGAACAGTGCGGAGATGCCGCACGTGCATCGCCACGAGCGCAGCGGTCGCTGGCGGGAACGCTCAGGGCTGGGTCTGCAGCTGCTCCAGCTGGCGGCGCACCTCATCGATGGCAGCGTTCAGCTGCTGCACACGGTCGTGCAGCTGGGCATCACCGGCGGGCAGCGTCTGAGCCTGGGAGGCAGTTCTGAGGCCTGGAAGACCGGCCTGGCGAAGTTGCTGCAGGTGATGGCGGGCCTGCCGTCGCCTCTCAGCGGTGGAGAGCAGCCACCAGGCCAGCCCCGCGGCTCCGACCACGGCCCCGGCGAGGGCAGAGGCCATCACGGTGCTGCCGCCGGTGGAGTGGTCGCGCGAGGGAGCCATCGGCCAGGGTGATCAGGGCGGAACATCAGCCTAGGCAGAGGCCTCGACGCTTCCATAAAGCCTGGCGGCAATGTCGCCACAACCCGGCCTGAGAAGCCCCTCGTCCGTGAGTTCCGGATCGATGCAGGCGCAGTAGACGGTGAGATCGCCGAAGCGCTCTCCCACAGCTTTCAGGCCTGGCGCCGCCGCCAGGGAGGTGATCACCCTCAGCCGGGGCCCCCGCACCCTGAGGGAATCGAGCCGCTCCAACAGGCTCAGCAGGGTGGCTCCACTGGCCAGCACCGGCAGGAACACCAGCACACCCACCCGCTCGCCGATGGCCTTCGGCAGACTGTCGAGGTACCAGCGGGATGGTGCACCAGAGTCGCCCGCAGTCAGTCCCACATGGGCCACTGAGGCGTTGGGCAGCACCCCCTGGGCGCCCTGCCACAGGCCCAGCCCCTCCCGCAGCACCGGCACCGCCAGCAGCGGGATGGTGGGATCGATGACGCGGCCTTCCGTGGCAGACAACGGCGTCTCGATCGCCACTGACCGTTCCGGCAGCCAGTCGCGCAGCGCCTCATAGGTGAGCCAGCGGCCCAGTTCCGCCAGGGATGTGGCGAACAGGGGTGAGGGGGTGTTGCGATCGCGCAGCAGGGTGAGCCAGTGGCCGATCAGGGGGTGGGGGGGCACCACCACCCGCAGAGACATGCTCATGCCTGCCATAACTTGTCGTCATCGACATTGTGAGCCCATGGGGTCCGCTCCGATCCACCTGCGCCGTGCCCTCGGAGTCCTGCTCCCCAGGTTGGCGCTGGCACTGGCCCTGCTCCTGATCCCTCTCGGTTTGGGAGGACCGCCGGCCCTGGCGATCACGGCTCCGGAGCTGCGCGGTCAACGCTCGCTGCAGGATCTGCAACCCGATATGCACGGCCGCAACCTGCAGCAGCAGGAATTTCTCAAAGCCGATCTGGAGGGCTTCGACCTCTCGGGCTCCGACCTGCGCGGCGCTGTGTTCAATAACAGCAACCTGCAGAAGGCCAACCTCAGCGGCGCGGACCTGGAGGACGTGGTGGCCTACGCCAGCCGCTTCGACGGGGCCGATCTGAGCGATGCGGTGCTCCGCAACGGGATGCTGATGCAGAGCCACTTCCGCGAGGCTTCGATCGAAGGGGCCGACTTCAGTGACGCCGTCCTCGATCTGCCCGAGCGCAAGGCACTCTGCGCCCGAGCCGGCGGCATCAATTCCCGCACCGGCATCGCCACCCGCGACAGCCTCGAGTGCCGCTGATCAGGCGCGGACGACTCCCCTCCCATAGAGTCCACCAGGATCGGTTCCGCAGGGGAGCAGCCTGCGGAGGAAACGGGGAAAGCCCGGTGAGGCGTCCTCAGAACGCCAAGACCGGCACTGTCCCGCAGCTGTGAAGGCCCGATCGGGCCCAGTCAGAACGCCCGCCGACCCCCTTCTCTCCACACCGGCGCGGACCGGCTGTTTCGATGACAATCTCCTCGCCGACCGGGCCCGGGCCTCTGCACCGCCGTCCCTCCCGACTGATCACGGCTGTGCTGGCCCTGCCCGGGGTTCTCGTGGCCCTGTTGCTGCTGACTCCAGCCGCCCAGGCGCATCACATGATGGATCTGCTGCATCTCAGGCCGACTCCGATGAGCGGCCTGATCAGTGGCCTGCTCCATCCGGTGATCGGCCCCGACCACCTGCTGTTCCTTCTGGCCCTGGCCCTGGTGGGACTGCAACGCCGGCGCATCTGGATGCTGGGCCTGCTGGCCACCGGGCTCCTCGGCAGTGCGGCCGGTCTGCTGCTTCCCGGCCTGCCAGGCAGTGAGGTTCTGGTGTCGCTGAGCCTGGTGGTGGTGGGCCTGGTGCTGTTCGGTCGCCTGCCGGCTCCGGTGCTGCTGCCCGCCTTCGCCCTGCATGGCTACGTGCTGAGCGCTTCGGTCCTGGGTTGGAATACCGCCCCATTGAGCGCCTACCTGGTGGGCCTGCTGCTCAGCCAGGGCGCCCTGCTGCTTCTGTCACTGACCGTCCTGCGTTCGCTGAGCGATCGCCTCACACCTCGTCACCACCAGATGCTCGCCTCGGCCCTGATCGGCATCGGCGGCGCCTGGAGCTGGTCTGCCCTGGTGGCTTGAAGCATGTCCTCACCAACCCGTCTGCCCGTCACCGTCGTGACGGGTTTCCTGGGCGCCGGCAAGACCACGCTGCTGCGCCACCTTCTGCTGGAGAGCGGCCAGCGCCTGGCCGTCATCGTCAACGAATTCGGTGATGTCGGCATCGACGGCGATCTGATCGCCGCCTGCGGCTTCTGCCCCGAAGAGGAACGGGACAGCCGCCTGGTGGAGCTCACCAACGGCTGCCTCTGCTGCACCGTGCAGGACGACTTCCTGCCGACCATGGAGCACCTGCTGGAGCGCTCTGATCAACTCGACGGCATCGTCGTGGAAACCAGCGGCCTGGCCCTTCCGGCGCCCCTGGTGTCGGCCTTCGGCTGGCCGGCGATCCGGCCGCGCGTGCGCGTGCAGGCCGTGGTGACGGTGGTCGATGGCGAGGCCCTGGCGGCAGGCCACTTTGTCGGAGACAGCGAAGCGGTGGAAGCCCAGCGACGTGCTGACCCCAGCATGGATCACCTCACCGCCCTCGAGGAACTGTTCGACGATCAGCTGCAGGCGGCTGATCTGGTCCTGGTCAGCCGGGCCGACCGTCTGACGGCCGAGGCGGCCGCAGGGGTGATCGAACGGATCCGGGCCGGAGCACGACCGGGAACGGGAGTACTGCCGATGACCCGGGGCCGGATCGATCCTGCGCTGGTGCTGGACGGGCCGGAATCAGGCCCCGACCAGAGCGGCGACCATCTCCGAAGCCAGCCCCACAGTCGGAACAACGACCACGACCATGGGCCCCACGCGGCGGTCACCCTTCACGTCCATGGGGACAAGGACAACCACCACCATCAGGACAGGCATCAGGACGGGCATCACGATCACGACCATCACGACCACAGCCATGCCGACATCGCCTCGGTGGTGCTGCGGCGACAGGGTGACTGGCAGCGGCAGGACCTGGAGGCGTGGCTGGCGCGACTGATCCGCGAGCAGCCGGTGCTGCGGCTCAAGGGCCGCCTGAGGCAGTCGGGCAAGGCCCTGCCCCTTCAGATCCAGGCGGTGGGGCCCCGCCTGGAGTGCTGGTACGAAAGCGAGGCGACGCCGACCTCCACGGAGGCAGGCCTGGAGCTGGTGCTGCTCATTCCCGCCAGCCAGGAGAGGGCGATACACGATTGTTTCGCCGACCTGCCGGCACCGCTGGCGGCGAGCGCAGCTCCGGCCTCCTGAGCGGCGTGCGATCTGAACCGGACGGTCACCGAGCCAGGGCTCTCCACACTCCACCCCCCTCTCCCGGCGCCATCGCCCCGCGACGGGAAGGCAACAGCCCTGACAAACCCCAGCCTTCAGGCCGCTGAGCCAGGCCGCTTGCTGCTGCATGCGCCCATGGTCCATCACCGCGATGGGAGCCGAGCCGCGTTCGCTGGCTCGGATGGAGGAGGAACGCGGAACGGCTCAGTCCAGAGGAATGTCACCCCTGGCGCAGACGCCATCCCAGCAGAGACTGGTATCCGGTTGCCAGGTGGCCGTGACCGGCTGCCAGGGGCCACCTCCCTTCTGCATGCGCACGGCTCCATCGCCACTGTGGCGAAAGTCGATGCGTTGCTCGCCGACGCGCAGCACCCAGTGCAGACCGATGTCCTCCACCTCCATGCGGCAGGGCTGCCAGGGACCGCCGCCCAGCCGGCACTCCAGTGCCGCCACCTGTCCCTGAGCGCTGGCCAGAGGAGCCGCGGCACCCTCCACGAGCACCCCGCAGAGCACCAGAGCAACCAACAGCCACAGCACGGATCCAGAGCGCGAACGAAGCGATGGCAGCCTGCTGCGGGCTGTCAGCACCGGTGTGAGCGCGCCCGAAGGCCGGAATCGCTGCATCCAGGTGAAGCCCGGATGCCCAGGGATGGCTGCTGATGGGGCGGACACGGTGCTCCGCGCGGGATGGCGCACCAGACCCCGGAGGGCAGGTGCGAGGTGGCTCTGTCTCCACCCTGACCAGAGCGGAAGGAGCGCGACGGACGGGCTGCGAAGATTTAACAAACGCCAGTGTTGCCGGTGCCGCTCTTCCATGCCCGCGTTCAGGTGTCCCTGCGCCCATCCGTGCTCGACCCAGCCGGTGAGGCCACCCGTGCCGCCGCGTCGCGGCTCGGCGTTGAGGGAATCCAGCGACTGCGCATCGGCAAGGCGATCGAGGTCTCGATCGAGGCCCCTGATCAGGCCGCGGCGCGCCAGCGCCTGGAGCTGCTCAGCGACCGCCTGCTGGCCAACCCGGTGATCGAGGACTGGAGCCTCGATCTCGCCGACGCCGGCTGAGGAGAGGAACGATGACCATCGGCATCGTGGTGTTCCCGGGCTCCAACTGCGACCGGGACATGCGCTGGGCCCTCGAGGGCTGTCTGGGGCGCCCCACCCGTTTTCTCTGGCATGAGGAACGCGATCTCAGCGGCCTGGAGGCCGTCGTTCTTCCCGGTGGCTTCAGCTACGGCGACTACCTGCGCTGCGGCGCCATCGCCCGCTTCGCGCCCGTGCTCGAGGAGCTGCGAAACTTCGCGGCAGCAGGGGGACCCGTGCTCGGCATCTGCAACGGTTTCCAGGTGCTCACCGAGATGGGTCTGCTGCCGGGGGCGCTCACCCGCAACCGCAGCCTGCATTTCCTCTGCGAGCCGGCGGAACTGGTCGTGAATCCCGGCAGTTGCCGCTGGTTGCAGAACTATGCACAGGAAGAGCGCATCACCCTGCCGATCGCCCACGGAGAGGGCCGGTATCAGGTGGAGCCCGAGGAGCTGGACCGGCTGGAGCAGCAGGGTCAGGTGGTGCTGCGTTATGCCAGGAACCCCAATGGATCGGTCGGGGATGTGGCGGGACTGACCAATGCCGCCGGCAACGTGCTCGGCCTGATGCCCCACCCGGAGCGGGCCTGCGATCCGGCCACCGGTGGGCTCGACGGGCAGCGGCTGCTGGCCGCCATCGGTGCCTGAGTCCAGCTGAACCACCTGCTGAGGACCCCAGGTTCAGGACGCTGGACGAATCTGCTCTTTGTTCTCCCGGAGGCGGATCGGGTTGAAGCCGATCGGATCTCCGGATCGCCTCGGCCTCAGCTCAGGCCATCCAGACGCCGTGATTTCAGGAGGCTGCAACAAAAGAACCCCTGGCCGAAAAGGGCCAGGGGTTCGAAACATGAATCACGGAGAACCCAGAGCTGACGGGCAGCCTGAGCGACTCTCTCAGTTGACGGCGGCGAAAAAGTCCTTGCTCTTGACCGGATCGGGATTCATCGTCTTCTCACCGGGCTGCCAGTTGGCGGGGCAGACCTCATCGGGATGGGACTGCACGTACTGGAAGGCCTGAAGGACACGCAGAGTCTCATCGACACTGCGGCCCACCGGCAGATTGTTGATCGTGCTGTGCATGATCACACCATCGGGGTCGATGATGAACAGACCACGCAGAGCGATACCCTCCTCCTCGTCGAGCACGGCGTAGGCGCGGGCGATCTCCTTCTTCAGGTCAGCGACCAGGGGGTAGGCGATATCGCCGAGGCCGCCGTTCTTGCGGTCGGTCTGCACCCAGGCCAGGTGGCTGAACTGGCTGTCGACGGACACGCCGAGAATCTCGGTGTTGCGTGAGGTGAAGTCGGCGTAGCGATCGCTGAATGCGGTGATCTCGGTCGGGCAGACGAAGGTGAAGTCCAGCGGGTAGAAGAACAGCACCACGTACTTGCCGCGGTAATCGGAGAGCTTGATCTCCTTGAACTCCTGATCGACCACGGCGGTGGCGGTGAAGTCGGGAGCCGGAAGACCGACGAGCCTGGACATGGGGAGCGGGAACGAGAAGGATGAAGACCACAACCGGCAGGCACAGGCTGACCACAGCCAGACACCCACCGGCGGGGCGCTAGCCCGAAATCGTACCGACTACCAGTTGCTTGGGTTACAAGCTATCACGGATTAGCCTGCGGGGTGGCGGATCCCTCGCCGACTAGGCTTATGGCAACAACCATTCTGATGACGCCCGATGGGCTGGGATCCGGTCGTCCTGCGCAAGTACAACACCACAGGTCACTTCCGCCTGCTAAACCAGCTTCGCGGCGAAATCCGCGAACGCCCCCTGATCCGCCCCGGCGAAGGTGAGACCGTCGGGGCCGTGAACCGCAGCCGCAGCCTGATCCGGGCCATCGAGGCCAGGGCTCAGGCCGGGATCAGCCGCAGCCGGCGTGCCGCCCAGGCCGTCGAGGTCCGGGTTCTCGAGGCCGAGGACCTGCCGGCTCCAGCAGCGTTCCCCGGCCTGCCGGGCGCCCCATCCTCCCTGTTCAGCGAGGCTCCCGAGATGGAGGATCGCGGATCCGCCGGCTTCCGCGCCCGTCTCAACGCCATCGATCTGCGCTGAGGCTGCGCACCCATCGACCTTGACGTCTCGGCGGGCCGCCTTGAAGGTGGGGAGGACGCTGGTCCCTGCTGCCATGGAGCCGACCTCTGGGCTCACCGAGGCCACGGAGCCCCAGCTTTCGCCATGCGGCGACAGCGAGCTTCTGGCCCGCCGCCATCTGTGGCTGGCCGCCCTGCACCAGCTGGCCCTGGCAGACGGCCGATTCGCACCCGAGGAGCGCCGGCTGCTGGAGGAGGCCCTGGCCCAGGAACTGCCGGGCGAATCGCTCGAAGCCCTGCATCACCCCGGGGATGGCGCCCTGCAGCACCGGCTCGGTCGGGGCACGCCGGAGGCCGAACAGTTCCTGCGCAGCGCGGTGGTGGTGGCCCTCGCCGACGGCAGGCTCGGCGACGAGGAGCTGACCCTGCTGCGTCACTGGAGTGAGCTGCTGCAGGTGGGGCAGGCGGTGCTCGCCGATCTGCATGAGGACGAGCCCGCAGGTGGCGAGGCCGGCTCGACCCTGGAACGGCTGCGGGGCTGGCTTGATGCCCAGGCCCCGGCCGATCCGGCGGTGGCACGGCTGCTGGTGAAGCTGATCCCGGCTCAGTGCCCGTTCGAGCGCGATGTGATGGTGCTGGGACGGAAGATCGTGCACATCCCGCCCATGTGCCGGATCAATCCGCTCTATGAGCAGCTGATGGCCCTGCGGTTCCGCTGTCTCTGCCTGCTGGCCGGGGAAGAGCCGCCGACACGATCGGGCGAGCCCGTCGCTGACCGTGAGGTCGACTGAGACCAACAGGCCAGCTGCCTCCCAACCCGTTCTTAACGCCGGTGGCAGTCCGGCCGAGCGATCGTGAGGGTTCCGCGGCGCTGAGGCCATGACCGCTTCGATCACGACGGGGGAGCAGGCGCAGCAGCTGATCGCGCACCAGCTCAGCCGTGTCGAGACGCTCCGGCCCGAGGTGCTGCGGGGCGAGGATCCGGAAGCGCTGCATCAGTTCCGCGTCAGTCTCAGGCGGTTGCGATCGCATCTGAGCCAGTTCGGGCCCGCTCTGCAGCTCCCCCCGCGCCTGAACCGGGCGCGGATCGCGGCGCTGGCGCGGGCAACCGGCAGCTGCCGGGACGTCGATGTGCTGCAGGAGCACCTGGAGAGGCAGCTGCTTCCCAGGCTGGATCCCCGTGAGCAGAAGGCCTGCGCGCCTCTGCAGCGCCAGCTGAAGCGGCAACGCCGTCAGGCCATGAAGGCATTGCAGGCTGAGCTCAGCTCCGATCGCGCCCACCGATTGCTGAACCGGCTGGAGCGCTGGTGCCGGGAACCCCGATACACCAGTCTTGGCCAGCAGTCCCTGGCCGAGTGGCTGCCGGAGTGGCTGCAGGCCTGCGGCGGCAGCTGCTTCCTGCATGGCGGCTGGTTTGCGGCTCACCCGAGCGACGCCGAGCTGCACGAGTTGCGCAAGCGCATCAAGGAGGTGCGCTACGGCCTTGAGGCCCTGCGCGGGTGGCTTGGGGAACCCGGGGAAGCGTGGATCCGCGATCTGCGCGACGTGCAGAGCTGCCTGGGGGATCTGCACGACCTGGAGGTGCTGATGCAGCTCCTCGGGCCCCAGAGCCCGGATGACGATGCCGCCTCATGGTCGTCCCTCCGGCGGCTGCTGGAGGAGCAGCGTCAGGAGCGCTGGCAGCAGTGGCTGGAGCTCAGGAGCAAGCTGATGCAGCCGGATCGGCGCCGAAGCCTGGTCAGGCTCGCGGACGCCCAGGCCAGCACCCAGGAGGCAAGCGGCGTCCGAAGCCAGGGCTGAACAAGCGCTCCCCAGGCCGCTGGCGCGGATGAACCCGCTGTCCGGCAGGCCGTCCTGGCCTGCAACGATGGCTGCGGAACCGCCCCACGCAGCTGTCTTCCGCTCCATGGCGCACCCCCAACACCGCTTCTACCGGGTGCTGTTCGTCGTCTGCCTGCTGGTGATGGCGTCACTGGCACTGCCGGGGCGCTGGAACCGCCTGGCCTCACCGGGCTATCTCCTTCTGGCACTGACGATGATCGTCGGGCTGGGTCGCCCCCAGACCAGTGAATCGCTGGCCAGCCCGACGCGCCACCTGTACAGGGGCCTGGGCGTTCTCACCGTCGCGGCGGGGCTGTTGTGGTCGCTGACACCGGTGGAGTCCCGCGACAGCGGCATTCCGCTGATCCTGCTCTGGTCGCTGTTCAGCGTCTGGAGCAGCCTGCGGCTGGTGCGCAGCCTGGCGGCGGAGCAGCGGGTCGGCCAGCAGGTGATCACCGGCGCCTTCGCCGGCTACCTGATGCTGGGGCTCACGGCCGGCCTGCTCTGCAGCACCCTCGAGACGATCCAGCCGGGAAGCTTCAGCGACCTGCAGCATTCCGGTGGCTCCCTGCTCCTGCATCGCCAGGGAACCATGGACCAGCACCAACCGGTGTGGACCCTGAGCTTCATTCGCCTCAACTATTTCGCCTTCGTCAGCCTGACGACCATGGGCTACGGCGATGTGGTGCCGGTGACCCCGCAGGCGCAGATGCTCGGCGTTGTCATCGCCACCCTCGGCACGTTCTATGTCGCCGTGGTGATGGGCCTGCTGATCAGCCGCCTGATCGCCGCAGAATCACGCCGCCCCTGAACACCGCTGCTGCGCTCAGCGACGCGCACCCGGAACGGGCTGGGCAGCCAGCAGCGCGAGGACATCCTGATCCTGCAGCTGCTCGAAGCGCTCGAACCACTCGCCCACGGCCCGCAGGCCGTCGACCACCGCCAGGGCCTCCAGCCGGTCGATCAGGGGTCGCAGCCGGGCGATGACACTGCGATCCAGGACCGGCACCGCCAGGGTGAGGGACGCCGGCTGCAGCTGCCGCAGCGACAGGAGCGCCGCCTGCACGGTCATGCCGGTGGCGATGCCGTCATCGACCACGATCAGGGTTCTGCCCTTCAGATCCGCCGAAGCGGGATCGCCGTAGAGGCGCCGGCGTCGCCGCAGCTCCGCCTCCTGCTGCTGCAGCCAACCCTGGCGGCGGGCCTGCTGCTCCCTTGAGCTGCCACCGTCCCCACGCCACACCGTCACCCCACCGGCGGCGATCGCCCCGACCGCCAGCTCCGGCCAGGCGGGGTCGGCGATCTTGCGCACGGACCAGGTTGCCACCGGCCGTTGCAGCTCGGCCGCCATCGCCACGGCCACCGCCACCCCACCGCGGGGCAACGCCAGCAGCAGCGCATCCTCGGGCAGAGAACCGCGGCCCGCCAGCTGGCGGCCGAGAGCGAGGCCAGCTTCGAGACGATCGCGCCAGAGGGGAGGAGTGAGGTGCATCAGTCGGTGCCCCGGAATCGGAGGACATCAGGACACGCAGGGCCCGGATCCGGAGGAACGGAGGGAATCGGCCGTGGTCCGGCCTCCAGCCCGGAGCAGGGCAGATGGCGCAGAAACCAGTCGCAGGCCAGCCGGGCCACCAGCTCCAGCGCGCCGGGCTCTTCAAACAGGTGGCTGGCGCCCGGCACCACCTCCAGACGGTGGAAGCCATGCAGGCTGGTCGCCGCCTCACGGTTCAGCCGCAGCACCGCCTCGTCCTCACCGCCGACGATCAACAGCGTGGGGGCGAGCTCACCCGCCAGGGCCTCGCCGGCCAGATCGGGGCGGCCGCCGCGGCTGACCACGGCTGCCACGGCATCCGGACGCTCAGCCGCTGCCTGCAGGGCCACGGCGGCACCGGAACTGGCGCCGAACAGGCCTACGGGCAACAGAGGGGCCAGCGCGGGCTGGGCCGCGAGCCAGCTGAGGCTGTCGAGCAACCGGCCGCGGAACAGATCGATGCGGAAACGCAGGGAGGCATCGATCCGATCCCGCTCCGCTTCAGCGGAGGTGAGCAGATCGAACAGCAACGTCGCCAGGCCGGCCCGATTGAGCCCGGCGGCCACTGCCTGGTTGCGGGGGCTGAAGCGGCTGCTGCCGCTTCCGTGCACGAACAACACCAACCCGCGGGGCGACGGTGGCACGCTCAGGAGAGCCTGCAGCGTGACGCCGCCGGAGAGGATCAGCTGGGGTACAGCGGTCATTCCATCAGCCTGGCACCGTGCGCCGACCAAGCGGCACAGGGGGTTTCAACCGACTGAGGTCGGGCCTCGGGAAGGGCCGGCGAAGCGGATGTCGAGGCTGCGCAGATAGGTGTTCAGACCGGCGTCCTGAATCGGCAGCAACCGCGCCATGCGACCGCTCTCGTTGGTGTGGGCATGCCAGTGTCCCGGGGGGGTGATGAAGGTCCCACCCGGCTGCCAGTCGACCCGACGCGGATTGCGGATCGTGCCATCCGGGTTGAGCTCGGTGCCCACCAGCGTGTAACAGCCGGGGTCGCAGTCGATGATCAGATCGAGCGCCACCGACTGATGGCGGTGAGGAGGCTGGACGGCGCCGGGAGGCACGACACCGAGCATCGCCCAGAGGGTGTGGGTGACGGTGCGGCTGGCGGGGTGGTCGGCGCTGGCCAGCAGGATGCTGAGCCGGTTGCTGCGGGCAGCGGTTGGATCGGCGAGCAGCTGTTGGAGCTCCGCCTCCAGCAGGCTGGCGGGGTAATGGCTGGCCCGGAAGCGGGGCTTCACGGGGGCGACGCCGAGGTAGCGGAGCAGGGGAGCATCGTGCACCCAGTAGAGAAGGCTGTCGGCGCTGGCCTGCAGCAGCGGATCGGCGCCGCTGGGAAGCACAAACAGATCTCCCACCCCCCAGGAGAGCTCCAGGGCCGACTGGCCGGGAGAGGAGGGGCGCTCAAGGGTTCCAGCCCCCCGCAGCACATAGAAGAGCGAACTGGTGGCGACAGCGCTCGCCTTGAGCCCCTCGCCGGGAAGGATCCTCAGGAAGTGGGCGGCAAGAGCGGGACTGGTGGCAGGCCCGCTGCAGCCGAGCTCAGCACTGAGGTCGAGCGGCAGGATCGCCGTGCGTGGCTCAGCATGCAGCGAAGGAGGCCAGGTCCGATCCGGAATCGGTTCGGTGAGCCCAGGCCGGATCGGATTGGCCGCCTCGCGATAGTCATAGATCTCGACCGCTGCCCGCCAGTCATGGGGGGAGGCAGGAACGACGGAGGCAGGGGAGGCGCTGCTCTGGCTCATCTCGACTTCTCCGGACGTGACTTCACCCTATGGCCAGAGGCTGAGGGATGGGGCTGGAAGTCTGGGCAACGGTGGCGGAAAGGAGGGTTGCAGCGACTACAGGGTCGGGCTGTCGATGTACTGCCGAGCAGGAGCGAAGTCCTCTGACGACCAGGCATCCGGCAGCCTGAGCACATCGGCCGATTCCGCATCGAAGCGGAACAGCACCTGTGGCCCGCGATCGAGGCTGGGGATGATCGCCTCAGCCACCGGCGACGGCAGGAACGATGCTCACTTCATCGCCGTCCTTGAGAGCGGTGGCCTGATTGTCAAGGAAGCGGATGTCTTCGCTGTTGACATAGACGTTCAGAAAGCGACGCAGTTTGCCGCTCTCATCACACAGCCGCCCCTTGATGCCGGGATAGCGGGCCTCAAGTGCATCGATCAGGGCATCAACGCTGCCGGCGTCGAGATCGGCGCTGGCCTCATCGTTGGTGAATTTCTGCAGAGGGGTGGGGATCAGAACCGAGACGGCCATGGGGCTGTGATCGAGGAAAGAGGAGAAAGGTGGAATGGTGGCTGTGCCGACACAGGGGCCGGAACCCGACCCGCCAGGGCTCAGGCCACGGACTCCCAGGTGGCGCGATGCAGGGCCTGGGCCCGCTCCCAGGCGGCATTGAAGCTGTCGAGCTGGGCCTCGATCAGCAGCGGCTCGCCGATTGAGGAGGCGACGGCCTCGGTCGTCTTGAGGCCGTTGCCGGTGATGTAGGCGACGGTGGTCTCGTCGGGATTGATCTTTCCCTGCTCCACCAGCTTCTTGAGCACCGCGATCGTGGTACCACCGGCGGTTTCGGTGAACACACCCTCGGTTTCCGCCAGCAGCTTGATGCCCTCGATGATCTCCGGATCGCTGACGGCGGCGATGTTGCCGCCGGTGCGGTTGGCGATGTCGATGGCATAGGGGCCATCAGCCGGATTGCCGATGGCGATGGACTTGGCGATCGTGCTGGGCTTCACCGGCGTAATGAAGTCGCGGCCCTCGGCGAAGGCCTGGGCGATGGGGCTGCAGCCCTCGGCCTGGGCACCGCTGAAGCGCACGGGCTTCTCATCGACGAGGCCGACCTTGATGAACTCATCGAAACCCTTGCGGATCTTGGTGAACAGCGAGCCGGAAGCGAGGGGAGCGACGATATGGTCAGGGAGCTGCCAGCCGAGCTGTTCGATCACCTCATAGCCCAGGGTTTTCGAACCTTCGGAGTAGTACGGGCGCAGATTGATGTTCACGAAACCCCAGCCGTAGGTGTTGGCCACCTCCGAGCACAGGCGATTCACCTGGTCGTAGTTGCCCTTCACCGCCATCAGCGTCGGGTTGTAGATCAGGGTGCCAAGCACCTTGCCCAGCTCCAGGTCGCTGGGGATGAACACGCAGCACTCAAGGCCGGCATGGGCGGCGATGGCGGCCGTGGAGTTGGCCAGGTTGCCGGTGGAGGCGCAGCTGACGGTGCTGAAGCCCAGCTCACGGGCGCGGGTGAGCGCCACGGATACCACCCGATCCTTGAATGAGAGCGTCGGCATGTTGACGCCGTCGTTCTTGATGTAGAGGGACTTCAGGCCAAGCCGGCGGGCCAGGCGGTCGGCCCGCAGCAGGGGAGTGAAGCCGGTGCCCACATCGATCGGATCCCCCTCGATCGGCAGGAAGTCGCGGTAGCGCCAGATCGAGGCGGGCCCGGCCTCGATCGTGGCGCGGCTGACGCGGGAGCGGATCGCGTCGTAGTCGTAGACGACCTCGAGCGGCCCGAAGCAGACGTCCTCACAGACGTGGCGCGCCGTGGCTTCATAGGGCTGGCCGCATTCCTTGCAGCGGAGCCCCGTGAAGGTGGACCGGGAGAGGGTGGCGGTCACGGCAGGAACTGGAATTGAAGCGAGGCTAACAGCGGTGCCGAGGACAGCGAAATAAAGCCGACCATCTGAGTCGGGATTGAAGGATGAGGCGCCGGCGCTTGTGGTTGCGGCGTTGCTCCTTAGCCTCCGATCACGCACGTCAAGGGTTCCGGGTGCCGATCTCCCGCCGGCTGCTGCTTTCCCTACTTCTCGCCCTGGCCGCCCTGCTGAGCGGGCCGGTTCTGGCCGCGCGGCTCTGGCTGGAGTGGAGCTGGTTTGCCCAGTTCGGATGGGGCCTGGTGCTTCTGCGCCGCCTCGGGCTGCAGCTCGTGCTGGCTCTCCTGGGGCTGGGCCTGGGAGTGGCGCTGCAACGCTGGCTGGGGCACTTCTGGCACTGCGGCCTCTCCTCGGCGCGCAGCAACCGGCGGCTGGCGCTGGAACCTCTCCCCTACGCGGCGGCGCTGCTGCTGCTCGCCCTGGGCCAGGTGCTTCCCCTGCTGCTGTTGCTGAGCCTCGCCCGACGTCTGCTGAGCGACCCCTTCGACGCCGGGCGTCTGCACGGTCTGCTGCCCCTGTTCGCAGCCGCTCAACCGTTGCAGGCCGGCGGACCGGCCGCCGTCCCGGGGCTGATCACGATCGGCGCAGCGGCCATCGCGGGGCTGATCTCCCTGCTGCGCTGGCCCCTGAGCACGGCGAGACTGCTGGCGGCCCTGGGCTCGGTCGCCAGCGCCGTGGTTCTGGCCCGCAGCTGGGGGATGTGGTCCCTGGCGCTGTTGATTCCGAAGGCCGGGGTCAGAGAGCCTCTTCTGGGCGCCGACGTCAGTTTCGCCCTGGCCCGCTTCCCCGCTCTGGCGCTCCTGCTCAGCGTCGGCCTGGCCCTGCTGCTTCTGCACCTGGCGGCGGCGCTCTGGGGGCAGCTGGCCCGGCCGCCGCAACTCAGCGACGGTCGGTTCGGGGGATTCGGGGAACGCCAGCTGCTGGCCCTCCGCCCGCCCCTGGGGCTGCTGGCCCTGGGAACGGCGGGGGGATTCTGGCTGGCCCGCCACCAGCTGCTGCTGAGCCTCAGCGGCAGCGTGCCCGGGGCCGGCTGGGTGGATGTGCATGTCTCCCTGCCGCTGCGCACGGTAGCGGCGCTGCTCGCCCTGATCACCGCGGCATTGCTGCTGCTGCCTCTGCCCAGGCGGGGCTGGCGGGCGCTGACGTTCCTGGCAAGCGCGGCCCTGATGCTGCTGGTGTCGCTGCTGGAGGCTCTGCTGCTGCCCCTGATGCAGCTGCTGGTGGTGAATCCACGGGAACTGGAGCGGGAGGCGCCCTATCTGCGCCGTTCGATCGAAGCCACCCGGGCCGCCTTCCAGCTCGATCGGATCCGCACCCGCAACGTCAATCCCAACCCGCGGCTCACGCGCGAGGACCTGGCCAGCAGCGAGGCCACGATCCGCAACATCCGTCTCTGGGACTCCCAGCCGATGCTGGCCACCAACCGCCAGCTGCAGCAGCTGCGGGTCTTCTACCGCTTCTCGGAACCGGCGGTGGACCGGTATCGCATGGGCTCCGGCGCCAAGACCCATCAACAACAGGTGATCATCACCGCCCGCGAGATGGACAGCTCCGGGCTGCCCGCACCCGCCCGCACCTGGCTGAACCGCCACCTAGTCTTCACGCACGGACAGGGGTTCACCGTGTCCCCGGTGAACACCAGCGGCCCGGACGGGCTACCGGAATATTTCATCAGTGACCTGGGATCCAACAGCCGCGTCAACGGCAGCCCCGAGCTGGGCATCAGCCGCGAACAGGTGATGCAGGCGATTCCGATCGGCAGACCCAGCCTCTATTTCGGCTCTCTCGACGCGAGCTATGCCCTGGCACCCACCCAGGTGCGCGAATTCAATTACCCCGTCGGCGACGAGAACGTCTACAACCACTACGACGGGTCCGCCGGCATCCCCATCGGCAGCGCCGCCGGACGCCTGGCAGCCGCCCTCTACCTGGGTGAACCACGCCTGCTGGTGGAGGGCTCACTCACCTCGGACACCCGGCTGCTGCTGCGCCGGGAGGTGCGGGAGCGGGTCAGGCGGCTGGTGCCGTTCGTGCGCTTCGAGGCGGAGCCCTACCTGGTCTCGGTGCGCCTCGATCGGCAGACCGGACCCTTCCCACCGGGCCAGCATCAGTTCTGGATCGTCGACGGCTTCACGACGAGCCGGTCCTACCCCTACAGCGCCCCTGTGCCGGGGCGGGAAGATCTGCGCTACCTGCGCAACTCGGTGAAGGCGGTCGTGGATGCCTACAACGGCCGGGTGGCGCTCTATGTCTCGGAGCCCGATGATCCCCTGATCAGCGCCTGGCGCCGTCTGTTCCCCGAACTGTTCGCGCCTCTGAGCACCATGCCCGAGCCGCTGCGGGCCCACATCCGTTACCCGATCCCCCAGTTCGAGCTGCAGACCCGACAGCTGCTCCGTTACCACGTCACCGACCCATCGGTCTTCTACAGCGGCGACGACGTCTGGCAGATCCCCAAGGAGATCTACGGCTCCGAACTGGTGCCGATGGAGCCGTATCACATCAGTGCCCAGCTCTCCCCCGACCAGTCCCCCGAGTTCCTTCTGCTGCAACCGCTCACCCCCCTGGCGCGGCCCAACCTGGTGGCCTGGCTGGCGGCCCGCAGTGATCACCCCAACTACGGGCAGCTGGAGCTGCTGCGCTTCCCGAGCCAGACGCCCATCCTCGGACCCGAGCAGATCACGGCGTTGATCAATCAGAACCCACGCATCAGCCAGCAGTTCGGCCTTTGGAACCGCTCCGGTGCCGAGGTGGTGCAGGGGAATCTGCTGGTGATGCCCGTCGGCCGGGCGCTGCTGTACGTGGAACCGGTGTATCTGCGCGCCCGCAAGGGTG
The DNA here is from genome assembly GCF_015840715.1 of Synechococcus sp. CBW1004. Lineage (NCBI taxonomy): Bacteria > Bacillati > Cyanobacteriota > Cyanophyceae > Synechococcales > Synechococcaceae > Synechococcus > Synechococcus sp. CBW1004. Next base: position 252,874 of record NZ_CP060397.1, on the reverse strand, counting down.
GGCTGCCCACCCTGACGCGGGTGGTGGTTAGCGATGGCACCCGCATCGCCATGGAGCCGACGCTGCGGCAGGCGATCGAGGCGCTGCTCGATCCGAAACGCTCCGAGATCGCTGAACCGGTGGCCCCGGGCAACGGAGCCACCGGACTCGCCCCGGGAGTGGCCCCCTGAGCGGAAGCACAGAAGGCATCGGACGTTCTACCCGGTCGCGCTGGCGCCGATCCGGAAGCGTGGAGGAAGAGAGAGAAGCCTGCAAGAGCGCAGCCACTCCTCACCTCCCCGGCTGGTCGGTCCTGAGCTCAGGTCATGGGGGACGTGGATCGGTCCCCCAGACAGGAACTTCGCTGGACAGTCGTCATAAAAAAAGGGCCCTGATGGGCCCTGAAGAGACATGATTCTGTTCGGGAACAGGCAGAGGCAGAGCCTTGAGCCGGTGCTCAGGCGGCGACGGCGGTCTTGGGGTCGAGTTCGCCCTTGGCGTACAGACCCGCGTAGTAGTTGATGTCGCGCTGCTTGATCTTGCTGGCATTGCCGGCGCACCAGAATTGCTGGTAGCGATCAAGGCAGACCTGCTTCATGTACTGGCGGGCCGGCTTGTTGAAGTGGCGGGGATCGAAGTTGGCGGGATCCTTGGCGGCGGCTTCACGCACCGCGGCGGTGAAGGCGAGGCGGTTGTCGGTGTCGATGTTCACCTTGCGCACGCCGTTGCGGATGCCTTCCTGGATCTCCTCCACGGGCACGCCGTAGGTCTCGGGGATGGCACCGCCGTACTTGTTGATCATGTCCAGCCACTCCTGGGGCACCGAGGAGGAGCCATGCATCACCAGGTGGGTGTTGGGGATGGCCTTGTGGATCTCGGCGATGCGGCTGATGGCCAGCACTTCACCGGTGGGCTTCCGGGTGAACTTGTAGGCGCCGTGGCTGGTGCCGATGGCGATCGCCAGGGCATCGACCTTGGTCTTGGCCACGAAATCGGCGGCCTCGGCGGGGTCGGTCAGCAGCTGGCTGTGATCGAGCTTGCCCTCGAAGCCGTGGCCGTCCTCAGCCTCGCCCATGCCGGTCTCCAGAGAGCCGAGGCAGCCCAGCTCACCCTCCACGCTCACGCCGATGGCGTGGGCCACATCCACCACTTCCTTGGTGACCGCCACGTTGTACTCGTAGCTGGCAGGGGTCTTGGCATCGGCCATCAGCGAGCCGTCCATCATCACCGAGGTAAAGCCGTTGGCAGCTGCACCGAAGCAGGTGGCGGGGCTGTTGCCGTGGTCCTGGTGCATCACCACCGGGATATCCGGGTAGGTTTCCACTGCGGCCAGGATCAGGTGACGCAGGAAGTTCTCGCCGGCGTACTGGCGGGCGCCGCGGGAGGCCTGCAGAATCACCGGAGAGTCGGTTTCATAGGCAGCCTCCATGATCGACTGCACCTGCTCCAGGTTGTTGACGTTGAAAGCAGGGATGCCGTAGCCGTTCTCAGCGGCGTGGTCGAGCAGCAGCCGAAGCGGGACGAGCGCCATGGGTAAACCTCGCGGGTGTGGATTCGGGAACGGAAGGGTCGACGGCTGACGGGATCGTCCCGTCTCTGTCTGGGGCGGAGTCTAGGGGATGCTCCGCCGGCGCCTTGGCGGCCGGAATGCCCCGCGCGCAGGCCACGGCTGCCTCCCATCAACCACGAGGGCTGATCAGGGCCACGACGGATCGCACCCGGCACGGAGCCCTCGCACGGGCGCAGGGGACGGGTGGGCCATCGCCCCAGGAGAACCGGTCCGGGATTGCTTCAGCGCGCAGCCATGAAAAAAGCCCCGCCGAAGCGGGGCGAAGCAACGGGGTCCGATCGGACGCCACGGTGACACGACTGCCCCGACTCAGGCGAGGGGGCGGCAGGCTCAGTCGATCAGGCGCTGACGACGCAGGGACTGAACGCTGTAGTCGTGCTGGCGAGCGGCGCGACGGGCCTCTTCGGCCTGGCGGGCCAGCTGGCGGGCGGTGGTGATGGACATGGAAGTGCCTCCGAGAAAGTCCTGCCGGAGCAGGGGTGGATGGCGCGTTGCTTCGGGGAGGGACCCCAGAGGGGCCTTCACCTACTTCCGCCGGCACGGGCGCACCGGCCAACGATCAGTAAACCGTAGCGGTTGCTACCGAACTTTCGTGTTCGCCCTGATACCACATCGACTGATCGGTCATGTGGATCACCGCCCTCCGTCGTCTCCGGCGCGGCCTGAGGGGCACGCACACAAGCCGCTTGCCGCCCTCGGTGCCCATCCCGGCAGTGCCTGCGGCAGCAGCCTGCGATGCAGCACCAATGCACCAGGGCGTCGACCGCGTCTCACCGTGTCCGTCGCCGAACGGGATGGCACCAAAGGGCCGGCGTCACCTCCTGTCCTGCAGCCGTGCGGACATGGCTTCCCCATGACCGGGCTCTGTGCAGAATCCACCGCGGCGGGCGCCCAGCGGCCCACCCGGAGGATCCCCGCTGTCCCCATCGGCGCGGCGGTTCCGAAGAAGGGCCAGAGCTCAGCGGAGCGCGACCGGTCTCCAGAGCGAAGCCCTCAGCGGTTCGAGGCCCCCCGTGGTGAGCACGGACTGGGTGGTCAGACCGGCACCGCCAGGCGGGCGAGGTCGCACACCCGCTGACTGGCCACCGCCTCGCAGAGGCCTGGCACCATCGGACGGCCCTCAGCGATCGCTTCGGCCCACCAACCGATCAGGCGGCCGACGGGAGCGATGCGGCCGTCCTCCCAGGTGCGGGGAAACGCCAGGGCGGGATCGGCGGGCACGGCCCGAAGCGATTCGCCGGGACGGGCCATCCACAACTGGAAGCCGTGCACGTAATCAGCCTGGTTGCCGGAGCCGAGCACCAACGTGGCTTCGCTGCCGTAGAGCTCGAGCCAATGGCCCCGCCCGCAGCGGGTCACCGAAGCCAGGTTCACCTGGGCGGGCACCGACCGACCGGCGCGATCGAGAAACTCCATCTGGATCAGGGCGATGTCCTCGGCATCGACGGCCGCGCTGCCGGAGGCGGGAGGAGGCAACGGGCGCTCGCCGATCGCCGTGCTGAGCTGCCCCCGCACCGCCTGGCTGGGACCGATCAGCCAATGGAGGGTGTCGAACGCATGGGTGCCCAGCGCGCCGAGCACCCCACCTCCCGCGGCGGCCTGGGAGTACCAGCTCCAGGGGCGGGAGGCGTCGGCGCGACTGCTCATCAGCCAGTCGAGCTTCACCAGCCAGGGTTCGCCGAGCACGCCCTCGCTGAGCAGGTCTGCCAGCTGCTGGAAGAGCGGCACGGCCCTGTATTCGAAGTCGACCGCCACGGTCAGCCCCTGACGCAGGGCCAGGCGCTGCAGCTCCTCGATCGCCGCGGCATCGAGAGCCACGGGCTTCTCCAGCAGCAGGTGCTTGCCCGCCTGCAGGGCGGCACGAGCCAGGTCGAAGCGGGGTTTGGGTGGAGTGGCCAGCACCAGGGCGTCGATCGCCGGATCAGCCAGCAGAGCCTCGAAATCGGCACTGCCCGGCAGGCCGCTGGCACGACAGGCCACCTCGAGCCGCTCGGGGCGCGGATGCCAGAGGGCCACCGGTTCGGTGAGAGGACAGTCGTGCAGTGCCGGCAGATGCACCTTCTCGCCGAAGCCGAGTCCGGCGATCGCCACGCGCAGGGGCCCTGGGCTCATGCGGCCTCCGCGGCGCAGGCCTGACGCAGCACTTCAGCCGTGAGGTCATCGCTGCCGGTGGGCTGCCACGGGGCCCCGAACTGGGGAAGACCGTTGATCGAAATGTCGCGGTAAAGGCTCTGATCGCAGTCGAGTTCCATCACATAGAGGCGGCTGATGGGCGGGGCGGAGCGGGAGGCAGCGGCCGGACGCTGATCCAGACCGGCCGGCAGGGAGCCCGCAGGCGCCGCCGTGCCGGGCGAGGGATCGGCAGCCGCAGCAGCGTCCTCCACCTCGGGTGCGGCCTGAAAGCGGCTGAGCACGGTGAGATGGCCGGATCGATTGCGGCGCAGACTGCCCTCATCCCACCACTGGCGCCCCTCGGCGGTGGGTGGCACCTCCTTCCAGGACACGGGTCCGGCCCAGGCCCGGAGCGGGAAGAGCAGCAGCAGACCGAGCAGCACCGGCAGGAACAGCCCCCTCAGAGGTCGCCTCATCGGGCCAGGGCCTCGCGGCGGGAGGCCGGTGTATGCAGCTCGAGGAGTGAGGAGAGGGTGGCGCGCAGCTGCGTGCGGGGCACGATCGCATCCACGAAGCCATGCTCGCGCAGGTATTCCGCCGTCTGGAAGCCCTCAGGCAGCTTCTCGCGCAGGGTCTGCTCGATCACGCGGCGACCGGCGAAGCCGATCAGGGCTTTGGGCTCGGCCAGGATCAGGTCACCGAGCATCGCGAAACTGGCCGTCACGCCACCGGTGGTGGGGTGGGTGAGCAGAGGGATGTAGAGGAGCTCGGCCTCGCGGTGCCGCTCCAGAGCGCCGGAGATCTTGGCCATCTGCATCAGGCTGAGCATTCCTTCCTGCATGCGCGCGCCACCGGAGGCGCACACGATCACCAGGGGGAAGCGGCGCTCGGTGGCCACCTCGATCAGGCGGGTGAGCTTCTCGCCCACCACCGATCCCATCGAACCGCCCATGAAGCGGAAATCCATCACCCCCAGGGCCAGCGGCTGACCCTCCAGGCGGCACAGACCGGTGACCACGGCGTCGCGGAGGCCGGTGGACTGCTGGCTGTCGCGGATCCTGTCCGCATAGCTGCGCCTGTCCTTGAAGGCCAGGGGATCCGTGGGGGACAGATCAGTGTCGAGCGCCTCGAAGCTGCCTGGATCCGCGATCAGCCGGATGCGCTCGGCGCTGTCGATGCGGCTGTGGTGGCCGCAGTTGGCGCAGACACTGGCATTGGCGACCAGGTCCTTGCGGTAGACGACCTGGCCGCATTCCGGGCACTTGCTCCAGAGCCCATCGCCCTCATCGGGCTCAGGGCCCTGCATCGAGCGCACTGCCGGTGCGGTCTTGTGGCGATCGGCGAACCAGTCGAACAGCGACATGGGCAGGGCGGCATCCGGTGGCAGGCCCATTTAAGGCCTGCGGACCGCGGCCACCATCCGACTGAGGGTTCAGACAGTGGCCGGGAATCCGGCCAGCCGCAGCCAGAAAGGCAGACCCATCAGCCACACGCCCAGGCCTCCGAGCACCAGGCAGGGGCCGAAGGCGAAGGGCTGGTGCCGCTGCAGCAGGCCGAGCAGCCGCCCGATCAGGCCACCGATGGCGCCGACCAGCACCGCCAGAGCCACTGCGGCAACCAGCGACGCCGGGCCCAGCCAGGCCCCCAGCAGGGCTGCGAGCTTGGCGTCCCCCAGACCGAGGGCCGGCCGGCCCATCAGTTTCTCGCCCAGAGCGCTGAGCCCCTCAAGGGCCAGCAGCCCCCCTCCGGCGGCGAGCAGATGGGAGAACAGAAGCGCCCGGCCGACGTCGGCGTCCTGGCTGAAGCCGATGGCGGCGCTCACGGCCAGGCCGAGCACAACCCCCCAGCGCAGCATCGGCTCGGGCATCCAGAGCCGATCGAGGTCGATCAACGCCAGTGGGATCAGCCAGCTGATCAACAGCCACCCCGCCGGCAGCAGAAGCAGGGGCGACGCACCGCCGCCCATAGCCGTGGGACGGGCCAGCAGGGCCGCCACCCAGAGGCCGGCACAGAGCAGCTCCACCAGGGGATAGCGGAACGACACCGGGCGATGGCAGTGACGGCAGCTTCCGCGGATCAGCAGCCAGCCGAACACGGGAACGTTCTCGAACCAGGCCAGGCGGGTCCCACAACGGGGGCAGTGGCTGGGTGGCATCACCAGAGACTCCTGGCGAGGCAGGCGCCAGGCCACCACGTTGAGGAAGCTGCCCACACAGGCCCCCACCAGCGCCACCACAATCGGCAGCGGCGGCCAGACCAGCGGCTCCAGCGGCGACCCGAGCGACAGAGGAAAGGCGGACATCGGCTGGCTGGGAATCCCGGGGAGCTGGCTGTCAGGGCCGGGGCGGAGGCGAGGAGCCCGGCGATGGGGATCCGAATGCCGCGGCACCCCGTCGGGCGTGGAGCGCCGCGGTCGGCCGAATCCAGCGGCTGCATCGTGGCCCCTCAACAGGCGGTTTGGCCACCCGACGGCTGCCGCAACCGCAGGGGGGAGGCCCCGTCAGCGGAGGCCTGGAGGTGATGAGCGGCCACTGCTCAGAGGCATCCCCGGTGAACGGTCGTCTCAGGCTGGCGGTTCAGGCTGAAGGCCAGGGACGACAGCGGAAGGCTCGGATGGCGATCTCAGGGACGCTCAGGTGCCACGGCCGGGCCTCGAGATCTGAAGACGCCCTCGGCGGCCTGGCCCACCGCGCTGGGAACGCGTCAGCAGGAGGTCGAGAGGAATGAACTGCTCCTCGGGCAGGAGCACCGGCAGGGCGAACACCACGCGACCCCGACTACCGCTGGCCGGATCATCGGTGTCGAGGGGGAGGACCACACCCACCGGATCCGGACCTTCGGGACAGCTCTGCAGATGACGGAAGAACACACTGCGGGCGAGAGCGAACAGGTCACGGCTGTTGACCCGATCGAGCCGCAAAGAGGTGGAGGGGTCTCCACCGGCCCCGCGGATCTCGAAGGAGGGACTGCCCGTGGCGCTGCTGAAGCCGATGGAACCACTCGCTTCCGGCGCCGCAAGTGTAGTTCTGCAGCGCCGATCGAGCGATGGCGCTGCAGCAGTGGCGAAGGGCTCAGGCGAGCTTCTTCTTCTCTTCGATCATGCGGTGGATGATCGGGGTGAGAATCAGCTCCATCGCGAAGCCCATCTTGCCGCCGTTCACGACGATCGAGGTGGGGCTGGACATGAAGGAGTCGTGGATCATGTCGAGCAGATAGGTGAAATCAATCCCCCACTTCTCGCGGGCACCCTTGCGGAAGTGAATGATCACGAACGACTCATCCGGCGTCGGGATGTCGCGGATCATGAACGGGTTGGAGGTGTCGACCGTAGGGATCCGCTGGAAGTTGATGTCCGTGCGGCTGAACTGCGGGCAGATGTGGTTGATGTAGTCGGGCATCCGCCGCAGGATCGTGTCCACCGTGGCTTCGGCGGAGTAGCCGCGCTCCTTGTTGTCGCGGGCGATCTTCTGGATCCACTCCAGGTTCACGACCGGCACGACGCCGATCAGCAGATCGGCCAGGCTGGGCAGGTCATAGCCCTGACCGACCACACCACCGTGCAGGCCTTCGTAGAAGAGCAGGTCGGTGCCGGTGGGGATCGTCTCCCACGGGGTGAACTGGCCGGGCTCAAGGCTGGTGCCGAGGCGAGCGTTGTGCTCGGCGGCCTCCTCGACGGAGTGCAGGTAGTAGCGCTTCTGGCCGCTGCCGGTCTCGCCGTAGGTGCGGAACAGCTCGTCGAGCTTGTCGAACAGGTTGGCCTCGGGGCCGAAGTGGGAGAAGTTCTCGCCCTTGGCCAGGGCGGCGGCCATGGCCTCCTTCATCGGGCCCCGCTCGTAGCGGTGGTAGCTGTCGCCCTCGACCACGGCCGGGGTGATGCCCTCGCGCTTGAAGATGTGCTCGAAGGCCCGCTTGACGGTGCTGGTGCCGGCGCCGGAGGAACCGGTGACGGCGACGACCGGATGACGCTTCGACATGCGCGGGAGGGGCTGAACTGTGGGGGAGTTTGGCAGGTCGCCGGTCCGGCCCCTCTGCCAGGGCGCGGTGGCGGGCTCCGCCGCCGTCTGGATCACTGACCACGGGGAGGCCGGAGCGACACGATCGCCGTCTCAACGGGTCTGGCATCCCCACGGCTCGGCCGCCGGCCGGCCCTGCCGCTGGTGCGGGCCGGCTCCAGGGACGGCTGGAAGGATCAGTCCCGAAGGGCAGCCAGCAGCTGGTCGCCCATCACCTGACAGCCCACCTGGGTGCACCCTGGCGCCATCAGATCGCCGGTGCGGTAGCCGGCAGCCAGCACCCGGTCGACGGCCTGCTCGAGGTCGGCGGCGGCGGCCTCCTGCTTCAGACCCACCCGCAGCATCATCGCGGCACTGAGCACCATGGCCATGGGGTTGGCGCGATCCTGCCCGGCGATGTCGGGGGCGGAACCGTGGATCGGCTCGAACACGCCCGGGGCGCTCTCGCCGAGGGAGGCGGAGGGAAGCATGCCGATCGAGCCGCTGAGCATCGCCGCCTCATCGCTGAGGATGTCGCCGAACAGGTTGCTGGTCAGCAGCACATCGAACTGACGCGGGTTGCGCACCAGCTGCATGGCGGCGTTATCGACATACATGTGGCTGAGCTCCACATCCGGGTAGTCGCTGGCGTGCAGGGCCTCGACGCGATCACGCCAGAGCTGGCTGACATCGAGCACGTTGGCCTTGTCGACGCTGCACAGGCGACCGCCGCGTTGGCGCGCCAGATCGAAGCCCACCCGGGCGATGCGATCGATCTCGTCATCGAAGTAGGCCATCGTGTTGAAGGCGCGCACACGGCCCTCGGCCTCCACCCGCCCCTTGGGGGTGCCGAAATAGACGCCGCCGGTGAGTTCACGCACCACCATCAGATCCACCCCCTCGATCACGTCGCGTTTGAGCGTCGAGGCATCGATCAGGGCCGGGATGATCTTCACCGGCCGCAGGTTGGCGAACAGGCCCAGGCCGGCCCGCAGACCCAGCAGGCCCGTCTCAGGCCGTTTCTCGCGCGGCAGGCTGTCGTACCGGGGCGAGCCGATCGCCGCCAGCAGCACCGCATCGGAGGCGCGGCAGGCCTCCAGGGTGCTGGCGGGCAGCGGCTCGCCCGTGACGTCGATGGCCACCCCGCCCATCGGCTGGTCGTCGTAGGCGAGCGTGAAGCCATGGCGACTGCTCACCGCATCCAGCAGCCGGCGTGCCACGGCCATGATCTCCGGGCCGATGCCGTCACCGGCGAGCAGGGTGATCCGGTAGCTGGTCATCGCTGGGCCGCCGCAGGCGCAAAGGGGATGGGCGCGAGGCTACGCGGCGGTGGGCTGTCGTACATCGGCGCCGCGGGCTCCTCACGGGGCATGGCGACCGACCCTGGGAGGGGGCCGGTCGGCGTGTGGGGCGGCTTTGCTGCGGCTTTCCCCCATACACGGCTTCGGATGCCCCAGACCCGGCTCGATCCACCGGGGCCGTCACCCCGGGGGTGTCGAGGCGGTTGTCGGAATCGGGAGCTGACTGAGGACGGATCTGCGGCGGCCAGTCCTCTCGCCGAGGGGCCTTGGCGAGAGCCAGGACAGCGGGTCCGCGGCTGGTGGCAGACGCGATCGGCGAAACCGCTGCCCGAAGCAGCCGCAGGCGGCCGACGCGTCGGGGTTCTGGCTGTCGCCATGGTCCGGCGACATGGTCCGGCGCCATGGGACAGCCGCCGGCGACCTCAGCCCTGCTGGCGTTTCTCCAGAGCCCGGATCGCTTTTGCAAGATCTGGCAGCTTGCTGAATGCCGCTGAGCAGCGCAACCACAGGCGATTGGGGATCGCCGGGTAGCCGCTCACCACCTCACCGGGGGCCACCTCGCCGTGGATGCCCGACTTGGAGCTGGCAATGGAGCGGTCCCCCATCACCGCCTTGTTGGCCAGCCCCACCTGGCCAGCCAGGATCACGCCGTTGCCGAGGCGGGCCCCGCCGGCGATGCCCACCTGGGCCGCCAGGGCGCAGCCCCTCCCGGTGGTCACACCGTGGCCGATGTGGACCAGGTTGTCGATCTTGGTGCCGGCACCGATGCGCGTCTCCCCCACCGAAGGCCGGTCGATGGTGCTGCCGCAGCCCACCTCGACACCGTCCTCCAGCACCACGCGGCCGGTCTGGGGCATCTTGCGCCAGCCGCTGGCGGTGGGCACGAAACCGAAGCCTTCACTGCCGATGACGGCATTCGAGTGCACCACACATCCCCGGCCCAGGCGGCTGCCGGGATGCAGCACGGCGCCGGCATGAATCTCGCAGTCCGGGCCGATCGCGACGTCGGCGTAGATGACCACACCGGGATGGAGCACGCAGCCGCCGGCAATGGAGCTGCCGGTCGCCACCACCACATGGGCCCCCAGATGCACATCCGGAGCCACATCGGCTCCGGCGTCCACCACGGCAGTGGCATGGACGCCCGGCTGGGGCCGGGGCCGCGGATAGAGCTGATCGAGAGCCTCGGCGAAGCCCAGACGCGGATCCGCCAGAGCCACCCAGGCCAGCCCCCGGGCACTGGCCTGCTCCTGCAGGGCCTCAGCCTCCTCACCGCGGGCGGGCAGCAGCAGGGCGCTGGCCCCGGTGGCTGCGAGGCTGGCTGCCAGGGCGCTGCCGGCCTCCAGAAAGCTCAGCTGGCCGCCGGAGGCCCGCTCGATCGACTCGGCGCCACCGACTTCCGGATCGTGGGCCAGCTGGCGCGGGGTGGCTTCACTCACCTCGCTGAGCTGGGTGAGCAGTTCGCTGAAACGCATGGCCGGGCCCCGATCGGCCGGATGGTAGGCGGGGCTCAGGCCCCGGGCAGCAGCACCAGCTGGTCGCGATGCACGACGGCATCGCGCACGGCTCCCAGGCGGCGGCGACGCTCCTCGCTCTCCAGGGCCAGAAGCCCATGGAGCTCATCGCTGCTCAGGCTGGACAGGCCACGGCCCAGCTCGCGGCCCTCAGGGGAGAGGATCCGCACCGGCTCACCACGGCTGAACGCCCCCTCAACCGCCTGGATGCCCACCGCAAGCAACGAAGCACCCCGCTGCAGCAGCGCCGCTTCAGCCCCGGCATCGATGCGCAGGCCTCCCTTGGGCAGCAGGGCATGGGCAAGCCAGCGCTTGCGATCCGGCAGGGGGCTGGCACTGGGCTGAAACAGCGTGCCCACCCGCTCGCCGGCGAACAGCGCCTCAAGCACGGCCGGATCGCGACCATCGGCCAGGCGCACGCGGATGCCGCTGGAGGTGGCGATGCGGGCGGCCCGCAGCTTGGTGGTCATGCCGCCGGTGCCCCAGCGGCCGCCACCGCTGGCAACGCTGCTGAGCCGCTCGAGTTCGGCCAGATCGCGCACCTCGGGGATGGCACGGGCCTCGGCGTCGGTGCGGGGATCGCCGGAATAGAGGCTGTCGACGTCCGTGAGGAGGATCAGCTCCTCGGCGCCGACAGCCACCGCCACGAGGGCCGAAAGGGTGTCGTTGTCGCCGAAGCGCAGCTCATCGGTCGCCAGGGTGTCGTTCTCATTGACCACGGGCACCACACCCCAGGCCAGCAATTGCTCCAGGGTGCGGCAGGCGCGCTGGTAACGGCGACGGGAGGCCAGATCACCGCGCGTGAGCAGCACCTGAGCCACGGCGAGGCCACGCACAGCGAAGGCGTCCTGATAGAGAGCCATCAGCCGGCCCTGACCGACGGCGGCGGCGGCCTGCAGAGCCTCCAGCTCAGTGGGGCGCCGCTCCAGGCCGAGCACCTCACAGCCCAGGCCGACGGCGCCGCTGGTGACCAGCACCATGCGCTCACCCCGACGCTGCTGGCGGTTGAGACTGGCGGCCAGGTCGGCGATCACCGCCGCCGTGGGCCGCTCCGGAGAGCCCCGCAGCAGGCTGGTACCCACCTTGATGACGCGCCGCGTCCCGGCTGGGGCGGCGGCCATCAGCGGCTGGCCTCCGGCTCGGGACGGCCTGCGGCGGCGGAACCACCACCGATCAGGCCGGCCAGGCGCAGTTCGAGCATCTGCCAGCGATCGTGGCGACAGGGCTGGCCGAGCGGATCGATCGGCCGCACCAGCACCGTGAACAGCCCGAGGCGGTTGCCCACGAGCACGTCGGTGAAGATGCGATCGCCCACCAGGGCCACATGGGCCGGGGCAATCGAGAGCTCATCGAGCACGCGGCGCAGGGCCGAGCGCCGCGGCTTGCCGGCGGAGGTGGTGAACGGCACCCCCAGGGTTTCGGCCACCGCACCGATGCGGCGGCGCGACGGATTGTTGCTGAGCAGATGGATCGGCATCCGGGCGGCGGCATGGCGCAGCCACTGCTCAGCAGCCGGAGGCACCTCCGCCTGCCGACGGGGCAGGATCGTGCGGTCCACGTCCAGCACCAGGGCCCGGATGCCCAGCTGCTCGAGCGGATCGAGCGGCAGCTGGGCCAGGGTGGTGGGCACCAGCCAGTCGGGAGTCAGCAGTCGGCGGAAGTGGGGAGCGGCGGCCATCAGTCCCCCAGTTCGCCCAGCTCACGGCGCTCCAGTTCCGCCTCCAGCAGGGGCTGCACCTGGGCAAAATCCTCCCCCTCGACGAGTCGGGCCTGCTTGCCGTCGAGGACCGCTACCACGAAGAACGGATCCAGAGGCACGAACAGGTCGTACTGCTCCTCACCCACATAGAAGGGCCGGTCGAGCAGCGATTCGAAGAGGTCGCCCGCTTCTTCATCATCCAGTGCCTCACCCTCCTCGATCTCGTCCTCCTCCTCGTCCTCCTCCTCGAGGCCCGGGTCCTCGAAGTCGCCGGTGACGGTGAGGGTGGCAGCGGAGCGCACCAGCGACAGGTTGTGTTCCTGCAGCAGCGACTCCGCCACCGCGAGGATCGGTTCACGCTCGCTCCAGTCGACGATCTCCTCAGGCTCCTCCGCTTCACTCTGCGGCAGGCGCACCAGGCTCACCGGGGTGTCAACCGGAGTGAGCAGCGCATAATCACGGCCCTGAAGCGGGATGAGCTGCTCGAGAAAACAGAGCAGCTGGCGACCCTGGCTGTCCTGCACCACCAGGGTGGGCATATCAGCAGGTGCCGAAGCGTCCTGGGGTGCGGCGGTCATGCAGGCGGATGGCGGATGTCTTCAGGATGAACCAGAGCCCGCCCCCGGGCCGGCGGGGATGGTCGCCGGGGCGACCGGTTCGGCGACGACGACGGCCCCCCCGCACAGCTCCCGGTCCACAGGAGCATCCCGCAACCACCGGGCCTCAGGCCCATCCCGCAACCATTGCTCGAGGAGCAGGGCGGCGGCGGCGCTGTCGAGACGACCGCTGCGATCACCGTGCAGGCCGAAGCGCTCTGCGGCCGCCCAGCTGCTGCTGTGCTCGTTCACCCAGGCGACCGGCAGGGGATGGCCCCCCGCCGCCAGGGCCGCCGCCAGCCTCAGGCCATAACGGCGGCAATGGCGGGCCTGAACGGTGGGCTGGCCCGCGTCATCGAGGGGCAGGCCGAACACCAGAACCTGCACCCGTCGCAGTCGCAGCAGCGGCAGCAGTCGCTCGCGATCGCCTTCAGGGGTGGTGCGCTGCAGCGCGGGAAGGGGGGTGACGCTCAGGCCAAGAGGATCACAGCCGGCCAGACCGATGCGGCGACGGCCGATGTCGAGGGCAAGGGCCGAGCAGGGAGGAGGTGCAGCCACTCAGCGAAGGGAGAGGCCACCCACCGGCGTGGGCAGCGGCCGGCGACGGGGCTGAAACTGTTCCAGAACGGCCCCAAGGCGGGCCACGCCGAGGCGGGCCGGGGAGGCGCCCTGACGGCGCCAGACACTGCGTGCCATTAGCACCATCTCCTGCTGGGGTTCGGCGCCGAGGGCGCGCAACCATTGATGACGGGGGCGATCACCCACCTCGGCGGTGAGCCACAGGGTGTTGCCGCTGCCGGCGAAGGTGTGGAGCAGACGCTCGCAGGGAGCTCCCAGCAGGTGTTGCCAGAGCGGATGAACGCTCAGCTCAACCCGCAGGCCGCCGTCGGGACGGTCGGAGAGCCAGCGCACGGCGGCGACCGCTTCGTTGCGGGAGGCATCGACGAGCATCCAACCGCGGTTGCCACTCTGATCGAGGAGATCCTCGACACTGCGATCGAGCAGCTGGCGCAGCTGGGCCGGGCAGGTGGCCTGCTCCAGGTGCCAGAGCAGCGCGGCGGTGCCGCGATGCAATCGCTGCAGCTGCAGACCGGCTGGCCAAGGGGGTGGCGCGTCCGCCTCCGCGGGGCGCCAGCGCCAGAGCTGGTCGGTGCGCTGGGGCTGGAAACCCTGCTCCCGCAGAAGGGCGAGCCGGTCGCGATCAAGACTCGACGCCGTGGCGAACCAGCTCGCGGCGCTGCGCGCCCGGTGGATGGCCTCGCGCAGAAGGGCGGTGGAGACCTCCCGGCGACCGGGGGAGGCCGGAGTGGAGGAGCGGATCGGCAGGCGGAGGTGTTCCACCTGCCAGCTGCTGCCGCTGCGATTGAGGCGGCGGCAGACGATCAGGCCAAGAATCCGCTGCTGTCCTTCCGGCAACACCTGCAGGGCCACCAGAGCCTGGGAGGTGAGCGGCTGGCGACGGCGCAGGGCCGTCAGCAGCCTGTCCGGAACGGCCAGAAGCAGGGAGCGCTGCAGCAACGGCTGAAGCGGCAGGAAGGCGCGATCGTCAAGAAGAGGGAGATGCCAGCCCTGCAGAGGCTCCACCCGATAGGCAGGGGAGCAGAGCGGGGCTGAGCTGGACGGCTGGACGGCAGCATGGCCGGGCTCCAGCGCATCGCGACAGGGACCATCCTGAATGGACGGATCCTGCACGGGGAGGATCAGGCTGGAAGGCACGGACTGAGCACAGGACTGCCAGCAGTGATTCTAGAGCTGCATCAAGGCTGGACTCAGGTCGGGCGCACCAGCACCAGCGGTGTGCGCTCATTGGCGTTGCCGGCCGGGTTGGGACGCAACGCCCGCTGCAGCAGCTCCTGATCACAGTCGCGGCTGGCGGCCAGCACTTTGACGCGGCCCAGGTCGTTGACATCGACCACGGCCACGCCGACGCCCAGGGCGACGGCCATCTCGCGGCAGAAGGCATCCGGATCGGCGGGGCCGAGCACCAGCGTCTGGTCGTAGGGCGGGGTGGTGCCGGTGATGTCATCGATCAGACGGGCCTGTTCGCCGGCAAGGCGATAGAACCCGCCGCGGATGCCCACGAGCTTCAGGGCGCTGCCGACGACCCACGCACACAGCACCCGGGCCGGTCCGACGATGTCGATCAGGGTCTGAAGACCGCAGGCGCTGGCCAGGCTGCTGGTGGGATGGAAGACACGGCAGAGCTGACGCGCCAGCATCGAGGGCTCCACCGTGGCGGGATGGTGATAGCGGCCCTGCATCACGGCCAGAGGGGTTTCGCCGATGGTGAGCACATCCCCGGGCTGCAGCAGGTCGGCGCAGTACTGACGCAGAACCTCCAGGGGATCGTCGAGCACCCCCAGCAGATGGGTGCGCACCGGCAGAACGCGGCAGCCCTCACCCTCGCGCCAGGGAGCTGTCAGAGCCGCAGCGGGATCCGGCTTCTGGACAGGGACCAGAATGCCGTCGCGGCGGGTGAGACGACCGAAGGGGCCGTAGTTGACCCACTGCAGGTCGATCCAGACGGTGTCGATCAGGCTTTCCAGATCGCTGCCGGCGGGTCCGGCCAGGCGGATCTGGATCTGGGCCGCGGTGCTCTTGCGCCCCTTGACGATGTAAGCCGCCCAGTAGTGATCGGGACGGGCCTCCTCATCGGGGTGCAGGGAGGTGATGCGCACCTCGGAGCGCACCTCCGTCAGATCAGCCCTCCCCAGCAGCACAGGCTCGACCCGCACTTCCGGCACGAACACCTCCATGCGCGGATGCGGATTGCGGATGGTCACGGTACCGGTGATCTCCAGGCCCATGGCCTTGCGCTTCACCTGGAGCGGGCCGGCACTGAGCTGGAGCGGCGAGGCGGGCCTGAGACGATGGCGCAGCTCCAGCCACAGCAGGCAGAGTCCCGCCAGCAGCAACAGGACAGGAAGGAGCGAAAGCAGGAAAGGCAAGTCCGGAAACCTACGGCGCGCGAACGGGCGGAGCGTAGAGGCTGCAGCGGCCCTAGGTTCCAGGTCACGGCACCGGCACGGCGACTGGCATGCGCAAGACCTTCGTTCTCGACACCAACGTCCTGCTGCATGACCCCGCCGCCCTGACCCGCTTCCAGGACAACCATGTCGTCGTGCCGATCGAGGTGGTGGAGGAGATCGACCGGTTCAAGCGCGATCCCTCCGAAAAGGGTCGCAATGCCCGTCAGATTTCACGCCTTCTGGATGATCTGCGCCGCAAGGGCAATCTCGCCGAGGGCGTGACGATCGACGAGGCCACCGGCGGAACCCTGAAGGTGGTGTTCTGCCGGGCCGAAACCCTCGCCCAGCTGCCGCCGGAACTCCGCAGCGGCAACGGTGACAACAACATCCTGGCTGTGGCCCTGGAACAGCGGCTGCAGGAGGTGATGGGCAGCCGCACGCCGGTGGTGCTCGTCACCAAGGACACCAACCTGCGCATCAAGGCCGATGCGGTGGGTCTGACGGCCCAGGACTACACCAGCGACAAGGTCGCCATCGACGACCTTTACCCCGGCTTCTGCGAGCTGTGGGTGCCGGCGGAGCTGATGGACCGGGTCAAGGCGGCCAGCGGTCTGCCGCTCAGCGATTTGCCGCCGCTGCCCGCCGATGTGGGCGTGATCGGCATGGGGGCAGGGGAGGCCGCGGCGCCGGCACTGGTGGCCAATGAAGGGGTGACCCTGGTCGACCAGGTCCAGCCGAACCACACGCTGCTGGCCCGCTTCGACGCACGCAGCCAGTCGCTGCATCCGCTGCAGCGGGTGAACAAGGCCAAGCTGGGGCGCATCCAGCCCCGCAACCGCGAGCAGACCTTCGCCCTGGATCTGCTGCTCGATCCGGCCGTGCAGCTGGTGACCCTCATCGGCAAGGCGGGCACCGGCAAGACCCTGCTGGCCCTGGCTGCGGGCCTCAATCAGGTGGCCGACGAACGCCTCTACGACCGGTTGCTGGTCACCCGGCCGGTGATTCCTCTGGGCAAGGACATCGGCTTTCTGCCGGGGGACCTGGAGGAGAAGATGGGGCCCTGGATGCAGCCGATCATCGACAACCTCGATTTCCTGCTCGGAGGCAGCGAAGGACCGCTGAACACCCGCAGCTCCCAACGGGGCACCCGCAACAACTGGGAGGATCTCAAGGCGATGGGACTTCTGGAAGTCGAGGCGATCAGCTACATCCGCGGCCGCTCGATCCCTCGTCAGTACATGGTGGTGGATGAAGCGCAGAACCTCACCCCCCATGAGGTCAAGACGATCGTCACCCGTGTAGGACAGGGCACCAAGATCGTGCTCACCGGTGATCCCTATCAGATCGACAATCCTTATGTCGATGCCGAAAGCAATGGCCTCACCTGGCTGGTGGAGCGCTTCAAGGGGCAGATGCTCGCCGGCCATGTCACCCTGACCCGCGGTGAGCGCTCGGAGCTGGCGGAACTGGCCGCCAATCTGCTCTGAGTCGCTCCGTTCCCTGGACCGGCTTCGTGAGCACCGGAACCTGCAAGCCATCACCGCGAAGGCCTGTGCCGATGCACGCGTTTCCGTCCGGCGCCTTCAGGACATCGCACCCCCCTCCCCCGCGGGATCCGAGCGCGTCGCCGGGCAAACGGGGACCCTTCACGCGCCGATCCCCGGAAGCACCAGCCGAGCCCGTTACGCTTCGGGCCGAGTGACCAGAAACCGCAGGATCCCACTGGGACCGGCTTTCCAGCCTCACCGGAACAAGCCGCGCTTGAGCCGCTGATTCCCACCGGCTTCCCGACCGAAAGGGCATCCCCCCGGATGTGAAGCCGCTTCTCAGAGTCCCTGGCATGCCTCCGCTGCGGCGCTCTCCCGGCCTGACCCCACCATGAGCCCGACCCCCCTTCCGCCACCGCGGCTCGCCTTGACGCGCCTCTCATCGAAAGCCGGTCGCGCGGTGGCTCTGGCGGCTCTGCTGTTCGCCGTTACCGGGCTGTCGATCCAGCTATGGCGGCTGCTGTCGCTGACGGCCTCCTACGACCAGGGCATCTTCACCCAGGTCCTCTGGAACACGCTGCGCGGCCATCCCTTTGAGAGCACACTCTCCTCGCAGCTGTCGACCAACGTCATTCATGCCGGCCAGCCCCCGGCCCTGGGGTATCAGCGGCTCGGGCAGCACTTCACACCGCTGCTGCTGCTCTGGGCACCGCTGGTCGGAACGCTGGGTTCAGGCGCCCTGGGGGTGATCCAGGTGCTGCTGGTCACCGCCGCAGGGCTGACGCTGCACCGGCTCGCCCGCCACTGGCTGCCGGCGGGCCCGGCCGCTCTGATCAGCATCAGTTTCTTCGCCGCCAACGCGGTGATCGGTCCCGCCTGGGGGAATTTCACCGACCTCTGCCAGCTGCCGTTGCTGGTGTTCCTGCTGCTGCTGGGCCTGGAGACCCGCCGAACCGCCGTGATCGCGGTGGCGGCGCTGCTGATCCCCCTGGTGCGCGAGGACACCGGCGTGGTGCTGATGGGCGTGAGCCTGTGGCTGCTGGTACGTCAACGGCAGCGATGGCCGCTGGCCCTGCTGCTGCTGTTGTGGGGAGGGGCCTCAGTGCTGCTGGCGATGAATGTGTGGATGCCGCAGTTCAGCGATGACAATGCACGACGCTTCATGGTCGAGAACTTCGGGCACTACATCGAAGGCCAGGAGGAGGCGTCCAGCCTGGAGGTGCTGCGATCGGCACTCGGCCAGCCGCCTGTCCTGCTGCGCGAGCTGGTGAATCCCCCCGATCAGACCCTGCGTTATCTGATCGGTCTGACCCTGCCGCTGATGTTGGTTCCGCTGGTGTCGATCGACGCCTGGCTGCTGATCTCCCTGCCGATGCTGGGCCTGCTCCTTGCCCGTGGCAGCAACAACCCACTGTCGATCAACATCCGCTACACCTATCTGGTGGTGCCTGGGCTTTACGCCGGCGCCGCACTCTGGTGGCAGCGGCATCTGGGGTTGTTCCAGTCGCGGCGGCTGCGTCGGGTGTGGATGGGCTGCATGGCCCTCTCACTGATCTTCACGCTCACGAGCAATCCAAACCGGTCGATCTCCTGGCTGGTGCCCGACAGCGTCAGCCCCTGGGTGCATGTCGGGCTGCAGGAAAGCTGGCAGCGGGCCCGACAGTCCCGCCTGCTGCTGCAAGTGATCCCACCAGGGGTTCCGGTTGCAGCCAGCACCCATCTGGTGCCGCCTCTGGCACGCCGCGAGGTGCTGGTGCGCTTCCCCCAGTCGATCACCTATCTCGACCGCGGGGGCCGTGAGCAGCCGGTGGACTGGGTCGCCGTGGATCTGGAGCGTCTGCGGCGCTACGCACCGGCCTTCGAGGAGGACCGCGATGTGCTGCAGCTCTGCCGCGAACGCCTGCAGGCCATGGGAACCGACTTCGGCATCCAGGCCCTGCGGGATGGTGTGGTGATCCTGGAGCGCGGCGCCGCCGACGTGGAGGGCAGCCGCGACGGCCTGGAGCAGCTCCTCAGAGCATCCGATCAGGGCTGACGCAGCGATCGAACTCCTCAGCGCTGATCTCGCCGAGCATCAGGGCCGCTTCCCGCAGGCTGAGGCGGTGCTGATGGGCGTGCTTGGCGATGGTGCAGGCACGGTCGTAACCGATCACGGGCGTCAGGGCGGTGACGAGCATCAGGCTCTGATCCAGCAGCGCCTGGATGCGGCCGGTGTCGGCCTGCAGGCCTTCAAGGCAGTGCAGGCGAAGGCCGTCGCAGGCCCCGGCGAGCAGCGCGATGCTCTCCAGAAGATTGTGGGCAATCAGGGGTTTGAAGACATTGAGCTCGAAATTGCCCTGGCTGGCGGCCATCTGCACGGCGGTGTTGTTGCCCATCACCTGCAGCGCCACCATCGTGGCGGCCTCGCACTGGGTGGGATTGACCTTGCCCGGCATGATCGACGACCCCGGTTCGTTCTCCGGCAGCACCAGCTCGCCCAGGCCGCAGCGGGGACCGCTGCCCAGCCAGCGGATGTCGTTGGCGATCTTGAGCAGCGAGCCCGCCAGCACCGTGAGGGAACCGTGGACGGCGGCAAGCGGCTCATGGCCGGCCAGGGCCTGGAATTTGTTGGAAGCACTGGTGAACGGCAGGCCGAGGCGCTCGCTCAGCCTCTCCGCCACCGCTTCGCCGAAACCCGGCGGGGCGTTGAGGCCCGTGCCCACGGCGGTGCCACCGATCGCCAGCTGGAGCACCGCCGGCAGACCGGGCACCAGGGCCCCCAGTCCCAGCTCCAGCTGGGCGACATAGCCGCTGAACTCCTGGCCGAGGGTGAGCGGCACCGCATCCTGCAGATGGGTGCGCCCGATCTTGATGATCGCCGCGAAGTCCTCGCTGAGGCGCCGCAGGGTGGCGATCAGGGAACGAATCGCGGGCAGAAGCAGCATGTCCAGCTCCAGGGCCACCGCGATGTGCATCGCGGTGGGGAAGGTGTCGTTGCTGGACTGACTGAGATTGACGTGATCGTTGGGATGAACCGGGCTCTTGCTGCCCGGCACGCCACCGGCGAGCTCGATCGCCCGGTTGGCGATCACCTCGTTGACATTCATGTTCGTCTGGGTACCCGAGCCCGTCTGCCAGACGCGCAGGGGAAATTCAGCATCCAGTGCGCCGGACGCCACCTCCTCGGCCGCCGTGATGATGAAGCCGGCACGCTCGGATTCGAGACGGCCCATGGCGACGTTCACCTCAGCGCAGGCGGCCTTGAGCTGGCCGTAGGCGCGCACGATCGCCAGGGGCATCGCCTGGCCGTAGGGGAAGTAGTGAAGAGAGCGCTGCGTCTGGGCCCCCCAGTAGTGATCGGCGGGAACGGCGATCTCTCCCATCCCGTCGCTTTCGATCCGCTCAGCCGGCGCGCTCATGGACGAACTGGAACAACTTCGGCATTGAGCTCGTTGAAGCTCTCCGTGGTGAGGGCGTTGGCTCCATCAGGCAGGGGAATGCCCGTCGCCCGACTCACGGCGTCGTTGATCGCATCCGAGCTGACAGCCCCGCTGGCATCGAACGCCACCTTGCCCGCCCGATCGAACACCACGACCTGGGGGATGGTGCCCGTCCAGTAGCTGGCGGGATCATCCGGTCCCTCGGCCTTGCGGTCCTGGAGGGGGTCGGTGACAAGAGGGATCAGCTCAATGCTGTTGCCCCACTGGCGCTGAAGCTCGGAGACGACCGGCGCGAAGCGCTTGCTGACCGAGCTGTCATCGAGGTAGTAGATGACGACGGCCACCCGACCGTCGGCACGGGCCTCACCGAGGGTGCTCCGCGGCGGCACCAGCGAGCCGTTCCCTGCATACAGGGCGAAGATATTGCCGTCATAGCGATCGTCATCGAGGCCGGCCCAGGCGGGTGAAGCGCCGGGCAGCACGAGCAGAAGCACGAGCAGCACACCGGCCAGCACGCCGGGTCCAGGCCGCCAGCGGGTGTGGAGCGCTGTGGTTGCGGAGGCGGCGCCAGTGACCACGCTGCGGATGCCGGACAGGCAGACGAGGAGGCGGCCCCAGGCCATCAGCGACCAGGACAGCAGGGGAAAACGAAGCGCAAACCACTCATGTCGGGCGCCGACCTGAGGAGCCCAGGGGAGCGCTGCAGCGGATGCCTCGGGTGGCGTTGGGAGCAAGGGGCCTCGCGTGAGCTCGGGGCTCATTGTGCCGCGCGATCCCGGGCGACTCCGCGGCCCATGCCCTGCAGGATGCCACGACCAACCAGCCCGATGGCACGGCCCACCACCTGGGTGAGCAGCACCACCAGCAGATCACCCAGACCGCGAACCAGGGCCTGCAGCTGGGGGGCCACGGCATCCCGGGTCTCGAGGGCCAGGGTGACCAGCTGCTGGAGGGGGCCCAGCTGGCGCAACTCGCGGTCACGCGGTTCGCTGAGATCGACGCAGGCAATCGCACCGGCCTGCAGCTGATAGAGGGGACGGCGGCTCTCATAGATCTGGATCGGCCGGACCACCCAGCTGCTCCAGCGCTGCTGGGCGTTGAGCTGGTTGCGCAGACGTTCGAGGTTGCGGGTGGAGAGCAGATCGGGCCGCAGCAGATAGCGGCGCAACTCGGGCCAGTCGGCGCTGGCAGCCAGCACCTCGGCGCTGATGCGTTCGGCGTTGCGGACGAGCCAGTTGGCCAGCAGCAGCTCGAGATACAGCAGCGCCTGGGGTTCATCGGGAGGCAGCAGGCGGCCTTCCACCAGCAGCGGTGTGGCCTGCACCAGGGCGGTCAGCATCGCCTCGGGATCGGGCAGTTCCGGTTCGGACTCACTGAGATCACTGACGGCGAGCAACTGCTCGGCCACCGGCGTGAGCACGCCGTCGCGGGGCAGCTGCACATAGGTGCCGGCGAGCTGGCGCAGGGCCTCGCGACGCAGATCCGGCTGCAAGGTCCGCCAGGCCTGAAGCAGACGGTCGGCAGGCAGGGCCTGCGCAGCGCCGCCATCCGAGGGAGCCTCGGCCAGAGCATGGCGCAGGCGATCGCGCAGCTGAGCGAACTGCTCGAGCAGGGCAAGCAGCAGATCGCGACGACGCTCGGGGGCCAGGCCTTCGAGGGCCAGCAGCTGGCCGCTGTGATTGTCGGGAGCGTGCGACGCCTGCTGCTCCAGACGCTGGCGCAGTGCCTGCCACAGACCCTCGGCGTTCCGCTGTCGGAGCGTGATCGCCAGGGCTCCGGACGCCATCGACGGGAGACCGGAGCCGCTGGCGGCGGTTGGACCTGGAGAGGCCTCGGCAGTGAGAGGGGGCTCAGGCCAGGCCATCTGCAGCGGGCCCCACAGCCACAGCAGCAGGCGTCGGGCGCAGAGCAGCTCCCGCTGGCGGCCCTGAAGCAGCAGCCGGCTGAACGGCGACGCAGGCGGCGGATCAAGCAGCCGGGCGCAGACGCCCAGTTCGGCATCAATCTGCTGAAGGCCGCTCAGCAGCAGCCAGCCCCCCAGGCCCAGCACCGGGCCGGCCGGGACTTCCGGCCCCGTCGTCGCCGCGGGATCGGCGAGTTCCAGCACACGCCCGCCGGCCAGCAGCACCCGCACCGCCTCGATCAGGCCGCTGGCCTGGGGATCCTCGAGCAGGCCCGCCACACCCAGACGCAGAAGGAAGGAACCCGAATAACCATGGCGACGGGGCAGCAGCAACAGCACCGGGGCCGGCTGCCAGCGCTCCTGAAGCAGGCGCAGCTCGATCTCGAGCGCCTCGGGTTCGGGATGGGCCGCGAGGCTCCAGAGCACGAGCTTCGGCGCTCCATCGAGAGACGCCGGATCGCTGATCACCCTCCAGCCGCTGTCGCCGGCCTCAAGCCAGCTGCGAAGCCCGGCCTGCTGCAACGGCTCGGCGAACAGCAGCAGCGGCACCGTTGGCGGCGGGGGGCGGCGGGCCACGGGGCGCTCACTTCCGTGTTGAAGCCGGATCGTAGGAGCCCTGTCCAGGCTGTCGCCGCTTGATCGAAACCGAGATGCCCTTGGAGGGGGGAACGCAGCCTGAGAGTCAGTGCTGGCTGGGGCGTCCGGAGAGCTGCAGGGTGTAGGACTCGATCGTGTAGCCGGTGTGAGCCTCGATCTGCTGCAGCAGTTCGGGTGGGAGCTGCACATCCAGGTCCTGGATCGCTCCGGTCTCGCTGCAGGTGAGGTGGCTGTGGGGGTCGGCGCGGTAGCCGTAGAGACGACCGCTGGCCCGGTCCAGGCACTCGATCACCCCTGCAGACTGAAGGGCTTCGAGGTTCTGGTAGACCGAGGTGTGGCCGATATGACGCCCCAGGTCATTGAGCTTCTCGAAGATGTCACGGGCGCTCAGATGACTCTTCTCCGTCCAGAGCAGATCGAGCACCATGCGCCGCTGCCGGCTCAGGCGCATGCCCAGATCACGGCAGCGGCGATAGACATCCTCGACACTGCGGGGCAGGGAATGGGCGCTGGCCTCGAGGCGCCCGGAGGCCTCCTCCACCCGGGCGCGGCGATGTGAGGGTGCTGAAGCAGGGAACCTGCCGGAGGCCTTTGCGGGATCGATGGCGAGGACCACGCCTTTACAGGGCGGAATCTATCCGTTATAGAGCAGTTCCTCGGGCAGTGCTGCGGCCCCCACCGTGCGCCGTGACCCGCCGGGATTCGCTCAGAACAGGCGAGAATCCTCCGGCAGCGCGGAGGAGTGCGACTCTTCCTGGCCGGGCCCGACCAGGGAGAGGTGGCGAGAGGTGTCTCAGGCCACGGGAACACCGCCGGGATTCACATCCTGCAGACGCTCCGGCCCGATCGCCTGCAAGGCTTCGCCCAGATCCACCCGGCCGTCGTACAGCGCGCGGCCGACGATCACGCCATTCACCCCCTGGCCTTGAAGGGGCAGCAGGGCCAGGAGATCCTCCAGGCAGCCGATGCCTCCCGAAGCGATCACGGGCAGGGGGGAGGCCGCGGCCATGGCCCGCAGGAAGGCCAGGTTGGGGCCCGCGAGGGTGCCATCGGTGGCGATGTCGGTGCAGATCAGCGCCGCCAGGGGACAGTCGGCGAAGGAAGCCGCAACCGCCGTGGCCTCCAGCGCACTCTCCTCGAGCCAGCCGCGGGTGGCGACCTTGCCATCGCGGGCATCGAGTCCGACCACGATCCGGCCGGGATGGCGCGTCGCCAGCTCGCGCACCAGCTGCGGCTGCTCGACCGCCACCGTGCCCAGGATCACCCGGTCGAGTCCACAGGCCAGCAGTTCGTCCGCCCGTTCCGCCGTACGCACGCCACCGCCGAGCTGCACCGGGATCTCCAGTGCGGCGGTGATCGCCTTGACGACCCCGTCATTGACGGGTTGACCGCTGCGGGCGCCATCGAGATCCACCAGGTGCAGCCGACGCGCCCCCTGCTCCTGCCAACTGAGCGCCTGGGCGATCGGATCCTCACCGAAGCGGGTCACCTGTCCGTAATCCCCCTGATGCAGGCGCACGCACTGGCCATCGAGCAGGTCGATCGCGGGGATGACATCCATGGTGGAGGGGAGGATGGGACGGAATCTCCCCATCCTCGCCAGCGGGAGGGGAACCCGATCGCGGCGACTCAGTAGCGACGCACAACGGGATTGGCCCCCCAGATGCCACCGAGGAGACTGCGGAAAGCATCCAGGGCATCGATCCGGTGCGCCACCGGCAGAGCGATGTCATCACCGCCGTAGAGCAAGCGGAGCAGCGATCCCGTGGTGGCGGCGTCGAGGGGCTCGTAGCGCAGGGCCATCCGCAGGCTCCGGTCAACCGGATCGCGGCGCACCACCCGGACGGGGAGATGGATAGCCGTGTCATCGAGACTCAGCCAGCCATGATCACCCTCCGGCGGCTGGACATCGGGATTGAGCTGAAAGGCAGCTCCCGTCTCGGAGAGGTCGCAGGTGACGCCACCACCGCTGAAGCCGCCCAGCTCCAGGCGGCCGGAGCGCCGGAGCGGGATGCGATCACCCTGCCGCCTGACGGGCTGATCAATGGCGCAGGTCAGGCAGATGACCATCACCCAGCCGTTGTGCAGGTTCCACAGCAGGGACAGGGTCTCCCCGGTGTAGCCGGGGCTCTGCAGACTCTCGAATCCCGGCAGGAGTGGCAGCGCATAGCGCAGGAACAGAACCGTGATCAGCTCCACCAGGATGAGGAGAAACGGCCAGGCCATGTTGAGGTTGATCGACTGCAGCATCACCGTCGACTCCTGGCCTGCCGGCACTCCTCTGGGGCGATCCTGCAGACGCCGATGGCTGCCGAGCAGCACCCCGAGGCTTGGGACGGCGGTGAGCGCCTCGAGCACCTCGCCCCAGAAGCGCGAGTGGTGGTGGTCCGTGAGCCAGCTCGGGATGATGTGCAGCAGCACCAGCATCGGCGCGCCGAAGATCAGGTAGTCACGGAAGCTCGCGCGGATCAGCGGGAAGCCCATCAGCAGCGCGAACAGAGGCAGGAGCAGAAAGGCGATGCGCAGCAACGGAACCAGCTGGGCCAGGGTGCGGCCCAGCTGATGCAGCAGGGGCCAGGGTGAGAAGGGGTGGCCCTTGGGCAGGGTGCCGCCGGCTCGGATGATCGCCAGCTGATCGCGGCGCTGATCGAGCTGCTGATCCAGGAAGGCCGCGAAACTGTGCGGCGCCTCGCCGATGCTGAGGATCTCGTCGAGATACACGACCCTGTCACCGCGGCGTTGCAGGGAGGCGACGGCCGTGCTCTCGCGCGCAGCGCCGGCGGGATCGGCGAGCATCGCCGCGAGGGTGCAGCGCCGCACGACGGAACTGCCGCCGCAGGCCTGGACGCTGTTGAAGCGATCGAGAACGACCTGGCCGTAGTGGAAAAACAGATCCCGCTCGCCGGGCATCACCTGATCGGCGCCGAGATTGCGGTTGTAGAACTCACTGCGGAAGTGGGTCAGCGGGGTCTGCACCATCACCACCCGCTCATCCCCGAAGAAGCCCAGGGTTCGCTTCAGGAAGGTGGCGAAGGGCATGAAACGGCAGTCGAACAGCGCCACTAGCTCGGCCTCACAATCCGGCAGTGCCGCCGCAAGCAGGGGAGCGAAGGCCTGGCCGTGTCGACACTCCGCAGGAAGCGCCACGTAGCGCATCCCCAGGGAGCGGGCGATCTCCTCCACCTCCGGACGAGCGGCGGTATCGAGCACCGCGACCCGCACGTCGGGATGGTCGACATGCCGGCAGGCGATCAGGGCGCGCCGCACCAGACGCTCCTCCTGGTCTTCCGTCCGCACCCAGAACTCGACGCTGGGAGTGGGATCCAGCGGCTCGCTCTGCAGCTGATCGGCCTGGCGCCGGCGACGCGCCGGATCGAACAGAGGGGCCGGCAGAAGCCACAACCCCTGCTGCAGCAGGTAGGCGGCCTCGATCAACAGCATCAGGGCCCCGGTTGCCAGGGCCAGAGACGTGCCCTGATCGAGGGTGTGAAGGCGCCAGTGCAGATAGCGCAGGCAGACCAGCACCAGCACCAGCAACGCCAGGGCCCCGCTCCAGCTGCGGCGCGGCAGCCGCTGCAGCAGCCACCCGAACAGCAGCGCGACACCGGCCGGCAGCAGCGCGGCGGCGAAGTCAGCTGATGCAGGAGTGGGATCGCCGATCAGCGTTGCGCCCAGATCGGCCAGGGCCCGGGGCGATCCCAGGCGAACGCCGATCGCTGCGACCACCAGCAGAACCAGAACAAGCACTGCCGGCTTCTGCCAGTGAGAAGCGCGATGAGGTGGCCTCGGGGTCGGAGTCCGATTCGCACTGGAGGCAGTCATCAGGGCCCCGCGGTTTGGTTGCAGGGTAGTCACCATCTCGAGAGGCCCCCTTCAGAGGTTCACGGCACCTTCCAGGTTCCGTGGCCCCTGCCGGGGCCAGGCCCCCCCTGCAGGGCCCGGAGAGGCACGGCGGGGAGATGGGGTGCTGCCCGCATCAGGCTTCCCACGCGGTGACAAAGGCAGGCGTCTGCCTCCTGCTGCCCTGGCCACAGCCCTCCTGCCGGCCGGCGGCGAGGGGCGACAGGGCATGGCGCTTGCCCCTGCTGCCTGGGGGCAGGGCTTGAATGGGCCTCGATCGCAGAGCCAGCCGATGGACGTGTTGATGATGGGCGGCACCCGCTTCGTGGGCAGGCCGCTGGTGGAGCACCTGCTGGCGGCGGGCCATCGGCTCACCCTCTTCACCCGCGGCCGTCAGCCCCTGCCCGAGGGAGCGGAGCATCTCGCCGGCGACCGATCCACCGATGAGGGTCTGGCAACCCTGCAGGGCCGCCGCTTCGACGTGATCATCGACAGCTCAGGCCGCACTCTCGAAGACAGCCGCCGGGTGATCGCGCGCACCGGCGCTCCGTCGCATCGCTTCGTCTATGTCAGCTCCGCTGGCGTCTACGCCGACAGTGAGCTCTGGCCCCTCGATGAGGACTCCCCCACCGACCCGGCCAGCCGCCATGCCGGCAAGGCCGACACCGAAGCCTGGCTGCAGGCGGAGGGCATCCCGTTCACCAGCTTCCGGCCCACCTACATCGTCGGCCCCGGCAACTACAACCCGGTGGAGAGCTGGTTCTTCGATCGCATCGTGCATGGCCGACCCGTGCCGCTTCCCGGAGACGGCAGCACGATCACCCAGCTGGGCCACGTGAAGGATCTGGCGGCGGCGATGGCCCGCTGCATCGAGGTGGAGACCGCCACCAACCGCATCTACAACTGCAGCGGCCGCCAGGGCGTCACCTTCCGCGGCCTGGTGCACGCCGCCGCCCGCGCCGCCGGCCGGGATCCGGCCAGTGTCGAGATCCGCAGTTTCGATCCCGCCGGGCTCGACAAGAAGGCCCGCAAGGCCTTTCCGCTGCGCCTGGCCCATTTCCTCACCGACATCACGCGGGTGCGCCGCGAACTGGCCTGGGAACCGGCCTTCGCCCTGGAGAGCACCCTGGCCGACAGCTATGCCAACGACTATGCGCTGCAGCAGCCCAGCAGCCCGGACTTCAGCGCCGACGAGGCCCTGATCGGCTGAGAGGGCATCGCGCCGTTCAGCCCCGGCGCAGGTAGCCCCAGGCGGAGCTGAGCGCCAGCAGCAGCGACGGCCAGAACAGCCACCAGCCGATCCCCTGGAGCACAGCCGGCAGGGCCGGGTCACCGCTGGTCCAGGCGGCGGTGCCCAGGGTCCACCCCTGCGGCCAGAGCAGCAGCAGCAGGCTGGCGAACTGCAGGATCGTCTTGGCCTTGCCGCTCAGGGAAGCCGGGCCACCGCTGCCCTGAGCGGCCCGCCAGCCCGAGATCAGCAGCTCGCGGGCCAGCAGCAGCCACACGGCCCAGAGCGGCAGGTGGGGCCCGGACGTGGGCTGGGAGGCCAGCCACAGCAGCGGTGCACTGATCAGGATCTTGTCGGTGAGGGGATCGAGCCGCGCCCCCCAGACCGACCCGCCGCCGGCACGACGGGCGAGCCAGCCATCGGCCGCGTCGCTCAGGCCACCGAGCAGCAGCAGCAGCCAGGCGAGAGTGGCCTGTCCGCCCGCCAGGGCCAGGATCAGGGGCAGACCCAGCACGGCGCGCCCGACCGTGAGGCCATCAGCGAGGCGCCGCAGGACGCCGGCGGAGACGGTCATGGCAGGGATTCCGGCTGAGCATCGAGACCGTAGGGCTCGCCGGCTGCCGGGCAGGCCGTGCGATGCCTCAGGCGGCACGGCGCTCGACCCGCAGATAGCAGAACGCCCCGACCAGCATCAGCAGCGCCAGGCAGCCGAAGGCCAGCGCGAAGGCCGCGGCCGAACGGGTCCCGAACAGCCAGCCGGCGCCATCGAGCAAGGGCCCTCCAAGCGCGACGCCCAGGCTGCGGCTGAACACGACCGCCGCACTCAGCCAGCCCACCATCTCGCCCACCAGGTGGCCGCCGCAGCGCTCACCCACCTGGCCCGCCACCCACAGCTGCAGCCAGCCGCTGGTCAGCCCCAGACCTCCCACCAGCAGGGGGATCGGCAGCAGCTGCAGCACGGCCACAGGAGCACGCAGCGCCAGGAGGGCGTAGATCAGCGCCACGCTCAGGCAGGCGATCGACGGCCTCACCGGCCGCAGCAGCGCCCAGCCCTGACCGAGCAGCGTGCCCAGGGCCCAGCAGCCGATCAGGGTGGCGGTGGCGGCCAGAGGCCAGCCGAACAGCCTGGTGGCCCATGGATCCAGCAACACCTCCTGGGCGTAGAGCGGAGCATGGACCAGAAACAGCAGGGGCAGGAAGCCACCGCTGAGCAGGGTGCGCATCCCGGGCCCACGGCTGCGGGGAGCGACCATCGCCGTCGACGCGCTGGGCAGACGGGCGCCATGCAGGGCAATGCCCACCAGGAGAAACACCACCAGAGCCCAGAACACCCAGAGGCCGATCAGCTGTCCGCCCAGTGGCTGCGGTTTCAGGCGCTGGAGCACGACGGCGCTGAGCAGGGAGGCCAGCACGGTGAACAGATTCAGGCACAGCCACAGGCGCCGCACGATCCGGCTGCGCGAACCGGCGGGCAGCGGTTCCATCAGCAGGGCGGCCTGCATCGTCTGCGACAGGTGATTGCCCAGGGCCACGATCAGCATCAACGCCGCGACCGCCGCGACGATGAGGGCCCGCTGGCTGGCTGAGGACGCCGGCCAGAGCCTGCCGACCTGCAGCAACCCCAGAAGCACCAGCGGCAGGGCGCTCCAGGTCGCCAGCAGTCCCCACCGGAGCAACGCCAGGCGGCCGGCGGCACCGCGGGGGTGGCGGTCCCCCAGCCGGCCCAGCCAGGGGCGCGTGGCGGAGACCAGCATCTGCAGCGCCACCAGCCCACCCACCAGGGAGGCCGGCAGACCGAGCTGGGCCACGCCGATCTGCACGAAGGGGCCGACCAGGATCACCAGCAGCGCGGCAGGACTGATCGAGACCAGCAGCAACCTGTTCATGAACTCGGAAGTCGGTTCCGCCGCAGGCCGCGCAAGGGGCTGCACGGTCTTTCAGGACGCCGGGCCCTGTCAATCCGCAGTTCTGCCCGCAGTGAGCGGCCGATTCGCGACCACCTTGAGGCCACGGCAACCCTCGGCGGAACAGCCGCACCCTCACGGATCGCCCCAGGCGAGGGGGAGAAGACGCTCCGGCGCCCTCTCAGCCCAGAATGCCGGCACCCGCCATTTCGATCCTGTGGTGCAACAGCCCGTCTCCGCCGCCATGAGCACCCCGGTGCTGAGCGTGCGCCGCGACAGCCCCCTGCAGGAGGCGGTGAAGCTGATGAGCGAGCACCACATCTCCGGCCTGGCGGTACTGGATGCGGAAGGCGCCCTGGTGGGTGAGCTGACCGAGCAGGACCTGATGGTGCGCGAGAGCGGCTTCCAGCCGGGCCCCTACGTGATGCTGCTGGACGCCGTGATCTATCTGCGCAACCCGCTCAACTGGGACAAGGAGGTGCATCAGGTGCTCGGCAGCACCGTCGGCGAGGTGATGGGCCAGCACCCCCACACCTGCAGCGGCGATCTGCCCCTGCCCGCCGCCGCCCGGCAGCTGCATGAAGGCAACACGCAGCGGCTGTTCGTGGTCGATGCCGGGCGCCATCCGGTGGGCGTCCTCACCCGCGGCGACGTCGTGCGGGCGCTGGCGGCCGCCGGCTGAGCCAGGGCAGCACCCGGCCTTCCGCCAGCAGCCACAGCTGTTCGTGCTCCGGGCAGGGGTGGCCGCCGGTGAGTTGCCCGAAGGCCGGCAGCACCAGGGTGTGCCGGCGTGGGTCGTAGGCGAAGCAGGGCAGGCGCAGCCGGTCGCTGCCCTGCCCAACCAGAGCCACCGGATGGCGATGGCCGCAGACGTTGAGGAGTTCCGCCCGGGGCTCCGGCTCATGGCTCAGCCAGAGGCTGCCACAGGCCCGGGAGGGCTCCTGGGGCAGGCCCTCGATCCAGCTGCCCCGTTCGTGATTGCCGCCGATCAGCCGCAGCGGGCAGCCGAGCAGCTCCGGCAGGGCCCGCAGCTTGGCGCGCAGCTCGGGCGTGAGCCCCAGGCGGCTGTGGATCAGATCCCCGAGCACCGCCACCTCGGCCGGCCGCACCTGATGCACCAGGTCAAGAAGGGCATTGAGCGTGGAGGCGTCGCCATCGCTGGGCAGGGGAATCCCCTGGACCTGGAAGCTCTCGGCCTTGCCCAGATGCAGATCGGCCAGCAGCAGCAATCCCCGGGAAGGCACCAGGGCCGCACCCTCCGCCAGCAGCTCCAGCCGCTCCTCTCCCCAGGCGAAGGGGCAGGAGCGCAAGCCCGGAGGAGGCGATCCCGGGGGCTCGCCCCTTCGGAGTGCGCTGTGGTTCACGCGGCGGGGTTCATCGCCTGCTGGTAAGCGGGCCGCTGCTGCACGGCAGCGATGCGGGCCTGAACCTGCGGGTAGGGGGCCAGATCCACCTGGGGGCAGAACAGCGGGATGTAGGCCAGATAGGCCTCCACAGCGCAGTCGGCGGCGCCCCAGGCCCCGGAGCTGGCACCGCCCGGGGGGTCAAGCAGGCTGCCGACGCCGGCCAGCAGGCCATCAAGCACCGTCAGCAGGCCCTGCAGCTGTTCGGGCTTGCCGGTGGCGGCGGCCATCAGGGCCGGGCCAAGCGTCGCGTTGGCGAACAGCACCCACTGGGCCGTGAGGGCACGCCGGGCAGCGCCACCCTCCCCCTCGAATTCATGACCATGCCGCTCTGCCAGGTGCAGCAGGATCGCACCGCTTTCGCTCAGGCGGAGGGCCTGACCATCAGGACCGCAGAGGCTGTCATCCACCAGGGCCGGCACCTTGCCGAAGGGATTGATCGCCAGGAACTCCGGCTGCCTGTGGGCGGCGGCAGCCATATCCAGCAGCTGCCAGGTGCAGGGGATCTGCCGCTCGGCGAGGTACCAGCGCACCATCGAGGCCCGGCTGCGGGCACCGCCGTAGAGGGTGAGGGTCATCGGAGCGATCGGCTTGGCCGGACCATCATCCCCACCAGAATCGATGCAACGGCGGACGGGCAATGGGCGTTCCAGCTGAGGGCAGTGGGACTGGGGTGGAGACCCCCTCCGCGCCGGAAGCCGACGCCGGCTGCCTGCTGCGCCTGGCCCCCCTGCTGCTGCCGCGAACGCGACGCGGCATCGTCGGCAGCAGCCGCTACGCCCGTCGGCTGCGGGAGGAGATCCGCGACGCCTCCCTGGATGCCGAGCGCAGGCCCGTGCTGATCAGCGGCGAACCGGGCCTGGAGAAGGACAACATCGCCGCCCTGATCCATTTCGGCTCGGCGGACCGCCAGCAGCTGCTGATCCGTCTCAACGGCGCCCTGCTGCGACCCGACGGCGCCGATCTGTTCGGCCGGGGCTCCGGCGAGGAGATCCCGCTGCTGTCCTGCCTGGGCGGGGGCTCCCTGCTGATCGATCAGCTCGACCTGGCTCCCGAGCCGCTGCAGCGGCAGCTGCTGGAGCTGGCCCGGGAGGGCCACTGGCACGACCCCCACGACCCCACGCAGCTCCACCGTTTCGCGGGGCGTCTGTTCTTCACTGCCGAGAAGAGCCTCAGCGTGTTTGACCCGGTCTGCCGCCAGATCCGCGTCCCGGCCCTGCGGGTGCGCCGCGCCGATCTGGGCGAGTGGATCCGCTACGGCGTGCGCCAGAAAGCGCGCAGCCTTGGCTGGAGCCAGCCCCCGGACGTCGGAGTGGAGGCGGTGCGGCGCCTGCAGACCTACGACTTCCCCGGCAATGTGCGCGAGCTCCAGGGGCTGATCGAGCGCGCCCTGCGCCAGTGCAGCGCCAGCCATCCCGCCACCCTGCCGGACGATGTCTTCTGGACACAGAAGCGCTCCGTCGCGTCCCGCTTCGATCTGTGGCGCTGGAAGCCGCAGCTGCGCGGTCTGATGCGATCGCCCCGGCTCTGGAACGGGCTGCTGTTCGGCCTGGTGAGCTGGATCTTCGTGCTGGTCAACCTGTGGCTCTGGCTCGGCCCCCAGGACCGGGCTCACAACGGCGCCCTCAACCTGTTCTGGGCCTGGTGGTGGCCCCTGATCCTGCTGGCCTATCCACTGCTCAGGCGGCTGTGGTGCTCGTTCTGTCCGTTCATGGTGTGGGGGGAGATCAGCCAGCGACTGGCCAGGGCCCTGGGGCTTCAGCCACGGCGCTGGCCCCGCGGTGAGCCGGACCGCTGGGCGGCCCCGCTGCTGGCGGCCGGCTTCGCCGCAATCCTGCTGTGGGAGGAGGTGTGGAACCTGCAGAACACCGCCTGGCTCAGCAGCTGCCTGCTGCTGCTGATCACCGCCGGGGCTGTGGTCGGGTCGCTGCTGTTCGAGAAGCGCTTCTGGTGCCGCTTTCTCTGCCCGATCGGCGGCATGAACGGCCTGTTCGCGAAGCTCGCCATCTCAGAGCTGCGGGCCGAGGTGGGGACCTGCGCCGGCAGCTGCAGCACTTATGCCTGCTTCAAGGGCGGCCCGGCTGACGGCGAGGGGCTGGCCACCGCGGGCTGCCCGCTCGGCACCCACCCGGTTCACCTGAGCGACAACCGCAACTGCGTGCTCTGCCTCACCTGCGCCGCCGCCTGCCCGCACCGCTCGGTGCAGCTGCGCCTGCGGCCCCCGGCCGCCGATCTGCAGCGCGGCATGGATCCTCCGGCGGGTGAAGCGGGGCTGATCCTGGTGCTGGCGGGGGGGGTCTGCCTGCATCACTGGCAGCGGCTGCTGGGGTGGATGCCACTGGCGCCGGAGAGCCTGCAGGAGGGAGCGCTGCTGCCCCGGCTGACCTTCGCCGCCATCGCTCTCGCCCTGCCATCAGTGCTGTGGCTCGCCACACGCCTGGGGATGGCGCTCGCCGGTGACCGCCGCCGGGCCTGGCTGGGGCTGTATGGGCTGCTGCCGCTGCTGTGGGGTCTGATGCTGGCCGATCACCTGCCGCTGGGGATGGCGGAGGCGGGGCGGTTCCTGCCGGTGAGCCTGGCGCCACTGACACCTCTGCTCGCATCAGACCTCAACGGCGGCCTGCTCGAGCGATTGCCGGCCTGGAGCGCCGATCCTGCGGTGATCGGTTTCTGCCAGAGCCTGCTGATCCTGCCCCTGCCGCTGGCGGCGCTCGTGCTGCAGCGGCGCCTGCTCCCCCTGGCCTGGCGCGGCTCGCTGCTGCTGACGGGGGTGGCCGCTGGCCTGGCGGTGCTGGGCCGCTGGCTCGTGGCCGCCTGATCCCGCAGGAGCCGGCTCACACCCCCACACAGCCATCCCGAAGTGCGGCCCCGATCACAAGGCGAGGGCGTGCCCCCGGGTGAACGCCTCAGCGCCAGGCGCCGCAGGCCCGCTTCAGATCGCCCGGGGCGTAGAGGAGCCGGGGGTGATCGGGGTCGCTCTCAGCGAACGCCTGCACCTTGGTGAGATAGGCGGCGGCGCCGATGGCATTGCCAAGCTGGATGGCGTCACTGCCATCGCTGCGCTGCCAGCGCCGGCAGAGAGCGAGGCTGGGCTCGGCCCGCAGCCCCTGGACGGACAGAAGGGCCGCGAACAGAAGAACGACAGGCAACAGGCCCTGCGGCCCTCCCTGCCGTGAGCGACACCCGTCGGTGGCAGGCCAACGGCCCTCCGCGAGTCGGGGGGAATGGCGCACCTGCCGCGGCCGGCCGAGATAGATCCAGGCCGTCCGGCCATCCCTCAGGGGCATTCGGTGGCGCGTGTAGAGCCGCGGGACTCCCTCGAAGCGATCCAGCCAGGCCAGCTGCTCGCCATCCACCCGGTACAGCTCACCGTCGGCAAAGCCCTCGCCGGCGATCGCCATCGGGAAGGGGCCCAGATCATGCAGATCCACACCCTCCATCCGCGCATCCGCCACGAAACAGGCTCCGCCGAGCTGGTGATGGTTGGCGAGACCGCGCTTGAGGGTGCCGTAGACGAACAGCAGATCGCACGACGGCTCCATGGGCTGCGGACGGTCAGTGGCCATGATCGGCCAGAATCCGCCGGACTTCGAGCCCCGTCATGACCGTTGCCCTGTTGATCGCCCTGGCGGGCTCCCTCGGCCTGATGGCCTGGATCGTGCGACGGCTCGAAAAGGCCTCCTGACCGGGCGGCCCCACGGCGAGGAGCGCCTCGGGGCTGGTGCCGTGCCACGGGTCAGGCGTCGCGGCTCAGGGTCCGGACTCGTCCAACGGGGGCCCGTCCAACCGCTCGGGTGACGGGTCGGCATCAACCTGAATGCCGGTCCCACGAACCGCCACCGCAGGGTGATTCGAAGGTTGTGCGACCGCAATCGCCGGCGGTTCTCCGCTGCGCTGCTTGGCGGCATACATGGCGTTGTCGGCCGCGTTCAACAACCCGTCGGCATCCTCGGCATGGTCAGGCCAGCGAGCCACCCCCACGCTGGCGCTGATCCGCACATCCCCGGGCAGGTCCGGATACGGGGGCTCCAGACAGTTGATCAGCTTGATGGCAAGGTCGCGCAGACATCCGTCATCCGGGGCCTCGCTGATCATCAGGACGAATTCATCGCCACCCTGACGGCAGACCAGATCACTGGCCCGCACCTGCCGCTGCAGGCGCTGAGCCACTCCCTTGAGCAGGGCGTCGCCGATGCTGTGGCCGTGACGGTCGTTGACGGCCTTGAAGCCGTTGAGGTCCACGAACAGCACAGCCACCCCCTCCCGCCTGCGCCGGGCCAGGGCCAGGGCCCGCTGCAGCTCCTCCATCAGCAGGGTGCGATTGGCCAGACCGGTGAGGGGATCGTGCGTGGCCAGGTGGCGCATCCGGCGCTCCTGCGCATAACGCTCGCTCACATCCCAAAGCAGACCGACGAAGTAGACGATCTGTTCCTGCCCATCAAGCACCGCGGTGATGTTGAGCTCATGGCGCCGGATCGTGCCATTGCGATGACGGTTCCAGATCTCGCCACTCCAATGGCCTCGCTGCACGATCGAGGTCCACATGTCCTCGTAGAAGGCGTTGTCGTGACGGCCGGAGCGCAGCAGGTTGGCCTTGTGCCCACGGGCCTCGAGCTGCGAATAGCCGCTGATCCCCGTGAAGGCCTGGTTGACCCGCAGGATCATGCCGTTGGGATCGGTCACCACGATGCCGACGGGCGTGGTCTCGAACACGGCCGCGGCAAGGGCCCGTTCCCGTGCCGCCTGTGCCTCCCGCTCCAGACCGTGACGCAGGGCGAGATGGTTGGCCACCAACCGGGCGGTGAGCAACGCCGCCAGAGCGCTGAGACAGACACCCAGCAGAGCGGAGAGCAGCAGGTCGCGACCCGCCCCACCCAGGTCGGGACCGCTCTGTTCGAACCGCACTCCCAGCAACCAGGAGTGGTTGGCCAGTCGCAGCGGCACCCAGGTGGTTGCCTGCAGCCGATCGTTGGAGACTGGAGCAGGCGTCTCAGCGGAGACCGGGTCGTCGCTGCGGCTGACGAGGCCATGGCTCTCGAAGAGAAGCTTCTGCGGCAGCGGGCGGTCGCCATCGAACAGCAACACCGCCGCGTCGCTCCGGTCGGGATTGGTCACCGTGTCGAGCACGCTGGCGACCAGATCACCCATGCGCATGGTGATGTACGCCCAACCCCGTAGACGCTGCCAGCGTTCATCGGGAGAGCGGAATTCCTGGTCACCGGCGTAGATCGGTGCGTAGAGAAGCGCGCCCACCTGGGGATAATCATCGGTTTCCTGCCGCAAACGGAGCGGGCCGGACAGAACGGCATCGCCGCTGAAGGCGGCCTGCTCCATCGCCCGGCGCCGGGTGGGCTCGGAGGCCATGTCGAAGCCCATGGCCCGCTCATTGCGCCAGTCGGCCGGCTCCAGGTAGACGATCGCGCTCATCAGCCGCCGCCGGCCGGGGGGCTGGATGCGGAAGTCAGGCTGGCCCTGACGTTGGATCCGCTGCTCGAAGACCTCCACCTCGCCAGGGGGAATCCGGGCGGTGTAGCCCACCCCCTGGATGCCGGCCAGATTGGCGTTGTTGACGGTGAACGACCGATAGAAGCGGGCGAACTCCGCTTCCGTGACATCCTCGCTGGCGCCGAACAGGCCGACCACGGCCGCCAGGATCGCCTGATTGGTGGCGAGGCGAGCCCGGAGCGCCGCCGAGATGTCATCGGCCAGAACCCGCTGCAGCCGCTCGCGCTCGATCCGGGTGTAGCGCTGCTGGTTGACAACAGCCAGAGACGTGATCAGGAACCCGGCGATCAGCACCACCCAGGGCAGCAGGCGAGGCGCCGGGAGGCACCTCTGCCAGAGCCGTTTCAGCCTCAGGGAGGGGGAGACCACGGGCGGGGCGCGTCAACCACATCTTCTAGCCGGATTGTCACCTGCCGGCCGACCGAATCGGCAGCGGTCCGCTCTGCCGGAAGGTCACACTCCTGCCACTGCCGCCACAGGCCGAAACCCCATTCACCTGGGAATGGGCCATGCCTGGTGACGGGTGTCTGTGAAGAGAGGGTCGGGGTTTCTATCCGATCGGGACGGACCTCACGACAGTCGATGCGGTCACCGCAGGGGTGAGCAGCCTCATGCGCCGCCGGGAGCCTGGAACGACTGCACCAGCAGGGACGCCTGCCGCACGAGGGCAGCGCCGCTGAGGCCGAGCTTGCTGCAGATGTTGCGGCGGTGGGTCTCGACGGTGTGCGGGGAGATGATCAGCCGCTCGGCGATGGAGCGCGACGACCAGCCCCTGCCCACAAGCTCGAGGATTTCCCGTTCCCGGGGGGTGAGCAGGGTCAGATCCAGGGACGGCGCCGGGCGGAGGGGCAGTCCCTCCGGGAGCAGGGCCTCCACCTCACGGATCAGATCCTGATAAGCACGGCTCTTGTCAAGGATGGCGACGATCTGGGAGCGGAGCTCCGGGGGACGCTCCACCGTGCCGGCAAAACTGGAGAGCACGATCACCCGAGCGGAGGGATCGAGCCTGGCGAGGGCGCGGGCCACGGTCAGTCCATCGCCGTCGGGCAGCGCGATGTCGAGAATCAGCAGATCCGGGATCAGTGCGCTACAGGCCGCAATCCCCTCAGCAACGCTACAGGCACTGCCCACCACCTGCAGAGCCGGATGCTGACCCAGCATCGCCATCAGCAGCTGCTGCATCATCAACTGGTCTTCGACGACCAGGCAGCGCAGGGGTGAGCTGCTCAAGGCAGGACAGAGCAACGAATGCCGATGTGGCGCGTCAGCCTGACACAGACGCAACTCAGCCTATCGACCATGCAGGATCAGCAGACAAGCGGCAAGAATCAGCGCAGAAAAACAGAAATATTCATGAAACAAGCTGGCAGGATCCCCAGCGAATCGGGGCTCACAGGGCACTCCTGCCGCAGACAGGCTGCATCAGCCTTCCGCACGCTGCGCCTCTGCGATCAGCCGCTGCACCCGATCCAGCAGGGACTCGTTGCTGAGGCGATTGTTGAGCCGCTCCACGAGCAGGGGAAAGGCCAGGGGCCCGGGGCGGGGCGTGTGCTCCAGCAGCCACGCGCAACCGGCCATCCGGTCGAGCGAGGCCTGCAGCCGCGGGCGCTCCAGCTGTTCGTCCAGCACCTCCCGGCGGGCCTGCTCCAACAGCAGGTGATCGGGTTCGTGCTTCTGAAACACATCGAAGAGCAGGGCGGCGCTGATCTGCAGCTGGCCGCCCGTCCTGTTCTGGCCGGGCATCGCCTGGGTGATCAGGCCGCTCACCTGGGCGATGGCACGGAAGCGGCGGCGGCAGAGCTCCGAAAGGTTGACCGCCTGCTCCAGATCCGCCTCCAGGGTCGATGCATCCAGCAGCTCCTCACCATGGAGCTCCAGCAGCTCCTCGAACGGGTAGCCCTTCGGCGCCAGCAGCTCGAAGCCGTAGTCGTTCACCGACACCGTGATCGTGCTGGCGCGATGGCGGGCGAGGCGCCAGGCCCAGAGGAAGCCGAGTCCTTCGTGCACGAAGCGCCCCTCGAACGGGAAGGCGAACAGGTGGCTGCCCTCACGGCTGTGGCACAGCTCCAGCAGCAGCTGATGCCGACGCGGCAGGCGGGACAGATCCGCCTGGCGGCGCAGCAGCGGCTCCAGGGCCACCAGTTCGGGCGTATCGAGCTCCGCCTCACCGGCCAGCGCGCGGGCGCAGCGATCCACCTCCTGGCGCAGATGCGCACTGAGCAGATCGGAGAGGGCCATCTGCCCCCCGGCCCAGGCCGGCACCGTGGTGCTCTTCTTCGTGCTGGCCTTCACCTGGGCCGTCATCTCGCGCAGGCGGACGAACTCCAGCTGGCGGCCGGCGAAGAAGAACACATCCCCGGGTTTGAGCCGCCCGATGAAGGCTTCCTCCACATGGCCGATCACGGCTCCGCGCACGAAGCGCACGGTCACGGAGCGGTCGGCGGTGATCGTGCCGATGTTGAAGCGATGCAGCCGGGCGATCGTCTTCTCGAGC
This sequence comes from Synechococcus sp. CBW1004, assembly GCF_015840715.1. Lineage (NCBI taxonomy): Bacteria > Bacillati > Cyanobacteriota > Cyanophyceae > Synechococcales > Synechococcaceae > Synechococcus > Synechococcus sp. CBW1004. The sequence goes on along the minus strand of NZ_CP060397.1, from coordinate 213,362 downwards.
ACCCGATAGCGGAAGGGTTCGCCAGGAGCAGCCTCCTCCTCGCTGACCGCGCCGTCGGCCCCGATCCGGCATCGCACCAGCTTGCGGTAGCGGGGATAGGCCCCGAGGCAGCGGCCGCCGTGCTCGAGGAAGTCGAGGCACCATTGCCACTGGTCGTCCGTGAGCTGGCGGTAACTCCAGCAGCGGCGCACCGTCTCCAGCTCCTGCTGCGGCTCGAACCCTGCTCCGCAGGCCAGGGTCACCAGGTGCTGCAGCAGCACATCGAGCGGCAGCCGCGGCGGCCGGCGGTGTTCCACCAGCCCCTCCCCCAGGCCGCGACGCATGGCGCTCACCTCCAGGATCTCGAGGGCGTTCGTGGGCATGAACAGCACCTGCGAGGTGCCGCCGGGGCAATGGGCGCTGCGGCCGGCCCGCTGCAGCAGCCGCGCCAGGTTCTTGGCGCTGCCGATCTGCACCACCCGCTCCACCGGCTGGAAATCCACCCCCAGATCGAGGGAGCTGGTGCAGACCACCCAACGCAGTTCGCCGCTCTTGACGCGCGCCTCGATCGCCTCACGTTCGGTGCGGTCGATGGCGCTGTGGTGCAGGGCGAGAGCGTCTTCCATCTCCGGGCAGGCGAATCGCAGGCACTGGTGCCAGCGCTCGGCCTGGTTGCGGGTGTTGGTGAACAGCAGGGTGGAGATGGCGGGATCGAGGCCCGCCACCAGCTCCTCGTACATGCGCAGGCCAAGGTGTCCGCCCCAGGGGAAGCCGTCGATGGTCTCCGGGAGCAGGCTGCGGATGGCGGTGTCGCGGCGGAGGCGAGCCGTGATCAGCCTGGCGCTGCCGGCGACTGGAATCGCTGGGACTTCCGCCGGATCGTCCGTCATCACCAGCGCCGCCTGCTCCGGCAGGCCCAGCGCGGCCCGGGCCGCCTCCGCGAGGTTGCCGATCGTGGCACTGATCGCCCAGGTGCGCAGCGCGGGCCGCTGTCGCCGCAGCCAGCTGAGGCAGAGCTCGCACTGACTGCCCCGCTTGCTGCCCATCAGCTCGTGCCATTCATCGAGCACCACCGCCTGCAGACGGGCGAACAACGCAGGCGCGGCGTCGTTGCTGAGCAGCACCGACAGCGATTCGGGGGTGGTGATCAGGATCTGGGGCGGCCGGCGCAGCTGCTTGCTGCGCTCATGGCTGGCGGTGTCGCCGTTGCGGATCGCCACCCGCAGCGGCCAGCCCATCTCGCGGATCGGCTCCTCGATCGCCAGGGCCAGATCGCGGCTGAGGGCGCGCAACGGGGTGATCACCAGCAGGCGCAGCCCGTCGGGCTCGGCGGAGGCAGGCGACGTCGATCGCCCTCGACGGCTGGAGGTTGCCGCGGGGGGCTTCGGCTGGGCCTGCGCACCTGCAGGCTCTGTCGACCGGAGTGGCGAGGGGAGTGGCGCCGGCGGTGAGGCGTTGGCGGCGACACCGGCCTCGGCCAGCATCGTGGCGATCGGGCCCATCACCGCCGCGTAGGTCTTGCCGGAGCCGGTGGGCACCTGCAGCAGGCCGCTCTCACCCCTGAGGAAGGCCTGCCAGCACTGGCGCTGAAAGTCCATCGGCGTCCAGCCGCGGCGGCTGAACCAGGCCTCGATCGGTGCCAGCTCCGCCAGCGCGGTCACGACAGGATCTCCAGCTCAGGATGACGATCGGCCCAGGGTTGCAGCCGCTGCCGCAGCAGGGCCGCCCGCGCCTGCAGGCGCGGGTGCTCCGCCCACCGGCGCGGCACCACCAGGGCTTCGCCGCTCCACACCGGCAGGGTCAGGGGCAGGCGGATCAGGGCACCGGCGATCTGCTCCGACAGCACCGTCGCATAGGCCACCATCAGTTCCTGCTCCCCTTTTCCTTCCCAGAGCTCGCGCCGATAGCGGCCCATGCGCGAGGGACTGCTCCAGAGGCCCAGGGTCCGCAGACTGGCTTCCACCTTCGGGTAGGTGCCCGGCGGCAGGGCCAGACTGGGGAAGGCGGCCACGTCATCCCAGCGCAGCGTTCCCTGGCTTTCGAGCAGCTGCAGCAGCGGGTGGCCAGGCGCCACGACGAGATGCACGGGCATGCGGCAGAGCTGAACGACCGCCAGATCGGGATCATCCGGATCAGGCCAGTCGGGCCCCCCGGCCAGCCAGGCATCGAGGACACCCTCCCGCAGCCATTGCAGAGGCCGCTGCACCCCGACGATGTCGTGACGGCCGCCGATCCAGCCCTCCGGCTCCGGACTGAGCAGCAGCGGACCGCTCCAGTAGGTGCCCTCGATCCGCAGCGGCGCCAGGCCGCGCCAGCGGGCGGTCTGATGCACATGCCGCTCCATGGACAGCATCGCGAGATGCGATGCCGGCCCGACCACCTCCCATTCGCGCTCGGGATTCTGGAGCCTCAGCCCAAAACAGCTCAGCACCTGGCGCACCCTGCGGCTGACGTTCGGCTGGGTGATGGCCAGGCGCCCGGCAGCCTCCTCGCCGCTGCGCAACCAGACGCAGAGATCCAGAGCGGCCAGTTTGTCGAGGCTGATCATCGCGACCCGTCCATGGTGCCTCCGGTGCGTTCCAGCAGAGCCAGGGCAGCCTCCAGCGAGTCGGCTTCGGCGGCGGGTTTGTCACGCCGCCAGCGGCTGATGCGCGGGAAGCGCACGGCGATGCCGCTCCTGTGGCGCCCGGAGCGCTGCAGACCTTCGAACGCCAGCTCGAACACCTGCACGGGCTCCACCGCCCGCACCGGCCCGAAGCGCTCGGTGGTGTGGCTGCGGATCCAGCGATCGAGTTCGAGGATCTCGCGGTTATCGAGGCCGGAGTAGGCCTTGGCGAAGCTCACCAGCCGCCGCGGCGGGGCCTGCAGCGGCTGCTCACCGTCCATCGGTTCGCTGACCGTCTCGCCTTGCGCACCGCTCGCCGCCGCTGGATCGTCCCGGCCGATTCCCTCAGCGGCGGCGTCCTGGGGTTCGAGGGGGCGCTCCCACAATCCGAAGGTGTAATCGGTGAACAGGTTGGCGCGGCGGCCGCTGCCGGCCTGGGCGTAGAGCAGCACGGCATCAAGGCGAAAGGGCTCGCGCTTGTGCTTCCACCAGGCGCCGCGGCGACGACCGGCCCGATAAGGCGAGGCGAGGGCCTTGAGCATCAGCCCCTCGGCATTGACCGCATCGGCCGATTGACGCAGGGCTTCGACGTCCTCCCAGCTCGTGAGCGGCCGGGCCGGCGAGAGGCGCAGCCGGGTGGCGGGCGCGTCGCTGCCGGCGGCGGGCAGCAGCGGCTGCAGCCGCGCGACCAGGACACCATCACGCAGGTGTTCGTCCCGTTCAGGCTGCTCCCCCCCGCCTGTGACGAATGGCGTGAGGGCGGGCGCAGTGCGCCGATCTGCACCCTCAGGATTGGCCCCAGGCTCAGGTTGCGGGTCTGAAGCAACGGCAGCCGGGCCCTGGGGTTCCGCGTCTGTTCCGGCATCAGCCCCGCCCGGGGGCGCTTCGCCAGGCTCACCACCGGGACCCGAAACCTCGGCTGCGGGGCCGGGTGTCGCCTGCAGCGGTGGCTGGAGCAGCACCTCCAGGGCGGAGCGGCGCCGGCTCAGGGGCCAGGCGCGGATGTCTTCCCCGTGCCACTCGAGCAGGTCGTAGGCCACGAGCACCACGGGGCACTCCGCCAGCAGGGCGCGGCCGGGACGCCGGCGGCCGAGACGACGCTGCAGCTGGGCGAAGGGGGCCGGATGCGGTCTCCCGGGCGGCCAGACCAGGACCTCGCCATCGAGCACGGTGCCGGGTGGCAGGCAGGCGGCGGCCTCCAGCAGCTCCGGGAAGGCCTCGTGGATCAGCTCCTCGCCCCGGCTCCACAGGAAGCTGCCTCCCTGGCGATGAATCAGCTGGCCGCGGATGCCATCCCACTTCCACTCCACCAGCCAGTCCCCAGGCGCTCCCTCCAGGGGGGCGGGGCTCTCGGGATCAGGCTCCAGCGGTGAGGCCAGACAGAAGGGATAGGGGCGGCTCGGCACGGCATCACCGTCCTCGGTGGGCGCCAGCAGGGCGTTCCAGACGGCGGCCGACGGGGTGAACGCCCCCATCAGGCGGTGCTGCAGGAGGGCCTCATCCAGACCGCTCAGCCGTGCCAGGGCCCGCACCACGAGCCCCTGGGCCACCCCCACCCGCAGGCCACCGGTCAGCAGCTTGCAGGACACCAGCAGTTGCTGCCCGTCGAGCCCCTGCCACAGCCGCCGCACCGCCACTGCCTGCTCCTCGCCTTCGAGGGCCGCAGCCGCTGGAAGCAGCTGCTCCATCCAGTGGTGCAGGGGGAGATCGGTGACGCTGGTGGGCATCGCCGCCATCCCCGCCTCCCCCGGCCAGAGCAGGGCGATCGTCTCGGCCGAATCGCCCACCTGGGCATGGCAGGCGTCGAACAGCCACTCCGGCAGGCCGCAGCCCTCCAGGCAGATCTGGCGCAGGCGCCGGCCGGTGATCAGCCGCCTGCGGCGCTTGGCCAGCAGCACCTGCAGGGCCCAGGCGGCATCGAGCGGCTCGGCGGCGGCGAAGTAGGCCACCAGGGCCTCCACCCGCTCGCTGGTGCCGGCGCTGCGGTCGAGCCGCTCGATCAGATCGGCGAAGGCCTGCATCGGCCGATCCTGCCCGCCAGCGGGCCCGGCAAGCGGCCTGCCGCGGCGGCGCCTCATCCTCCTGCTGCCGCATCCTTCTGCTGGCAGAGTCACCCGATGCCGCCATTCGTAACCACGACGGTGCCGCTGCCCTCCGACAGCGCTCTGCTGGTGGCCCTGGGCGCCATTCCGGGGGCCTGGCTGCGTTTCCGGATGGTGAATCACCTGGAGCCGATGCTGCCGCGGCGCCACTGGGGCACGCTCACGGTGAACGGGCTGGCCTGCTTCGTGCTCGGTCTGCTGGTGAGCCTGGAGCAGAGCTGCGGATCCGCCTCGCAGCGGCTGCTGCTGCTGCTGGTCACGGGGTTCCTGGGGAGCTTCAGCACCTTCTCGAGCTTCATGGGCGAGGTGCATGCGGCGCTTCGGCAGGGCCTGCGCCGCGAGAGTGCCCTGCTGGTGGGAGGCTCGCTGCTGCTGGGGCTGGCAGCCCTGGGCGCCGGGCTGGCCATCGGAGCCGGCTGATGCGCGCCGAGCTGCTGCGCCGTGAGCTGAGCGACCTGGCCCTGGTGGCCGGCGGCGCGATCCCGGGGGCCCTGCTGCGCTGGCGACTGGGGATGGAGATGCCGCAGGGACTCGGCGCCCTGCCCCCCTGGCTGAACGGCACGCTGCTGGCCAACCTGCTGGGCTGTCTCTTGATCGGGGGGCTGGTGGCCCAGCCGCCGAGGCGGGCCCGGCTGTATCTCTGGGCTGGCATCGGCTTCAGCGGCTCGCTCACCACCTTCTCCACCTGGATGCTGGAGCTCACCCGGGCGCTGCAGGCCGGCAGGCTGACGGACGCGCTGGCGACGGTGATGCTGTCCCTGACGGGAGGCCTGCTCCTGACCAGCCTGGGGTACGGCCTGGGCCAGCGGCTCTCCCGACGCACCGACGCCTGACCTCCGGCAGGCGCTGGACGGGTGGCGACAGGGCGGCTGCGGGGCATCCCCATACCTGACCATGCCGCTCTCCAGCGGCCTGTATGGCCCTGCGGGCGGGCCGAACGATGCCGACAACAGGCAGGGATGGCCCCATGGCGACGGCCACCCCGCGGGGCGACCACAGAGCTTCCCGTCCGCCGCAGAGCCCCGTCGAGCCCCCATGCCACTGCTATTGAGAATCGCTTGCAGAAGGCCCCTGACACCCTGTATGTTGCGAGCAGTTCGCAACAAGGCGAGCTGCTCGTCCAGGCCGCTTCGGTCCGGGTGCGCAACCGCCTCGCCGCCGCTCTGTTCCGCCATGAGCTTCCACGTTCCGCCCCTGCCCTGCGCCGCACCCCTGCGCCTGGCCACCGGGCAGAGCCTGCTGATCGATCCCCATCCCGGAGCCTCGGCCACCTCCCTGGAGGTGCTGGAGGGCGTGGCACGCGTCTTCTGCCCCTGCGAAGAGACCGGCGGCATGACGCTCGCCTTCCTGCAGGCGGGGGATCAGCTCCGCTGCGACCGCCTCTGCAGCGACGGGGTCTGCGTTGAGGCTCTCACTCCCCTGAGCTTCCGACGCAGCGAACATGCCAGCGATGAGGCGGGCTTCGACGCCGTCAACGAGTGGACACTCCAGCTGCTGCGCATCCGCCATCTGGGCAGCGCCGAGCAGCGTCTGCATGCGCTGCTGTCGCTTCTGGTGCGGCGCCTGGGCCGCCGCTGCGGCGCCTGGTGCGATCTGCCCTTCCGACTCACCCACGAACGCATCGGTGAGCTGATCGGCACCACCCGTGTCACCACCACCCGGCTGCTGTCGCGCATCCGCCAGCAGGAGCTGCTCGATGTGCCGAGCGGTCAGTCCGGACTGAGGCTGGCTCCGGCCCTGGTGGAATCGGCCCCCCTGGCGGCCTGAGCCAGGCCCGGGATCAGCGCCAGCGAGGCCGCCAGGCCCAGCAGCAGGATCAGCAGGGCCGGCAGCAGCGCAGCGCCGAGCCGTTCATCGCTGGCGTACTGATAGACGCGCACGGAAAGGGTGTCGAAGTCGAAGGGGCGCAGCGCGAAGGTGAGCGGCAGTTCCTTCACCACATCGACGAACACCAGCAGCCCCCCGGCCAGCAGCGGGCCCCGCAGCAGTGGGAGATGCACGCGGCGGATCACCTGGGGCCAGCGACAGCCGAGCCCGGTGGCCGCCTCATCAAGACTGGGCGGAATGTGCTCGAGGGCCGCATCCAGACCGTTCTTGGCCACAGCCAGAAAGCGATCGCCATACCCCCAGACCAGCAGAAGCAGCGGACTCAGCTGCCAGGGTCCGCCGAGCAGCATCAGACCCAGGGCCAGCACGGTGCCGGGAATGGCGTAACCCATGCCCGCCAGAAAACTGAACTGGCGAATCAGGGGAAGATCGATCCAACGACGGGCGAGGGACAGCAGCAACCCCACCACCACCGTGAGCAGGGCAGCCAGCAGGGCCAGGAGGAAACTGCGGCCGCCCAGCAGCACCAGTTCGGCGGGGGGCTCGGCCTGGAGCTGATCGAGACTCCTGGCCGCCCACAGCAAGGGCACCCCCAGGCCGCAGAGAGGAGGCAAGGTGGTGAGCAGCACCGACAACACGGCCCGCCACCCCGACAGGGGCCAGCGGGGCAGGGCCTCACCGCCACCCCCGATCAGCCAGCGACGGCTGCGCCGCCGCAGCCCCCGTTCGGCCGCCACCAGAAGGCTGACCATCACCAGCGCCACCAGGGCCAGACCCACAGCACCGCGGGGATCGCCATCGTTCTGCCAACGCTGCAGGATGCCCACCGAAAGGGTCGGCACACCCAGCAGCTCCACCGCCCCGAGCTCATTGACCACCTCCATGCCGCTGAGGGCGATGCCGGCTCCGATCGAGGGCAACGCCATCGGCAGAGCGACCCGACGGAAGCTGCCCCACGGACCGACGCCGAGGCTGCGGCAGGCCTCGAGCTGACGGCGGCCGCTCACCGCGAAACTCTCGCTGCTGAGCAGGAACACATACGGATAGGTGGTGAGCGTCAGCACCGCGATCGCCCAGAGCGGCCCGTGGATGCGCCAGCTGCCACGGCTGCCCAGATCGATCAGCGTGGCGGCCAGCAGATAGGCAGGTGTGGCCAGAGGCAGCACCTGGGCGATGCGCAGCCAGCGCTGGCCCGGGAACGTGCAGTTGGTGGTGATCCAGCCATTGGCGGTGCCCAGGACTGCCCCAAGGGCACCGACCGCCAGCAGCAACAGCATCGTGTTGGCGATCTGCAGGCTGCCCGCCACACCCAGGGACAGGTCTCCCCCCTCCTGGCCGAGCCAGGCGAAGGCGACGAGGGCCAGCACGGGCAACAGGGCCAGAAGGACCAGGCCAAGGACGGCGGCGGTGAGCAGGGACCGCCCCGAATGGCCTGGGCGAGCACGAAGGGAAAAGGAAGTCAAGAGATCGGAATCGGGGCCGCTGACAGGGAGAAGTGCTCAGTTCCAGCCGTTGGCCTGCATGAGATTCACCGCCTGACGGGTGCGGGCACCCATCTGCTCAGCCGAGACCGTGGCGGCTGTGAAGGTGCCGAAGCGCCTGAGGATCGGGTTGTTGCCGTAGCCCCGGAGCGGATATTCATTGTTGGCTTCGGCATAGCCGCGGCCACCGCTGGGTGAGGCCAGGAACTCGATCAGACGGGTGGCGGCTTCGCGATTCTTCGAGGCCCTGGTGACACCGGCGCCGGTGATGTTGACGTGGGCAGGCCTTGGGAACACCACCTTCAGGCGTGCCGCCAGGGCCTTGTCGGCAGCGCCGTTGTCACCGGCGAGCATCCGGGCCAAGTAGTAGGTGTTGACCACGCCCACGCCGCAGTCTCCCTTGGCGACGGCCCGGGCCAGAGGGGTGTCGGAGGTGAAGAAGGGCTGGCGCACATTGGCCACCATGCCCTTCAGCCAGGCGCGGGTGGCGGGCTCCCCACGCAGGATCAACTGCTCGGCCACCAGAGACTGGTTGTAGACACTCTTGCTGTCACGCAGGCAGAGCTTGCCCCTCAGGGCCGGGCTGGCCAGGTCGGCGTAGGTGCGGATCGAGGCGGGATTCACCAGGCGAGGATTGACGATCACCACGCGCACCCGCCGGGTGAGGCCGAACCAGCGGTTCTTCGAATCGCGCAGATTCACAGGCACATCGCGGCTGAGGCTGGCGGAACGGGTGGGCTGAAACAGACCCAGGTCGGAAGCCTTGTCGAGGCGGGCGGCATCAACAAGAACCAGCACATCCGCAGGGGAATTGGCGCCTTCATTGCGCAGGCGCTCGATCAGGGCGTCGTCCTTGGCCTCCAGGAGCTTCACCCGGATGCCGGTGCGTCGCGTGAACTCCTGATAAAGCGCCTTATCCGTGTTGTAATGACGGCCCGAGTAGACACCGATCTCGGCGGGTGCAGCACCGACGGCCGTGGGTCTGCCGGGGCCAAGCACCGAGACACCGGCAACCAGCGCCATGGCTGCCGAGGCCACGGCAAGAACCCTGGGCAGAGGCCGTGAGGCCTGACGGCGGAAACCGGAAAACACCATGAACGGCATCTGTCGCTGTTGCCGCGAACGTAGACAGCGATGACGAGACATCGGCGCGACCGATGAAGCGAACCGCCGTATCAAATGTCACGCCTTAGCCGGAGGTGTCCTGCTGGCGCACCCGATTGGCCCCAAGGCGTGGTGAGGGTGCCGTTCCGTCACGCGCATGAGCCGGTGCAGGGAAGCGAAGTTGCTGTCAGGCAGGATCAAACAACACCGACACCAGGCCTGACTCAGGGCATGCGCTCCCCTGAGCGGCGAGGGGTTGTGCTTCGACGCGACAACCCTGAACCAGGAGCGAAACCCCGGGAAGGATCAGCGGCGCTGGCGGGTGCGCACCGGAACCAGGGCGGGCTGCATCAGACCGCCGCCGCCGTTGTCGTCGTCGGAGTCGAGCCCCATCCAGATCAGGGCGAGCAGGCCGATCACGCCCGCCAGAAGAACGAATTCGGTCATGGGGGGCGCAGGAACTTCCCGCAATGTAGCGGCGTTGTCCGGTGAATCTGTTGTCGTTGACGCCGGATCTCCGCCTCTCAGCGGTCGCGGCCTCAGACCTTTGAAGCCAGCTTGTCCTCAGCGACGCGGGCAGCAGGCAGCCGTGTGGCCATGGCGATGACCCCATCAGACCTCAGGCTGAGGGCCTCAGCCCAGGGGGGCGAATGCCAGAACGAGGCCACTGATTCCGAGCATCACGGCCAGGACGCGGGTGGCGCGGATGCTGCAGTGGGCGAAGGCCAGGGCGCTGACGGCCACCACCCCCGCGGCCGCGAGCGATGCACCGAGCCACCAGGTGGGATCTCCAGTGGCCTCACGGCCGTGGAGCAGGGCATGGATGGCCACAGCGGAACCCACCACGGCTCCACTCAGCGCCAGAGGGCCACCCCCCTTGCCGGACCGATGGGAAGCCAGCAGCAACAGTCCCAGGGCTGACACCGACAGGGCTGCCAGCAGTTCACCGGCCGGAATCCAGCCACCGGCGGCACCGAAGAGCGCCCCAACGACCGCTCCGGTCAGCGCCGGCCAGAGCAGGCGACGCTCCACCCGGCCCGCGAGGGCACCCACACCCACCAGAAGCAGCAGATGGTCCAGACCGGTGAGGGGGTGCAGGGCACCCGTCAGCAGGCCCGCGTCAGCCGGACCATGGGCACTGGCGGGAAGGGCCGACAGGAGACTGAAAAGAAAGCCTGCTGCACCGGCCACGGCCAGGGAACGGGCGGAGGAGGGCATGGAGGGGCAGGTACGGCGTGATCTCCACCCTATCGACGGGGTCTGCGGATGATTCCGCCCCGCACCAGCCGGCCATCCAAGGGCGACAGGAGCGGTGGCCACGACCGGTCCGATTCCATGCCCCGGGGCCGGGAGACTCCCGCCGAAGCGGCCTTGTCAGCCGAAACCCTTGCCGGCGTCGCGGGCGACACAGGCCTGCAGCTGCCGCCGCAAGGTGTCGTGGTCGAGCTGTCGGCCGATCAGCACCAGCTGATTGCTGCGCTCGCCCGGCCAGTCGCTGTCATCGATCGAGAACCGCTTGCCGGCGAGATGAAAGATGTGGCGCCGTTCACTCTCATTGAACCAGAGGATTCCCTTGGCGCGGAACACACCTTCCGGGATCTGGTTGTCGAGGAAATTCTGAAACTTGCGCAGCGAGAAAGGGGCCTCACTGCGGAAGGAAAGCGACGTGAACCCTTCAATCGCCAGATGATCGCTGCTGCCGCCATGGGAATGGTTGTGGCCATGATCATGGCTGTGCCCATGAGCTTGGCTGTCTCCATGAGAATGGTCGTGCTCGCAGTGCCCGTGGTCATGATCACAGCCGCTGTGATCCTCATGATCGTGAGCGTGAGCATGGCTGTGGGCATGGCCATGGCCATGGCCCTCCTCATGCACGCAGACCCCATGATCGTGGTCGCAGTCCCCATGGTCCTGAACCGCGGCCACCCGATCGCTTTCGAACAGGCCCACGCTCAGCAGCAGGGGCAGCGGCACCGCACCTTTCACCGACCTCAGAATCCGGGCTTCCCCCTTGATCTGGCGAAGGCGTTGCTCGAGCTGCTGCAGCCGTTCCTCCGCGACGAGATCGCATTTGTTGAGCAGCAGCATGTCGCCATAGACGATCTGGGAGCGGGCCACCTCTCCTTCCAGCAGCTCATCGCTGAAGTTCTCGGCATCGATCAGGGTGATGATCGAATCCAGGCGGGTCAGATCGCGCAGGTCGCTGCCCAGGAAGGTCATCGCCACCGGCAGCGGATCAGCCAGGCCGGTGGTCTCCACCACCAGATAATCCACCGGCTCAGGCCGATCGAGGATGCGATAGACAGCTTCCAGCAGCTCGCCGTTGATCGAGCAGCAGATGCAGCCGTTGCTGAGCTCCACCATGTCATCGCCGGTGGCGATGATCAGCTCGTTGTCGATACCGATCTCGCCGAATTCGTTGACGAGAACCGCTGTCTTGAGGCCCTCCTGGTTGGCGAGGATGTGGTTCAGCAGCGTCGTCTTGCCCGCCCCCAGGAAGCCGGTGAGGATCGTGACCGGCAGAGCGGCAGCGTTGCTGGCCTGGTCCACGGCCTGACTGGGATTCGCGGCGGTGCTGGAGGCCATGGAGCAAAGGCGTTCAGAACACGATTCTCGCCTGTCGTGCCCGTTGTCGCGGCAGTGGAGATTCCCGTCGCGCCCGGCTGTCCTCGCCGCCGCAGGCCTCCGGGTCGCGCGGCCCAGCCAGCGAGCGGGGCCGAGCGACGGACCACGACCGACGCACGGTCACGGCCTCCGGCCGCTGGGGTGGCCGGGTCTGCAACGGGGCATCAACATGGAACGGTCCGACGCGCCGGCACCGTGCAGGTCGACCATCCCGGATCCCGTCCGTTGAACGACACCGAGCTGGCTCTGCTCGACACCTTCCGCCGTCGCCTGCATGAGCGGGTGAGCAGCGTGGGACTCACCGTGGATGACGTTCGACAGCTGCTCAAGGCGATGCATCGCCATCCCGAGGCGAGCGCCGAGGTGATCCGCATCATGCGCGAGGAAGCCGGCGCCCTGATGCCGGGCCAGAGTCTGTTGAGCTTCGACTGGGACTGAGGGTTCCGTGGCGAGGCCCCAGGGGATCCCGGGACTGAAGCGGATACCCTCCGGCGGGGTCCGAGACGGCGGCCTCATGGGGCCTCCCAGATCCCATCGGCATCGCGATCATCGGATCCGGCGGGCAGCATGGACGCGATGCCGGCATCCGACGAGACGGGCCCGACGTGGAACCAGCCCGGCAGGGCCTCGTAGCAGGCGGCATTGGCCTCGTTCTCTCGGGCTTCCACCCGGAAACAGCAGCTGCGCCCACCCTCCCGCTGGTGAAGGAGCGCATTGGCCCACTCCCACACCAACCGGGCACTGGCCTCCATGCCCACGTTCTCCATCACGCGCAGATCCAAGGCCCCCTGGTCATGCAGCTCCTGCCAGGTGGGCAGGAGCGGATCATCGGCATTGACCAGAAAGGTGTGATCGAACTGGCGCCGCAGGCGCTCGCGCAGCTCACCGAGGCTGGAGAAATCCACCACGAAACCGTGCTGATCGAGCTGATGGGCCTGAAACCAGACGGTGAAGCTGCGGCTGTAGCCGTGCACGAAGCGGCAGTGCCCCTGGTGGCGCCACTGGCGATGCGTGCAGGGAAACCCGCTGAAGGTCTTCGAGCAGGTGAAGGCGGCAGTCATGGTGGAGATGCTGAGGCGCAAGGAAGGCGACCGGCCGGTCTCTGCCCTGGGCCAGACGTCCTCAGGCTGCCATCGCGCTCCGGGACACCGCCCCAGGATCAGGGCGGTGCGGCCCACAAGGGCAACCGCTGATCCACCCGCCTCGAGCGTCGATCCCCCGCCCATGGCCAGGGCGCAGCCTGGTCGGACAGCCCGGCTCCGCGCCGCCACAAGCGGGACACGCGGTTGCCAGCAGGCAGACTTGGGCACCAGCTCTGGGTTGACCGCTGTGACCGCCGCCGCTGATGGCTTGCCTTCGCTCCTCGCCCAGCTGCGCTGGAACGAGGCCGGGCTGATTCCCGCCGTGGCCCAGGACTGGCTCGATGGAGCCGTGCTGATGGTGGCGTGGATGAATGCTGAGGCGCTGACGCGCACCCTGGAGAGCGGCGAGGTGCACTACTGGAGCCGCTCGCGTCAGGAGCTGTGGCACAAGGGCGCCACCAGCGGTCACATCCAGAAGCTCAGGGGCCTGCGCTACGACTGCGACGCCGATGTGGTGCTTCTCAGCATCGAGCAGAGCGGCGATGTGGCCTGTCACACCGGAGCCCGCAGCTGCTTCTACGAGCAGGGTCCGCAAGCCACCGCCGGCGGCCCCGAAGCGCCGCCTCCCCCGGCCGACGTCTGCACCGAACTGATGCGGGTGATCGAAGGGCGACGACAGCAGCCGGAACCCGGCAGCTACACCAACCGTCTGCTGGAGGGCGGCGATAACCGCATCCTCAAGAAGATCGGAGAAGAGGCGGCCGAATTCGTGATGGCCTGCAAGGATGACGATCCGAAGGACATCGCCGGCGAGGCGGCCGACCTTGTGTTCCACCTCCAGGTGGCACTGGCGCACCACGGCGTGCCCTGGCGTCGCGTGCAGGAAGTGCTCGCCGCCCGTCGGGGCGCGCCTCGGCGGGCGGAAGCCAACGGCTGACTCCCAGCCTCGTGAGGCTGCTCATGGCAACGGGATCGCTTTCCCTCAACGGATTCGGCAGCCGTTGCGCTCTCCACGCGGAGCGCCTCAGCCCAGGACAGACAACGGTCAAGGCGCAGGGACGTGGCGATTACGTAGCAATCGCCACTGTTGCAGGGCGAGACGGCTTTCTAGCGTCGTTCCCATGTTCCGGAGCCCGTCGTGACCCCAGCCGCGGTGATCGATCTGCCACCAGTGATGAGCAAGGAGGCGAACCTGCCCCCGTTGATCGCCGTTCCGGTGAAGAAGGTGCGGTTCCTGCAGGCGATGGCCGAGGACGGGCCCGGGGCCAGGCCCTGCCGCATCGACGGCTGCCCGGTGCAACAGGTGATCCAGCACACGATCTGTTGATCGAGACCCTGGCCTCGCAGGAATGACCCTGCCGAAGACTCAGGGATCGGCGCGGCCATCGGCATTGGGAAGAGACCGCAGGAAGGAGAGACCGGTCGTGCCGGGCTGTTGTCGCGCCATCGCGAGCAGATCTGGCACCCGCACCACGCCCTGACCGGGCCGCACCAGCACGGCTCCCAGTCGCCCCCGCTCCAGCTCCAGCAGGCCGATGTCAGCCGTCTGACCATCTGGGACATTCCCCTGCAACACAAACAGATCACCGCTGCGCAGGCTGACCGTGGCAGCCGGCACCGCGTCCAGGGGAACCTCGGCCATGGTCACCCACCCCTCCCTCGGCTCGGGACAGGTCGGCGCTGGGGCGGCGGTGGTGGTGGAGCGGGCAGAGCCGGGCTGGAGCAACTCCGTGAGTGGCACCCGTCGCTGCCTTGCTCCCTGCAGAAAAGGACTCAGATCCACCAGGTAGCCGCGCCGCGCCGCCGCAAGCGCCCACAGCCTCGGATCCACGAGGCGGGCACAGGGATCCACCCGGCCGCGGCCGTAGCGCAGGCGCCGCACATGGTCGCTGAAGCGGTCGACCGCCTCGGTGCGGCTACGCACCTGGCGGCTGTTGACCAGGGCCAGCAGCTGCTCGATGAACCGGAGCGAATCCACGGCGGTGAGATCCAGAACCAGCCGTTCGACCGGTGCGGTACCCACCGGAACCGCTCGGGACGGCGTGCCCTGGAACCGGCGTGCCAGGGCCACCAGGGCCTCCTCATGAGCCGCTGCAGCCGTGTCATCGATCGCGCGGGCGATCAGCCGACGGCTGTCGCCCACCACCAGCGGCAGATTCGGATCCACGCCACGGGTCGTCGCTCCTGCCGGGGGCCTGGCGGCCGTGGCTCCCCTGGGCTGCGCCCGGGAGGGGGCCATCGCCGTCGCGGGATCAGGACGGGCGAGCCCCCTGAGACGCGGCCAGGCGAGGGCCAGAGCCAGGGGGCAAAGCAGAGCAGCCACCAGCAGGCCTCTCCGTCCCATGGCCTCCAACGCCTCGCATCGCACATTACCGACACGAACAGTGGGCCCTGGGGGCTTTGCCTATGGTGCCTTCATGGCGGAACGCGTTCTCGAAGTCAGCGAGCTGAGCGTGCGCCGTCACGGCGCGACGGTGGTCGACCGGGTCAGCTTCCGCCTCGAGGCTGAGACCGACACAGCCCTGGTCGGACCGAACGGGGCGGGCAAGAGCTCGCTGGTCCAGGCGATCCTCGGCATCGTTCCCCACGCCGGCGGCGAGGTGCGACTGCTTGGTCAGCGGCTGGGACCCCATGGCGAACTGCCGGCATCGGTACGTGAACAGGTGGCCTACCTGCCCCAGACCCTGACGCCACCGGGCCGATTCCCCCTGCGGGTGGAGGAATTCGTCTCCCTGGGGTGGCATCGCGTCGGCCCCTCACTGCCCTGGCGCGGACGCCGGGCCTGCCGCCGGGCCGTCAGCCTGGCCCTGGAGAAGACATGCAGCACAGCCCTGGCCGGCCGACTGCTCAGCGATCTGTCGATCGGCGAGCGCAAGCGGGTGTTGCTGGCCTTCTGTGTGGTGCGGCCGCGCCGCCTCCTGTTGCTGGATGAGGCCCAGGCAGGCCTCGACGCCCGCGCCGCCGAACAGTTCCACGCGCTGCTCTTCTCCCTGCGCCGCAGTGAGGGCTGGACGATCCTGCAGGTCTCCCACGACCTGGAGATGGTGCGACGCACCTGTGATGCGGTGCTCTGCCTCAACCGTTCCCTGCGCTGCTCGGGCCATCCGGATCACGCCCTCAGCCCCACCCAGCTGAAGCGCCTCTACGGCACCGCCTGGGTGCCGTATCACCACCACCACGGCCACACTCCATCCCAGGGCTCGACGCCCCCACCCGAGCGCCTGAGCTGATGGTCGACCCGTCGGCCTGGCTGGATCTGCTGGCCCTGCCCTCCCTGCAGCGGGCATTGCTGGCGGGGCTGCTCACCGGGGCCCTCGGGGGTGTGCTCGGCAGCTTCGCGGTGCTCAGGCAACTGGCCTTCTTCGGAGATGCCCTGGGCCACGCCGCCCTGCTCGGGCTCACCGGCGGAATCCTGCTCGGCGTGGATCCCACCCTGGTGCTGCTTCCCTTCGCCATTGTGTTCGCGGTGGGCGTGCATCACCTCACCCGCGGCAGCCGGCTGCCCACCGACGCCCTCCTGAACATTCTCTATTCCTCATCCCTAGCCCTGGCGGTGCTGGTGCTCAGCCGCATCCGCAGCTACCGGGGCGGCATCGAGCAGCTGCTGTTCGGAGACATCCTGGGCGTGTCCTGGCTGGATCTCGGGCTGATCCTGGTGCTGGCTCTGGCCGTGCTCAGCTATCTGCTGCTCACCTCCCGCACTCAGATTCTGCTCAGCCTCGACGAGGGTCTGGCCCTGTCGCGGGGGATCGCCGCCGAGCGTCATCGCCTGACGCTGCTGGTGGTTCTGGCCGTGGTGGTGGCGATCTCGATCAAAGCGATGGGGGTGCTGCTGATCAGCGCCTTCCTGGTGATCCCAGCCTGCACCGCAAGACTGGTGAGCGGTCATTTCAGCCGCTACGTGCTGCTGGCTTCCCTGCTCGGAGCCGGCACCGCCGTGGTGGGGCTCCTGGCTTCCGGGGCCTTCGATCTCCCCTCCGGTCCTGCGGTGGTGGTGACCCAGCTGATTGCCTTCCTCGCTGCCGTGGGTCTCGCCGGCATGACCCGCCGGCGAGCGACGGAGTGAATGACAACACCTCGACTCAGAGCGCCTCGATTCAGGGAGTAAGGGGCCTGCCGAACACCGTCGGCTGTCGATAGAGCCACTCCAGGGTGGCCCGGTCACGGGGACTGAGCACGAGCACCGGCTCCGCACCGGGAACGGCGGCCATGGCGTCGGCCGGGTCATCACTGTGGCCCCACAACCCGAAGGCATGGCCGAGTTCATGCAGGGCGGTGGCCTCCATCGCCGGCTCCCGCTGCGCCGGGCTGAGCAGCACCTCCACGGTCGGCTCCAGGCGGGTGACCTCCCCACGCCGCACACGCAGCAGCGACAGCGTGGCGCGGCCATGGCTGGCCCTCCGGCGACCATCCGGCCCTTCCGCCAGGGGAGGGCGCCGCCGCCACAGCCGCACCTGGGCGGCGGCCGGATTGTCCACAACCTGAATCGCCACCAGACCCTGCCACTGGGCCAGGGCTCGGTCCACAGCTGCGCGCCAGCGGTTCTCCCAGAGAGCGGCGCCGGGGCTGCCGCTGGGCGGTTCGATCCAGACGCACCAGCGATCCAGACGGGGAAGACCCAGCGCTGTGGTCGCCAGCCGGTGGCGATAGTCGGGGGCGGAGGGCAACTGTGGAAGCGTCTCCGGCGCGGTGGATCCGGGGGCGGCAGAGGCCGGCGTGGCGAACCGCAGCAACGGGCCCTCGCTCGGAATCGGCTCGCTGCTGAGGGCGGCAGAACAGCCCGATGCCTGGAGCGCCTCCGGTTCCGGCAGGTCCGGGGATGGGATGCGCTGCTCTCCGCGGCCCGGCTCGACAGCGGCACTGCCACCCCCCCCAAGTGGAAGCGTCGCCACCAGCAGGAGCATTAGCAGGGTTACCGGCCGGAGCGCTCGGCGCCGCTCTCCCGACGGGCCCGTGCCGTCAGGGGCCGGAGGTTCATGAGGGGAGGCCGACACCACGCGCCATCAGGGCAGCGAGCAGGGGAATGGCCGCAAAGCCGACGAGCTCGATGTTGAGAATCCAGCGGAGCCGTTGGGCCAGGGCCTCACTGACCTGAGGCAGCTCACCCTTGCGCAGCGGCAACGCCCAGAGGATGTAGGTGACGGTCGGGTAGAGCGACAGTGCACCCACACTCAGGTAGAGCCCGACCTTCCACCAGAACAGGGGGTTTTCGGTGTAGAACTCGCTGCCCTGGCCGTAGTACAGCACCCGCGCGATGCCGCTGAGCAGCACTGCCAGCGCAGCGATGCCATAGACGACATCGGTGATCACCATCAGCGTCGCCGTCGAGCGATCGGGGTTGGCGCGGATCAGACGTCGCTCCAGCACCAGCGCGCCGAAGCAGAGCATGAAGCTGAGGTAGTGCACGTACGCCACCAGTGCACTGGGGATCACCCCGGTCGGCAGAGGCAGAGCCGCTGGGAGAACGAGGGGATCAAGCATGGAGGCAGCCGGTGCGATGGCCGGCCAAGGTAGCGGCTGGGCGGCTCCGGCGCTGTTGCGCGCCGGCGTTCCCCCCACTGCCGCCTTGCGGGGCTCCCAGCACGGAAACCCTGGAGACGCCCGCTGGTGTGCGGGAACGGCTGCAGAGCTCAGGACAACGCCGCAGAGGACACGGATGGCTGCAGAGCAAATCCGGATCGAATGCGAACTCTGAAGCCTTTCCGCGACCTGCAGACAACCGCTTAATCAACCCTAGGTTTCAGAACAACGCGGATCTTCAGTCCAGACATGGCAAGTTCCCTCAGTGCCTTTCTCGGCGAGATCGGCCGCCATCAGCTTCTGACTCCCGAGCAGGAACTCACCCTGGGCCGCAAGGTTCAGGCCATGGTGGCGCTGCAGGAGCGCTGCAGCCTGGCTGGAGGACAGGGCGAAGCCTGCGTCTACAGCGATGTCGAGCGCCGGGTGCTGCGCCTGGGGGAGCGGGCCAAACAGCAGATGATCACCGCCAATCTGCGCCTGGTGGTCAACCTGGCCAAGCGCTATCAGGGCAAGGGGCTGGATCTGCTCGACCTGATCCAGGAGGGCACGATCGGTCTCACCCGTGCGGTGGAGAAATTCGATCCCACCCGCGGCCATCGCTTCAGTACTTATGCCTATTGGTGGATCCGCCAGGGGCTCAACCGGGCCCTCTCCACCCAGAGCCGCACGATCCGCATTCCCGTCAACGTCAATGAAAAACTGACGCGTCTGCGTGCGGCCAAGGCCCGCCATCTTCAGGCCAACGGCCAGAACCCCAGCCCACTGGAGCTGGCGCGGGCGATGGAGCTGCCGCTGGCCGAGGTGGAGGAACTGCTGGCCTGTGAGCTCCGCAGTGTCACGGTCAGCCTGCAGGGAGCCGTGCGCTCCAAGAGCGATCCCTCCGAGCTGGTGGATCTGCTGCCGAGCGACGAGATGGCACCGATGGAGCGCGCCGAGCTGGCCGAGCGCAGCGCCTCGGTCTGGACGCTGCTGGAGCGCGCGAACCTGACGCCGAAGGAGCGCACGGTGGTGATGCTGCGTTTCGGGCTGGATGGCACCCATGAGTGGCGCACCCTCGCCGAGGTGGCGCGCCAGCTGGCCTGCAGCCGCGAGTACTGCCGCCAGGTGGTGCAGCGGGCCCTGCGCAAACTGCGCAAGGCCGGTCAGGAGAGCGGTCTGGTGGAGGAGTGAATCCGGCTCTCCGCCCACCACCCCCACCAGCAGGGCCTGGACCCGGTCCACCTCCCGGCGGCCAACCGACCGGATCGGGGGGAGAACCGTCCCTGTTCCCTGCCCCGGGAAACGCCTCAGACTTGCCGTCTGCCACGCCTTTCGTGGCTCACACCGGAGCATGCCCATGGCCGCAGCCCCCTCCCAGGGCTCTGGCGAGTCCCCGTTCGAGTCCCCCGCCATCGACGTCGAAGTGCTCGGCGGCAGCCAACGGGGAACGCAGGCCCATCCTCCCGTTGATGAAGCGCTGCTGCTGCGCCTGCTGCGCCGGGCCGGACGCACCATCGCCCGACCGGCTCTGGAATGTTTTGAACTCCTGGTCGATGCCTCCACTCCCCATCAGGTTCGGGTGACGGTGCTGGCAGCCCTCACCTACCTGCTTCTGCCCCTGGATCTGATCCCGGATTTCATCCCGGCGGCAGGCTTCAGTGACGATCTGGTGGCCCTGACGGCCCTGCTGGGGCTGTGCACCCGCCACATCTCGCCGGAAATCCGCGAGCGGGCGCAGCGCAGACTGGATCACTGGTTCCCCGTGAACCGCTGATCCCGCCATCCAGCCGCCGGCGATGTCCAGCCTCAGTGCCGAACAGCTCGATGACCTTCAGAATTTCCTGAAGGACTGGCTTCGCCATGCCGGCCGGACCCAGGCCGACCTGCGTCGGGCCCTGCGCGCCTCCTCGATCCGCATGCCGGTGCTGATCGAGGAGCTGCGCCAGCTGCACGCCCGCCAGGGCCTGCTCGGGCTGGCGGAGCGCCTGTGCGGGATCGAACAGCTCTGGCAGGGCGAGGAGCGCGGTTCCCTGGACGACATCGGGGAAGGGGCCGACGATCTCTCCGACTCGCTCGGTCAGCTGGATCTGCTGCTGGAGGAGATCCGGCAGGGGAGCTGAACATCGGACGGGTCCGACGCTCGACGACCCACGCAAGACCCATGAACAGCTCGGATGCGGGCATCACCGAGCCGCGCCATCCCATGCCCACGGCGGAGACCGTTGTGATGCCCGCGGTCGCTGGGGGGGAAGCCCCGAAACGACCGGTCTCCCGTCAGAGTGGGGGAATCCAAGACCCATTGGCATCGTGAGCCGCCCATCCCTCGCTCTGCTGACCTGCCTGTCGCTGGTGGGATCGGCGTCCCCGGCCCTTGCCCAGGTCGAGAGCTTCATGCTGCAACCCGGCAGCAGCGTCGGCCCTGAGACCAAGGTCACCCCCACCAACTGCGTCACGGGTCCTGACGGATCGGTGACCTGTGACACCAAGCTGGAGAACTCTCCCAGCGACACCCCCGCCAAACCTCAGTACCAGCCCTTCAAGAACTGATGCGGGCACCGCGATTGGGTCGCTTGCAGCGGATCCTTGGAGATCGTGCGGTTCTGCAGACCGTCGATCGGGGCGAACGGCTCCTCGCCCGGCTGCTGAGCCTGATGCTGCTGCTGGTGCTGGCCGTTGCGGCGTTCCAGTTGCTCTGGCAACTGGTTCTGGATCTGATGAACCCCAACCACACCTGGCTGGGGGATTCTCTGATCCTTCTGCTGGGCGATCTGCTCAACCTCCTGATCGGCCTGGAGGTCCTTCAGAACATCACCGCCTACCTGCGCCGCGGGGTGGTGCAGATCGATCTGGTCCTGCTCACGGCGATCACCGCCGTGGGGCGGAAGGTGATCGTGCTGCCGCCGGGCGCGGAGAACAAGCCGCAGCTGCTGATGGGGCTGGGGCTCGCCGTGGCCTGTCTGGCGGCCGCCTACTGGCTGGTGCGCGCTGCGCGCCCATCAAGGCCGCCATTCAGGCCGTCGGCCAGAAGAGGGCCAGCCAGATCGTCCCAGGGGGAGGATCCGTCGCCGTCACCCGATGCCGCCGACCGGCCCTGATGAAGACACTGTCCCCAGGCTGAAGCTGACGCTCGGTGGGTTCATCGGAGAACTGCAGCCCTGCCCGCCCCTGCAGCAGCATCACCCACTCCTCCTCCCTCTGCTCGTACCAGAACCCGGACGGGCTTCGGAAGGCACAGGAATGAATCCGCTCCAGACGCCACAGCTCGCTCTGGAGGAGCACCTCGGTGTGCTCCTCCCCCGGCGGCGGGCAGGAACCCCTGAGCAGGGAGCACGGCGAATCGCAACCGCTCAGCAGACCGCTGACGACGGCAGTCGAAGCTCCCGGGCCCGGGGTGAAGAGCTGTTGATCGTCCTGGGGCCCAGGCGCGACGACGCTCCCGGCGGAGTCCGTGGGCGGAGGCTCTCCCCAGCGGCGACCGATCTCGAATCCACAGCGGCGGGCGAGGGCCACCACCTCGTCATGGTGCGCGCAGTCCCGGAGTTCCTGACGCAGGATGGGGTCCGCCTCGCTCAGAGCCACGAAGGCATTGAGCTGGCGCACCTTGTCGAGGAACTGCCGCAACTGGGCTTCGGCCATGGGCGCCTGCGCTCTGTTCAGACCAGATCCTTGATCATGCGCCAGCGCCTGAACAGCACGCCGGCGAACAGCACCTCCTCCTCGCCCTCCACCTGCCAGCCAAGACGCTCCAGCAGCGGCCGGGAGAGCTGGCTGGCCTCCGTGCGCAGTCGCCGGCTCCCATGCCCCAGGGCAATGCCTTCCAGGGCAGCGAGCAGGGCCGTGGCGCGGCCCTGGCGGCTGGAACGACCGCGGCAGTAGAGCAGCGACAGACGATCGATCGGGTCGAGCAGCGCGAAGGCCTCGATCGTCCGACCCGGGGGGGCCGCACAGCTGGCCAGGCCCACCCCTCGAGCCAGGGCCTCCACCAGCCCCCCGTCGCGGCCGGCGTGGTGCGCCCAGGCCTGGATCTGCCGATCGCTGTAGAGGCCATGGGTCTGGCTGAGCACGGCGTCGCGGTAGAGCTCAACCAGTTCGGGAAGATCGGCAGCGACCAGAGGCCGGAGCGAAGGATCGACCGCCATGGGCGCTGCGTCGGGACTCCAGACTGGCTGGGCAGGGTCACGGCTGCGAGCGGGAGCCGATTCCCAGCGATGTGGGACTCGGCCCAGGGGAGGCGCGGGCGCTGCCGCGCTGCGAGCGAGCCGGCCAACCGCAAGAATCACGCCGATTGCCGTGCGCAGACGATGGCCTGGCTTCAGAGGTTCCTGCGACAGCTTGGGTTGCCGCTGCGGGGAGGCGGATGGCATCGGTGGGCGATGGGGCGCCTTACGGGCACAGCGCTCCTGCTGGTCCTGCTCACGGCCGTCTCTCCTGCGGCAGCCGTCGATGGCCTGCCTGTGGAACGCGCACGTCTCGAGTCCGGCGCTCGGCTGTTCGAGGCCCACTGCGTGGGCTGTCACGTGAATGGCGGCAATGTGATTCGCCGGGGCCGGACCCTGAAGCAGGCCGCCCTCGAGAAAGCCGGACTGGCGGATCCGGAGGCCATCGCTCGCATTGCCGCTGCCGGCATCGGGCAGATGTCCGGCTATGGAGCGGTCCTGGGGGAGGAGGGCGCAGCTCAGGTTGGCGAATGGGTCTGGCTGCAGGCGCGTTCCGGCTGGCCGAGGCCCGCACAGATGGAGCCGCTCCCCTGAAATCCGGCACGGTTTGCTCACAACTGCGCGCCGCTCACCTGTGCCACGGGGGTCCCCGTCCACCGACCGATCCAGGTGTCGGTATCGGTGACTACACAGCAGATGGTGTGAGAGTTTTCCCATGTCCCTTTCCCTGCAACGGACGCTGAAGGGCAGCGGCGGTCTGGTGACCGTCGGATCACTGGCCTGCTCCCTGTGCGTCCCCGCTGCAATCGCCGCTCCCCAGTCCGGCGCCGAGCAGCTGCGCCTGGAAGGCAGCGCCGCCCAGACCGCCATTCAGCCCCAGTAGATCGCTCAGACCTACGTTCCCGGCATCGGCAATGTCGGCAGCGACGGCTTCGAACAGGCGGAAGGCTGGTACCTGACCGTCGGTGCCGGCGCGTCCAAGCCCGCCAACAACACCTGGACGCTGAACGATCTCAACGGTGTCGGGGCTGACAGCGGCCGATTCGGTGCCCGCTACGGCGGTGGCTTCGCCGTGGACGCCGGTGTGGGTTACGACTTCGGGGCAATCCGCACCGAGCTCACCTACTCCTACAACCGAGCCAGCCTGAATCGTCTGAACGGCACGATCGGCAATAACAATTACCAGAGCAGTGATGTCTCCGGCGTCATCAACAAGAATGATATTTTTGCCAGCGCCTATGTTGACTTCCCCTTCGGACGCTGGGTGCCATATGTCGGTGCTGGCATCGGTTACACCAATCTGAGCACCCCGAGCTTCACCCTCGCCAACCAGCGCACGGGCAGCGCCAACGAGGGGCTGTTCGGCTGGCAGGCGAAGGCCGGTCTCGCCTATGCCCTCGATTACAACTGGGACGTCTACGCCGAAGGTGCCTACCAGGGAGCGAGTGGCTTCGACAGCGGCAATCTGGACATCAACTCCTTCAACAACTGGGGCGGCAAACTCGGCTTCCGCTACCGCTTCGGCCAGCGACCCACCGTCGTGGTGGAGCAGCCGGCGCCGGCACAGGCTCCCGAGCCCGCTCCCGCTCCCGAGCCCGCCCCGTCCTACGAGCCCGCTCCACCGGTGCGCGGCCTCTGGTGAGGACTGGCCCGCCAGCCCTCCATCGGCATCAACCCCATGCAGGAGCGGGCCACGGCCCGCTCTTTTTTGTGGGTCCGGGATCTCAACCAGCAGGTCGATCGGCTGCGCCGCCGGGAACGGGGACTCTGCTCAGAAGGCCTGGATCCAGGGATGCACCTGCAGCTCGGTCCAGATGCCCTCGCGCCAGTAGACATCGGCGTGCAACGCCTCTTCCACCTGCTCGCGGCTCTCCGCCTCATAGATGCCGAACACGAGACGGGTATCGGCGGTGGGCCCCAGTGTGATCAGCAGGCCGGCATCCTTCTGACGCTGAAGCCCGTCGAGATGCTCCTGGCGGAACGGGGCCCGCTTTTCAAGCACGTCGTCGCAGTACGTGCCCCAGACAACGAAACGCATAGCAGTCAGGCGATCGATTCGCGGCGGAGGTAAACGCGGATCAGCTTCTCGTCCATCAGCCCCTCGCGGGCATAGGGCTGCTCATTGCAACGCGCGAACACGGCGATCAGCGTTTCGGGGCGGAAGCTCTGGCCACCCAGGCGTGCGATCTCGCTGACCTCCGGGGCCGTCTGCACCTGATTGAGCTGCTCCCGCAGCGTGGGCTCCTGCTGGATGCGGGCCAGGAAGGTGAACAGCTGGTCCAGTTCACCGCGATCGAGGGTGTCGCTCATGCAGCCGGGTCGGTCAGCTCCGTCATAGCGGCCCCGCTTCTCCGGGGGCAAGCGGAGCGGCGCATCATGGAGGCAGTCAAGGCTTGGCGATGCCCGTTCCGTCCTGCTCCTGCCTCGGCCCACAGCGCTCCCACCGTCTGCTCGCTCTGGCGCTCCTGCCTGTGGCGGCGCTGTCCGCCTGCGGCCCCGTCTATCGGGCGAAAGCCGATCCGGGCGTGGCTGCAGCGGCCATGGGGGCCCCGCAGCCCGCCATCCCACCTTCAGCGGCTGCCGATGCCGATCCGCGACGTCTGCTCGGCACCTGGGCAATGACCGACAATGACAATCTGCTGTTCAACCTGCTGCTGCGGCCCGATGGCAGCGCCCTGACCGCCGCGGGGAGCCGGGGCCCGGGCAAGGAGTCCACCGGCCGACTCACCGAACAGGATCTGGTGGAGGTGGGCCGCTGGCGCGGCTGGGGCAACGGCCTGCGCGTCGACTACAGCGACGGCTGGACGGACACGATCCTGGTGTCACCCGGTGGCCCGATCCAGTGGTCCTGGCAGCCGGGCAGCGATCGCAACGGCCCACCCACCAACACCGGCAAGGCCGTGCGGCTGACCGCGCCGGAGATGGCGTGGGTGGGCGTCTATCGCCTGACGCCCACCCAGCCGCAGCTGCCGCCCTACCTGGCCACGCTGCTCTCCAGCGGCAGGGCCTTCAACACCATCGACACGATCGCGGCGGGATCGTGGCGGCAGGAGAGCAACCGTCTGGTGATCGACTGGGCCAGCGGCTGGCGCACGACGTTCGAGCGGTCCTCAGCTCCGGCGGCTGGCAGCCGTTTTGAGGTCCTGCACTGGGCCCCGGGGACGTGACCGGCAGGGACCTGCCAGTGCCGGACGCAGCGGCGAACGGCTCTGAGCAGGCCGGATCCTGGACGAGCGGGCACCCGATCTCCGCGACTTGGCTGCACCGGACAGCCCGTCATGGGCGCCTCCCGGTTCGCAGCGCTGAGCAACAGGTGAGGCGCTCAGTGATCCAGGGCGTGTCGCAGCTCGGCGCAGTAACGACCGGCCTCATCGCTCACGGAGCGGCCCTGGCTGTGGGCCTCCGCCATGCGCTTGACGAGGGCGCTGCCGACGATGGCGCCATCGGCGCCCCAGTCGCGCACCTGGCGCGCCTGCTCAGGGGCGGAGATGCCGAAGCCCACCGCCACGGGCGTCCCTCCCTGATCCTTGAGCTGTCGCACCAGCCCACCGACCCGCTCCTGCAGGGCACTGCGCACACCGGTGACGCCGGTGACGCTGACGAGGTAGGTGAAGCCGCGGCTGGCGGCGTGGATGCGCGCCATACGCTCCGGCGGCGTGGTGGGAGCCACCAGCAGCACCAGATCGAGACCGCGGGCGGCCGCCAGGGCCGACAGTTTCTCGGCCTCCTCCAGCGGCAGATCTGGCACCACCAGACCGGCGGCACCGGCCGCCGACGCGGCATCGCAGAAGGCCTCCATGCCGCGATTGAGCAGCGGGTTGCTGTAGGTGAACAGCACCACCGGGATGGTGAGCCGGTCGCGCAGGCTCACCAGCAGGCTCAGGACTGCGGCCGGGGTGGTCCCCGCCGCCAGAGCCCGGGAGGCCGCGGCCTGAATCACCGGCCCATCGGCCAGAGGGTCGCTGTAGGGGATCCCCAGCTCGATCAGATCGGCACCGGCCTCCTGCAGGGCCAGCAGGGTGGCGGCGGTGGCCTCCAGATCGGGATCACCCGCCATCACGAAGGGCATCAGGGCGCAGCGTCCCTGGCTGGCCAGCCCGGCGAAGCGGCGCTGGATCGGGGTGAGACCGGTGGAAAGGCCGGGTGAAGCGACGCTCATCGCTGCGGCGGGCGGGCGAAGGCACCGAGCCTATGGGGTCGGGGCCTCCGGGCCGGGTGGCGGCGCCGGGAGCGGGTCCTCCGCTGCCCCGTCCTCAGCCTCCAGCTGCCCCACCTCAGCCAGGAGGCGCCTCTGCTCCTCGGGGCTGAGGGCCTCGAAGCGCGCCTGCAGCTCGGCGTCGGTGGCCGCGTCGTAGGCAGCCCGATACCGGCGCCGCTGCTCCATGTAGGTCATCCGACCGCTGACGACGCGAAACAGATAACTGCCCGTCCAGACGAGCACGATCACCATGAGCAGCGCCGAGGCGGCGATGCCCGGCGTGAACCCGTGAAACCCTCCCCACTGGAAGAGGAGATAGCCACCGCCACCCAGACCGAAGACGGCCAGGCCGGCGAGCAGAACCGCGCCCCGGGTCACGAACGGGCGGCTCCCTGGCCGGCCATGCGGAAGTTCAGGAAGGGGGCGAACAGCAGCAGGCCAGGGAAGAACAGGAAGACCAGGCCGTAGACAAACGTGCGCTCGATCTTGCCCATCACCGTCCAGCGGCGTTGCATCCAGGCGTAGAGAAGCAGCGGCACCGCCACCAGATAGGCGCCTGCGAGCACCCCATACAGCCCAAGCACTAGCAGGGTCTCCGTGGGGATGCTCTGAAGCAGGGCAGCCGGATCGAGCGCGAACGGGAGCCGGATGGCGAAGGGGGCGTACAGCGGCAGCATCAGGGATGACCCCGGGGCGGTGCGCAGAATTTAGAGTGCGGCAGCGGGGGCATGGCGGAATCGGTAGACGCAGCGCACTTAAAATGCGCAGACGGGATCGTTGTGGGGGTTCAAGTCCCCCTGCCCCCATCTCACCCGGGACAGTCCTCCGGCCATGTGACCGTCCGGCAAGCGCGTGGATGCAGGCGGTCTCTGAACGCTGGAGGCAGGCCCAGCAGCGCCTCCAGGCCCCTGTGTTGTCCTGATGCCTGTCCTGATGCCTGTCCTGGTGCCTGCTGCGCCTGAGCGTGCAGGGGATGCGGCGCTGCAGCCACGGATGCCCGCCGCAGCTAGCAAGGGACTGGAGCCTCCGATCCGGACGGTGGCCCGACCTGCCGGAATCGCGTCATGGTCCGTCCTCCTCTGAACACCGCAGCCCAGCTCCCCGTCGAGGCCACCGGCGGTGCTCCGGCCGATGCCCTGATCGAAGTGCTGCACAGGCTGCAGGAGCGCCAGGTCTGGCTCGACCGTGACACCCTGCGGCAGGTCGCGAGGCAGCTGCGCCTGCCGCTCAGCCATGTCGTCGGCGTGGCCAGCTTCTACCACCTGTTCCTGCTGAAGCAGCCGACGCCCCATCGCTGCGCCGTCTGCCTGGGCAGCGCCTGCTTCGTGCGCGGCGCCCTGCAGCTCGCCCAGACCCTGTCCGAACGCCTGGGGGTGGCGCTCGACGATCCGGAGGGGGATGGCGGCTGGAGTCTGCAGCGGGTGGGCTGCCTGGGAGCCTGCGGCCAGGCGCCGGTGCTGGTGGTGGACGAACGACTGCTGACGCGGCTGCCCCTCGCCGGGGACGCCCGTCCACAGCTCGAGCAGCGACTGGACGAGGCCGGACTGCCCCGGGCGGGGGAGGGCGACGGCCGGGCGTCAGCGGCGCGGCCGACCCCCCGGCCG
The DNA here is from genome assembly GCF_015840715.1 of Synechococcus sp. CBW1004. Lineage (NCBI taxonomy): Bacteria > Bacillati > Cyanobacteriota > Cyanophyceae > Synechococcales > Synechococcaceae > Synechococcus > Synechococcus sp. CBW1004. The sequence goes on along the minus strand of NZ_CP060397.1, from coordinate 185,099 downwards.
GAGGAGCAGCCGTGATCGCCCTGCCTCCCGGGAGCGCCTCCCAGCTGCGCTGCTGCCATGCCAGCGGCTGCCGCAGCGCCGGCGGCGAAGCACTGCTGCAGGCCCTGCAGGAGGCCGCCCGGGACACCGGCGGCACGCTCACGGTGAAGGGCGTGGGCTGCCTGCGCCTCTGCGGACGCGGTCCTCTGGTGGCCTGGGACGGTCCCGGCGGCACGGCTCTCTTCGGTGATCTGCGACCTGCTCAGGCCGGTGACCTGGTGAGACTGGCCAGCCCTGGGGACCACGAAGAGCGCCGGAGGGACGGGCAGGGAAGCCAGGCAGGCAGCCAGCCAGCCCGAGGGTCAGACCCGATCGTTCCATCGACCGACCAGGACACGGGCTCCGCCGCCCCAGGCGGTGCTGAGGCCCAACCGGAGGCAGCCATGGCGGCTCTGGCCTCGCAGCGGCTGGATCTGGAGCAACCCTTCTTCGCCCTGCAGCGACCGCTGGTGCTGGAGCACTGCGGCCTGATCGATCCGGACTCGCTCGACGAGGCGTTGGAGCGTGGCGCCTATGCCCAGCTGCAGCGCTGCCTGCGCGAGCTCAGCCCGGAGCAGGTGCGCGCCGAGATCCGCCTGAGCGGCCTGCGGGGCCGCGGCGGGGCGGGCTACCCCACCGGCCTGAAGTGGGACACGGTCGCCCTGCAGCCCGAGGGGCCTCGCTACGTGGTGTGCAACGCCGATGAGGGCGATCCCGGCGCCTTCATGAACCGCAGCGTGCTCGAAGGAGACCCGCACCGGCTGCTGGAGGGCATCGCCATCGCCGCCTACGCCGTCGGTGCCGAGCGCGGCTACATCTACGTGCGCGCTGAATATCCCCTGGCGATCGCACGGATGCGCCGGGCTCTGGCGCAGGCACGGCAGCGGGGCCTGTTCGGCGGCGCTCCCGGCACCGCCTCCTTCCAGTTCGACCTGGAGGTGCGGGTGGGGGCGGGCGCCTATGTCTGCGGTGAGGAGACAGCCCTGCTGGCCTCGATCCAGGGCCGCCGCGGCTGTCCGAGGCCGCGGCCGCCGTTTCCGGCCCAGTCGGGCCTGTGGGGTGCCCCCACCCTGATCAACAACGTCGAGACGCTGGCAACCGTGCCCGTGATCCTGCGGATGGGGAGCGAGGCCTACGCCGCCATCGGCACGCCCACCAGCCCCGGAACCAAGGTGTTCGCACTGTCGGGGGCCGTGCGCCACACCGGCCTGGTGGAGGTGCCGCTGGGCACCGCGCTGCGCACCATCGTCGAGACGATCGGTGGCGGCTCGCTCGAGCAGCCCGGGGTCCCCGGCGGCGGCGCGCTCAAGGCGGTGCAGACCGGCGGCCCCTCCGGCGGCTGCATCCCGGCGGACCATCTCGACACGCCCGTGGACTACGAAAGCCTGCGGGCCCTTGGCGCCATGATGGGCTCCGGCGGCATGGTGGTGGTCGACACCGGCACGCCGATGCCACTGCTGGCCCGCCATTTCATGGCCTTCAGCGTCAGCGAGAGCTGCGGCAAGTGCGTGCCCTGCCGCGCCGGCACCGTGCAGCTGGCGGCGCTGCTCGATCGCTTCGTGGAGCACCGCGCCGAACCGGCGGATCTGCAGCGGCTCGAACAGCTCTGCGCCATGGTGCGCGACACCAGCCTCTGCGGTCTGGGTCAGGCGGCCCCCAGCCCGGTGCTCAGCACCCTGCGCTGGTTCCGGGCCGAGTACGAGTCGGGGATCGCAGGCCCATGAGCGTCATCACCCTCTCCATCGATGGCCAGCCGGTGGCGGTGCCGGCGGGATCGAGCCTGCTTCAGGCGGTGCGCGCGGCAGGCATCAGGCTGCCGACCCTCTGCCATCTCGATGGCCTCAGCCCGGTGGGGGCCTGCCGGCTCTGCCTGGTGCAGGTGGAGGGTGTGTCTCGGCTGCTGCCGGCCTGCGCCAGCGAGGCCAGCGAGGGCCTGCAGGTGCAGACCGATACACCGGAGCTCCGGGAATACCGGCGCATGGCGGTGGAACTGTTCTTCGCCGAGGGCAACCACGAATGCGCCTACTGCGTCGCCAACGGCGACTGCGAACTGCAGGACGTGGCGGTGACGGTGGGCATGGACCACAGCCGCTTCCCCTACCGCTGGCCGAACCGATCGGTGGATGCGTCGCACCCGCTGTTCAGCCTCGACCACAACCGCTGCATCCTCTGCACCCGCTGCGTGCGGGTGTGCGACGAGATCGAGGCCGCCCACGTCTGGGACGTGGCGGAGCGGGGCGCCCACTGCCGCATCATCGCCGGACTGGATCAGCCGTGGGGCGAGGTGGACGCCTGCACCCACTGCGGCAAGTGCGTCGATGTCTGTCCCACCGGGGCGCTGTTTCACAAGGCCGACGGCACGGCAGAGAAGCACCCCGATCGCGAGCGCGCCCAGCATCTGCGCCGGGCCCGCGACCAGCACGAGTGGCAGCACCGATGAGCGACCCCATGGCGATGGCTCCTGATCCGGCGAGCAGATCCCCCGCCGCAGTGCCGGGCACCGATCAGCCGGGGAGAGCCGCGCCGTCCCCCTCGCGAAAGCTGCGCCTGGCGACGGTCTGGCTGGCGGGCTGCTCGGGCTGCCACATGTCGTTCCTCGATCTCGATGAGTTCCTGTTCGATCTGGCCGAGCAGGTGGAGATCGTCTTCTCGCCGGTGGCCAGCGACATCAAGACCTATCCCGAGGGCGTGGATCTGTGCCTGGTGGAGGGGGCAGTGGCCAATGCCGACAACCTGGAGCTGGCGCTGCAGGTGCGCCGGCGCACGGCCGTGGTGGTCTCGTTCGGGGACTGCGCCGTGACCGCCAACGTGCCGGGCCTGCGCAACCTGATCACCCCCGGCGGCAGGGACAGCGCCATGGCGGCCCTGCAGCGCTCCTACCTGGAGCTGGCCGACAGCCAGGCCCAGATCCCGGTGGCCCCGGGGGTGGTGCCGGAGCTCCTGCCGCGGGTGCTTCCCCTCCACGAGGTGATCCCGGTGGACGTGTACCTGCCCGGCTGCCCGCCTTCGGCCGCGCGCATCCGCGCCTGCCTGGAGCCGATGCTGCGGGGCGAGAGGCCCCGGCTGGAGGGCCCGGAGATGCTGCGCTTCGGATGACGCCATGAGCCGCACGATCACGATCGATCCGGTCACCCGCATCGAGGGACACGCCCGCATCACCCTGCAGCTCGACGCCGACGGTCGGCTGGAGGGCGCGCGCTTCCATGTGGTGGAGTACCGCGGCTTTGAGCGCTTCTGCGAGGGCCATCCGTTCACCGAGATGGCCGGCATCACGGCGCGGATCTGCGGCATCTGCCCGGTGAGCCACCTGCTGGCCGCCGCCAAGACGGGCGACAAGCTGCTGGCGGTGACGATCCCGCCGGCGGCCGAAAAACTCAGACGCCTGTTGAACCTCGCCCAGCTCACCCAGAGCCACGCGCTGTCGTTCTTTCACCTCAGCAGCCCCGATTTCCTGCTGGGCTGGGAATGCGATCCGGCGAAGCGCAACGTGTTCGGCCTGATGGCCGCCGATCCGGAGCTGGCGCGATCCGGCATCCGCCTGCGCCAGTTCGGCCAGCAGATCCTGGAGCTGCTGGGGGGAAGGAAAATCCACGCCGCCTGGGCCGTACCCGGTGGGGTGCGCTCACCCCTCAGCCCCGAGGCGCGCGAGTGGATCCTGGGGCGCCTGCCGGAGGCGAAGGCCACCGTGACGACGGCGCTGGAGCTGTACAAGCAGCTGCTGGATGGGCCGCTGCAGCGGGAGCAGCGCACCTTCGGCGACTTCGAGAGCCTGTTCCTGGGCCTGGTGAACGGCGAGGGCCAGTGGGAGCACATCGAAGGCGGACCGCAGGGGGGGCTGCGGATCAGGGCCAGCGATGGATCGATCGTCGCCGATCGACTGAGCGAGGACGACTATGCCTCCTTTCTGGGGGAGGCGGTGGAACCCTGGAGCTATCTGAAGTTTCCCTATTACAAGCCGCTGGGTTATCCGCAGGGGATCTACCGCGTCGGGCCGCTGGCGCGGCTGAACGTGTGCGATCGGGTGGGTACTCCCTGGGCCGATGCCGAGCTGGAGGAGCTGCGGCAGCGCTCCGGAGTCGGCCCTGGTCGGATGATCACCTCGTCGTTCGCCTATCACCACGCCCGCCTGGTGGAGATCGTCGCCTGCCTGGAGGCGATCGAGCGTCTCGTCTGCGACGAGGAGCTGATGCACGGCCGCATCCGCGCCCGCGCCAGCCTCAACCGCAACGAAGCCGTTGGCGTCAGCGAGGCCCCACGCGGCACCCTCTTCCACCACTACCGGGTGGATGACCACGGCCTGATCACCCGCGTCAACCTGATCATCGCCACCGGCCAGAACAACCTGGCGATGAACAGCACCGTCACCCAGATCGCCCGGGAGTTCATCCCCGATCCGGTGCCCGCGGACGCCGAGATCCCCGAGCCGCTGCTCAACCGCATCGAGGCGGGCATCCGCTGCTTTGATCCGTGCCTGTCGTGCTCCACCCACGCCGCCGGGCAGATGCCGCTGCGGCTGGAGCTTCGGGCCGCCGACGGGCGGTTGCTGGCGGAGCGCAGCCGTGGCTGAGGGCGGCGCCGACCTGGTGATCGGCATCGGCAACCCCCTGCGCGGTGACGACGGCGTGGGCTGGTGGCTGGCGGAACGTGCCGAACAACTGCCGCCGGGGACGCCCACCAGAGGCCCGCTGCTCGTGCGAACCGTGCAGCAGCTCACCCCGGAGCTGGCAGCCGAACTGACGGACGTCCGGCGGGTGCTGTTCATCGATGCCTGGTGGCCGCCGGGGCCGAGCACAGGCATTCACCAGGCCCCGGAACGGCCACAGGCGCTGGAGGCAGGCGGCGACGGCGGCAGCGTTGCCGCGCTGGCAGTGACGGCAAGCAACGGCAGGCACGCTCCCCGGCCCTCCCCGCACCTGCAGCGCCTGGACGTCCTGACCCCGGAGCACCGCCCGGCCATCCACGAGGAAGGGGCCTTCAGCCATCACCTCGATCCGGCCCGGCTGCTGGCGATCACGGCGCTGCTCTACGGGGCGGCACCACAGGGGTGGCAGCTGCTGGTGCCTGCCTTTGCGATGCCCCATGGCCAGGGCTTGTCGCTGCCGCTGCGACAGCTGCTGCCTGCGGCGGAAGCGCAGCTGCGGCACTGGCTCGCAGCAGCCCCTGCCACCGATGCATGAACTGCAATGCATGAACTGAGCCTGATGGAGGAGGTGCTGCGGCAGGCGCTGACGGCGGCAGCAGCAGAAGGGGCCACCTGCATCGAGGCGATCACCCTGCGGGTGGGTGATCTCGCCGGGGTGGAAGAGGACGCCCTGCGCTTTGCCTTTCCGGTGGTGATCGAGGGCTCGATCGCCCAGGGGGCGGAGCTGCGGATCGAACGGGAAGCGGCCCTGTGCGACTGCGCGGCCTGCAACGACAGCTTCCTGGCGCGGGATGGCTGCTGCGAGTGCCCCCGCTGCGACACGATCAGCCGCCGTCTGATCAGCGGCCGCGAGCTGCGGCTGGTGGCCCTGGAGGTGCGCTGACCGGAGGCGTCTTCAGCCTGGATGGCTGATTGCGGGAGCCGGACGCATCATGGGGTTTCCACCAGCAGGAGAGAGGCCTTGAGCTCCCTGTCCGTGATCGAGCCGATTGCGGTGGCGATCCAGCACACGCGACGGCTGCTGTTCGCCCCCTTTGACCTGCGCAAATGGCTGCGGCTCGGGTTCTGCGCCTTTCTGATGGGAGCTGGTCCGGGAGGGGTCTTCGGCGGAGGGGGCCCCGGAACCAGCTCCGGCCCAGGCAGTGACTTCAACCTTGAGGAAGCCATGTCCTGGTTCCAGGAGCATGGAGCCATCATCCTGACGGTGACCCTCAGCGTTCTGGTGCTGCTGGCGCTTCTCGTCGTGCTGTTCACCTGGCTGAGCAGCCGGGGGCGTTTCATGCTGCTCGATGGCGTCATCCGCAATCGCGGCAGCATCGTCGAGCCCTGGCATGCCTTTCGCCGCGAAGGCAACTCCCTGTTTCGCTTTCGCGTCGCCCTGGGTCTGATCAGCCTGGTGGTGGTGGGGTTGATCCTGGGGCTCGCCGTGCTGATCAGCCTGCCGGATTGGCGCTCCGGTGTGTTCGCCACCCACGCCATTGCCGCCGCACTCAGTGCTGCCCTGCTGCTGCTGATCTGGATCCTGGTGATGGAGGTGATCCGCGTGCTGCTTCTCGATGTCGTGGCCCCCGTGATGTGGCTCCATCGCCTGCCGGTGCTCAAGGCCTGGAAGCAGGTGCTGCGCCCTCTGTGGCAGGAGCATCTCGGCAGCCTGGCGCTCTACCTTCTGATGCGGGCTGTGCTCGGCATGGCCGTTGGCCTGCTGACCCTGCTCACCATCGTGTTCAGCTGCTGTCTTGCCCTGATTCCCTATGTGGGCTCGGTGCTGCTGCTACCTCTGATCGTCTTCGAACTCACCTATCCGCTGGCCTTCCTGGAGCAGCTCGGCCCCGACTGGCAGTTCTTCCCCAGCGATCGCCCACCGCTGCCGGCCGCCTGATCCGACAGCCGGCCTGGCGGCAGCCCGTCAGGACCTGCGGGCTGGAGGCGGAGGCCAGCCGTCACAGCGGAGGGACCGGTTCCGGTGGCGCACCGTTGAAAGGGCCCCAGGACGGATCGAGGGCGCCGGGCGACTCGGGCGGGCCTGGCAGCAAGGGAGGTGGGGGCGGCACGGAGACCGGGGCAGGCATGGAGACGGGCGGTGCGGGAACAGAGGGCTGCACGGGAACAGACGGCGTCGCCGACGCCCCTGGTGACGATGCCGGGGCCGTGCCGGGAGCGACCGGGGCCGGATCCACCGGGGCGGCCTGCGCAGGAGCAGGGCTCTCAGGCGCGGGTGCTCCGGAGGCAGGAGGGCGCTCGGCAGGCATGCCGTTGGGGACCGACGCCCCGGGCTGGGCGGGTGATGGGGAGCCAGGCGCCAGGGGCGCCGGAGTGGTGACGGGTGCGGGTGAGGGGGTGGGCAGCGGCCGCGGCGCAGCCGGGGCGGCCGGAGTGAGCGCCGGCGATGGCCGCGGCGCGGCGGCAGCGACGGGACGGCGCGGCGCCGGCTGGCGATACAGGGCGTCGAGGGCCTCCTTGCGCAGGGCTGCCGGCTCCTGCGCCTCCTCCCAGAGCGTCTCGTAATAAAAGAATCCCGCTCCCAGGCCCCGGCGGCGGGAGGCTTCAGCCTGAGCGACCACCCGTTCGATCGGCTCCGGCTGGGTGCGCTGTCCGGTGAAGATGCCCACCGCCGTTGGAACCCGCTGACGGCTGACGGCGAACTCCGGTCGGGTCAGCTCCGCTTCGAAACTGGCGAGATCAGGGCGATAGAGCTGCACCACCACCTCATCGACGCTTCCCTGCCGGACCCAGGTGAGCCAGTCCTGCAGCTGCCGCTTGTAGGCGAAATCGTGGTAATTCGGTGACAGCGACACCAGGAAACCCGGTCGCTTCTGGCGCAGCTGCGTGGCCAGTTGCTGCATGAACGCGCTGATGCGGTCGGCACGCCACTTCAGCCAGACGCCATCCGCCGCATTGGCCGGTGGTTCGCGGCCGGTGCTGCGTTTGTAGAGCGCCGCCGTGAACGCGTCATAGCCGAAATCACTGGGCAGGCTGGTGTGATCGTCGAACTGAATGCCATCGGAGTCGTAGTTGGTGGCGATCTCCAGGATCAGCTCGGTGAGCATCGCCTGCACCTGGGGATGCATCGGGTTGAGCCAGGACACCTCTCCGGCGGCGCTGATCGAGGTGACGCTGCCATCGCGGCGGCGGCTGAGCCAGGCGGGCTGGCGGCGGGTGAGCACCGAGCCGGGCGGCACCATGAAGCCGAACTCGAACCACGGCACCACCAGCAGTCCCTGGCGATGGGCTTCACTGATCAGTTCCGCCAGGATGTCTTGTCCCTGCAGGCCCCGGTACTGGAAATCCTGCAGGCCCAGCCGCTCGCTGACCGCGCTGGGGTAGTAGGCGAAGCCGCTGTTCCAGACCACCGGATAGATGGTGTTGAAGTGCAGCGCCGCCAGCTGCCGCACCGCCTCCCGCATGCGCGTGCGATCGCGCAGCACATCCATGTCGTTGGCGGTGAACCAGACGGCCCGGATCTCCTCGCCCAGGCGGTTGGAGGGCCGTGGGGCCGGCGGCACCGCGGACTGGGAGCGGACTGTCCGGCTGAGCGGCAGAGCCACCGTCAGGAGCAGGGCCAGCAGCGCCGAGCCCCAGCGACGCAGGCGCCATCGCGTTCCGCGCTGTCCCCGTGCCATCGCGCCCGTGCCGGTTGGGTGGGCCAGACCCTAAGAGGCCCCTGCCGACTTCAGGTTCAGGCCGGCAGCGCCGGATAGTCGGTGTAGCCCTCGGCCCCCTGGCTGTAGAAGGTGGCCGGATCAGGCTCCTGCAGCGGCGCCCCCAGGGCGATGCGGCGGGGCAGGTCGGGGTTGGCGAGGAAGGCCCGCCCGAAGGCCACCGCATCAACGGCTCCACCGGCCACCGCCTCGGCTGCCTCCTCGGGGCTGTAGCCCATGTTGCCGATCAGAACCCCCGAGAAACGTTGACGCACCGGCGTCAGCACATCGCCCTGCTGCCTGCCGAGCAGATCCGCGCGCATCAGGTGCAGGTACGCCAGCCCGCGATGGTTCAGATGCTCGGCCAGCCAGCTGATCAGAGCGACCGGATCGCTGTCGGCGATGTCGTTGTAGCTGTTCAGCGGAGACAGGCAGACGCCCGTCAGCGGTGTCTCCGCCGTCACCGCCTCGATCACCTCCAGCAGCAGGCGGGCACGGTTCTCGATCGGCCCCCCGTAGGGCCCACCGCGCCGGTTGGTGCCATCGCGCAGGAACTGATCGAGCAGATAGCCATTGGCGGCATGGATCTCGACACCATCGAAGCCGGCGGCCATGGCGTGGCGCGCCGCCGTGGCGAAGGCCTGCACGATCCCCGGCAGCTCGTCATCACGCAGTTCACGGGGCACCTCATAGGGCTTCTTGCCCTCGGGGGTATGGATCTCATCGCCCTGGATCGCGATCGGACTGGGCTCCACCGGCTGCCGGCCGCCCAGCAGCGAATGGCAGGCGCGCCCCCCATGCCAGATCTGCAGCACGATGCGACCACCGGCCCGATGCACTGCCTCGGTGACCGGCCGCCAGCCCTCGATCTGGGCCTGGTTGTAGATGCCCGGCTCACGACCACCGAAGGCGACATGGCCCTCGGCCACGATCGTCGCCTCGGCGATCAGCAGGCCGGCCGTGGCCCGCTGGGCGTAGTACTCGGCCATCAGCGGCGTCGGCACATGCTCCGCATCCGCCCGGCAGCGGGTCAGCGGCGCGTCGAGCACCCGGTTCGGCAGCTCCAGCGGGCCGAGTCGCAGGGGGGTGAACAGATCGGGCATGGGGCGTGAACGGTGCCGATCGATGCACTGAAGCGCAGCCGCCACCGCGATGGCCAGCCAGGCCACGGCGCGTCATGCAGCGTTTTCGCTCCTAGGGTTGACGCCACGCCGGTCGGGCCCGCCCGTTCTGAGTGGCCCCCACGCGACCCCTGTTCTGACCCTCTCTCCAACCCTGCAGGCGACCTCCCCGGAGGACGTGACGCAGGCGACCGCAGCCGTTCGCCGGGCTGATTTCGTGCTTCGCCCCTACCTGGAGCGCTCCGATGCGATCGGCACCTGGCAGGTGCTGAACACCCTGGTGCCCTTCAGCCTGTTGTGGGCGGCGGCCTTGTGGTGCCTGGAGCATCAGCCGGTGCTGCTGCTGCCGGTGCTGGCCCTGCAGGTGCTGTTCCTGGCCCGCTGTTTCTCGCTGATGCACGACTGCGGTCACGAGAGCCTGTTCCGCAGCCGCCGGGCCAACCGCTGGGTGGGATTCCTGCTCGGGATGGTGGCCGGCATTCCCCAGCTGCCCTGGTCGCGGGGCCACGCCTTCCACCACCGCCACAATGGCGACTGGCAGAAGTATCAGGGCCCCTCAGCCCTGATCAGCACCCACGCCTTCGCCGAGCTCAGCCCGGGCGGCAAGCGGTTCTACCGCTGGCTGCGCCATCCGCTGATGCTGTTTCCCGGGGGCTTCTTCTATCTGGTGATCAAGCCGAGGCTGGCGCTGCTGCTCGGGCTGCGCGATCTGATGCCCTGGTTGATCGGCCAGCTGCAGCGCACGCCCCGGGCCGACCTGGGCACGCTGTATGCATCCCACAGGAGTCGCCACTGGCACAGCCCGGCTGAAGGGATCGATCTGTTCTGGAACAACGTCGCGGTCCTCTCCTTCTGGCTGCTGATGGGATCGCAGCTCGGCCACGGCCGCTTCTGGAGCCTGTATGCACCGCTGATGACCTGCGGGGCTGCGGTGTTCATCTGCGTGTTCTTCATCCAGCACAACTTCCCCGATGCCTACGCCCACCGCAGCGAGGGGTGGAGCCCGATGGCCGGGGTGCTCGAAGGCACCAGCAATTTGGAGCTGCCCCCCCTGCTCAACTGGTTCACCGCCGACATCGGCTGCCATGCCATCCACCACCTCTGCGAGGCGATCCCCAACTACCGCCTGCGGGCCTGCCAGGAGCGCAATGCCGCCCTGCTGCAGGGGGTGACACGGCTCTCCCTGGCGGACATCCGCGGCTGCTTCAGCTTCATCCTCTGGGATCCCGAGGCCGCCCGGCTGACGACGATCGCGGCCCAGAGCGGACAGGCCTGAGGGAGAGGTCTGAGCGAAACAGCCACCAGCTGGCCCGAGACCGCGACGAGGGGGCGAGGGGCCGCCGCTGAACGGCGTGCCTAGCGTTGCGAGCAGACGCCGCTTCGTAGCCGGCGGGAGATGTGCACATGTGCGGCACCTGCGGCTGCTCGCCGGCCCCATCGGATGACACCAGCACGGCCCGACAGGACGGATCGTCGCCGGTTCAGGCCGCTCAGGACACCTCGCCCCTTGACCCTCCCGCCAGGGTGCCGCCACCAGCGGGATCAAGGGCCCGGCGCGTGACGCTGGAGCAGCAGCTGCTGGCGCACAACGACCAGCACGCCGACGCCAACCGCAGGCGCTTTCAGGAGGCCGGCGTGCGGGTGGTCAACCTGCTCTCCTCTCCGGGCTCCGGCAAGACGGCGCTGCTGGAGGCCCTGGCCGCTGCGGCGCTGCAGGGCCCCGGCGGTGAAAGGCCCCTGCGCCAGGCGGCGCTGGTGGGCGATCTGGCCACCGACAACGACGCCCGCCGCCTGCAGGCCGCCGGCCTGCCGGCACTCCAGATCAACACCGGCCAGGGCTGCCACCTGGAGGCCGCCCAGGTGGGCCGCGCCCTCGATCGGCTCGAGGCGGAGCAGACACCGCTGGCGCAGCTGGATCTGCTGTGGATCGAGAACGTCGGCAACCTGGTGTGCCCCGCCGCCTACGACCTGGGCGAGAGCCTGCGGGTGGTGCTGGTGTCGACCACCGAGGGCGAGGACAAGCCGCTCAAATATGCGCCGATGTTCCATGGCGCCGACCTGGTGCTGATCAGCAAGATGGACCTGGCGGCGGCGGTGGACTTCGATCGCACCACCGCCCGGGCCGCCATCGCCCGGGTGGCGCCCCGGGCCCGGCTGCTGGAGGTGTCGGCCCGCACGGGCGAGGGACTGGCGGCGCTGGCGGCGCTGCTGCTCGCCGCTCCGGTGACCACACTCGCCGGGCGGTGACGGGCGTTCTCCCCGGCAGTCCCGCCATGGCGGCCACTCCCGGGGAGAAGGAGGCTCGCCAGGGGCTGCGGCTGATCTGCCGGGGCGTGGTCCAGGGGGTGGGGTTCCGCCCCGCGGTGGGCCGGCTGGCCGGCGCGCTCGGCCTCGATGGCCGGTTGAGCAACATCACCGGCGCCGTTCAGGTGGAGCTGGCCGGCACCCGCCCTGCCCTGAAGCGCTTTGTCGCGCTGCTGCCGGAGGCCCTGCCGGCGGCGGCACGGCTGGAGGCGCTGCAGATCGCCTGGCTCCAGCCGCCCCTGCCCCCCGGGCTGGCCGCGGGATCAGGACTGCGCATCAGCGCAGAGGCACCGCAGCCCCTGGGGATCGGCCTGGTGGCACCGTCTCTGGTGGCGGATCAGGCCCTGTGCCCCGCCTGCCGCCGCGAGCTGCGCGATCCCCACGACCGCCGCTTCCGCTATCCCTTCATCAGTTGCTGCAGCTGCGGGCCGCGCTACTCGATCGCCACCGCCGCGCCCTTCGCCCGCGCCCACACCACCTTGGCGGCCTTTGCGCTCTGCCCCGCCTGCCAGGCCGAGTTCGAGGATCGGGCCGATCGGCGCTTCCACGCCGAAACGATCGGCTGCCCGGCCTGCGGGCCGACGCTGCGACTGCTCGATGCCGGCGGCAGGCCTCTGGCCGGCGCCTTGCCTGGCCATGGGAGCGCCGGCCGGGTCCGATCCGACGCGGCACGCCATCCAGCCAGTGCTGCAGGAGCCGCTGATCCACCGACCCGAACCAAGCCAGGGATCGGGGCGAATCCTGGGAGCTCAGCTGCCGCCCTGGAAGCCGCCGTGGCCCTGCTGCGTTCGGGGCGGATCCTGGCGCTGCAGGGGGTGGGCGGCTTCCAGCTGCTGGTGGACGCGCGCGATGCAGGCGCAGTCGCCCGCCTGAGAGAGCGCAAGCGGCGGCCGCACAAACCCTTCGCCCTGCTGGTCGATCGCCTCGAGCGGCTGGCGGAGCTGGTGCATCCCACCCTGGAGGAACGGGCTGCTCTGGAGGATCCGGCAGCGCCGATCGTGCTGCTCCCCTGCCCTGACGACGCCCACGAGACGGTGCTGGCCGGCGTGGCGCCGGGCGCGCCGGGGCTGGGGGTGATGCTGCCGTCCTCGCCCCTGCATCTGCTGCTGGCCGAAGCCTTCGCCGGGCCGCTGGTCGCCACCAGCGGCAACAGCAGCGGCGAGCCCCTGTGCACCGATCCGGCCGAGGCGATGGAGCGTCTGGCCGGCATCGCCGATGCCTTTCTGGTGCATGACCGGCCGATCGCCCGGCCGCTGGATGATTCCCTGCTGCAGCTGATCGATGGGCGTCCGGCCCTGCTGCGCCGGGCCCGCGGCCATGCCCCCCAGGCCCTGACCCTGCCGGATCCAGGGGCCGCGCCGAGAGCGGCGGCCCTCGGGCGTGCGACCGCCCCCTGGGATCCGGCGCGGCCACGGAGCAGCGGAGCCCCGACAGCCGGAAGCGCCCAGGGCGTCGGCACCCCCCCGGGACTGGCCAAGGGGGGCGATCGCCCGGCGACTCTGCTGGCACTGGGCTCCGATCTGAAGAGCGCGCCGGCCCTGGCGATCGGCGATCAGCTCTGGCTCGCGCCCCATCTCGGTGATCTGGCCGACAGCCGCTGCCTGGAGCGCTGGCGCAGCGGCCTTGCCGACGTTCTGGAGCGGCAGTCTCCGCACAGGCTCGCCGCGGCGATGGATGCCCATCCGCAGTACCTCAGCCGGCAGCTGGCGCCACCGCTGCTGGCGGGGAGGGCGATCACGCCCCTGCAGGAGGTGCAGCATCACCAGGCCCATGCCCTGGCGGTGGCGGCCGAGCACGGCCTGCCGCTGCCGCTGCCGGCCCTGGTGCTCGACGGACTCGGCTACGGCGGCGGGGCCGCGCCGCTCTGGGGTTGTGAGCTGCTGTGGCTGGACCGCCGTGGCGGTCGCCGACTGGCCTCACTGCGGCCGTTCCCGCTGCCGGGGGGCGAGCGCGCCGTGCGCGAACCACGCCGCAGCGCCCTGGGACTGCTGTGGGCCGCCGGTGTGGTGGATCACGCCGGCGCCGCGGCGGTGCACGCGGCCTTCCAGCCCGGGGAGATCCCTCTGCTGCTGCAGGCGATGGCCGGCCGCTGCAACACACCCTGGTGCTCGAGCGCCGGCCGCCTGTTCGATGCGGTGGCTTCACTGCTGGATCTGGTGCAGGTCGCCAGCCACGACGCCCATGCGGGCCTGCTGCTGCAGGCCGGCGCCGCCCGGGCACCCGCAACGGCCGGCGCCTACCCAATGGCCTGGCTCACCCCGATGGCGCCCCTGACCTCCGAGAGCGGACCCGCCAGCGACGACGACGCATCAACGGCTGGAGAAGAGCGGGACCTGCCCCTGCTCGACTGGCAGCCGTTGCTGATGGCCCTGCTGCAGGACATCGCCTCGGGGCAGGCGCGGGACCTCTGCGCAGCCCGCTTCCACAACGGGCTGATTCAGGCTCTGGCGGAGGCGGTCTGCGGCCTGGGGCTGGAGCGATCCGCGGGCACTCGCACGGATCCGCTGACGCCTGGATCAGCAGACCCAGCGGCAGCCCCGGCCGTGATCCTGGCCGGCGGCTGCTTCCAGAACCGCCGGTTGCTGGAGGGGCTGATCGCGGCCCTGCGGCAGCGCCACCTGGAGCCCTTCTGGGGAGAGCGGATCCCGCTCAATGACGGCGGCCTGGCCGCCGGCCAGATCCTGGCGCTGAAACTGCAGCCGTGCCAGGCCGGCCAGGAGCGCCGGAGCTAGAAGAAAGCAGTCGCTTCCGCGTGCCGCATGTGTCTGGCTGTGTCCGGTCGCATCCTGGCGATCCGCAGCCAGCCGCCGCCGGGCCATGACACTGCCGGGACCGGCAACGCGGTGAGTGGCGGTGCCGAGGACGGTCTCTGGCGGCTGGCGGAGGTGGATTTCGGCGGCGTGCGCCAGCAGGTGAGCCTCGCCTGCCTCCCCGAGGCGCGGGTGGGCGACCGGGTGCTGGTGCACGTGGGCCTGGCGATCGCCCGGGTGGAGGAGGACGACGACGGACTGATGGGCCAGTTCTGAGCGCTCTGCCTATAAAAAAGTCAGGCGATGGCAACGCGGGGGTCGGCCATGCAGACAGCACAGCGTCCAGGCGGAACCGGGCGACCGGAGGGCGCCGCCCCACAGCCCCTGACAACGGAGTCCCGGCCTGCCCGAACCCGCAGCGACGGGCCGGAACCAGAGCCGATCCAGGAGACCCTCGACGGCAACGAGGCGGTGGCGCGGGTGGCCTATCGCCTCAGCGAGCTGATCGCCCTCTACCCGATCACCCCGGCCACACCGATGGGGGAATGGGCCGACGCCTGGAGCGCCGAAGGACGGCCCAACCTCTGGGGCACGCCACCGGCGGTGGTGGAGATGCAGAGCGAAGGCGGCGCCGCCGGTGCCCTGCACGGCGCGCTGCAGGCGGGGGTGCTGGCCACCAGCTTCACCGCCAGCCAGGGCCTGCTGCTGATGCTGCCCACCCTCTACAAGCTGGCCGGCGAGCTGACGCCGATGGTGCTGCACGTGGCGGCGAGGGCGATCGCGAGCCAGGGCCTGTCGATCTTCGGCGACCATGGCGACCTGATGGCGATCCGCAGTGCCGGCTGCGCCATCCTCTGCTCGGCCTCGGTGCAGGAGGCGGGCGACTTCGCCGCCATCGCCAGCCGCGCCGCCCTGCTCGGCCGCGTGCCCTTCGTGCATGGCCTCGACGGCTTCCGCACCTCCCACGAGATCCAGAAGATCCACACCCTCAGCGATGACCTGCTGCGGCAGTTCATTCCGGCTGAGGCGATCGAGGCGCACCGCCAGAGAGCCCTCAGCCCACACCATCCGGTGCTGCGCGGCAGCTCCCAGAACCCCGATCTCTACTTCCAGGGCCGCGAAACGGTGAATCCGTTCGTGGCCGCCGTGCCGCAGCTGGTGCAGGAGGCGATGGAACGCTTCGCCGCCCTGAGCGGCCGCCGATACGGCCTCTTCGAATACGTGGGATCACCCACCGCCGAGCGGGTGGTGGTGCTGATGGGCTCCGGCTGCGACACCGCCGCGGCAACGGTGGCGGCCCTGGAGGCCGCAGGGGAATCGGTGGGGGTGGTGAAGGTGCGCCTGTTCCGTCCGT
This sequence comes from Synechococcus sp. CBW1004, assembly GCF_015840715.1. Taxonomy (NCBI): domain Bacteria; kingdom Bacillati; phylum Cyanobacteriota; class Cyanophyceae; order Synechococcales; family Synechococcaceae; genus Synechococcus; species Synechococcus sp. CBW1004. Next base: position 169,272 of record NZ_CP060397.1, on the reverse strand, counting down.
TCGCGGGCGAGCGCTTCACCACGGTGCTGCCGGCCACCACCCGGGCGGTGGCGGTGCTCGATCGCTGCAAGGAGGCGGGCGCCGCGGCCGAACCGCTGGCCCTGGAGGTGATGGCGGCGCTGCAGCGGCACTGGCCGCTGATGCAGCGCGGGGCGCCGCTGCCCCAGGTGATCGGCGGCCGCTACGGGCTGGGCTCCAAGGAGTTCACCCCGGCGATGGTCAGGGCGGTGCTCGACAACCTGCGCGGCGCCCTCGATCCATCCCTGCCGCCGCCGCTGCATGGCTTCACCGTCGGCATCGAGGACGACGTCTGCCACAGCTCCCTGGTGGTGGATCCGGGCTTCGTGCTCGAGCGGGCCGAGGCCACCGATGAAGTGCGGGCGATCTTCTACGGCCTGGGCGCCGACGGCACCGTGGGGGCCAACAAGAGCACGATCAAGATCATCGGCGAACAGACCGATCTTCAGGTTCAGGCCTATTTCGTCTACGACTCCAAGAAGAGCGGCTCGGTCACGATCTCGCACCTGCGCTTCGGCCCGCGACCGATCCATGCGCCCTATCTGATCCAGCGGCCCACCTTCGTCGCCTGCCACCAGTGGGATTTCGTGGAACGCTTCCCGCTGGTGGAGCAGCTGGCCATCGGCGGCACACTGCTGCTCAACAGCCCGTTCGAGCCGGCCGAGAGCTGGCTGCGGATGCCGGCGCTGCTGCGGCAACGCATCCGCGAGCGGCAGCTGCACGTGTGGCAGATCAACGCCACCCGCGTCGCCCGTGAGGCCGGCATGGGCCCGCACATCAACACCGTGATGCAGGTGTGCTTCTTCGCCCTCAGCGGCGTGCTGCCCCAGGCGGAGGCGATCGAAGGCATCCGCGAGGCGATCCGCCACAGCTACGGCCGCAAGGGGGAGGCGGTGGTGGCGATGAACCTGCGGGCCGTGGACGCCAGCCTCGACCAGCTGGTTCCCCTGCCCTGGCGCGAACTCCCCGAGCCGCCCGAACAGCCCGGCGACAGGGGAACCGGCCTCGCCGCCGCCGCACCCGGGGCCCCTGACTTCGTGCGCACGGTGATCGCACCGCAGCTGGCCCTGGAGGGGGACCGGCTGCCGGTGAGCGCGATGCCCTGCGATGGCACCTGGCCCACGGGCACCTCCTGCTGGGAGAAGCGCAACATCGCCACCTCGGTGCCGGAATGGCACAGCGATCTGTGCGTGCAGTGCGGCAAATGCGTGATGGTGTGCCCGCACGCGGTGATCCGCGCCAAGGTGGCCGAGCCCGCCGCCCTGGAATCGGCGCCGCCGGGCTTCCGGCAGGCGCCGGCCCGTGACCATGCCTTCGAGGGGCAGGCGTTCACGATCCAGGTGTCGGTGAAGGACTGCACCGGCTGCAGCCTGTGTGTGGAGGTCTGCCCGGCGCGGGACCGGACCCAGCCGAAGCGCAAGGCGCTGGAGATGGTGCCCCAGCGCCCGCTGCGCGAGACAGGCCGGGCCAACTGGGACTTCTTCCTGCAGCTCCCCGAGGCGCCGCGCGCGGACCTGGACCTGCGCCGCATCGGCCAGCAGCAGCTGCAGCAGCCCCTGTTCGAGTTCCCCGGCGCCTGCGCCGGCTGCGGCGAGACCCCGTACCTGAAGCTGGCCAGCCAGCTGTTCGGCGATCGCATGCTGGTGGCCAACGCGACGGGGTGCTCCTCGATCTACGGCGGCAACCTGCCCACCACCCCCTGGGCGAAGAACGGCGAGGGCCGTGGGCCTGCCTGGAGCAATTCGCTGTTTGAGGACAACGCCGAATTCGGCCTGGGCATGCGCCTGGCGGTGGATCAGCAGCGGCGCATGGCGGAGGATCTCCTCCGGGATCCGCAGCTGGAAGGACAGGGCGATGAGGCGCTGCCGCAGGAGCTGGTCCAGCAGATCCTGAACGCCGATCAGAGCGATGAGGCGGGCATCGCCGAGCAGCGCCAGCGGATCGCGGAGCTGCGGCGGCGGCTGGAGGCCAGGCCCGAGGCGCGCGATCCGTCCTCGCCGGCGGCCCGGCTGCTGGCGCTGGCCGGCAGCCTCGAGAAGCACAGCGTCTGGCTGGTGGGTGGCGACGGCTGGGCGTACGACATCGGCTTCGGCGGCCTCGATCACGTGCTGGCCAGCGGCGCCGATGTGAATGTGCTCGTGCTTGACACCGAGGTGTACTCCAACACCGGTGGCCAGCGCTCCAAGTCCACCCCGCTGGCGGCGGTCGCCAAGTTCGCCAGCGCCGGCAAGGAGACCGCCAAGAAGGACCTGGGGCTGATGGCGATGACCTACGGCACGGTCTATGTGGCCTCGGTGGCGATGGGCGCCCGCGATGAACACACGATCCGGGCGTTTCTGGAGGCCGAGAGCTATCCGGGGCCCTCGTTGATCCTGGCCTACAGCCACTGCATCGCCCACGGCATCGACATGGCCCACGGCATGGCCCAGCAGAAGCTGGCGGTGGACACCGGCCGCTGGCTGCTCTACCGCTACGACCCGCGCCGCCGCGCGCAGGGCGAGACGCCGCTGCAGCTCGACAGCCCCGCACCGAAGCGGGATCTGGCGGACCAGTGGGCCAGCGAGCAGCGCTTTCGCCTGCTGCGCGGCGGCCCCCGGGAGCGGAGCCGGGAGCTGCAGGAACGCGCCCGCGTGGAACGGGACCGGCGGCTGGAGCTGTACCGGGCCCTGTCCCAGCCGGATGGCGCCGGCTGAGCTCCCCGTTGGCAGCGGCGGCCGGGCCGGGCAGGATGCCCCCAGAGGCTGAACCGGCCGTGGAATCCCGCAACCCGATCCAGGACTTTCTCACCTTCCTGATCGGCGCCGTCCTGCTGACGATGGGCGTGTTCCTGTTCTTCCAGCAGGTGATGGTGGGCTCCGCCGGCAGCGGCTGGCTGGGCCAGGGCGGCGGCCGCAGCTGGCGCGGCGGCTTCTTCGGCGGATGGGGGGGCCGGGGTGGTGGCCTGGGCGGCGGCTGGCCCGGCCTGCCGAACCTGCTGGCCCCCGGCGGCATCGGCCTGCTGCTGATCCCCCTGAGCCTGGGGGTGGCCCTCCTGTTTTCTCAGCGCCACGTGCGCTGGGGCTGGTATCTGGTGGCGGCCTCGCTGGCGGCCCTGGGGGCGGGTGTGCTGCAGACCCTGTTCGTGCAGTTCCAGCCCACCACCCTGTGGAACCTGCTGATGATGTTCACCCTGATGGGCAGCGGCGCCGGCCTGATGTTCCGCTCGCTGCGCGGCTACGGCGATGGCAACCCCTGAGCGGGCGATGGCCTCGACAGCAAAGGAGGCATCGCGGCCCGGCGCCCGGAGCGGCGGCCTGGGGACGGCGCTGAAGCTTCTCGGCTGCCTGATCCTGCTGGGCCTGGGCGGGGCCCTCGGCTGGCAGGCCCGCACCCTGGTGCTGCAGCGCCCCGTGCCCGACGACCCGGCCGGTGCGCTGATCCAGCGCCGCCAAGCCCTGTTGGCCGCCGGCTGGAAGCAGCTCGATGGCGGCGTCTACGCCCGCCCCTGCCAGGCCCCCTGCCGGCCGCCGCGCATCTACGGCGGCGGGGCGGCCGGGGCGGTGGAGGTGGAATGCCTGGAGCGCAACTGCGGCACGATCAGCGCCGCCTTCGCCCTGCTGGACGCCTCCGGCGCGGTGATCGGCGAGCGCAAGGTCGAACGGCAGGGCCGCCACGGGGAGCGGCTGCAGCTGGTGGCCGAGAGCGACGACCCGCGCGTCAGCCGGGTGGAGCTGAGCAGCCTGCGGGCCCGGGCCGTGGAGAACGGCGGCTGAGGCCTGAGGTCAGGTCTCGCCAGGCCGTGGCCGCCACCCCGTGGCAGGGGCCTTCCGGCCGGCCCCGTCGGATTCGGTCATCCCGACATCACCGCCCCTTGAGGGCCACGGCCGCCACCCATAGCGTCAGTTCACCAAAGTTCATGACGCCTTATTCATGGAAGAGCCCCTCGCCATTCCCGCCTCGATCAGCTATCGACAGCTGCAGAACCTGGCCCAGAGCGCTCCGGCCGACGCGACGCCGATCAGCGCCAGCAGCGACAGCGAGATGGCCAACCTGGACAACGCCCTCGAGGCCTGGAGCCGCGCCAGCCAGCAGTTGCTTCAGACCCTGCAGCAGGCCGGACCTGCCGTGGCCGAGGGCCGTGGCCCCCGCCAGCTGATGGCCCTCGGCGCCCTCCAGGCCCATGTGGCGATGGGCCTGCAGGCCCTCGCCAGCAGCCGGCGACCCCAGGGCTGACGACCGAACCGGGAGACGGCCCACAACGGCCTGCGACCATTGGCAGGTCTCGACCCGCCCGCCGCCATGCAACCCCTGCCGCTGCATCTCGACGCCGGCAGCGATGTGCGCCTCAGCCTCGAGGCCCTTGCCCGTGACCACGGGGCCACGGGCTACGTGCTGTCGGTGGTGGGCAATCTCTCGACCGCCGTGTTCCAGTGCCCGGGCAAGGCCTCTCCGACCCGGCTGCGCGGTGAGCTGGAGATCATCACCCTCTCGGGCACCCTCTCGCCCGAGGGGGTGCACCTGCATCTGAGCTTCTCCGACGGCGACTGCAGAGTCTGGGGCGGCCATCTGGAGCCCGGCACTCTGGTGCTGCGCGGCGCCGACCTGCTCGTGGGCTTTCTCCCGAGCGCCACGCCACTGGCTGCCCTCGCAGCCGGCGACCATGGAAGCGACAGCCCCGTGCAGTCCAGCCGGGCGCCGGTGAGCATCGATTCGCTGACGCAACCGCGGGTGGAGATCGCCGTGCTGCCCGGCTGCCCCTGGTCGGCCCGGGCCCTGCGCATGCTGCGCACCCTCTCGATTCCCCATCGCGTTCTGCAGGTCGACAGCGACGCCCTGCGCAGCGAGATCGAGCAGCGCAGCGGCAGCAGCTCGCTGCCCCAGGTGTTCGTCGACGGCCAGCCGATCGGGGGCTACGACGCTCTGGCCGAAAGCCACGGCCGCCGCGAACTGGAGCCTCTGCGGCAGGGCTGAAGGCCGATCGGGGCCGCCCACTGCCCTTGAAGCCAGCGGAACACCGCAACAGCTCCCTCCGGGTGCTGCTCCCTCGCTTGCCGCTGCCCCTGGAGCTGGCCAGAGTCGGGAAGAGGCAGCACCGCCATGGCCGAACCGGATCTCTCCTGCAGCTGGCTGGGATTGCCGCTGCACTCGCCGCTGGTGGTGGGAGCCTGCGGCCCGCTCAGTGAGGATGTGGGGCAGCTGCGCGAACTGGAGCACTGCGGTGCCGCCGCGATCGTGTTGCATTCGCTGTTCGAAGAGCAGCTCGCCGAAGAGCAGATCGCCTTCCATCAGCGGGCGCTGCAGGGCAGCGAGAGCTATGGGGAGTCGCTCTCCTATCTGCCCGATCCGCACTGGTTCAGCGGCGGTGAGGATCTGTATCTGCGCCTGATCGAGCAGGCCCGAGCCCAGCTGTCGATTCCCCTGATCGCCAGCCTCAACGGCGCCCATCCCGGCAGCTGGGTACACAGCGCCCGCCGCATCGAGGCGGCCGGGGCGATGGCGCTGGAGCTGAGCCTCTACGGCCTGCCCACCGACCCGGAGCTGAGCAGCGCCGCGATCGAGACGCAGGTGGAGGAGACCGTGCGGGAGGTGCGCTCGGAACTGTCGATTCCGCTGGCGGTGAAGCTGCACCCGTACTTCACGAATCTGCGCGGTATGGCGCACCGCCTGGCGGGTGCCGGCGCCGATGCCCTCACCCTGTTCAACCGCTTCTACGAACCCGACATCGACATCGAGGCGCTGGAGCTGCGCTCCCATCTGCTGCTCTCCACCCCCCAGGATCTGCGTCTGCCGCTGCGCTGGATCGCATTGCTGCATGGCCGCGAGCCGCTGCAGCTGGCCGCCAGCGGCGGTGTGCATCGCGGCACCGACGTGGTGCGGCTGCTGATGGCCGGAGCCTGCTGCACCCAGGTGGTGGGGGCGCTGCTGCGCCACGGCCCGCAGCGGCTGCTGGGGCTGCGCGATGAACTGAACCTCTGGCTCGCCGAACACGAATACGCGTGCGTCAGAGACCTGGTGGGATGCATGGCCCAGTCCCAGGCCCCGGATCCGAGCCACTACGAGCGCACCCCCTATCTGCGCAGCCTGCAGACCTTCCGGCCCCTGGAGGCGATGCAGACCGGCGGGCCGTGGTGAACGGCGCCACGGCCCCTGGAACGGCGATTGGTGGCGTGCATGCCGTGGCCGGTGACGTTGTCGAGGCCGGCCGGAACCGGCTCGGCTCCGTCGCCGCGGTGCAGGCCATGGCGGCGGAGCTGAAGGCGATCACCACCCGGCCGTGGACCCTGATGGAGGTGTGCGGCGGCCAGACCCACGCGATCGTCCGCTGGGGGCTGGATCAGCTGCTGCCCGAGGGTCTGCGCCTGATCCATGGGCCCGGCTGCCCGGTGTGCGTCACGCCCGCCCGCACGATCGAGCAGGCGCTGGCGCTGGCGCGGCGGCCGGATGTGATCCTCTACTCCTATGGCGACATGCTGCGGGTGCCGGGGGAGGGCCGCGACACGCTGCTGAGCGTGCGCGCCGCCGGTGGCGACGTGCGGCTGCTCACCTCGCCGCTGCAGGCCCTGGCGCTGGCGTGCAACCATCCCGATCGCCAGGTGGTGTTCCTGGCCGTGGGGTTTGAGACCACGGCGCCGGCCACGGCCCTGCTGGCCCGCCAGGCGCTGACACTGGGTGTGGGCAACCTGTCGCTGCTGGCCGCCCATGTGCGGGTGAGCCCGGCGATGGAGGCGATCCTGGCCGACCCCGCCAACCGGGTGCAGGGCTTCCTGGCGGCCGGCCATGTCTGCAGCGTGCTGGGCACCGCCGAGCTGGAGCAGCTGGTGGAGCACTGGCGGCTGCCGGTGGTGGTGACCGGATTTGAACCCCTGGAGCTGATGGCCGGCGTGCTGGCCTGCGTGCGTCAGCTGGAGGGCGGGGAGGCGCGGGTGGAGAACGCCTATGACGCCGTCGTGCAGGCCGCGGGCAACCCGGCGGCCCGCCTGTTGCTGGAGGAGGTGTTCGAACCGTGCGATCGACCCTGGCGGGGCCTGGGGGTGATGGCCGGCGGAGGGCTGGCGCTGCGGGGGCCCTACCGGGCGCTGGATGCCATCGAGCGCTTCCGGTTGGAGAGAGGGGCCAGCGAACACCCGACCACGGCGCCAGCCGCCAGCTCGCCTGCCAGAGAGACGCCGACAGAAACCCGCCATGACAGGCACGGCGCGGGGCCCCGGCGGCCCAGCACGGATGGTGTCGGCTGCCCGACCTGCGGGATCGCCGCTGCGGAGACTCGGCCGATCCACGCACCGCCGCCCTCAGCGCCGCCAGCGACCGGAGCCCAGACCGGCGTCAGCGACTCCGAGTGGTCACCGACATCCCAGCGCTGCATCGCCGGCTCGATCCTGCGCGGCCTGGCCACACCGCAGCAGTGCCCGGCCTTCGGCACCACCTGCACGCCCGAGCATCCGCTCGGGGCGCCGATGGTCTCCAGCGAAGGGGCCTGCGCGGCGTACTTCCTCTATCGGCACCGAGCCGGGCTTCATGCGAAACAGGACGACTGAGCCCCGCCTGGGCCTGCGGCACGGGCCCATCCCCTGCAGGGTGCATGCGCGGCCGGAGTGCCCCTGCGGCGGAACCCCCGAACCGTGAATCCGAGCCGGAGGCGCCAGGCCATCAGCCCGCCTTGACCACCGGCGGGTTCTGGGGAATCAGGCTGCGGCGGAACCAGCACTCCGGGCGGCAGCCGAGCAGCCATCGCTGCAGCACCACCACCAGGGCGAGTGGCTCGGGTGGCGCCTTGCGCTGCGGCCAGAGGCCATCCCGGCTGTAGAGAAAGCGGAACAGGGCCTGTCGCTGCGCCGCGCTGAGGGGGCCCCAGTGGGCTCCCAGCCGCCGGCCCAGACGGGCCGTGAGCTGCAGGGGGAGACGCTCCAACCCTTCGACCTGCAGATCCAGCCACAGCTCCGGCCGGCTCTGCGGCGACTGGCCGGGACGGATCGCCTCAGACGCCCTGCCCGCCAGGGGCCCGTCCCCCTGCGCCCCCTCGGCCTGGGGTGCGGTTGACATCGCAGGCATTGGCTGGAGAGCTCCCTGGCGGGTGGCAACCGGCTGAGTCTCCGTTCCGGTCGGCGCCATCCCGTGGGCGAGGCCAGGCTGCTCCAGATTGCCCGACGCGATGGCCTCCAACCCGATCGCCTCGGGCATCCCTGTCCCCGGTAGCCCGTCTGCCGGCGGCTCCGGCAGCGAGAAACCGGACATCCACCCCTCTGGCAGAAGCAGCTCCACACCCATCTCGCTGATCGCCTCCAACTCCGCCTCCGCCTCCCGCTCGCCCCCATGCACGCGGCAGGGCAGGCGCAGACGGAACCAGGGCTGCGCCGCCAGGCCAGGCCGATCGAAGCAGGCCCGCAGCGCCAGGCTGAGCAGAAACAGGTTCAGGGCCGCCCACACCAGGCTGACCGTCAGCGTGGCGGTGGAGAGGGGCGCCAGGGCGGCCCCCATGGCGGGACGGAGCAGGTTCAGCAGGCTCACCACCTGGAGGCTGAGCAGCACCAGCAGGGGCAACAGCAGCCGCCTGGCCGGCGAGGTGCGGCGCCCACCGGCCAGGGCCTTGGGGGTGACGCGGAAGCGCTGCGGCCTGCCGAGGAGCGTCAGCAGCACCGCACCCACCAGCGGCAGCAGGAAGATCCAGCGGTAGAGCTCCGGCAGCAGGGCCGTGCGCGAGTGTGCACTCAGCCAGCGGACCAGCAGCAGCTGAGCCAGGGCAAACGGCAGGGCATGGAGCAGCAGCCCTTCGCCGCTGAGCCGCAGCGGCACCACCCCCAGCACCCCCAGGCTCAGGGGCATCAGCGCCAGCAGCAACTGCGGCAGTGGCATCAGCCAGTGCACGATCCCCTCCAGGTAGGCCAGGCGCTGCAGGGGGTTCAGTCCCCGGATGGTCAGCGGGCTGGCTCCCGTGCGCAGCACCTGCAGGGTGCCGCTGGCCCAGCGGCAGCGCTGCCGCGCCATCGCCGCCGCCGTCAGCGGTGCCAGACCGGCGCTCAGCTTCTCGGGGAGATAATGATTGCGGTAGCCCGCCGCCGTGATCCGGATGCCGGTGGCCAGATCCTCCGAGGGGGTGCCGGTCTCGAAGCCCCCCACCCGCTCGAGGGCCTCGCGCCGCATCACGAACGAGGTGCCGGCGCAGACCACGGCCCCGACGGCCTCGCGGCAGGGCTCGATCCAGCGGTAGAAGCTCTCCTCATCGGGCATCAACCAGCGCTCCAGTGCCAGGTTGCGCATCACCGGATCGGCGTTGCGGTAGGTCTGGGGCGTCTGCACGAAGCCCACCGGCGCGCTTCGCCTAGCATCGATGCCCGAGCCCAGCTCTTCGAACAGCGGCACGGTGCGCCGCAGAAAACGGCGCAGCGGCAGCACATCGGCATCGAACACGGCGATCAGCTCGCCCTGCAGATGGGGCAGGGCATGGTTGAGGTTGCCGGCCTTGGCGTGGCGGCGCTCCTGGCGGGCCAGGTAGCGCACCCCCAGATCGGCGCACAGCTGCTCCAGCTCCGGCCGGCCACTGTCATCGAGGAGCCAGACGCGGAAGCGGGGATAGTCGAGATCGCGGCAGGCGCGCAGGCAGCGCTCGATCAGCTCGGGCGGCTCGCCGTAGCTGGGAACCAGCACCTCCACCCACGGAAGCGGCGCAGCCGGCAGCGGGGATCGCTCGTCCCCTCGTCCCGGTCCGGACGGCAGCCACAGGCTGAACAGCAGCTCCAGGAAGCTGCTGGCGATCAGCAGGGCCTCGGCCGCCAGGGCCGTGACGCTGATGGCCGCCGCCAGGGGAGTGGCGAGGTTGAGCGTGTCGGTCGCCCGCCAGAGCAGGTAGCGCAGTCCCAGCAACAGCAGCAGGGCAACCGCCCAGGGAAGACGCATCGGACGGCAGGGCGCGGGGACTCAGGTGGCCGGGGCTGGAGTGGAGGGAGCGGGCGCGTCGGCCGGGGGCGCGCTGGGTGGAGCGAGCGGCGGGCACGTCTGACCCACCGGATCGCAGGCGTAGATGGTGGGCTTCTGCCAGCTCAGCGGGATTTCGAGCAGATCGCGGGTGCCTGTGGCGGCCTGGGTGACAAACAGCAGCGCCGCCAGCACATTGGCGCTCAGATGCAGGCGTCGCCAGCGCAGGCTGCGCTGGATCTCGGGTCTGGCGGCCACGGAGAACAGCAGCAGACCGATCAGGCCGGCGCCGCCCCAGTAATGCGACTGCCAGAAGCCAGGCGAGAGGGGATCGTCGCTGAGCCGCCACACCTCCGGCTGGCTGCCCAGACCCAGCATGCCGACCCAGGTGAGCAGCGCGAACACAGCGCGCAGGGCCGCAGCACGCACCCGCAGCAGCGACGCCAGCGCCAGGGCCGTGCCCACGGCCACCAGGGCCAGCAGTGCCAGCCGGCCGGGACCGCCGGCGAACTGGGCCAGGGGCCCCTTGGTGCTGATCACCACCACCAGGGCCAGCAGAGTGATCGCCACCACCGCCACCGCCAGGCCCCTGCCCAGATCGGTGTGCTCCGCACCGCTGCTGACCGGCAGGCGGCTCCGGCCGAGCCGGCGCAGGCGCGTGCGGCGGGCCAGATACAGAACGATCCCCAGCAAGGGATAGGCGATCACCACCATCAGCAGTGGATGGAGGATCCAGAGCCAGTCGATCGGGGTCACGAGTGGGCGGCACAGCCGCGGAACGCTAGGAATTCCCTGCGGGCCTGGCTGCATTGCGGCGCACAGGCCTGGTACTGCACTCAGCAGCGTCGCTGACGCAAGGCAGGCGCGGCGATCGCCCCGGAGATTGCCAGCCCGGCAGCGCGTCAAGGGCCAGGGGGCTGATGCCAGGCCGTGTCAGCCCCTGCATGGGGATGTGACGGAAGCATCGGCCCAGCAGGCCAGCATTCAGTCCTGGAGCGCAACCATGTTGCGGCGACAACGGACCGCAGCGCCCCGCTCCTGCAGCCCACGGCCAGCAGTTCACTCCCCAGCGAAAACAGCGTGCTCTTCTCCCCTGCCTGCGAACGCAACAAGCAGCCGATCCTGTCGATGCTGCGCGACTGGCTGCAGCCGCCGCTGCGGGTGCTGGAAGTCGGATCGGGCAGCGGCCAGCACGCCCGCTTCTTCTGCAGCCAGCTGGCTGGCCTGCACTGGCAGACCAGTGAACGGGCCGAGGCCCTGGCCGATCTGCGCGCGGCGCTGCAGGAGGCTCCGGTGGAGCTGGCGGCGGGAGCGTCGCTGCCGGCGCCGCTGGAGCTGGATGTGACCCGCGCCGAAACCTGGCCTCCCGGACCCTGGGATGCGGTGTTCAGCGCCAACACTTGCCACATCCTTCCGGAGACGGCGCTGCCACCCCTGCTGGCCGGCAGCCGCAGGGCACTGCAGGAGGGCGGCCTGCTGCTGCTCTACGGCCCCTTCCACGACCACGGCGTGCACACCGCGGCGAGCAATGCGGCCTTCGATGCCCACCTGCGCAGCCTCGATCCCGCCATGGGGGTGCGTGATGCGGCGGCGCTGCTCGAGATGGCCCGTGGCCTGGGCCTGGAGCCCGTGGCGGATGTGGCGATGCCGTCCAACAACCGGATGCTGGTACTGCGGGCCTGCTGAAACCGTGCCTCCAGCCGCTGGCCCCATGGGCTGACCTGCGGAGGCGGGAGGCGGTTGGCAGGTGGGCCAGGCGGAAGACCCCGCGCCGCTGCCAGGCTGCGGCCACGGCCCCAGGCGAGCGACGAACGCGGTGATGCAAGGCAGTCCCTCCCCCGCTGAGCTGCCCGGGGGCAGCGAGCCCGAACGCATCCGCCTCGCCCATGGCGGCGGCGGCACGCTGATGCGCGCGCTCATCGAACGGGAACTGCGGCCGCTCTACGCCGATCCCGCCCTGGCGCTGCACGATGCCGCACGGCTGCAGCTGCCGCACGGCCGGCTGGCCTTCACCACCGACAGCTATGTGGTGACGCCCCTGGAATTCGCCGGCGGCGACATCGGCAAGCTGGCGGTGATCGGCACCTGCAACGACCTGGCGATGGCCGGAGCCCGGCCGCTGCATCTGAGCCTGGGGCTGATCCTGGAGGAGGGGCTGGAGCTCGAACGCCTCCGCCGCCTGCTGGGCTCGCTGCGTCAGGCGGCCCGCGACTGTGGCGTGGTTGTGGTCACGGGCGACACGAAGGTGGTGGAGCGGGGCAAGGCCGACGGCCTGTACATCAACACCAGTGGCATCGGCCTGCTGGAGACGCCGGAGCCGATCGGCCCGGAGCGGATCCGCGCCGGCGATCAGCTGCTGGTGAGCGGCGATCTCGGGCGCCACGGGGTGGCGGTGCTGGCGGCCCGTCACAGCCTGGACCTGCAGCCCCCGCTGCCCAGCGACTGCGCGCCGCTCTGGCCCCTGGTGGAGCAGCTCCTGGCCACGGGTGTTCGGCCACGCTGCCTGCGCGACCTCACCCGCGGTGGCCTGGCGGCGGCCCTGCAGGAACTGGCGGAGGCCGGCGGCCACGCACTGGTTCTGGAGGAGGAGCGCCTGCCGGTGTGCCCAGCCGTGGCCCGCTGCTGCGACCTGCTGGGCTTCGATCCGCTGCATCTGGCCAATGAGGGGCGCTGTCTGCTGGTGGTGGCACCGCAGGACCTGGAGACCAGCCTGCAGCTGCTGCAGCCGCTGGGGGGCGGCTGGATCGGCGAGGTGCAGCCCGGCAGCGCCGGGGGGAACGGCGCGGCAACGGCTCAGGTGCTGCTGCGCACGCCCTTCGGCAGCGAGCGCCTGCTGGCACCCCAGAGCGGGGAGCTCCTGCCTCGGATCTGCTGACCCCCCCGCCCGGCGGGACCGAACGGGCAGGTCAGCCGAACACCATCGACCCGCCGAGCGGCTTTACACAACGCTACAGTTCCTTTACGTTTCGCAAAGACGCGACATCCCCATGACCACTCCCACCTCCCGCTTCGGTTTCGTGGCCTTCGCCGAGACCTGGAACGGCCGCCTGGCCATGCTCGGCTTTGTGATCGGCCTCGCCACCGAACTGCTCACCGGCCAGGGCATCCTCAGCCAGATCGGTCTGGGCTGATCCCATTCAGCTGCGACACACCATCTGACAAAAGCCCGGTGGAGAACCACCGGGCCTTTTTGTGCATGGACGGCCTCGGCGCATCCGGCACAGCACGCCTCGCTTCGCCGACTCCTGCAACACTGAAAGCCCCACGCCTGTGGGCCCATGAGCCTCCCCCCCGCGTCCGCCGCTGATCTGACGGCGGTGCCCTTGCCCCTGGAGCAGCTGCCGCCGCTGCCGCCTCTGCGGCTGGCGGTCCTGGGGCATGTGGAGGTGGTGCGCTTCGTCGAGGTGGCCGAGCTTCCCCGGCCTGGACAGATCATCAAGGCCCTGGAGGTGCATGAGGTGCCCGCCGGCGGCGGTGCCGTGGTGGCGGTGCAGCTGGCGCGACTGCTGGGGACTCCCGTCCCCTTCTTCACGTCACTGGGACGCGATGCGGCCGGTGAGCGCGCGGCGGCGGAGCTCACCGCCCTCGGGCTGGAGCTGCACGTCGCCTGGCGGGACGACGCCCCCACCCGCGAGGCGATCACCTTCATCGATGCCGCCGGCGAGCGCACGATCACGGTGATCGGCGAGCGCCTCACCCCCACCGCAGCCGATCCGCTGGCCTGGGACCTGCTGGCGCAATGCGACGGCGCCTTCATCACGGCCGCCGATGCCGAGGCCATCCGCCTGGCCCGCGCCGCACGCTGCCTCACCGCAACTCCCCGCACACGGCTGGAGATCCTGCGCGAGGCGGGGGTGCGGCTGGAGGCCCTGATCGGCAGCGCCCTTGATCCGGCCGAGCGCTACGAGCCCGGCGACCTCGATCCCGCACCCTCCCTGCGGATCGCCACGGAAGGAGCCGCCGGCGGCCGCGTCTTCACCCGGGACCACGCCGACGGTGAGCGCTTCGCGGCACCGCAGCGCGACCGGCCGGTGCGCGACACCTACGGCGCCGGCGACTCCTTCGCCGCCGGCGTCACCGCTGGCCTGTCGGCGGGATGGGATCTGGCCGCCACCCTCAGCCTGGGCTGCCACTGCGGCGCCGCCTGCCTCGATGGCCGCGGTCCCTACCCCGGACAGCTGCGCCGCCGCCGGAGTGATGGCAGGCTGAGCTCTCCAGCCCCCTCCGGGCCCGACGCTGCTGCCTGACTGCGCCGCCTGACACCCCTCAGGCACCGGCGCGGTGTTGCGGACACTGCGTCGCGGCATGGGGTGTCTCCTGCGATCGAACCCGCCATGAGCCTTCCTCCCTCCGACGCCGCCCTGACGCCACCAGCCAGCCGGGATCCGGATCGGGTGCTGCTCCGCCTGCTGTGCTGCATCGCCTGGAGCGACGGCGAGGTGTCGGCCAAGGAGCGGAAGCTGCTGCAGTCCCTGGCCACCGAGGTGCTGCTCACCGAGGAGGAGAAATCCGAAGCCGCCGCCGAGGCGTCGTCCCTGGTGGCGGACACCCTGGGCCTGCCCGCCATGGATGCGCTGATCCCCCAGATCCAGGGCCACGACCAGAAGCAGCTGGCGGTCAAGCTCGCCTACATGGTGATCCGCATCAGCCGCGAGGACGGCGAGAGCAGCCCGATCAATGCCCGCGAGAAAATCGCCTACCGCCGCCTGGTGGAGGGCCTGGGCCTGCCGGAAGGGGAGGTGCAGGAGGCGGAATGGGCCGCCGAACAGGACCTCCGGCAACACACCAACCTCTGGAGCCTGCTGGCCAGCCGCTTCGCAGGCTTCGGCGCCTGGCCCGACGAGGCACTGCTGGCCTCCCCCGACCTGCCGCGCCTCTGAATCGCAGGGCGCTGCTGCGGAGCGGTGCCTGTCGATGGTGCCGCCGCCTAACCTCCGCCGCTGTGCGTCTCCGCCTGGATGGGCCCCATGCTTCGCCGCCTTTCCTCCCGGCTCACTCCAGGCGCCGCCGGCGGTGGACTGGCCCTGCTGCTGACCCTGCTGGGGCCCGGCTGCACCACCGCCTCACTCCTGAGCGACATCGCCACCGGAGCCCCTCCCGCCCCTGCTCCGGAGCCCTCCACCACGCAGGTCGTCGCCTTGCCGGAGCATCCCAGCTGGCCCGCCAGCGCCGAAGGGAGGCGCTACCCGCTGGTGCCCAGCGATCCTGGCCGGCTGGCGACCCTGCTGATTGCCGTGGAGGAGGCCCTGCGCTCCGCAGACACCCCGGTGGAGCAGCTGCCGGTCCTGGGTCACCAGCAGCAGGTGATCTATCGGGTGCTGGGCCACCGGCGCGAGCTGTCCGAGCGGGTGCGCGCTCAGCTGCCGCCGCGCTGGCAACGGGTGTTCGATCTGCACCTGGCGGCACGGCGGGAGTTCATCTCGATGCATTCCCCCAGCCGCCGCCCACGCCAGGTGCCGGCATGGCGGATCATCGCCCCGGAACCGCCGGAGAACCTGCTGCGCTACTACCGCGAAGCCGCGGACGCCACGGGCATCCCCTGGCAGGTGCTGGCGGCGGTGAATCTCGTGGAGAGCGGCATGGGCCGCATCGATGGCATCTCGGTGGCGGATGCACGCGGGCCGATGCAGTTCCTTCCGAGCACCTGGGCCGAACCCGGCATCGGCAAGGGAGGCGACATCCGCGATCCACGCACCTCCATCCACGCCGCCGCCCGCTATCTCGTGCGCCGCGGCGGGCTGAAGGACATCCGCCGGGGGCTGTGGGGCTACAACAACAGCGACGCCTACGGCAGGGGCGTGCTGCATTACGCCCAGCTGCTCAAGGAGGATCCGGCCGCCTACACCGGGCTGTATCACTGGCAGATCCACTACGCCGCCGCCGGGGGCGACCTGTGGCTGCCGCAGGGAACCCATCAGACCCGGCCCGTGGCTGTGGCCACGTTTCTGAAACAGTCGCCGGCCAGCGCACCACCGTCGGGATCCTCCGGGTATTGAAGGGGGCCTTCAACCGCGCCGGGTGAGCCAGTGAAACTGAAGCGGTGGAATGATCAGCTGGCCATCCTCGAGGTGCGGCGACGCGCCCGTGCACTGATCCACCAGGTGACCAACCGCTGCAAAGCCCTCAGACGCCAGTTCATGCTGCGCCACCCGATGGGGCCTGACATCGAAATTGGCCATCACAAGCACGTGATCGGAGGGATTCTGTGGATGGAGGCGCAGGAACCCGAGAAGGTGTGGGTGATCAAAAGCGAGCAGGGAGCGATTATTCAGATCCGCGAAAGCGGGCAGAGAAGCGCGCACCGCAATCAGCCTCTGGATCCCGCTGAACAACGTATGCTCGATCGTTCCAGGCAGATTCCTGCGAGCGGCTTGCTCCCAGTCCAGTCCACCGCGATGGACCCAGCGACTGTCGTCACGCTTGGCAGGATCCTCGCAATAACTGTAATCGTTGAGCGTGCCGACAGCATCTCCATTGAACAACAATGGGATGCCGCCGAAGGAAAAGATCATGCCATGCAGGAGGAGGATGCGCTGGATCGCCTCAGCCAGGA
The DNA here is from genome assembly GCF_015840715.1 of Synechococcus sp. CBW1004. Classification (NCBI taxonomy): domain Bacteria; kingdom Bacillati; phylum Cyanobacteriota; class Cyanophyceae; order Synechococcales; family Synechococcaceae; genus Synechococcus; species Synechococcus sp. CBW1004. The sequence goes on along the minus strand of NZ_CP060397.1, from coordinate 152,813 downwards.
GCTCCTCGTTCCCCGTTTCAAGCGCCGATTCAAGCCCCACAAGAGAGGCGAGAGTGCCGCAGATCCGTGCCGCGCCGGTCTGCTCATCACGGTTGAAGATGAGACCGCGGGGCTGACCATCAAAAACCCCGGTGAAATAATCCGCCAGGAAGCGGCGATGGGGCAGGGGATCATAGCCGGCAACACGGATATCCTGATCGTCAAATCCGAAGCCGATATCATCGTGGCAACGGGCATAGTTGAGCCAGGTCGTTCGCGATGGTTTGGCCGGCAGGTTGCGAACCCCCTGAGTGAGCAACCGGGCATTTTTCGTGGCAATCGCTTCCCAGAGCAGAGCCATCAGAGTTGCGTTATAAGCCACATCGCATTCGCTGGATGAGATCGCATCCGCACCGAAGTATTTGACAACCTCCGATGGCGCCACGATCGCTTCAGCAATGAACAACGCAGCCGGCGCACTCACCTGGCAGCAGTCCTTCAGCAGGGCCAGGATCTGATGCACATTGGGATCATTCTGACAGGAGCTGCCGATGCGCTTCCAGAGAAAGGCAACCGCATCGAGACGCAAGACATCGACGCCCTCATTGGCCCAGAACAGGATGGTGTCGAGCATCGCGATGAAGACCTCAGGATTGGCATAGTTGAGATCCCACTGATAGTCATGAAACACCGTCATCACCCAGCGCTGCATCGACGCATTCCAGGTGAAGTTGCCTGGACTGCTCTGGGGGAACACCTCAGGCATCGCCTGCTCGAAGCGATCGGGGATGCTCCGATCCGGGAACGTCAGGTAGTAGTTCTGGAAGCGCTCCTCGCCGGCTTTGGCCCGCTGGGCCCATTCATGCTCGTCCGACGTGTGATTGAGAACGATGTCCAACGCCAACAGGATGCCGTGCTGCCGGAAGGCACTGGCCAGGCGCTGAAAATCCTCAAAACTGCCGGCGCGATCGTCGATCTCGCGGAAATCGCTGATGGCATAACCGCCATCGGATCGACCCTTCGGACACTTGAGGATCGGCATGACATGAACCAGGTTCACGCCAAGCTGACAGAAGTAGTCGATCTTATGGACGAGATCAGAAAGATTCGCGGCAAAACCATTGGCGTACAGCGCCATTCCAACCCACCGCTGTGAGAGAAACCAGGCCGGGTCACGCTCGCGTTCCTGATCAAGCACCATCAGCTCACGGGGACGACGCAGTGCCGCTTCTGCCAGCGTTTTCACCAGCACCTGACACTGATGCTGGAAATCATCCCGCTGACCGTAGAGAGCCTGGAAACGCGCAAAGATACTGGCAGAGTTGGCACCCAGACGCGTATAGAAACAACGCAGAACCTGCGCCTCACCCTCGAGCCGGAGTTCATTCAGGATGGCAGTCAGCAGGGAGTGGAGGTTGGGTTCGTACATGCCTTCGAAGGCGCATCGCGTGGGCTGGAGCGGGATTGGTGACGGCATCCTCGGGCGGCAACGCCGTCACACCCAGGACAACGCACCGATGTGGGCCGCCGTGATCAGGTTCAGCATGCAAGCGGATCTCAGCCGTGGCCACAGGCATGAATGGATGTGACAGCGGCAGGGAGGGTGCGGATCTGATCCGGATAGAAATGCGACAAGCCTTCCAGGATGCCGGCGGCATAGTTGCCATTCATGCCATGGAAGCCACCGCGGGCCACATAGAGCTGGCCTGAGGTGCTCGCCGCGTCGGCGAGCTGGCGTGCCTTCGCGATGATCGAGGCGGAGGCGTTGGCGACGATCACACTGGCAATGTCGCTCTCGAAGATCTCCAGATCATTGCCACTGTCTCCTGCAAACAGAGTCTGCTGAGGACAATAGTCGTGGCCAGTCATCAGAAACCGGATGGCGCACAGTTTATCTGCCGATTCAGGAAGGATATCCAGAAGGCCGATGTGGTTGATGTCATCCACACTGAAGATCAGTTTGGTCGCCAGCCTTTGAGCCCTCAGCAGGGGCTGAATCTCAGTGCGAAGCTGTTCGACGTCCGCTTCCAGCGGATGATAGAAACTGAGCTTGTACCGGCCCTGCTTGCTTGGCTCCTGCAGGGTCAGTGGAGTGACATCCTTGAGCAGCGCGGCCAGCTCCTGCCAGCTCTGGCCGCGCCAACAACGCGCATGGCGCTCATCCCAGTCGGGACAACGCCACCGGGAGCCGCCGTTCACCCGATACAGCGAAGCACCGACATCCGCAATGAGCCAGTCCGGCACCGGCAGGGAATAGCGCTGCATCGCCGCTTCGACGCGTGCGAGATCGCGGCCGGTCACATAGGCCAGATGTACCGATTCACGGTCAACAAACTCCTTCAGGAGCGGTCTTGCCTGCGGAGACTCCGGCAGCGTCCCATTCGGGAGCAGGGTGCGGTCGAGGTCTGTGCAAAGAAGAAAGGTGCTCATCCGAAGGCGGTGATGGAGTAACAACAGAGATCAAGAACTGTAAGCGTTCAGGGGTCGGGACACCCCAGTGCGTCAGTCAATCTCCGATCTCTCCTCTGAGAGGGGCCATCTGTTCCTTCCACGTGTGATCGCTGCCTCAGCGATCCGGCACCAGCGATGGCATCACGCCGCCGAGGCGATGGGCAATCCAGGCCTGCTCCAGGAATTGCCAGACATCGCGGCCCTGCTGCCGCAGGGTGGCGGTGACGGTGAGCAACCGGCTGCGGCAGATGGCGCCGCCGGAGGACTGGACGCCATGGCTGATCTTGCGGTGAATCACCGATTGCCGCAGTGCCCGCTCGGCAGCGTTGTTGGTGGGCTCGATCCCTGGCGTTTCCAGAAAAGTCCAGAGCGCCTGCTTGCGCTGCAGCAACTGGCGACAGGTTCGCACCGTCTGGGCCCAGGGCGTTTGCTCGCCCCGCTCACAGCCCAGATCCACCACCCGCTGCAGCGTGGCCTCGAACGCCAAGCGGAGGGGGTGGCATCGATGCAGGAGCTGGGGCCGGTCGATCGCTCCGCTCTTCCACTGGTGCCAGTGAGCGAACAGATGCTGCTGCAGAGCCAGCATCTGGGCTCCGATCTCCCTGCTGGCGCCCTGGCGTTCAGCGATGGCCGCCAGATCCCGGATCAGGTGGGCCCAGCACAGCTGCCGCTGCTCCACGGGCAGGTGGTTGTAGGCCGAGAAGCGATCACTCACCACGATCCCTGCAAAGGTATGGCCCAGAAGCTCCATTGCCGCTGCACTTGAGCGGCTCAGGCCCTGCAGGAACACCGTAACCAGTGGTGTGACCATGACCCACTGCCAGCCGCGCCTGCCAGCAGGATTACAACCGTCGGCGTTGCCGGTGGGGGCGCCGGTTTCATCCACGTAGGCCACCGGCTGCTGCCGGGCCACCTCCAGGGCTTCCTCCACCGCCTGCTGCAGGGCTGCGCTCAGACGTGCCCGGATGGTGGCGATAGCGCCGCGGCTGATTTCCACACCCAGCAGCTGATCCAGCAGCGCCTGGGTTCGGCCGAAACTCAGGGGAAAGGCGCTGCCCAGCAGTCCCACCAGGCCGCTCAGGCGTGGGCCGTAGCGGCTGGGCTCCACATCCGCCGGCAGCTCGGCGCAGGTGCTGGTGGAGCAGCAGGGGCAGACCAGACGGTGCAGACGGTGTTCGATCACCACCGGGCTGATCGGTGGAATCTCGATCACCTGATGGCGCAGCGGCTCCGCATCCTCCCCCTGTAGCAGGGTGCCGCAGCGGCGGCAGGCGTCCGGGTGGTGCTCGAGCACCTCATCCACACGCGCGATCGGCAGCAGCTCCGGCCCTGCTCCCGGGTGCCCCTGCTGACCACCCCGCTTGCGACCAGTGCCTTTGCAGCGGGTGGGCGGCTTAAAACCCGTGCCGTCACTGGAGGGCGGCTTGGAGGAGTTGCGGGAGTTGCGGCCGATCCGCTCGCGCAGGCTGGCCAGTTCCGTCGCCAGGTCGGTGAGCTGCGCTCGGAGCTGGTCGTTCTCCTGCTGTTGTCTCTGGAGCTGTGCAAGAACCTCAAGGAAGCCAGCCCTCACGCCCACCGGAGTGGAAGCCCAGTCCGCTTCTGAAATCCCGGCCGGAGGGGTGGTCATCGCAGGAAGTCTCTGCCTGAGATGCAACCGGGATTCAAGCCGACGTCAAGGGTTCAGTCGTATCGATGTTCGCGATGAGCTGTCCCGCCCCCCTGAATGGGTACCAAGAACTTATGAAGACAGGCTGCCTGCGGAGAAGAATTGATAGTGATCGATGGCCTCCAGAATGCCACCGGCATGGGCCCGCTGCGCGAAGTAAACACGCTCACTGCCACTGAGATCTGACAGTTCCTCCTGGTGCCGATTGGCCACCACAACTCCGAGGGTGTTGCCACGGAGCATGTCATCATCACCCCCTGATCCTCCCGTCACCAGAATGTGATCCAGCGGAATACCCCACTGACTGGCGACAAAACGCAGCGCCTGCCCCTTGGAGGCCCGCTCTGGAATGATGTCCAGATACTGGCCAAAGGAGAGGGTGGCATTGACCGACAGCTCCTGCTGGCGCAGCAGTGACTGAATCTCATGGATCGGCGGCGCGACGGCGGCGTCGTAGTAGTAGGACGCCTTGAAGCGACTCTGCTCACTCTTCGGCTGCGGGCGCAGGCCAGGAACAGACTCCAGGATGCGGCGCATCACCCTGGGTGTCCAGAGATGGTCGATGTGATACGTCCAGGCCAGATCACTGATGAGTTGAGCTGAATACACAATTTCCGTTCCGAGGCTGGTGATCAACACATCGGGAGTGGGAATGCCATAGCGCTTGAGGATCTGAAGCACAGAATCCAGCCGACGTCCCGTGGCAATTCCAAACACAAATCTGCGCCGCTGCTGACGGACGGTTTGAATGAACTCCCGCAAAGCCTCAGCATCGCCAAGCAGGGTGTTGTCAATCGCGGTGACAATGGCTCGATCGCGATTGCGCGGAATCACCTGGGCAGCCGGCGGGATGGCCAACGCAGGCCGGGAGACGATGAGAGGCTGAATGCTCTCCAGATAGCTGCTGGCATGGGCATCCCAGGAGTAATGCATCGCCACATGACGGATACCGTTGGCCGAGAACTCGTGCCAGAGCGCCTGGTCCTCAAGGATGCGCAGCAACGATTCGGCGATGGCCTCCTTGTTCAGAGGATCGACGAGAAGGCCATTGCGACAATTGGCGAGGATATCGACAGGACCGCCGTTTTCAGTCGCCACCACGGGCAGACCACTGGCGGCGGCCTCCAGCAGGGTGAGCCCAAAGGGCTCGGTCAACGCGGGATTGATGAACACTCCCCGGCTGGCGGATGCACGCCGGTAGAGAAGCGGCACATCCTCAGAGCTGTGATGTTTGGGGATCGCAACCTGCCCATAGAGGTCATAACAGTCGATGGTGATCAGAAGGTCGGTGAATACCGCCTGAGTCTGCTCCGCCAGCTCGCGCAGATCGTCACGGTTGCCGGCGACAATCACCAGATTGGCGACACGGCGCAGCGGTTCAGATTCGCCATAGGCTTCGACCAGCGTGATGATGTTCTTGCGCTGATCGGGTCGTGACAGCGCCAGGATCATCGGCTTGGCCGGATCATGCAGGAATGGGGACAGACGAGGCCGATCCTCCAGATGCTCGCCGGGTCGTGGCGGATAGAACTGCTGCAGATCGGTGCCCGGGGGAATGACCTTCATCCGCTCGGGAGGATAATAGTCATAAAGCTCATATTGATCTTCAATTTCATTGCGGGTACTCGTAATGATCAGCGAAGAGGTACTGAGCGTCTCTTCTTCGGCGGCAACTCGATCCTGAATATGGTAACTGTCTTCAATTTTTTCCAAGGACAGCCCAAGCCCAAGCAGGCGGCGGAATTTATCGCGGCCCAGCGAATGCCCCGTGTGCACCAAGGGAATACCTGTGGCGCGTGTCAGACGGGCGCCGACATAACCTGCATCGGCATAGTGACTATGGAGAACATCAGGTTGTCGCTCCTGCTGCTGCAGCCAGGTGAACAGATTGTCAGCAAAGGTATCGAGGTATGGCCAGAGAGACTCCTTGGGTAGATACTCCTCAGGCCCAGCATCAATGCGGATGATGCGCGCATTCTCAGTCAGGATCTCAACTGGATTGGCATAGTCATCACTGACGGCTGGATCAACGATTCTGCGCGTGACGAGATCCACCCGCGCAACTTCGGGCTGACGCGCCAGGGCCTTGGTGAGCTCGAGAACATACTTGGTCTGCCCACCCGTGTCAGCATCGCGTCCTAGCTCAAGATTCTGACCTCGAATCAGACCATGGATGCTGATCAGGAGAATAAACAAGGGCAACGGTGCGAGGGACGCTGAACGATGATGTCGTCAGTGGAAAGCACAGGTTTCGCATAGAAGAACGACCTGCCGGACAAGAATCAAACGCGCCTTGAAAAAGGAATGGAAATATCTGCGCCTGAAACTCACAATCCCATTATTGCCCAAAAAAGAGATTTTGTCAAGACTCCCAAAGAAAACAAGGCTAATCAGGGCCCTTAAGCATGCCAGCAGTGAAGAGAGTGAAGATGGACCGGAGTGACAAGGAGATCTACATTACAGACTCCAGAATGGCCTCTGACTCAACAGATTATAAAGCGATGAACGACCATAGCTTGCGATTCAGTCGCAATGTGGCTGGCGGCATGTATTTAGGCCCATGAAATTGGGAATCAAGGCCATGCACAGAACCAGGGATGGCATCAAAAAGGTGGTCATGCAGATTTTGCTCCGCACATGCAGTTCATGACACCCAATCCTCAGGCGTAATTGCTGCGCTACTACCGCGAAGCCGCCGCCGTCACGGGCATCCCCTGGCAGGTGCTGGCGGCGGTGAATCTGGTGGAGAGCGGCATGGGCCGCATCGATGGCGTGTCGGTGGCCGATGCACGGGGACCGATGCAATTCCTGCCCACCACCTGGGCCGAACCCGGCATCGGCAAGGGCGGCGACATCCGTGATCCGCGCACCGCGATCCACGCCGCCGCCCGCTATCTGGTGCGCCGCGGCGGCCTCAAGGACATCCGCAAGGGCCTGTGCCCCCTCTGCCAGGAAAGATGACGCCTCTCCATCGGGACCACTTTCACCACCAGGGGGCTTGATGGAACAGAGCGATGCGTCGTTACAGCGAGGCCGTCAAGGCTGATGTCCGTCGTCGGATGGGGCCGCCGCACCGGCAGAGCGTGGCCCAGATCTCAGCCGAGCTGGGTATCCACGTGATCACCCTCTACAAGTGGCGCAAGGCCTGGCGCCTGCAGGGGGAGGTGGTGCCCGCCAGCCAGAAGGATCCCGAGGGTTGGGGCTCCAGCGACAAGTTCACCGTGGTCCTGGAGACTGCGGGGCTCAACGGCACCGAGCTTGCGGCCTATTGCCGCGCGCGGGGCCTGTTCCCCGAGCAGGTGGACCGCTGGCGACAGGCGGCCGAGGATGCCAACGCACAGCCGCTGCTGACGATGGCCGAGCAGAAGGACCTCGAGAAGCGCCACCAGGCTGATCGGCGGGAGATCAAACGCCTGCAGCAGGAGCTGCCCCGCAAGGACAAAGCCCTGGCGGAGGCGGCGGCACTGCTGATCGCCTCAAAAAAGATCCAGGCTTACTGGGGAGAGGACGAGGCGGATTGACCTCGCCCGAGGATCGGCGCAAGGCCCTGGAGATCCTCGATGCCGGTATGGAAGCTGGCGCACGGGCCTGCCAGATCGCCGAGCTGCTGGGCGTGGGTCTGACGACCCTGCAGCGCTGGAGGCGTCATTTCGCCGGTGATGGGGGCGGCCTGGATCGCCGTAAAGGCAGTCCACGCCACGTGTCTCATCGCCTCACGGACGAGGAGCGTCAGCGGATCCTGCTGACCTGCAACGAACCGGAATTTGCTGCTCTGCCGCCGGGACAGATCGTGCCGATACTGGCGGACAGGGGGCTCTACATCGGTTCAGAGCGCAGTTTTTACCGCGTGCTCCACGCCCATGGGCAGGCGCACCGCCGCGGCCGAGCCCGCCCTCCGCAGGAGCCGCGTCCTGTTCCGCGCTTGAGGGCTGACGGGCCGAATCAGGTCTGGAGCTGGGACATCACCTACCTGCCCACCAGCGTCCGGGGCATCTGGCTCTACCTCTATCTGGTGGTCGATGTATGGAGCCGCAAGATCGTGGCCTGGGATGTCGCTGAACGGGAAGACGCCCAGATCGCGGCTGATCTCGTCAGCCGAGCCTGCCTGCGGGAGCGCATCAGTCGCCGACGCCCTCAGCCCTTGATCCTCCATGCCGACAACGGCAATGCCATGCGGGCCGCCACGCTGGAAAGCCGCCTGGAGGAGCTGGGTGTGCTCAGATCCTTCTCCAGGCCGAGGGTGAGCAACGACAACCCCTTCTCGGAGTCGCTGTTCCGGACGGTGAAATACCGGCCGGACTACCCAAGGCGCCCCTTCCCCAGCCAGGCCGACGCCTGCCGCTGGGTGATGACGTTCGTGGACTGGTACAACGAGCGGCACCGCCACAGCGGCATCCGGTTCGTGACACCTGTTCAGCGACACACCGGCCGGGCTGTCTCCATTGCTCGCCAACGGGCTGAGGTCTACGAACAGGCCCGCCAGCTGCACCCGCGTCGTTGGAGCCGCAGCATTCGCTGTTGGCATCAACCGGAGGTGGTCTGGATCAATCCGCCACCACCAGAAAACGGCATCACTCCGGCTACATTGGCGATGGCTGCCTGAACGGCGGCAGGGGCGTCATCTTTCCTGGCAGTTACCGTTCTAACTTGCCTAGCACATCCGTCCTACCATGCAAAATCCCAAGGTCAGCATCATTGTTCCAGCCTACAACGCAGAAAACTCAATCGGGAAATGCGTCGACAGCATAATACAACAGTCCTTGTTTGATATTGAGATTATTGTTGTTGATGACTGCTCGACCGACGAAACCCCTCGCATCCTAACGGATCTTGACAAGCAACACAAGCGATTAAGGGTAATTACAAACGAAGAGAATAAGAGTGCTTGCTATTCCCGAAGAGTCGGAATTCATGCTTCCAATGGAAAGTACATTATGTTTGTCGACGCCGATGATGCACTAGAGAAGTTTGCATGCGAAACGGCCTACAACGCAATAGAAACCAAACAAGTAGATATCCTACAGTTTGGAGTAGCCGTTAAAGCTGTCAAGGCTACCCCTGGTCAGATTGAGTGGTTCGAAGACTTTTTAACTTACAAGTCAAAAGACCGCATTACGGGTAATCTATTACGTCATTGCTTTGAATCGAAAGTCTTTGGTTTTACGATTTGGAACAAGATCTACAATGCACGGCTAGTCAAAGTTGCGGCCTCCAATCTTCCGACTCAGCCCATCTATAAAGCCCAGGATTTACTGCTTCAGTTTTTTATTTTACTATATGCGGTCTCTATTGATTCTATTGGCGACAGTCTCTACATTTATTCCTACGGAACTGGGGTCACTGGCGGTCGCAAGTTTACCTTGTCAAAAATTGCGATTCACATGGCCCAAGCTGCTATTGTCCGAATTATCTATGATTTCTTGCTAAGCCGAGGCTTGCTGAGTCTTCATGAAGAAGTGGTACGCTTAATAGCTTACGATTTGATATCTGACAATTTAGCAACTGTCACGTTCTGTATGGGAACTGCCTTAGAAAGTCATGCAAAAGCATTGTTCTTGAGGCATTGGGGCGACGGATCGAGTTGCACGGGCGATGCTTTTAGCGATAGCTTATCATTATTTCTGAAGCCAGTTTATCATTTATCAGAGTCAAATCCTTTGTTTGATAAACTTCATCAGCAAGGAGTCCTTGATGATTATCAGAGAGGCGTTCACGAGCAGGTCAAAAGAATCGAACAGACCCTTCTGAATGATCCTGAACCATTCATACCTATCGTCATGGCATCGAACGAGGCTTATATCCCTTATTTAGCTGTCGCCATTGAATCGATCAAATCCACCACAAAAACAAAGATATACTTATTTATATTTTATACAGACCTTGAGGTCGAAACAATCCAGCGTGTACGTTCTTTGTCAACGACCAATCTTCATATTGAACTCATAGATGTAAGTCCTTTCATTGACATCGATACACTTTATACAAGGGCGCACTACAGTATTGAAATGTACTATCGACTTATTATTGCTGAGGTTTTCTCATATTTAGCCAAAGTCATTTATCTTGATTGTGATATTGTTGTGATGTCTGACTTGCACGAGCTTTACCAAGTTGATCTTGGGGAAAATATTCTTGCAGCCGCCAAGAATCCTGTCCATAAGTTCATGGCTTCATACCTAGAAGACAGGCTTAGATTCAGCCGTAAAGAGTATTTCAATTCGGGTGTTATAATAATAAATACAGAGGCTTTTATTCGCAATAATACCAAACAGAAGTGCTTGTCGTTTTTAAGCATTAACGATTCGCTGGCGTGCCCTGACCAAGATACATTGAATGTTGTCTGCCAAGGTCAAGTCACATTTATAGATCAACGCTGGAATTTTCAATGGCATCATGGGCTAGTCAGCAGACAGGAAAAGAACTTTGCAGATCTCTTGGAGGATGAAAAAGAAGATTATTATAGCTCCGGGAATAATATTCGGATTCTTCACTACACTTCTAACATTAAGCCTTGGAACGAGCCTTCAGAGAAGCTTGCAAACTATTTTTGGACATACGCGAAGCAGAGTCCTTTTTTAATTGACATCTTGAATGCAAATATTAAGAGGGTTTGAGCCGCCTAACTTTCTGCCTTCTGATCAAAAAGGTAATTCCTCGCCATTGGTCATGCCATCGGAAATCAAGAAAGCCCGTGAACGTTGGCATGATTCAAATTTCAGAGTCCACGGTAATTGTGTGCTTCCGTAAGCGGTTCCAAGAAACTGCTGTTAGGGAACCCCTGAAAAACCCGATAGAATCAGTACAGTTCCAATAATGAGACTGGCAGCGGATGGCGGCCCCCCTCCAGTTGGGTTTCACGGACTACGAGCAGACCTACGCCAAGAAGAAAACGCGCCGGCAGCGCTTCCTCGATGAGATGGAAGCCACAGTGCCCTGGGATCCTTTCCTGGCCTTGATTTCGCCTGTGTACCACAGGCCTTCTGCCAAGGGCGGGCGCCCACCGTTTCCGCTGGAGGTGATGCTGCGCATCCACCTGCTGCAGCAGTGGTTCACGCTTTCCGATCCCTTGATGGAGGAGATGCTGATCGATACCCCCTGCTTCCGCCGCTTTGCTGGGATCGACATGGTTGAGGACCGGATCCCTGACGAGACGACGATCCTGAACTTCCGCCACCTCCTGGAAGAGAATCGGATAGCAGAGCAGATCCTGGAGACGGTGAACCAGAGCCTGCGGGAGAAGGGCGTGATGCTTAAGGAGGGTACGATCCTCGATGCCACAATCATCAACGCTCCCAGTTCAACCAAGAACAAGACGGGCGAGCGGGATCCTGAAATGCACTCGGTGGCCAAAGGCAACCAGTGGTTCTTTGGGATGCGGTGCCACATCGGTGTGGATGCAGCCTCGGGTCTGGTCCATTCCGTGGTGAGCACGGCTGCCAACGTCCATGAGCTGAACACGGCACCCGATCGCGTCCATGGCGAGGAACGCGTGATCTACGGCGACTCTGGCCACATCGGCATCGAAAAGCGTGAGGCGTTCAAGGACTGCGAAGCAGAGATGCGCATCGCCATGAAGCCCGGACAGCGCCGAGTTCTACCGGACACCCCAGAGGGAAGACTGCTGGATCTGATGGAGGCGGCGAAAGCACATGTCAGGGCAAAGGTGGAGCATCCATTTCGGATCATCAAGTGCCAGTTTGGATTTCGGAAGGTCTTCTACCGAGGCATCCGCAAGAACAACCTCAAGCTGACGATGCTGTTTGCCCTCGCCAATCTCTGGATGGTGCGCGAACGTTGTCCTTCTACAGCGTAAATGACAGAATAAGTGTGCCATCTTGAGGGTGAGCAGCCAAAAATGATCGGGGAACTCACGAGAAATAAGCCAGTCAGGCCCTGGATTGGAGCACCTGGCGAGTAGCCAAGGACAAAATACCCCACTTGTGTCTCATTGACGAGAATGAGACACGCTTGCGCTCAATTCCCGGTCTTGATCAGAGCTTCCTTAGCTGACTACATTGGACGCATCGTTTGACACTGCCTGAATCTGATTCCTTCATCTGGTTCCCAGGTACAAGAGAATCCCATCAACAGTTAAGGTGGATCCACCAGCGCTGGCGAACAGAAGATGCCACCCGCAAAGAAGCCAACGAAGCAGGGTTGATTATTGATCGATACCGTCTGTGCTCCGGTGGATATCCATCATTCAACCGATCTCTCACTGTTCAATCAAGCCAGAGAGGTGACAGATATCCTGATCCATACGATGAATGCGAATGTCAGGAATGCCTTTGGCTATAAGTCTCGCCCACACTGAAGAAAATTCGGACAGCAAGTGCTAGCGGTTGGCAAGAAGAAGCCGACTGGAGCTTCATGAAGTCCTTTTTGCCTACTGGCTACATCCTCTATTCGTCACAGAAGCAGGGATGAGGCAACAATCAGAACTCATGAGCGCGCCACCGGCTTGAACATGAACTGCGAGCAGATGTGGATTCGGGACCAGTCTTTTTGCGGCCTGGCCCCGATCTCCCTCTCTCAGGAGTTCTTAATCTGAAATAAAGTATGCTAATTTAATCGGAACTACAATTCTAATCTTGTTCGTCAAGAATAATACTTTTTTTCAGCTGACTTAGCTCATCCATTAGACGCAAGTTTTCCGATTCAAGGGAGATAATTCGATGGCTCTTGTCTACCCATACTTGCGATAGTAAGGTTAGCAACCGAGACACACTCTCAGGCGAATAACCCAGTCTGGAGTCCGATTTGATATCTGCATCCCAAATGAGATTATCGTTTTTAGCCTGAACCATGGGGAACCGACTCTCTTCTCCCCAGAGAGAGTCTAGATGACCAAAATAATTGTCCTTGACCCACAGATCTGAATGATTATAATAGCTTGAATAGCTAAGTACTTCGTCTTCTGAAGGAATATAAGCAGGAGAATCAGAAAAGTGCTTCGAAAAGTAATTGGCAATATTACCTCTAACTGGATTGGGCTTGTTATCAATTATTAATGGCAGCACCTTGTTGACTTCGGCAAGGAATAGGATGCCATCAAGTCCCAGCTTCTCGTTAGTCTTAGGCGGGATTATCATATCAGAACTGAAGCCAATGCCGCATGATTCGACGAAGTCGTGAATCAGGTCATTCTTGAATAAGGCATCTCTTCTAAAGAGTCGCACGCATAAGTTAGATTCTCCAAAATAATTGCTCCAGCGTAGGATTGATTCTTTATGCATGCAGAGATTGTGAATATATGGGTTTGATGGCGAAGGAAGAGAGGTGCCAGTTAGTCCGCATTTGACGCCTGTCGACCATGCCGATATTGCCGTATCAATGGGCTTTCGAATGTATAAAACAATAGTAACTGAGTCAAATAGTGGCGAAAGAAACCTAGCGAGAGATTCAATTTCTTCCTCATTGGTCAGACGCGAATGAAGGTGCTCTGAAGATATTAGAAATGTGCCTTCCGGATGGCAAAGTGTGTGTTGTATTAAGCGGGACAGAGTCTCACTTCTTTTTCGACTACGTTCTTCCAATGAATTCATTCCATGCTTTAACGCCATTTCATCCTTTCTTGCGTCCGAGTAAAAACAACAGGTAAAGAGTGAGTGGTTTGACCAACCCAGATAATCCGGTATTATCACCCCTAGTTCAGCATATCTGTTGGAATTAAGGCGGCAATACTCTTGAATCGCAGTGGTCCCCGTTTTTTCAGTACCGATATGTAGAAGCAGCCTGGGTCTTGGAGTCAAAGGAGGAGCGGTTAGGATCCTGTAATTTTACCTCAAATCTCACAACAGGTCTCTCTTGTTCTTTTCTTCTAAGGACTCTCTTGGTAACAGGGATTTGAAGACCGGCTCAGGTATGACTCTCGACGACTGGGCCTCTGGTTAGGCTCAAGATTCTCCATCACAGTCAGGCACATGTCTTACCTATTCTTTGAGTGGAACTGGACGACGCACTTTAGTCTCAAGAACTACTATTTTACCCCTAACAGCATCAAGATCAACCATCGCTATGCCAAAAACAGATTGGTCAGCGCCGACAGCACATTGACCTTATGGCGGTTCTTCACTATGCCACGCAGCCGGTTCTTCTGAAAGCCGATCTGATGCTTGTCACCCAAAAGGGGTGCTCGCCATTTGCGCGGATGTGCGCCTACTTCAAGCAGAAGCCGTTCCGGCTAGGGCCGTCTCGATCAAGTCTACGTAGGTCAGGTCATTCATGTTGGCAGAAGTGTTCACAACTTAGTGAATTAGAGCTGAGTCCTTGTCCACACCTAGGTGGACCTTCATCCCGTAGACTCAGCCTCCCGGGCGGCGATAATAGGATTTTTTCTCTACCGTCTTCTGATGTATCTTCGGATTCAGCTCTCCGGCTTTGTTCTTCGTGGAGCCGAGTGCCGATATCAAGGTCGGATCGTTGATCGTTCTCTGCCGCACGGTCATCCCCCTTGCGCTGAGGTGAGCCTCGAAAGTCTCATAGACAAGGGCTCAAGGCCGCATCATGAGGCCCTAGGCCTATAAATGCGGCGGGAGAAGAGATTCGAATGCAAGAAACAAACATAAGTATGCCGTTCATCGAGTAATTTTCATATTTCAGGCGCGAGAATGCCCTGTATATTCATACATTTGTGGTTGCATCAATGGATGACGAATAGTTCGGATTCATTGCAAGCTGCAGGTTATGTAATTGAATCAGAAGGAGATCTGCCTCGTCACGCGCTTCCTGAAGTTGACGTTTGAGCTGCTGTACCTCAACTGAATCGTGGGTAGAAAGCAGATCGAGGCTATCAACCCCCTTCCGACCCTGATTCTTGTGGCGAGTCGTCTCCAGGACTTGTCGGCTTGGGAGCGCAGATTGATCATCCCAAATAGGTTTTGAAGGGCCGACTTTTCGCCTTCTCTGGCCGGCATTACTCCCTAATCCGCCGTAGTGCTGCCGCCAACGCTGAAACGTGATCGCCGGCACTTCAAGAAAGGAGCAGACGTCTTCCATGCTGCTGCCCTGACTCATCATCTGCTCGGCTGTCTGGAGTTTGAGCCTGATGGCCTCGGGAGAGAATCGACTGTGGCTCTCCGAAATCGCCACCATCGGCTTGGGCTTGCTTTGCTGAGGCTGTGAAGCATGATGCGACTCCAGCAAAGGTGCAGCACCGGTGATGCTCTCATGGCTGGACTGGCCCTCAGGGACTGTTGCAAGGCCCTCACCCAGCACATCGAATGCCTTGCGATAGCGCGCAGCTTCACCAATCAGCGGCGTGACATCGACTCCAGGCAGGCCAGGGCCGAACTCCTCGGCAATGGCCACATCGACATCAGCGGCAAAGCGGACGCGCGCCTCCTGCAAGCGACACAGCGTGGCCCGATACACCTCCTGACGGGACAGCCTCCTGGTTTTGAGCTCTGCGACGCCCGCAGCCACATCCTCCGGTGTTGCGGCCACATGCACGGCGTGGGGGGGATGAAGAAAGTGATCCCGTCCACCGATGTTCGCCACCGAGACGACAGGTGTGCCGCAGAGCAGCATCTGCACACTCTCTGGACAGCTGCCATTGGTTTGTGAGAGCACCACCCCCGTGGCCGACTGGCCGATCCAGCTGCTGAGCTGATCGTTTGAGGGATAGAAAAAGCCCTCCGGGCTTTCCAGATCATCGGTGAGATAGGTCGCCTGCGGCAACAGCCGGCGCACCTCCTCCCCCACGTCCTCCATGCCTTCGTAGCGGTGATGAACCAATGCGAGCGATGGGATCTGCCTGGCCAGGAAATGGTTTTCACGCAACTCCAGCGCCCCGATGCAGATCGCATCCCAGGCCGGTGTGGACGCCGCCTCGTGGGGCGGGTGAAAGTCCTGCTCGCTCACGAACATGTTCAGATTTCCAAGCAGCGCCGGCAGACCGGCCTCCCGCAGGGCCTGCAGCTCCACCGCATCGGAAGCCAGGACCCGGAAGCGGGCCTGCGGCCAGCGTTCGGCTGCCTCCGCCAGGCGACGTGGCAACTCATCGGGGACGGCCCAGAGCAGCGAGCTTCCCAGGGTGATCAGATGCAGGGAGGGCCGCCCCTGGAACGCCTGGGGGAACAGCGACAGCGCTCCATAGGGAGCCGACTCTGACCAGGTCGAGATCGCCACATAGGGATCTGTGATGAGCACACCGCAGAGCTGAGACATGTCGATGGGAGCCACCGTGGTCCTGTCCACGATGCTGGATCGGCCGATGGGCAGCCACAGCCGATTGCACAGGGATCGTGCCTCCAGCCCAGGGCTGAATCGACGGGTGCCCACATTGATCAGTGCCGGCAGAACCCTTTTGCCCGCGGCCTGGATGCCTTCCATCAAGATGCCGAACAACCGGTCCTGCCTGACAGGGGCGAGCACCGGTTCCAGTTCCGCCAGCACCCCGGCACGCAGCACCAGCGGCAGGGCTCCGGTGATCAGCGCCGCTTCCTGAGGCGTCGCCTTTGTCCTGATCTGAAGGGACGTCATCTGCCGGCCCCTGCCCTCCTCCACCACGTGGCAGAACGGCTCGACCACATCCGCGATGGGCGAGCGGGCCAGCAGGCGGGTCATCCCCTGCAGCGTTTCATCCGAGACCGCATCGCCATCCGGAACCAGCGCCACGATGTCGTGCGGATCGCGGCGTGCGGCCAGGCGCCACTCACTGAGCGGCACTCTGGCCAGGGGAGGTGTCGCCTGTTGCCCGGGTCCGTCGGCAGGCTGCCCCCGCTCCGCAGCCAGGCTCCGCCAGGTGGTGAGATTGCGCAGCTCGATCTCGAGAGGATCGATCGCCAGCCGCGCCGGCCGCAGCCCTTCCCGCAGGGCCCGGGCCATCCTGGTGGCCATGGCGATCGGATCCGCCGGCAGTTCGGCATCAGGCCGGTCCTCACTGCGGATCAGCTCGGCCGTGCCGCCGGTGAAACTCGCCAGGAAGGGCAGCTGATTCTCCATCGCCTCGTACACCACATAGGGCGAGTTCTCCTGGCGCGACGGCATGATCGCCAGCGCCCGCCGGTCTTTGAGCATCCGCAGGGCCTGCTGGGGATTGAGCGAGCGGTGGTGCGTGATCGGCAGCGGCAGATCCGCCGTCTCCGCGTCAAAACGCTCCTGCGAATAGCCATTGCCGAAGCGCCCCAGGATCAGCACCTCCGGCCTCAGATCGGTCGTGGTTACCAACTCGCGCAGGGCGGCGAGGAACAGATCGAAGCCCTTGCGAATCTCCACCCGCCCGAAGAAGGCCACGCACCCCGGCAGCACGGCTGCATCCACCGCCGGCGTGAACGACTTGCTCTCCGGCTCCAGCACGTTGGGCAGCACCCGCTCCCGTCCTGGCAGCGCGCCATGCTCGCGATTCCACTCGATCAGGTAGGCGCTGGGCGATACCACCACATCACACAGGCGCTGAGCCACCAGCTCCTGCTCGTAGGCCGCCTCGTCCCAGGGCGTGCCGTTGGGTTCGTTGTGCCAGCGCGTGCCGCCGTGCGTGGTGATCGCCAGCGTCGTCTCGGTGAAGGCCAGACCCGCGGCCTTGAGCATCGTGAACGCCGCCGCAAAACCCTGGGTGTCATGGAAATGCAGCAGATCGAAGCGACCCGCCCGCCGCACCGCCTCGACGATCGCCTGCTCCACCTCGTGGGTCTCGAGCGTGCGCTCCTCATCCGCCGCCAGACGCGGGATGTAGTGCAGCGTCACGCCGAAGGTCGACCAGTACTCGAACCACAGCGCCGGCAGTTCCCTGGGCATGTGGAACGGGCAATAGAACACCTCCACAGAGATCCCGTGGGCCGCCTGCAGCTTGGCCAGGGCCGAGATGGCGGTGGCGATGCCGCCATTGGGGGTGCCGGGTCCGCCCAGTTCAAAGGTGACGAAGCCCACCCGCAGGCCCGAGGCCGCCCCTGCCGATCGCTCCTGAATCAGGGCCTCGAGCTGGCGGCCTTCCTCCTGGGTGGGACGACGCAGCCAGCCCTCGGCTTCCAGCGCCGCGCGCGAGCAGGGCTTCGCCCCCTCCAGCGGCAGGCGGCCATGGGTCTCCAGCCACTGCCGGTAGACGGCCATCTCGCCGAAGTTCGTCCCCGTGCCGCGCTGGCGCGCGAACGCCGCATACAGACGACTGCGCCATTTGAAGTGATGCAGCACTGCCCGCATCGGCACATGGGCCACCGAGCGGAAATTGCCAGGTAGGTGATTGCCTCGCTGATAGTAGAAATCAGGCCCGACCCGGGCGAAGGGATATTTGCTCTTCCAGGCGGGAACCGCCAGGCCCATGTCCTCACACAGGCCCGCATGAAACAGCGGGAACAGCGCATCGAGATCGCTCTGCGGACCCACCTCCGGCAGGCTGCCGTCCGCCGCCACGCGCTGCAGCAGGCTGGCGTACAGCTCCTCGACGCCGGCAGCTTCGAGCATGTCCACCATCGCGCGGAGATCCGCTGCCGGCATCTCGAGGAATTCATCCGCATCGGCGAACACCACCCACTCGCCTCGGAATCGCCGTGCCACCTCCGTGATCGCGTCGCACTTGAGCTGCTTGCAGAACACACCATCTGGAGCCGCGATGGCTTCGACGCCTGGAAGGGAAACAACCGCCCGGCGCACGTCGTCATCCCAGCTGCCATGCATCAGGAGCAGGAAGCGATCCACCCCAAGGCGCTGATACCAGCGCACAAAATGTGGCAGGAGATCCGCGTCGGTCTGGCACACGAACGACACGAGTGGAAATCCCGCCACACAGGTCTTGTCGGCGTCCATCAGCGCAGGGATGCGAAAGTGTGAATCAGAAACGGACGTCTGCCGGAACAACCGGGACTGAACGCCGTGGTCATATGGGCCGAGCGTAGAGGCTGCTCACCGGGGCGGCCGCAGCGGCGATGCCCCGACGATCGCGGAGCGCTGCCAACGGCTGCCGCCCTGCCCAGGATGGAATCGGCCGAGCCTCCCCCCATGCCGGATCCGTCCAGCTCCCCACTCCACGACAACGCGACTGAGCCCGACAACCCGGATCGGCCCAAGGCACCCCCCAAAGCCGGAGGCTGGCCCCTCTGGCTGCGCATCCTGCTGGCGGCCCTTCTGCTGTCGTTCGTGTGGTCGCCGTTCCTGGCGATGCTGATGCGCCTGTCGCGGGTCAACCCCGGCCTGCAGCCCACCGGCGGCAGCTCGAACTTCACCCCTCCGGCTCAGCCGGCTCCATCGGGCGGACCGGCAGCCTCCCCACCAGCCCCAGCTCCCAGCCCTTGATCAGCGAATAGAGCGCCGGCACCACGAACAGGCTCAGCACCGTCGCCACCAGCAGGCCGCTGAACACCACCGTGCCGATGCTCGTGCGGCTCACCGCACCGGAGCCGCTGGCGAACAGCAGCGGCAGGAATCCCGCCAGCGACGAGATGGCGGTGAGCAGGATCGGCCGCAGACGGGCGACGGCCGCGCCATGGATGGCCCTGGAGAGGGTCATCCCCTGCTCCAGTCGCTGGTTGGCGAACTCGACGATCAGGATGCCGTTCTTGGCCGCCAGGCTGGCCAGCACGAGCAGCCCCATCTGGCCATACACATCCAGCGCCAGGCCCCGCAGCGACAGGCCCACGACGGCGCCGAGCATCGCCAGCGGCACCGTCACCAGGATGATCAGCGGGTCGAGCAGGTTCTCGTAGAGGCCGGCCAGCACCAACGCCATCACCAGCAGCCCGAGGGCGAACACCCGCAGATTGCCGCCGCCGGCCTTCGCCTCCTCCCGCGCCAGGCCGGCCCACTCCAGGCCGATCGCCGCATTGGAGCGCTCGGTATGCAGCTGCTGCAGCAGCGCCATCGCCTGGCCGGTGCTCACCCCCGGCGCCGGCAGAGCCCGCAGGCTGATCGATCGCACCAGGCCCGAGTGGTTGATCACCGTCGGGCCGGAGCCCTGCTCGATCCGCACCACCTGTGACAGCGGGATCAGCCGCCCCTCGCGGCTGCGCACCGGCAGGGCCAGCACATCCTCGGCATCGCGGCGGCTGCGGCCATCGAGCTGCACGATCACGCGCCGCACCTGGTCGCTCTCGAAGCTGTCATTGACGTAATCGCTGCCGAAGCTGGCACCGAGCGTGTCCACCAGGTCGGAGAGCGACACCCCCAGCGAGGCGAGCCGCAGGCGATCGGGGATCAGCCGCAGCTGGGGGGCGGAGGTGGTGAAGCGGGTCGACACCCGATCGAAGGCCGGTCGGCCATTGAGCTGAAGCTCCTGGGCCTCGGCCAGGAACTCGCGAGCCTGGGCCTCGAAGGCCTCCAGGCTCAGCTGACCGGAGCTGTTGTCGAGGAGTTCGAGCTCGATGCCCCCCTCGCTGCTGAAACCGCGCACGCTCGGGGCCTCACTCAGCTGCACGACGGCGCCGCGCACCCCGCTGCGGAGCTTCGCGTTGAGGCGTTCGGCCACGGCGGCGCTGCTCTGCTCCGGCCTGGTGCGCTGCTCCACCGGCTTGAGCCGCACGAACATCTGGCCCTTGTTGGGGCTGCTGTCACCGAACGAGCGGCCTGCATAGAAGTTGGCGCTGGCGACCAGGGGCTCACTGCGGGCGATCCGGCTCACCTGCTCGAGCACCTCCTGGGTGCGGGCGAGGGCCATGCCATCGGGAAGGATCACGACGCCCCGCAGCTGGCCGTTGTCCTCCTGGGGGATGAAGGAGGTGGGACGGGCCCGCAGCGCCAGGCCGGTGAGCAGCAGGCCCGTCAGCAGCAGCACCAGCATCAGGCGACGGTGGCGCAGCACCCGATCGAGGAACCGGCCGTAGGGCTCCTCCAGTCCCTCCAACGCCCGCCGGCTGACATCGGTGACGCGTTCCAGCCAGGCGGGCTCGCGCTGGCCGGGACGCAGGAGCCAGCTGGAGGCCACCGGCGTCAGGCTGATGGCATTGAGGGTGGAGAGGGCGATCGCGCCGCAGATGGCGATGGCGATCGGCGCATAGAGGCGGCCCAGACTGCCCTCGAGCCCCAGCACCGGCAGAAACACGACCACCAGCACCAGGGAGGTGGCGATCACGGCGCCGCCCAGCTCCGCCATCGCCTCGCGCGCCGCCCGCAGGGCCGGCGTGCCCTGCTCGATGCGACGGCCGATGTCCTCGCTGACGACGATCGCGTCGTCCACCAGCAGGCCGGAGGCCAGCACCATGCCGAACAGCGACAGGGTGTTGATCGAACCGCCGGACAGACGCAGCAGGGTGAGGGAACCGATCAGCGAGATCGGGACGACGGCGGCGCTGATCAGGGCCAGGCGGCTGTTGCCGAGCCCCAGCAGCAGCACGGCGAACACCAGGAGCACGGCATCCCGCAGCGACTCCACGGCCCTGTCGATGCTGGTGCGCACCGTGCGGGCCTCATCGACGATCACCTCCATCGCCACCCCAGGCGGGAAGCGGGGTTCCAGGTCCTTCAACGCCTCGCTCAGCGCCTGACGCACCTCCAGGGCATTGCTGCCGTCCCGCTGAAACACGCCCAGGGCGATGGCGGAGTCGCCGGAGAGGTTGGTGGCGATCGTCTCGTAGCTCTCCTTGCCCAGGCTCACCCGGCCCAGGTCGCGCAGCAGGATGATCCCACCGTCGTCGCTGCGGGCCACCACCAGGTCGCCGAACTCCTCGGGGGTCCGCAACCGCCCCTCCATGCGCAGCGGCAGGGTGGTGAGCTGATCGGCGGGCGCCGGCGCGTCGCCGCTCTGCCCCAGAGCCGCCAGCACGTTCTGGGCCTGCAGCGCCTGACGCACATCCACGATCGTCAGGTTGTGTTCCTCCAGCCGGGCGGGATCCAGCCAGAGGCGGAAGGCGAGGCTGCTGCCACCGAACAGGGTCACATCGCTGACACCGCTGACGCGCCGCAGCCGGTCGCGCACCACCTGGTCGACCCAGCCCGTCAGGAAGGTGTCGCTGTAGAGGCCTCGCTCGGCGCTGAAGCTGAGCACCAGCAGCAGGTCATCGGAGCTGCGCCGCACCTGCACCCCGAAGCGGGCGACCTGCGGCGGCAGCTGCCGCGTCACCACCGTGGCCTCGTTCTGGGTGTTGATCTGGTTGAGCTCGGGATCCCCCCCCTCGAAGGCCAGGGTGATCGTGCTGCCTGAAAAGGAGCTGGTGGAGCGGATCGTGTCCAGCCGCTCCAGGCCGTTGAGCTGCTTCTCGAGCAGGGCCGTCACCCCCTGCTCGACCACCTCAGGACCGGCGCCGGGATAGCTGGCCCGCACCGTGACGCGGCTCGGGGCGATCGGAGGCAGGTTCTCCACCTGCAGGTTGGGAAGGCTGTAGAGGCCGGCCAGCAGGATCAGCAGGCTGACCACCAGGGTGAGCACCGGCCGCCGCAGGAAGGGTTCGGCGATCGATCGCTCCGGTCTGGGCTCCATGCCTTGGGATCAACGTCTCGGGGGGAACTCCCGTCGGCACCGTAGGGCCGCTGCCGGGGCAGCCGGCGCCGTGGCGGGCAGCTCACCCCGGAACAACAGGCCAGGCCACAGGGAGCAGACGAGCGGCTCGCCCCCGTGCGGCGGTCCGGAGACGACTCCAACCCGAGGGCGCCAGGACCGCGTGGACCCGGCTGACGCTCAGACCGGCGAGCGCTGCAGCACCGTGTGCAGATAATCGGGCGACTTGTAGCGGCCCGGCAGGCAGATGTGCAGCTGCTCCAGCCGCCCCCAGCAGACGGTGCGCTGGATCTCGGCGAGCGTGCGGCCCTCCTGGATGAGCAGTCTCAACGCCTTGCAGTACAGGGGATACTTCGCCTCCAGCTCGCCGATCGAGGGAGCGGAGCTGGCCGCGGCCCGGTTGCCCTGGGACATGGGAAGAATGTGTGCCCGGGGATCGCAAGGGCACTCGTCCACCGTACGAGGCGGCATGGGCCCGCCGGGGCAGGACTTCACCAAAGCCAACCCACATCGCGCTGACCGGTGCCGCTCAGACGCGGCTGACGGCCTGGGGCTGGTGGCCCAGCAGGGAGGCCTGCGCCTCGCTGAGCCGTCCATGGCGGCGCAGCACGGTGGTGATGCGACCGATATCGAGCACGGCGCGCACGCGATAGCCCCGTTCCGCCAGACGGCGCAGCGCATCGCTCCCCTGACCGGCGCCGCCTGAACCGCCGCCAGCGCTACCACCTCCGCTGCCACCTCCGCTGCCATGGTCGATGAACACCACCACGTCGCGCACCACGAGGCCTGAGCTCTCGAGCTTGGTGATCCCCTCCAGCAGGCTGCCGCCGGTGATCAGGATGTCATCGACGAGCGCCACCACATCGCCCTCGTTGAAGTCGCCTTCGATCAGCCGCCTCGCCCCGTGGGCCTTCACCTCCTTGCGGGGATAGATCAGCGGTTTGTGGAGCTGCAGCGACAGGCCCGTGGCGGTGGGCAGCGAGCCGTAGGGAATGCCGGCGATGCGATCGAAGTCCAGCCCCTGCAGCAGCTCGGCATAGCTGTGCAGCACCCGGTGGAACAGGTTCGGATCGGAGATGATCTGGCGAAGATCGACGTAATAGTTGAACACCGCGCCGGAGGCCTGCACATACTCGCCGAACAGCAGGCAGCCGATGTCAAACAGATCGAGGATCAGCGCCTCCATCGGCTCGATCGCACCCGCCCCGGTCATGGCCGCCCCGGTGATGGAGCCCCTCGCGGCGGAGGGGCGTCCATCGACCGAGGGATCGGCGGTGCCATCGGAGCCCACCGGCCTGGCGTCGGCCTGGACGTCCTGGCCGGGCAGCCACAGCTGACAGCTGGCGCCCGCCTCCCGCTGACGGCTCTCCAGCCAGTGATGGCGGCGCTCCTCGATGCGCCGCTTCAGACAGGCCGCCCGCTCGGCCATGTCGTCCTCCACCAGCAGGTTCTGGGGCAGCGGCAGCAGCAGGCCATCGGCGGAGGCGCTCAGACCCGCCTCCAGCAGGGCATCAAGCCTGTCCTCCTCGGCCCAGAGACTGCGCAGGATCAGGAAGCTCTCCGGCGCCTCGGCCCGCACCCGGGCCAGGATCGCCGGATCGCTGGTGCCCACCTCGAGCATCAGCTGCTCCGGCGTCGCCCACAGCTGGGCCTCGCGCACGATGCGCAGGTACAGGGGGCGCTCTTCGTCCGGATGGTGCTGCAGCACCCGCGCCGCCGGATTGGAGCTGTGGCAGGTCACCACCACGGCCTTGTCGGGATAGAGCAGGAACGGGGCGGCGATGTCCTGGCCCGCCAGCGGCGAGAGGGTGGCGGCATCGGCCCCCAGCTCGCGGAACAGATAGTGGGCCAGGGCCGATGAGCTGTTGAGATCGCCGTGCTTGGCATCGATGATCAGCGGGATGTCGAGCGGCACCAGCTCGCGCACCTCGCGCAGCAGCTCCAGCCCCACCGGGCCGAGGGCCTGGTAGAAGCCAAGACTGGGCTTGTAGGCGCACACATGGGGTGCGGTGGCCTCGATCACCGCCTTGATCCAGTGGCGCGCCTGCGACAGGAAGGAACGCCCCGCCATGCCGCGCCGGAAGGTCCAGCTCTGCAGCATCTCCGGATTCGGATCCAGACCGGTCACCAGCAGCGACTGGTTGCTGGCGATCGCGTCGGTGAGCTGGACGAAGAAGCCCATCGCGGCGGCCGGAGGATGGAGCGTTGCTAAGCCGCCGCCGGTGCCGAGCGCGAGCCCGCGACATCGCTCTTAATGGTTGGACTTAATGGTTGGACCGCACCGCCGGGCCGCCATCGGCGCGCTTCCTGGATGGAAGAGGGGGTGGGCGCCAGCCCGGGCGCCACCGTGACGGCCGCAGCCCAGAGCGCCTCGGCGCCGATCAGGCCGGCAGCACCTCCGGGTACACCGGCCGCCAGCGGCGCTGCTCCAGGCAGGCCCGTGCCTCCTCGGGGGTCTGGGCCCGCGTCGCCAGGCCCCCGGCCACGGCCGTCAGGGCAACGGCCTCCGCCACCGCCCGCGACACCGCCTGCACCTGGCTCAGGGGCGGCATCAGCGAGGCGTCGGGATCGGAGGCGGCCGGGATCACCGCCGCCAGGGCCTGCAGGCTGGCGTCGATCATCGCCTCGCTCACCTGGCTGGCCCCCACCGCCAGGGCGCCGAAGCCCAGCCCCGGGAACACGAAGCAGTTGTTGCACTGCCCGATCGGCCGCAGACGGCCCGCCACCGGCACCGGCGCGAAGGGGCTGCCGGTGGCCACCAGGGCGCGTCCCTCGCTCCAGCGCAGCAGGTTCGCCGGCGTCACCTCCGCCAGGGGCGTGGGATTGGAGAGCGGCAGCACGATCGGCCGCGCGCAGCCGCGGCAGAGGGCCTCGATCACCGCCTGATCGAAGGCACCGGCCACCGTGGAGGTGCCGATCAGCACCGCCGGCTTCACCGCCTCCACCAGCTCCTGCAGGCCGATCTGGCCCTCGGCGTCGGGCCTGGCTCCTGCCGCCGCCAGGGCCTCCATCCGGCCGGCGTCGGCGGCCCAGGGCAGCGCCAGCTCCCGCACCCCGGCCCGGCCCGCGTACACCAGGCCGCGGCGATCCAGCAGCCACAGGTGCGAGCGGGCCTGCATCGGGCTCAGCCCCTGGCCGATCAGCAGCCGCTCCAGCCGCTCGGCGATGCCGCAGCCGGCCGTGCCCGCCCCGAAGATCACGATCGGCGACTCCGCCAGGCTCTTCCCCAGTCCCTGCAGGCCCGCCAGGATCGCGGCGCAGGCGACGCCGCTGGTGCCCTGGATGTCGTCGTTGAAGCTGGCGATCCGCTGCCGGTGGGCGTCGAGCACGCGGCGGGCGGTGCCGGCGGCGAAGTCCTCCCACTGCAGCAGGGCCCCGGGGCAGAGCTCGGCCACCGCCTCAACGAACTCGGCCACGAAGGCGTCATAGGCCTCGCCCCGCAGGCGCGGCTGGCGCACGCCCGGATAGGTGGGATCGGCGCGCAGATCCTCCCGGTCGGTGCCCACATCGAGCATCACCGGCAGGGTGGTGGCCGGATCGACGCCGGCGCAGAGCGTGTAGACGGCGAGCTTGCCCTGGCAGATGTGGATGCCACCGGCGCCCTGATCGCCGATGCCCAGAATCCCCTCGGCGTCGGTCACGAGCAGCAGCTCCGGCCGCCAGTCGGGTCCTTCGGGGCTCCAGGCGGCGATCGCGGCCGCCAGCACCTGGCGCAGGCGGCCCTGCATCGGCGCCGAGAGGAACACCCCCTCCGCAGGGGTGCGGTAGGTGCGCGAAAAGGCCTGGATCGCCTGGCCGACGGTGGGGGTGTACACCAGCGGCATCACCAGCTCCACGTGATCCGCCAGCAGCCGGTGGAACAGGGTGAGGTTGCGCTCGCGCAGGCCCTGCAGCCAGCCGTAGCGCTCCAGGTCGCTGTCCATGGCCGCCAGTGCCTGGCGGCAGCGCTCCACCTGCTGCTCGAGCGACTCCACCTCCCAGGGCAGCAGGCCTTCGAGCTGCAGGGCCTGGCGTTCCTCCCTGCTGAAGGCCGTGCCCTTGTTGCAGCGCGCATCCGCCAGCAGGGCCGCGCCCCGCAGCGAGGTGCGCACGGGAGCAGGGAGGGGGGCGGTCACGGGCGGGGAGCAGCGTGGTTCCGGTCTAGGTCAGGGCACCGGGCTGTTCTGATCGTCCTGCGGCAGACAGGGGGGTGAAGGCCGGTAAGCATCCAGCGCCTTCGCCGTTTAGCTGTTGGGAAACATCCGATCGAGGCGCCCACCATCGAAATCCACTCGCGACCATCCTTTTGATCAAGGCAGGGTTCGGCAGACAGCACGGAACTGCCGCAACTGCTTCCAGGCCTCACGAAGATGGGCAGGAAGAGCGGTGGGTCTTTGGACAGCGGAATGGCTGGCCGCAGAGCGACGGGCTTCTCTGGCGGCGGAGCCGAACAACATATGCAGATAGGCCAGTCGTGCTGGCAGGCCATCGTGCAGCAGCAGAAAAACGGCGGTGCGGCTGAGTGGATTGATTGCGAACGTCGATTCAATGGCGGTGAACAGCCGCCGCTGGGCGATCAGCTCAAGCTGCCGTTGACGGCGATCGGCCGGCGCCGAAACGAGAAAGGCCGCGGGAATTTCAAGAGTCATTTCCCTTGCCACCACGGCGCAAGGGACCCAGAAAGCCCGCGGGACAGCACAGGCTTCCACCCAGGCCTGGAGACGCGGCCAATCGAGCGGCCGGCCGGCCGTCTGCAGCACGTGTTGTACATCCCAGGCCAGCTTGTGACCCTGGCCGAAGAGGTGGGTGGTGGCATGAGTGACGGCATGCAGGATCATCCCTTCGGGATCGAGCGTGTCGAGCGCAGAAAACCCAGGCACCGCCCAACTCCGCTGCAGCATCTGTCGTTCCGGCAGCCCCCAGAAGGCGGGCATGATTCCGGTATGAATTTCGATCGGCACCCCGCGCCAGCTGATCGGGGCCAGGTGATGCTGAGCGCTGCGCATGGCATTGGGATCGCCCTGAAAACCATCCGCAATCAGCTGATGCCGGAGCGGTTGAGCCAACCGTTCGTCCACCAACAGATCAACATCACCAGCGGCCCGTAGCACCGTCTGTTCGCCGCCCCTGGCGAGAAAGGCCGCCCCCTTGAGCAACACTCCACGCCCTCCGAGCAGGGTAAGCGCCCGGTCGATACGCTCGAGCGCGTCCATCTGCACCACCTCACGCAGACCATCGCGAAGCGCAGCCTCACGCACCCTTGTGTTGAAGAACGCCGGGGCCCAGCGCTGCAGCTCGGGGGCATCGAGAACCGGAAGAAGCGGTCGAGCCAGTCCGGAGGCCAGCAGCATCGCCGCCTGCTGCTGCCAGTCGAGATCAGCGCGGCCGAGCAACCGTGACGCTTCAGATCTCCAGGAACTCGTGCCCGTGGTGATGCCCTGATGGAACAGTCTCGCGGCTGCCTCCGCATTCACGATCCGGCGGTTCAGCGCGCCGGCACGGCGCTGGTCGGCGATCAACAGCGCCATGGCGTGGCGCTCAGCGGCGAGGAGCCCATGAGCCATGTGCTCCCTCAGGGCCGCAGCTGCGGAGGGATCACCGGTGATGTGAAGGCAGAGATCACACAGGCCGCGGTAGCGATCGTGGAATGGGAAGGCCTCAAACCCCGGAATCTTCACGAGTTCCGCGCGCAGCCGCTCGGGACCGAGTGTTCGGATCGCGTCGAGCAGTGGATCGTCGCGATGGGCAGCCAACAGGGCGGATAGAGGCTTGTCGCTGAGCGAACCGATGTGGAGCGGATGACCGGGAGGCGTGAAATAGGCTGGGCCGTTGCAAGCGATCAGCCGACCGTCATCGGTGACGGTGGCGGCATCACAGGCTCTGCAGAATCCGGATGTTTGCCCCCGCCACTGGTGATCGGGGGTATTGCGAGCCGCAGCGCCTACTGGCTGAACGTCGTAAAAACGCAGCTGGGCCGTCGGGAGCTCGGCGAAGGGCGCCACGAACGCATCGATATCGTCTTCATCCTGCACCCGGGTGATGTTGATGTTCACGGGTAAGCCGAGTACGGCGCCGGCTTCAACGATGTTGACTGCAGGCTCCGGACCTTGGAAGGCCGCATGGTAGCGATCGAAGCTCACGGTGAGGCGGGCCAGACCGGCGGCCAGCAGCGCCTGCAGCCGGGTGCGGGCAAGCTTCGGTGTGCAGCCCCAGAATCCATTGGTGGTGAGGGTTGAACCGATGCCGAGCCGGCGTGACTCGCGGATCAGCTTCAGCACAAGCTGCTGGCGCAGCATCGGTTCTCCACCTGTGAACTGAATGGCCCTCACCCCTGCCGCTGCTGCCTGGCGAACCACCTCAAGGAGTTCCTGCTCTGTGGGCTGGCGGTCTCGTAACTCCGGACTCGACTCCACGCTGCAATGGGCGCAGCCGAGGTTGCAGCGCCGCGTGACCATCAGGGGCAGATAGAGTCCAACGTTGGGATTGGATGAAAGCGAGCCGGCGGAGGGGGCTGAGTCGGTCATGGCCTAAAATGGTCTTGTGGCAAGAGAGCGGCGATGGCCTCCAGCATCGAAGGAATGGGGCCGCGACCGAGGTCGTAGGCGGGTGCAAGCTCGGCCAACTTTTGCAGCCGGTTGAGGGCGGCTCCCATCCCGGCAGTCCTCACAACATTCGAGTATGGCGCGAGCGCAACCAGTAGCTCCGCCGGCGAGAGCCGACGACTTTCAGCGGCACCCAGCTTCACCCCGCGCCGGGCAAGGAAAACAATCAGGGTTGGTGCAAGTGCACAGGCTGAGGCTGGCAGGCCACCCAGCTCGTGAGGATGAAATAGGCAGCCCTCTGAAGTAGGCATGAACGAAGGAGTTGCGGCCAATCGCTGCCAGAAGTCATCACCGAGAAGCCGCCGGCTCGGATGCCGTAGCGACACCCGACGGGGAGCAGCAGACAATCCCCCACCTTCAGGATCCAGGAGTGCGATATCGTCACCGAGGAGCGAGAAGCCGGCTAGCCAGAGGGCTATGGCCAAAGTGCTCTTTCCTGACTCAGCGGGGCCAACGATCAGGAGCCCGAAACGACCGCGGCCGAGCAGGGCCGCGTGCAGCGTGGTGACCGAGGAATCTGGGAGGAAGAGTTCTTGGAGCGCTGAATACTCCACTGTGCGGATGGCATCGGCCACAGACGTGCAAGTGGTAAAAAGTTCACCAGTAGGCCCGTGCACTTGCCACCGATCACCTGAATAGCCAAAGTCATCGATGCGCCAGCGCAAAACGGGTTGATCACAGGCTGCAGGTAAGTACACCTGGCGATAGCCAAGAATGACTATTCCGAGCGCAAGGACCATAGGGCTCTCGCTGACCAGTTCGTGGCGGCGATTTGCAACTTGCCAGGATACTGTGGCCATGGAAACAGCCACAGCTTCAGCCCCAAAGTTCGACCATTCCGTGAACCATCAAACTCTCTATGAATGCCGAGACATCGCCTAAGGCCTTATCGTAGGACAGATCCGGATGCGAGGCCGCAAGGGTGTCAGCCAATGCCGAGCATGTACATGGAGTTTTTAGGAGCCTCCAGAGACTGGAACCCGCTGGATTGAGAATGACGGTTGTGTGCCTATCACGGTGAAATAACACAACTCGATCCCCGACCTCGGAAGACTGAATCCGAGAGCACTGTTCATAAATGATGGACAAGAGCTCTCAAGCGAAACAACCGGAAAGCAGCCAAGAGGTATAGAGCAGGAGGACGCCAACGAAATCTAAATGGGCCAGACCACTGACGCCCCAGTGCCTGCATAGGCGACTTCGCGTTCCAGATCCTCCAATTGAAGGATCTGCTCGATTCGAGGAGATTCGTAGGGCTCGGGAGCAGAAGGAGTTGCCTGCTGAGTATCTTTGGGTAGGTCCATGCTCGAGATAGCATTTTAAACTATATTACACCAGGCCAGTCCAGATAGGGCCGCCATGCGTCCTGATTTGCTGACGAAGTCAGCGGGGGCATGCTTGTGGCTCCGGCGCAAAACTTCCCGCGCGCGCTTGCCCCTCGCCGGTCGCTGGTTGCAAGTGCTCGTTTCTCGGGTGGAGTGGCCTGATCGCCATTCTGAACCCAGTCGCCCACCAGGCGGCACCGGCTTGGGAGGGGTGGGGGTTCTTCCGCACGGTCATGGCATTGACGCTCCACCCCGAGCATGAGTCGCCAGTCCCGACTCATCTTGCCTCACCATGGCGCAGCTGACTCCCCCGTCAGCGGCCGTCGCTGAGCCCAAGGAATGGCGGGTGCCTGCACAGGCTGACTGAAGTCCATGCTTCCTGGCAGCTTATCTCCGACACCGAAATCACCATGGAACAGCTTCCTCAGACGCTGTCCCGGAGACACCCCGAGGAGCGCGAGGTCCCTACTCCTGCTCCTCTCCAAGGAGAGCTGCTGACCTGCAGCTCGTGTCGGCAGGAAGCGGAGCAGCTCAATCACGCTGTAAAATCTGAGTAAATGTGATTGGAATCCTTGGTTCTGCATGAAATCGATCACCCCCTAAGAGTCGGGGTGATTGGCGCAGGCCCCGCCGGCCTGACAGCCGCCTACCTGCTGAGCAAAGCCGGCCTGGAGCTCGACATCTGGGAGGCGGATCCGATTGCGGTGGGTGGCATCTCACGCACGGTGCGCTACAAGGGCTTTCGTTTTGACATCGGCGGCCATCGCTTCTTCTCGAAATCGCAGGAGGTGGAAGATCTCTGGAGCGAGATTCTTCCCGATGACATGGTGGTGCAGGACCGCCTTTCACGGATCTATTACCAGGGGAAGTTCTACTCCTACCCGTTGGATCTGGGGGAGGTGGTGAATAACCTGGGCAAGCGCCAGTCGCTGCTCACCCTGGCCTCCTACCTGAAAGCCAAGATCGACAGACCGGCCAGCCCAGCCAACTTCGAAGACTGGATGACCCGAAAATTCGGCGGGCGCCTTTATCGGATGTTTTTCAAGAGCTACACCGAGAAGGTGTGGGGCATTCCTTGCCGTGACATCTCCGCGGATTGGGCCGCGCAGCGCATCAAGGGCCTCTCCCTGATCCAGGCCGCCTTGGCGGCCCTGCGGCCAGCCCAGCGACAACCCGAGGCGGGCGACGGCGCTCGCTCCACCGTGATCAAGACCCTGATCACCGCCTTCCGCTACCCACGCCACGGCCCCGGCATGCTCTGGGAGGCCGCCGCCGCCAGAATCCGCGAACGGGGAGGCCGGCTTCATCTGGGAACCCGGGTGAGCGGCCTGGAGCGCACCAGCGAAGGCAGCTGGCGTGTGACCCTGACGAACGCCTCTGGCAGCCAGCGCCAACAGGTGGTGGATCAGCTGATCAGCTCCGCGCCGCTGAGCTGGCTCGTGGCCCAGGTGCAACCCAGCCTGCCGCCCGAAGCCCTCGAAGCGGCAGCCGCCCTGCGCTACCGCGACTTCCTTACGGTGGCCCTGATCCTGAAGACACCGAGCAGCTTCCCCGACACCTGGCTCTACATCCACGATCCGCAGTTGCAGGTGGGACGCATCCAGAATTTCATCAACTGGTCGGCCGAAATGGTTCCCGACCCGCGCATGGCCTGTTACGGCATGGAATATTTCTGCAACGACACCGACCCGATCTGGAACAGCAAGGATGCCGACCTGATCGCCATGGCTACCAGCGAGCTGATCAGCCTGGGGCTGGCGGCGGAGGGAGATGTGATCGATGGTGCCGTGGTGCGCCAGCCCAAGGCCTATCCCGTCTACGACGACCTCTACACCGAACGCCGCGCCATCATCCGCGACACCCTGAAGACGCACTGCCCCGGCCTGCATGTGGTGGGCCGCAACGGCATGCACCAATACAACAATCAGGACCATTCGATGATGACGGCCATGCTCACGGCCCGCAACATCCTCGCCGGTGAGCAGCTCTACGACGTCTGGCAGGTGAACCAGGACGCTGAATACATCGAGGCGGATGTGGCTGGTGGCGGCAAGGGTGGCTGATCAAA
Source organism: Synechococcus sp. CBW1004 (assembly GCF_015840715.1). Taxonomy (NCBI): domain Bacteria; kingdom Bacillati; phylum Cyanobacteriota; class Cyanophyceae; order Synechococcales; family Synechococcaceae; genus Synechococcus; species Synechococcus sp. CBW1004. The sequence goes on along the minus strand of NZ_CP060397.1, from coordinate 120,382 downwards.
CAGCCTGGCTCCGGCGGCTGCCGAGGCCTCTACGCCGCCGCCTGGCCGGGGCCTTTCCTGGCAACGCGCTGGGCAGCCTGATCCTCCAGACCGCTGGCCAGTCCTGGCGACTGCTGGCTGCCTTGCTGCTCTCCAGCGTGCTGCTGGCCCTGTGTGAGGGACTCACCTTCGGCGTGATCTTCCAGGCCGCCCGCCTGCTGAGCGGCGGCGCGGCCACAGGGGCGATGGCCATGCCAGGGCGTATGGGGCTGCCGCTGGGCAGCCTCAGCACGCTGCCTCTGGGGCAACGCTTTGCCCTGTTGCTGGCCCTGGCCGTGCTGCTGCAGGGCCTGACGAGCCTGTTCAACTACATCAATGGTGTCTCGGCCGGTTGGTTTGCGGCCCGTTGCGAGCGCGAAGTGGCACCGGCCATCCATCGCCACCTCCTCAGCCTCAGCTATGGCTGCGTCAGCCGCTACCCGGTGGGCGACCTGGTGAACCGCTGCACCCTGGCTCCCGTGGCGGTGCAACGGCAACTGCAGGAGTGGGCTCAGGTGCTCAGCAACCTGCTGCTGGTGGGGGTCTATCTGGCGGTGCTGATCCTGCTCACGCCGCTGCTGTCGCTCGTGGCGGTCGCCATGGCGGCGGCGATCGCCCTGCTGCAGAGTCAGCTGCGGCCGCGCATCCGCACAGCCTCCAAGCAGCTGGCGGAGGCGGGCCGACGCATGGCATCGGCGATCACCGAAGACATCCAGATCCTGCGCCTGCTGCACAGCACGGCCGGCATCACCAGGGCCATCAAGCGCCAGGAACAAAGTGCCGTGCAGCAGGAACGGCAGATGCGCCGAATGGGCCTGCTGGTGCCGGTGCTGGAACCGGTGAGCGATCTGCTGCCGGTGCTGGCGGCGGCCCTGATCGGCCTGCTGAGCTGGCATCTCTTTGAAGGCCAGCAGAGCCTGATGGTGCCGAATCTGGTGGTGTTCGTGCTGGTGCTGCAGCGGCTCAATCTGCGGCTGACGAGAACCGCCGGCTGCCTGAACCGAATGGCCGAGATGCATGGCTCGTTGCAACTGGTGGAGGAGCTGCTCGATCCGGCAGGCAAGCAATTCCGCCGCCGCGGTGGCGTTCCCTTCGCCGGCCTGCGGCAGAGAATCCGCCTGGAAGGTGTCTCGCTCACCTACGCAGGGCGCCATCAACCGGCCCTGGACGGCATCGATCTGGAGATCCCAGCAGGCAGCACCGTGGCTCTGGTTGGCGAATCAGGCGGCGGCAAATCCAGCCTGGTGGACCTGCTGGTGGGCCTGATCAGCCCCAGCGGGGGACGGATCCTGTTGGATGGAGTGGATCTGGAGACGATCGATCTGGACAGCTGGCAACAGAAGCTGGGAGTGGTGAGCCAGGAGCTGCTCCTGCTCAACGGCAGCATCCGCGACAACATCGCCTTCTCGGTGCCCCACGCCGGCGAGGAGGCCATCCGAGCGGCCGCCGAAGCCGCCGATGCGGCCGCCTTCATCGAGGCGCTTCCGGAGGGCTACGACACGCTGATCGGAGAGCGGGGTTTCCGGCTCAGCGGCGGGCAGCGCCAGCGGCTCTGCCTGGCGCGGGCGCTTCTTCAGGATCCGGAGATTTTGATCCTCGATGAAGCCACCAGTGCCCTCGACAGCCCCACCGAGGCCCGCATCCTTGAGGCAGTGGAGCGATTCGCCCACAACCGGACCGTGCTCACCGTGGCCCATCGGCTCAGTTCAGTGGTGCATGCAGATCAGATCCTGGTGCTCGGAGGCGGACACATCGTGGAACGGGGGCGCCACGACGAACTGCTTGGCCTGCAGGGGATCTATGCGGCGTTGTGGAGACAGCAGGCGAACACAAATCGAGCGAACACAAGGCAAATGCCAGAGATCACACGAAAATGATCGCCATGCTCCGCAGACATTCCCCGACTGCGTAGCCAGGGCAGAACCACATGAACCACGCAGCAGGCCCGTCCCCTCATGCCCTTGACCGAAACCGTGAGGGAAGCATCCCAGCCATCACCAAAGCGATGCGCCTCCAGGCTGGCACCCATTCGCGTCTGGGACTGGTGGGAATTCAAGACACCGGCTTCAGTTCAAATGTCTTTGGCAGCAGGGCCGGGAAGAACCTGGTTCCGGGCAGTGACGTGCTCTCTGATGGTCTGGCCTGCTTCCGCTTGGTCACCACGGCAGGATGTAGCCATGAAGCCATCATCACCAGCGGTAAACACCCCAATGATCTGCCGCAGTTCGACTGGATCAAGACATTGCTGGTCAACCTCAAGACAAGCACCAGCGGCAACTTCCACGCCTACAACTCTGACCAATACGCCAGGAGACACCTCGGTAGCTTCTGCTCCCACTTCAACAGATGCTTCTGACTGGCGGCGACGACTGAACGGATCGACAATGCGGCGAGCTGCCGTATTCCTTGCACCGAGCGTGGTCTCGGGTTCGCATAGGCTTACAGGCAATCTAGTTTTTTGATGCCTGGCTTGCCATGCTGATTAGTCATCAGTCGAAGTTTATCTTCGTTCACGTACAGAAAACCGCGGGCATCAGCTTCGAGTCTGTACTCACCAGAAACTTTCCAGACCTTATGCGATGGCACGGTCGACATGGTTTCGCGCGCGAAGGAGCGGTAGAGCTAGGTGTCGAGCGATGGAGCGATTTTTATTCCTTCGGATTTGTCCGCAATCCCTGGGAGCGGCTCGTCTCCTGGTACGCGATGATTGATGCTGCCCGCCTCAAACTGCCGCTCTGGAAACGGTGGAGAACTGCGCCATTTCAATACAAGAACTGGAACGAGGTTTATCGCAAAGCCAAAAACTTCGAGCAGTTCGTAGAGAAGTGCACCGACGTCACCTGGGACAACGGATGCTTGAAGAGCTTCGCATTCAACCAGATCGATTATCTATCCGATGCCGACGGAAGAATTCTGGTCGATAAGATCGGTCGGTTCGAGAATATTGCCGCCGACTCCGCTGAAATCTTCTCACGACTGCAGATCGACGATCGCTTACCTCATCGCAATCGGAGCACCCACCGGCACTATAGCGAATGGTATAGCGACCGAGTTCGCGATGTCGTCGCAGAGCGCTTCAGTCGCGACATCGAAGCCTTCGGATATCGATTCGAACGCGTCTAAGAATAACTCAGGTCTCCCTCAGAAATCCATGCTATTACAGCTCTGATCGGCTCCGAAACACTTCTGATGGGCCTCGGGCAACGAGCAGAACATCCGCACCACCGCCGCACGAGCCACAAAGTTGCATCGCAGTGGCAGGCCAGACGATCACAGATACGGTGCATTGTTTTTTTCGATCCACCTGGCAAATCTGATCATTTCCTGCCCGGCCTGAACTTCGCATTGAATCGAAAATGCTACGCAATACTCAGCGGCCGCGAAAAAAGTTTTGGAGACCTTGGCGCTGAGAATCGTAGTTTTGTTGACCGCTGGCTGGTCCGGCGGCGAACTGCAATTATGCTCTCTTGCAGAGATGCGACAGGCGGATCGCGACACACAGACTATTGTTTTACGGCAATATTCTAACAACAGACGTGGGCCCTGGCGTTTTCATGAACTAGGTCCCCTAAAGCAAAGCGGCAGATTCTGGGATGACGCCAAGCTGCACAGCCAACTGACAATTCCGATCACTAAACCCATGAGGCAGGTTCCAAGACACTGGCACCTGCACGTCAAGCCAGCCTGGCGAGCATCCTCATGAGCGACTACCATAAAATACCAAAAAGCAACCTAGGAGGCCGAACCCAAAAGAGGCCCACCACATTAAGACCACAAGTCCTATTCCAAACACTTGCGAATAGTGCCATTAATGAATAGAACTCTCAAGCCAAAGCCGACCACCCCCAAGAAATGAGTCGCGGCATCATCCGATTCGATCATTTTTATTAGCGAATGCGCATTCTTCTTATCAGCGATTACAGCACACCGTCCGGCGGCGCTGAATTGATGACACTGTCCCTTCGCAAGCAGCTTCGCTTCCGAGGGCATGATGTGCGCCTATTTGCCAGTAACGCTAGGCCAATAAAGCTCCAGCCCGAAGCAGATTATTCCTGCTTTGGGACGCTTTCCTCAATTCGGGGGATCACTCAGGTTTTAAATCCATCGGCCTACAACAGACTGAGGCAAATCCTCAAGGAGTTCCGGCCAGATGTTATCCATGTTCGCCTGTTCCTCAGCCAACTGTCTCCATTCATATTGCCTCTACTAAAAGACACGCCTGCGATTTATCACGTCGCCTGGTACCGCTGCATCTGCCCAATCGGCACAAAGTTGCTCCCTGATCAATCGCCCTGCCAAGAAAATGCAGGGATAGCCTGCATCAAAAACCGTTGCTTTCCGGCGGCTGCCTGGCCGAGCGCCATGGCCCAGCTCAGCCTATGGAGACTCTGGAGCAGAAACTTCAGTCTGATCGTCGCCAACAGCTATGCCACGCAGAAAAAACTTCTGCAGTATGGCATTCAAGCGGACGAGGTGATCTGGAATGGAGTTCCCGTTCATCCCTATGACAGACAACTCAATCAGACTCCAACAGTTGCATTCGCGGGCCGGCTTGTAACGGAGAAGGGTGTGGATGATCTTCTTGATGCAATGCATATTCTGGTCAGACGCATCCCAGCAGCAAGCTTATTGGTGGCCGGAGATGGTCCTGAACGAAAGCACTTGGAAGCCAGGGCTCGCAGAATCGGCATCGGTCACCATGTAGTCTTTCTGGGTCACCTATCCCGTCTTCAGCTGGAGGAGCGACTCAAGGGAGCCTGGGTTCAGGTGGTGCCTTCTCGCTGGGAAGAGCCATTCGGCATCGTCGCGGCAGAAGCGATGATGCGAGGGACTGCGGTCTTGGCCACCAACAGTGGCGGCCTGAATGAGATCATTCAGGATCACGAAACTGGGCTGTTGGTACCGGCCAATGACCCGCAATCGTTAGCCGAGGCATTGACGACCATGCTCCTCAATCCAAGGGAGACTGAGACACTTGGAACGAACGGAAGAAACTTTGCGCTCCGGCGACTGACGGAAGCAGGCTTCGTTGATCGATTCGAGCAGTTATATGCTAAACTCAAGCAATAACAACTGGCAGGCTTGATGGCGCCTCCCTCAAAGCCCTTGATTTCCATTGCGATCGAGGCCTACAACGAAGAAGCCAACAACCTCTCGCCACCCGTAGACACGATTGCTGCTCTGTGCACGCAAGACTTTCCTCTGGAGCTTGTGGAACTGATTCTCATCGGCAGTCCCAGGCAATTTGAATATTGGGGGCATTTCTGTTTACCCGAAGATGCATTCTGGAATGTGCACCTATTGCCGATCAGTGCATCCAATGCCCACTATTGGCAGCTAAAGAACGAAGCCGCAAAGGTTGCCCAAGCAGACTATCTAGCCTTCATTGACTGCGACTGCCTACCGGGACCTCGTTGGCTGCCTGCCTTGGCTGAAGCTCTACGCAACGGTGCCGACGTCTCGGTGGGATTTTCTCAGTACCGAACCGAACGCCTGGATGCCAACTCGGCCTTGATGCTGGCTGCTGCCCTGCCATCGTGGGGATTCGTACTGGCCCGTAGATCCACTCCCCAGGCCGGCGCATTGGTGGCTCATAACTTCGCGATTCGACGAGACTTGATGCTCCGCCACAAGTTCAGCACGCTCAAGCATTCATTCCCATCCTCTTTGCTGTATTTTGATCTGCTTCGCTCAGGTGCCAGATTTTCATTCCAGCCGGATCAACGCGTTGCCCACGGCATGACATTTCGCTGGTGGCTGACCAGGATGCACTTCCGAAGAGGCTGGGAAACTTACATCGGGCGGCAAAGCGATCCAGACTGGCCAAGGATCAAGGCTCTCGAACAAATTCCCCTGATTGAACCAATCATTCTTCGTTTTGCGCTCGTCTGTCGGGATGCAAGGCATTGGTTCCGTTACAGCCATCATTTAGGCCTGCAGCGAACTCGCGCTCTTTGCCTTTTCCCATTGGCAGTCGTGGCTTCACTGCTCGCACGCTCGGCCGAGATGGCAGGTATGTATGCGGCCCTGCTTGCGCCAGATGCAAGTGCAAATCAGGCTCGTTTCTGACCGTTCGTATGACATTATATTCCGATGAAAAGCAGCAGCATGATTCGTTCGCGTTGACAACAGAAGAAACAGCACCGCCCATGCCCCACCCCTCCCTCACCCTGGTGATGCCCACCATCAGCTGGGAGGAGCCCTGCGCCACCTGCCTGTGCGCCTCACTGGCAGCCCTTGCCCCCCAGGATGAGGCCCTCGTGGTGTTCGACGGCGAGCCGCCGCCGCCACCGGACTGGCTCCTGCACAGCCCGGTCAGGCTTCTGAGCACCGGGCGACGTTCGGGTCCCGCCTCTGCCCGCAACCTGGCCGCGCGTGAAGCGCGTGGCGAGATCCTGTGGTTCGTCGATGCTGACGTCCAGGTCCATCCCGATGCGGCAGGCCGTATCCGGGAGCACTTCGCCGACAGTCCTGCCCTCGCGGCGGTGTTCGGCAGCTACGACGACACGCCCGCCGATCCCGGGCTGGTGAGCCGCTTCCGCAATCTGCTGCACCACCACACCCACAGCAGCCATCCCGGGCCGGCCTGCACCTTCTGGGCTGGGCTCGGCGCCGTGCGCCGGCAGGCGTTCCTGGATCTGGGGGGGTTCGATGCCGTGTCCTACGACCGACCCTGCATCGAGGACATCGAGTTCGGCCTGCGGCTCAGCGACGCCGGTGGAATGATCATCCTTGACCCCGCCATTCAGGGAACCCACCACAAGCGCTGGACCCTGCGCTCGATGGTGTCCACCGACATCCGCCAACGGGCGATTCCCTGGAGCCAGCTTCTGCTGAGACGCCGGGAACTGCCGACCACCCTCAACCTCGATCCGACTGCACGCCTCAGTGCCGCTGCCAGCCTGCTGCTACCTCTGGCCCTGCTGGTGGCGGCCTGGATGCCTGCGTTGCGACCCATGTCGCTGGCGCTAGCTGGCGGCTGCCTGGCGCTGTTGCTGCTACTTAATCGCAACTTCTATGGGCTGCTTTTTCGCCGAGGCGGTCCGCCTGAAGCCTGTGTTGGCATCGTGCTGCACGGCCTGGTTCTCAGCTATTCGGGCGTCACCTTTGCCGTGCTGACCTTGCTGGATCTTCTGCAACGGCCGCTGCACTGGCCCAGTTGGCTGCAACATCGCCCCGCCCTCCAGGGTCGGCTGGTTGGTTGGAGTCTGATGCTGCTGGGCCTGCTCGCCATCTCCACCCTCCTGGCCGGGTTGATCAGCACCTGGATCCTCACTCCGTTTGACCTTCGCGAACGCTGGGCTGAGTGGCAGCTCTTTGCGGACGGCATCTATCCATCTGCCATGTTGGCGACACCCCTGCAGCGCTCCCTGCCCGACTTTCGGACCACGGTCTACCTGCCCTGGGCGCTGCCCTTGTTCGGCCCCTTCTTCGTCCTGGGTGGATGGATCCAAGGCACCTGGATCCTTCATCTTCTGAGCCTGCTCTCATTGGTGCTGATCGCCAGGATCGGCTGGTTCAGCCTCAGATCCTTCGGCGCTTCAGCCGGATGGCTGGGAACCCTGGCGCCGCTGGCCATTGCCGGTAACTTCAGCGCCTTGAACAAAGGACAATTCTCGATCATCTGCATGGGACTGATCAGTCTTCAATGGCTGCTTCTCCAACGACAGCGAAACCTGCCCGCTGGTCTGCTCTGGTCCCTTGCGATGGTGAAACCTCAGATCGGCCTCACCTACGCACTGCCATTCCTGACACCCAGGCGCCTTCCTGGACTCCTGCTGGGCCTGGGTGTGTTGACGGGACTTTCATTTCTAGCTCTGCACCACACCAACGTCGAGTTGGATATTTATCTGCGCAGCTGGATCAGCGTTTTGCCTCAGTTCATGAGCAGTTCCAACCTCAATGCCGTAGCTCTTCTGACCAATCTATTTCGAGCCTCAAGCCAGGCCTCCCTGATGCTGTTCGCCGGAGTCGTCTGCGTTGCCGCTGTGCTGGGAACGGTCTTCGGCCGCAGGAATCTGTCCACCGTGTTCAGAACGATGGAATCCCTTCTAGTTGGCGATCCTCTGGGTCTGGCTGGTTTCTGCGGGGTGCTCGGACAGCTCGGCTTCTATCACCGCTATTACGACAACCTCATGCTCTATCCCGCGCTTCTTGTGGTGTTCAGGCTTGCCCTCGGTCGCCCAAGGATTCTTGAAGGGGTACTGGCCGCATCCATGGCGGCATCTGTCTGGACGCCACAGCGTCTTCTCGATGCATTGCCTGGAAGCTCACTGGTACAGAGCCTGATCTGGATCCTGGTCGGGACCTTCCTTGTGCAGGAGCTGACCCGTTCATGCGCACGGGACAACCCTCTCCGAACATCCTGACCAAAACCTGCCTGAGGCCTCGCGCAGGCAGCGGCAACGCCATCAGCCATGGCCGCGACAGGTGCGCCCGGCCTCTCGAAACCCGCATCTTGGGGACCTCAGGGAGCGCGGTGAATTTCCCCGCTCCGGGTCGCAGCGGATCGGTCCTCGGCCCAGACCGCAGCCATGCAGGTCAGTCCAGGAGCTCCACCCGCCACCCCAGCCGCTCCCCCGCATGGAACGGCACCAGCTCCACGGCGCTGCCGGCGGCGTCATTGCCGTGCAGGCGGGGCGGCACCACCTGGCTCTCGCGCACCAGCGTGATCCGCTGCCTGTTGACGGGCAGGCCGTAGAAGGCGGGGCCGTGCAGGCTGGCGAAGCCTTCGAGGCGATCGAGCGCACCCTCCTGCTCGAACACCTCGGCGTAGCTCTCCAAGGCGAAGGGGGCGTTGTAGATACCGGCGCAGCCGCAGGCGCTCTCCTTGGCGTGGCGCGGATGGGGGGCCGAATCGGTGCCCAGGAAGAACTTCGGATTACCGGAGGTGGCGGCTGAACGCAAGGCCAGGCGGTGCAGCTCCCGTTTGGCCACGGGCAGGCAATAGAAATCAGGCCGCAGGCCGCCCTTGAACATGGCGTTGCGGTTGATGTGCAGGTGGTGGGGCGTGATCGTGGCGGCCAGATTCGGCCCCGCTTCGATCACGAACTGCACCGAATCGCTGGTGGTGATGTGCTCGAGCACCACCTTCAGCGCCGGGTGGCGTTGCAGCAGCGGATCCAGCACCCGCTCCAGGAACACCGCCTCGCGATCGAAGATGTCGATCTCGGCGTCGGTCACCTCGCCATGGATCAGCAGCGGCATGCCGATCCGCTCCAGGGTGTCCAGCACCGGCTCGAGGCGCATGATGTCGCTCACCCCCGCGGCGGAATTGGTGGTGGCGTGGGCGGGGTAGAGCTTGCAGGCCGTGAACACCCCCTCGGCGTGGCCACGCGCGATCTCGGCCGGGTCGATCGTGTCGGTGAGGTAGGCCGTCATCAGCGGCGTGAAGCCCAAGGACGCGGGCACCGCCTGCAGGATCCGCTCGCGGTAGGCGCGGCCCTGCTCCACCGTGGTGACCGGCGGACTGAGGTTGGGCATCACGATCGCCCGGGCGAACACCCGGGCCGTGGCCGGGGCCACGGCCTGCAGCAGCGCCCCGTCGCGCAGATGCACATGCCAGTCGTCCGGCCGCCGCAGGCTGAGGCGATCGGGGGCGGCGGCGGGGACGGAAGCCATCGGCTGAGGTGTGGTGCGAAGGAGGTGTGGCGCAGGGGCCGGGCCGGCTGCAGACAGGCCATGGCCATCCGTTCAGTGTCGGATGCCCACGGCACGCTCCCGGGTTCAACCGATCCGGCTCACCGCGGAGTGGACCCACATCGGCCCGCTCGCCAGCTCCGGTTGCGCTGGGATTCCGACGATCAGGCCTTCAGCCTTTTTCCTTGCCGCGCTTGCCCAGATCACCGGTCACCAGGAAACCGCTGACCGCCAGCAGCAACACGCTCAGACAGAAGAAGGCGAGCGACGGGCCGTCGTTGATCGGCAGACTCAGCATCGCCTTGAAGGCTGAGACGATCAGGGCCACCACCAGCACCTTCACCAGCTTCTCCTTGAGCTGATCGAGATCGCGGATGTCGAGCAGCCCATCCCCCGCCTTGCCGGGTGCGCGGGCCGCCTCGATCGGCGAGATCAGCAGCTCATAGACGCCATAGCCGAAGATCAACAGGGCGATGCCGATCAGGTAGAGATCGATGCCGGTCACCACGCCCCCCAGCAGCGTCGCCATGTATTTCTTCTCGGCGCTGTGGCTGGCCCCCAGCCCCAGGATCGCCATGCCGATCTCCTTGGTGCCGAGCACGAAGGTGACGCCCGTGCTCGCCAGGCTGAACAGCACCGGCAGGATGGCCACCAGGCGGAAGCGCCACAGCCAGGTCTCGAACCGGTATTCCAGGCGTTTGCTCAGGGAGGCCACGGATGCGCTTCAAGGGGGAATGGCACCGTAAGGGCAGCCTGGCGACTCGCCTCTCCCCATGACCGGCCACCGGCATCGTTCGCCCAGCCGCCACAACGCCACAGCTGCGGAGCACCAGGAAGAGGGCGCCAAGGCCCTGGCCGTCTGGATCCAGCCACGCGCCAGCCGCGACGCCGTGGTGGGTGAGCGGGAGGGCATGGTGGCCATCCGTCTGCAGGCCCCACCGGTGGATGGGGCCGCCAATGCCGCCCTGCTGCGCTTCCTGGCGCGCCGGCTCGGGTGCCCCACCACGGCGGTGCAGCTGCTGCGCGGTGAGCGGAGCCGCTGCAAGTGGGTGGCGGTGGAGGGGGTCCCGGCGGCGGAGCTGAAACGGCGGCTGCTGGCGCTCGGCGACACCTGAGCCGCTGCAGCCAGCCCAGCCTCAGATCGGCAGGTTCGCTCTGGCAGGCGGGCCAAGGCGAGGGCGCGGCGACACGACCCGTTCCCATAGCCTGAAGCCCCCTGACCCGCCGCCATGGAGCTCCTCAGCCTGGAGTCGCTGCAGCACTTGCTGCAGACCTGGGGCTATGGAGTGATCTTCGTGGCGATGCTGCTGGAGAACGCCGGCCTGCCCCTCCCCGGCGAAACGGTGACCCTTCTGGGGGGCTATGCCGCCGGCAGCGGCCAGCTGCAGTTTTTCGGTGTGCTCGGTGCCGCCGCCGCCGGAGCGATGCTTGGCGACAACCTCGGCTACTGGGTGGGTCGCCGCGCCGGCTGGTCCCTGATCCTGCGGGTGGGCCGCCTGCTCGGTCAGTCGCCGGAGCAACTGGAGCGCCTGCGCGACAGCTTCCAGCGCCATGCCGGCAAATCGGTGCTGCTGGGTCGCTTCGTGGCGGTGCTGCGGGTGGTGGCCGGCCCGATGGCGGGTGCCGTGCACATGCCCTACCGGCGCTTTCTGATCTGCAACGCCGCCGGAGCGCTGCTGTGGGCCGGGGCGATGGTCAGCCTGGCCTGGCTCGGCGGCCGCTGGGTGCCGCTGAACGTCATGGTGCGCAGCGTCGTGGAGTTCGGCCTCGGAGCCCTGGTCCTGGTGGCCCTGGTGGTGCTTCTGCCGCGGCTGCTCTCGCGGCTGGAATCACGCCAGCTGCGCGATCCGGAGGGTGTCGCCAGCGGCGATCCCAGCCTCTGAAGCGTTCCAGCACCTCTGAACCATTCCCGTGACGGGTTCCCGAGCAAAGGAAGCCCCGGCTGTTGCGCACAGGCTGCCGGCGGGAGCCTTCAGATTCCGAACCAGCGGCAGATCAGCAAGGGAACCACCACCGTCATCACCAGCGTGAGCGGGAAGCCGTAGCGGGCCACGTCCAGGAAGCGATAGCGGCCGGGACCGAACACCATCAGGTTGGTCTGATAGCCGACAGGGCTCAGAAAGCTCTGGCTGGCGCCGAACAGCACCGCATAGATGAAGGCCAGGGGAGGCTGGCCCAGCCCCTGGGCCAGCTGGCCGGCGATCGGAATCAGCATCGCCACCGTGGCGGCGTTGCTCATCACCTCGGTGAGCAGGGTGGTGAACAGGAACACCACCATCAGGGCCGCCAACACCGGCCAGTGATCCAGACCGGCGAGCAGCGCCCGGGCCAGGGCCGCCGCCAGGCCGGTCTTTTCCAGGGCCACACTGAAGCTCGCCAGCGAACCCAGCAGCAGGATCACGTCGAGCCGGATCGCCCGCTGCAGTTCACCCGGCCGCAGGCAGCCCGTGGCCACCATCGCCACGGTGCCGAGCAGCACCGAGGCCACCAGAGGGATGATCTCGAAGCTGGGCAGCAGGATCACCAGGGCGGTGATCACCAGAGCCAGCCGCTTGCGGCTGACGGTGGGCAGATCCTTCTCCAGCTGCTCCAGCACCACCAGATCGTTGCTGGCCTGAAGACCGCGGATGGCGTCCTTGGGGCCCTGGAGCAGCAGCACATCACCGTCGCGCAGCTGCACCCGGCCGAGCCGTTCCCGCAGCACCTGGTTGCCGCGGCGCAGCGCCAGCACGGTGACGTTGTAGCACTGGCGGAAGCGCAGATCGCGCAGGCAGTCGCCGGCCAGGGTGGAGCCGGAGGGCAGCAGCACCTCGACCATGCGCTGATCGTTCTGCTGATCGGAGCGGACCGGCTCCTCAGGAGTCGGGGCGAGCACCACGGTGTGGTCCTGCTGGAGGCGCAGCAGATCGTCACGGGTGCAGCGCAGCAGCAGACGATCGCCCAGCTTGAGGGTGCGATCGGCCAGGGGCGGCAGGAAGCGCTCCTGCTCACGATGGAGCTCAAGCACGTCGACATCGAAGCGACGCTGCAGGCGACTGCCATGCAGCGACTGGCCGATCAGCTCCGAACCGGCCGGAATCTTCACCTCGGTGAGATAACCACCGCTGGCCAGATCGGCGAGGAGATCCTCCTCGTTACTGCCGCGATCCGGCAGGAAGCGATCAGCCAGCAGCACCATCATCAGGCCCCCCACCAGCCAGACGCCGATGCCGATCGGCGTGAAGGCGAACAGGCCGAAGGCGCCATAGCCGAGCTTGCTGCTCACCTCGCTGGCGAGCAGGTTCACCGAACTGCCGAGCAGGCTCAGCGTGCCGCCGAGCACGGTGGCGAAGGACAGCGGCAGCAACACCTTGGAGGGGGAGACGCGGCGCCGCTGGCACCAGCCCTCGATCACCGGCAACAGACTGGCGACGACCGGCGTGTTGGGCACGAAGGCCGACACCGGCCCCACCGCCGCCACCATCAGGGCGATCATCCGCTTGGGACTGCGCACCGCATCCGAGCCGATCAAGGCACGCAGCCGATCAAGGCCACCACTGCGGAACAGACCGGCGGAGAGGGCAAAGAGACCCATCAGGGTGATCAGGGCCGGGCTGCCGAAGCCCTCCATCGCCTCGCCGGGACTGAGCACCCGCAGGGCCACCAGCAGAGCCACCGCCAGGAGGCCGGTGACCTCGGGAGCCAGCCAGCCCCCGACGAACAGCACGACGGAGCCGGCGAGGATCGCCAGGGTGATGGCCGCCTGGGGCTGCAGGGCGGCGGCGAGCAGGGACTCCAAGGCCGGTCCGACAATTCCGCCAACATACACCGGTTCGTGGATCGGGTTATGTGCAACCATCCACACCCGCTCCCCTCAGACTCCAGCCGGCAAGACCCTGAGCCCGGCCAGGCGACGCGACCATTCCCCACCTGCCTGCCGTGGATTACTGACCTCCCGGAGCGGGAGCGACCTGCGGCCGTGGCAGCCGATCTGAGCAGCCGGTATGAGCAGCCGCCCGGAGGCAACCGGGCAGGGGCTGAACGCCCGAGCCGCAGGGCGATGCAAGCGGTGTGAGGGCCTGGCCGGGGCCGGACGGTGGCACCCATTGCTCACAGGTAGAACCCCACCGTCGTCACCACGCGCGTGCCCTGGGCGCGCAGGGCATTGCGCAGCAGGATCGTCGACTGGTTGTGCAGCAGGTTCTCCCAGCGCCGCCGGGTGACGAACACCGGCAGCACGATCACGCAGAAGCGGTCGCGGTCCTTGCGGTGCTCGATCTCGAAGCCCTGGACGAACTGCACCACCGGATCGACCAGCGAGCGATAGGGGGATGGCAGCACCTCCAGCCTCACCTCCGGCACCTGGCGCTGCCACTGGGCGACGAAGGCCTGGCTGCCGCCGCCACCCAGATCGACATGCACCGCCACCAGATCGCTGGCGATGGTGCGGGCGAAGCGGATCGCCTCGAAGGTGCCCCGATGCAACTGCCCCACCAGCACCACCGTCGGGCTGCCCGTCCCCTCCGTTGGCGACGGCGGCAGCCGGAGACGCTTGTCGGGAGCAAGGCGCAGCCGGCGGGCCACCGTGTCGTAGTGGGCGCGGATGCGCAGAAAGAGCGTCACCAGGATCGGGATGGTGACCACCACCACCCAGGCCCCCTGGGTGAACTTGCTGACCAGCAGCACCATCCCCACCACGCCGGTGATCACCGTGCCGACACCGTTGATCAGGGCCTTGCCGGACCAGCCTCGGCCCCGCTGGCGCCACCAGTGCATCACCATCCCCGCCTGCGAGAGGGTGAAGCTGAGGAACACCCCCACCGCATAGAGCGGGATCAGGCGGCTGACGCTGCCCTCGAACAGGACCAGCAGCAGACCGGCGAAACCACTGAGGGCGAAGATGCCGTTGCTGAACACCAGCCGATCGCCGAGTGAGGCGAGCTGGCGGGGCAGGTAGCCGTCCTGGGCCAGGAAGGCCGCCAGGCGGGGGAAATCGGCGTAGGCGGTGTTGGCCGCCAGCAGCAGGATCAGCAGCGTCGCCAGCTGCAGCACCGCCAGCAGCAGGCCGTCCCCGAAGATCCGCTCGCCCAGCTGGTAGAGCAGGGTCGGGCCGTTGTCGGTGGCCACCACGCCGCTCTGGTGCGCCAGGGCGCTGATACCGCTGAACATCAACGCCAGCATCAGCACCATCACCGTGAGCACGCGGCGGGCGTTGCGCCACTCCACCGGCCGGAAGGCGGCGACGCTGTCGCTGATCGCCTCGATGCCGGTGAGGGCGGCGCAGCCGGAGCTGAAGGCCCGCATCAGCAGCAGCGGGCCGATCACCATCAGCCCCTGACGGCCATTGGCGTCCTCCAGCAGGCGCTGCTGATCAGCCATCGCCGGGGTCGGCAGCTGGCCCAGGCCGGCCTTCACCGCGCCCGCCACCAGCAGGGTCATCACCACCCCCATGAACAGGTAGGTGGGCAGGCTGAGGAGCCTGGCGCTGGAACTCACCCCGCGCAGGTTGGCCACCATGACCAGGGCCACCGCCACCAGGCAGAGCAGCACCCGCTGATCATCCAGGCCGGGGAAATATGAGGTGAGGGCCGCGATGCCGGCCGCCACGCTCACGGCCACGGTGAGCACGTAGTCGATCGAGAGGGCGGCGCCGGCCACCAGGCCGCTCAGAGGGCTGAGGTTCTCCTGGGAGACCCGATAGGAGCCGCCCCCATGGGGATAGGCCTTGATCGTCTGGCGGTAGCTGGTGGCCACGATCAGCATCAGCCCCACGATCAGGCCGGTGATCGGCAGGGTGAAGGGCAGGGCGGCGGCACCGGCCAGCCCCAGCACCAGCACGATCTCCTGCGTGGCGTAGGCCACCGACGAGAGGGCATCGGAGCTGAGGATCGCGAGGGCCTCGGCGTTGCTGTAGCGCTCCTCGTGCTGGGCGCTGGTGGGAAGCGGACTGCCGATCAGGGTGCGCCGGACCCGGTTGAACGCGGCGAGTGGCGACATGCCTGGCGGGACCACGGGTCGGGCAGCTGCTCAAACTAGGACCGGGACCAGCGGCAGTCAGCCTGCCCTGAGCGCCGTTCCGCCCCATCCCCCGATGCACGCCTCGCCCCTGCTCGGCACGCTGCTGCTGCTGCTCACCGGCGTGGCGCTGGCGCGGCTTTCGGCAGGTCGCCTGGCGCGCTGGGCGGTGCCGGCGATCCTGGTGGAGCTGCTGGTGGGCTTCCTGCTGGGCAACAGCGTGCTGCCCTTCGAGCGGGTGGCGCCCCTCGGCGGCATCACCGAGCTGGGGGTGCTCAGTCTCTTCTTCCAGGTGGGCCTGGAGGTGCGCGGCGATCTGCTGATCGCGCAGCGACGGACGCTGCTGCGGCTGGTGGCGATCAGCGCCCTGGCGCCGCTGCTCTTCTTCTGGCCGCTGCGGACCCTGTTCGGACTGTCGGTGCCCACCACCCTGCTTTGCCTGGCGGTGCTCTGCGCCACCGGCACCGGAGTGACCCTGCGGGTGCTCGCCCAGCGCCAGGCCCTGACAAGCCCGTCGGGCCGCCTGCTGGTGGGTGTCTCGGTGCTGGATGACCTGCCGGCGATTCTGCTGCTGGCCCTGTCGACGGCCCTCGGCGCCGGCGAGGCCGCGGGGCATGGGGGCGGCGCCGGCTGGTTGGGCCCGCCGCTGGGGCTGCTGCTGGGCCTGGCCAGCCTGCTCGCGGTGGACACCTGGCGGCGGCACCGGCCGGAGCGGCCCTCAAGCCCGCTGTCGATCCTGCTGCTGCTGATCGCCTCCGCCTGGCTGGGCGAACTGGTGGGACTCACCAGCCTCTTCGGCGCCTTCTGGGGTGGGCTGCTGCTGGCGCGCCTCTCGCCGTTGGAGCAGGACGTGCGCGCGGTGCTGGTGCTGCTCTGTGAGGTGTTCCTGCCCCTGTATTTCATCAGCGTCGGCATGCGCATCGAGGCCGCCAGCCTGCTGGCGCCCGGGGCCTGGGGGATGGCGGCGGTGCTGGTGGTGATGGCTCTGGTCAGCAAGCTGGCCTGCGGCCTGGGCATCACGGCCCACGACACCGCCACCGGGGTGGACCGGCGCCTGGTGATCTACGGCCTGATCCCCCGCGGCCTGCCGGGGCTGGTGTTCGCCACCACGGCGCTCAAGGCCGGCGTGGTGAACGCCTCCCAGTTCTCCGCGCTGGTGCTGATGGTCAGCTTCACGACCGTGGTGGGGCTGCTGCTGCTGGAGCGGCGCCTGCAGCGGCTGACCAGCCTGCCGGGATCGCACACGGTGGACCGGAGCGCTGTCTCCTGAGAGCAGCCCCGGCAGCCTGTCACTGGCTCTGGCCGTTGGTTCTGGCCGCTGGCATGAGGGCCCGGCGGAGCAGCGGGAGCCCCCCCGAAACATCACCCGGCTGGCCCTACAGATAGACCTCCTCGCTGGGGAAGCGCACCCGCGGGACCGAACGGCGTCCATAGATGGCGGACAACAGCAGGATCACGCCAAGCCGCCCGGTGAACATGCCCACCATCAGCACCAGCTGGCCCCAGCGGTTGAGCTGGGCCGTCACGCCCACATCGAGGCCGACGGTAGCGAAGGCCGACACGCAGGTGAACAGTTTCTCCAGAAAGGTGAACCCCGGCTGGCCGGCCCGGGGCTCGGCGGTGATGCCCAGCCCCAGCAGCAGGGTCATCGCCAGCACGAACAGCGCCGAGGCCAGCGCCACACCCACGGCCCGCAGCACGGTGGTGTCGGCCACGTGCCGGCGGCGCACATGCACGTGGTCGCGGCCCTCCAGGGTGGAGCGGGTGGCCGCCATCAGCACCGCGAAGGTGGTGGTCTTGATGCCGCCGCCGGTGCCGCCCGGGCTGGCGCCGATGAACATCAGCGTGATCATCAGCAGCAGACCGGCCTCGGAAAGCGTCTGCAGCGACAGCGGAATCGTGTTGAACCCGGCCGTGCGGGTGGTGATCGACTGAAACAGGGCGATCAGCAGCTGGCGGGCAGGAGCCAGCTGCTCGATGGCGGTGTCACCGACCCCGAAGTTCTCGGTGAACAGCAGGCCGAAGGTGCCCACCACGATCAGGGCAACGGTGCTGCGCAGCACCAGCCGGGTGTGCAGGCTGAGGCGGCGGAAGCTGTTGAGCTTCCTGCGGTTTCGCCACAGATCCTGGCTGACGCGCCAGCCGATGCCGCCGCTGACGATCATCACCGCGATCACACCGTTGACGACGAGGTTGTCGCGATAGGTCTCGAGACTGGTGTTCCAGAGGCCGAAGCCGGCGTTGTTGTAAGCGCTGATGCAGTGAAACAGCGCGGCCCACAGACGCGGGCCGGGCTCGGGGATGTCACGGAAGCCGATCAGGAACAGCACGGCGCTGCCCAGACCCATCACCCAGGCGCCGCTGATCAGGATCGAATGAAAGGTGGGGCCGATACCGCCGACGCCGAACTCATCGAGGGCGCGCCCCTTGTCGAGCCGCTGCCGCAGGCCGGAACGCCCCTGCACGAAGCCCTGCAGGAAGGTGGTGATCGCCATCAGCCCGAGGCCGCCGGTGAGAATCAGCCCGGCCAGCACCAGCTGTCCGACGAAGGTGAGATCGCGGCCCACATCGATGATCGTCAGCCCGGTGACGGTGATCGCCGAGGTGACGGTGAACAGCGCCTGCCACAGGCCGACGCTGTCGAGTGAGCAGAGAGGCGAGGCCAGCAGGAGGGTGCCGCAGGCGATCACCAGCAGGCCGGTGAGGATCGTGAACTGGGGAACGGTGAGCTGACGGCGCCAGAGCTCGAGTCGGGCCAGCACCGTGCTGGTATGCCCGGTGGCGAGCGGGCGGTCGGACATCGCAAGTGCGCTGCGGCCGGCACAGTCTGGGGTCTGCCCGCACCGTCCAGCCGATCAGCCTTGATCGCCCCCCTTAGGGTTCGGCCGACGCTGATCACCCTCCTTGAACGGCTCCGCTCCTGCAGGCTCCGCCTCCTGGCACGCCCTTCCGCCGCAGGCGTGCCTGGAGCGACTGCAGGCCGATGCCCAGGGCCTGAGCACAGCCGGCGCCGCCCGCCGCCTCGCCGACAACGGCCCCAATCGCCTGGAGATCAGCGAGGGCCGCAGCGCCCTCCAGATCCTCCGCGATCAGTTCAGCAACGTGATGCTGCTCATGCTGCTGGCGGTGGCGGCGGTCTCCGGCGCCGTCTCCCTGCATCAGCAGGAGTTCCCCAAGGACGCCATCGCCATCCTGGTGATCGTCGTTCTCAACGGGCTGCTGGGTTACCTGCAGGAGAGCCGCGCCCAGAAGGCGCTGCTGGCCCTGCGCGACATGGCCCAGCCACTGGTGCAGGTGCGCCGC
Source organism: Synechococcus sp. CBW1004 (assembly GCF_015840715.1). NCBI lineage: Bacteria > Bacillati > Cyanobacteriota > Cyanophyceae > Synechococcales > Synechococcaceae > Synechococcus > Synechococcus sp. CBW1004. The sequence goes on along the minus strand of NZ_CP060397.1, from coordinate 101,428 downwards.
GACGGCCGCTGGCAGCGGATCGCCAGTGAGGAACTGGTGCCCGGCGATCTGATCCGCCTGGAGGCGGGCGACCGCGTGCCCGCGGATGGGCGCCTGCTGGAGGAGGCCGATCTGGGGGTGCGCGAGGCCGCTCTCACCGGGGAGGCCGAAGCGGTGTTCAAGCGCGCCGATCTGCTGCTGGAGGAGGGCACCCCGCTGCTGGAGCGCCAGAACTGCCTGTTTCAGGGCACCGAGGTGGTGCGCGGCCGCGGCGTGGCGCTGGTGACCGCCACCGGCATGGCCACCGAACTGGGCCAGATCGCGCAGATGATCAATACCGCCGGTGGTGAGGAGACACCGCTGCAGCAGCGGCTCGATGGTCTGGCCAGGGTGCTGGTGATCAGTGCCCTGGCCCTGGTGGCGCTGGTGGTGCTCGTGGGCTGGCTGATGGGCCAGCCGCTGCTCAACCTGCTGGAGGTGTCGCTCTCGATGGCGGTGGCGATCGTGCCGGAGGGGCTGCCGGCGGTGATCACCGTCACCCTGGCGATCGGCACCCAGCGGATGGTGCGCCGCGCCGCCCTGATCCGCCGACTGCCGGCGGTGGAGGCCCTCGGCTCGGTCACCGTGATCTGCTCCGACAAGACCGGCACCCTCACCCAGAACCGCCAGGTGGTGCAGGAGCTGCGGGTCGGCACCCTGGCGGTGGCGGTGAGCGGCCACGGCTACGAACCCCGCGGCGACTTCAGGCCGAGGGAGCTGGCCGCCCCCGACGCGGCCACCCCGGGGGCCCCGGATGGCGCCCTGCAGCTGCTCCTGCGGGCCGGCGTGCTCTGCAGCGACGCCGAGCTCAGGCAGGACGCCGAGGGGCGCTGGGAGATCCTGGGGGACCCCACCGAAGGTGCCCTGTCCGTGGTGGCCGAGAAGGCCGGCATCGACGACTTCGAGCTGCGCAGTCACTTCCAGCGCGACGCTGAGATCCCCTTCAGCTCGGAACGCCAGCTGATGGCGGTGTGGATCGACGATCCCCTGGGCGCACTGCAGACACCGCTGGCGGAGGCCGCGGCCGACTCCCGGCGGCTGCTGATCAGCAAGGGAGCCCCCGAGGTGATCATCAGCGGCTGCAACCGCTGGATCGACGGCTCCGGCGTGACCGGCCTGACCCAGACCCAGCGGGACTGGTGGCTCGCGCAGGCCCGCCAGCTGGCGGCCTCCGGCCTGCGGGTGCTGGCGTTCGCCTGCGCGCCCCATCACCCCAGCCCCGACCATCCCCTCGAGAATCAGGTGCTGCTGGGGCTGATGGCCCAGCTCGACCCGGCCCGGCCGGAGGTGAACCATGCGGTGGCCACCTGTCGGGGGGCCGGCATCCGACCCGTGATGATCACCGGTGATCATCCGCTCACGGCCCGGGCGATCGGCACCGCCATCGGCCTGAGCGAGGCCGATGGCGAAGTGGTGCTGGGCCGCGATCTCGAGCGCTTCGATGAGAGCGCGCTGCGCGAAACGGTGGCCCGCTGCAACGTCTACGCGCGCGTACCGCCCGAGCAGAAGCTGCGCATCGTCAAGGCCCTGCAGGCCAACGGCCAGGTGGTGGCGATGACCGGCGACGGCGTCAACGACGCGCCGGCGCTGAAGCAGGCCCACATCGGTGTGGCGATGGGCATCACCGGCACCGAGGTGAGCAAGGAGGCCGCCGACATGGTGCTGCTCGATGACAACTTCGCCACGATCGTCAATGCCGTGGAGGAAGGTCGCCTCGTTTATGCCAACATCCGCCGCTTCGTCAAATACATCCTCGGCAGCAATGTCGGCGAACTGATCACCATCGCCGCCGCCCCCCTGCTGGGACTCACCGGCGTGCCGATGACGCCGCTGCAGATCCTGTGGATGAATCTGGTCACCGACGGCGTGCCGGCATTGGCCCTGGCGCTCGAACCGGCTGAGGAGGGACTGATGCAGCGCTCCCCCGCACGGCCGGGCGAATCGATCTTCGCCCGCGGCATCGGCTCCTACATCCTGCGCATCGGTGTGGTGTTCGCCCTGATCACGATCGCGATGATGGTCTGGGCCTACCGCACCCATGCCGAGGCGGGGCCCTGGCGCACGATGGTCTTCACCACGCTGTGTCTGGCCCAGATGGGCCATGCCCTCTCGGCCCGCAGCGACCTGCCGCTGCTGCGCCTCAATCCACTCTCCAACCCCTGGCTGCTGGGAGCGGTGCTGCTCACGTCCGCCTTGCAGCTCACCCTGCTCTATGTGCCGGCCTTGTCAAGGTTCTTCGGCACGGTGCCGCTGAGCGGTGCCGATCTGCTGGTGTGCCTGGGAGTGAGCCTGGTCTTCTTCGTCTATCTCGAACTCGACAAACTGCGCATCCTCTGGGGACACCGTCACCGGAGCGACGCCGTCTGAATCCCGTCGCAGGAGCGACGCGCTCTGATCGGATCACCGGGGCCTGAACCGCCCCGAGGCGGCGTGGGCACCAGCTGCGCCCTTGGCTGGACTCACTCGTCCTGGACACCCTTGTCGATCAGCTCCGGCTCCCGTTCGAAGGCGCCGGTGGTGATCTGCTTGATCATCGCCCTCTGGCTGGAGGCCTGCTGCGCCGGCAGCGGCCTCCAGTTCGTCAGAAAGAAGAGCAGCATCGCGAAGGCCGCCATCGACACCAGGGTCAGGCCGGTGAGCAGGGGGTGGGGTCTGCCAGCCTCGACGCGCAGTGGGGCGGGGGTGCCGCAGTCGCTGCAGACCAGGCCCAGGCGGCTGCTGCCGGCCCGGCTCAGCATCCGACTGCCGCAACGATGACAGGCCATGGTTGCCGCACGGGAATGCCCACTTTTGCAGGGCTGGTCGCCCCACGTTCTGCAGCAACGGCGACCGAAACCCCGGCCAGGAGGCAATGATCAGCGGCGCTTGCCTTGGCCATAGGAACTGCCACTGGCCCGCACAGCCCAGAAAAGCAAGGCTCTGCTTAGGGTTTGGGGCCCATCGGCTCCAGCTCTCGCTCCCGCCGCCATGACCCTGCTCCCGGCCCAGACGGCCTGGTTGATCCCGCTCTATCCCCTGCTGGCCTCGCTGCTGTCGCTGCTCTGGTCGCCGGGACTGATCTCCCGCACGGGCCCGCGGCCCTGCGGCTACCTCAACCTGCTGCTCGGCAGCCTGGCCTTCGTGCACAGCGCCGCCGCCCTGGTGGCCCTGCACTCCAACTCCGGCGCCGGCTCGTCGGCGATCTACCGGCCGCTCACCTTCGGCTGGACCTGGCTGCAGACCGCCGGTCTGCGCATCGGGTTCGACGGCCTGATCACCGAACCGGCCCTGATCGCGATGACCGTGATCACGGCCCTGCACGTGCTGGTGCAGATCTATGCGATCGCCTACCTGGAGATGGACTGGGGCTGGCCGCGCTTCTTCGGCTCGCTCAGCTTCTTCGAGGCCGGCCTGTGCGCCCTGGTGCTCACCGACTCCCTGTTCTTCAGCTACGTGATTCTCGAGCTGCTGACCCTGGGCACCTATCTGATCGTGGGCACCTGGTACAACCAGCCCCTGGTGGTGAAGGGAGCGCGCGACGCCTTTCTGACCAAGCGCATCGGTGACCTGATCCTCCTGGCCGGCGTGATCGCCCTGCTGCCGCTCACCGGCACCTGGAATTTCCAGGCCTCCAGGCCTGGGCCGCCGATCAGGCCAACAACCAGCTGCCGCTGCCTGCCGGCTTCAGCCTGATCGTGCTCGCCCTGGTCGCCGGTCCGATGGGCAAATGCGCCCAGATCCCCCTGCACCTCTGGCTGGATGAAGCCATGGAGGGTCCGCTCCCCTCCACCGTGCTGCGCAACTCGGTGGTGGTGGTCGGCGGCGCCTGGGTGCTGCTGCGGTTGCAGCCGCTGATCGAGATGGTGCCGCTGGTGCAGTCGGTGCTGGTGGTGGTGGGCGGCACCAGCGCCCTGGTGGGAGCCCTGATCGCCCTGGCCCAGATCGATGTCAAGCGGGCGCTCTCCTTCCTGGTCACCAGCTGGATGGGGCTGCTGTTCGTGGCGGTGGGCCTCGACGGCATCCCGGTGGCCGACCACCTGATGCTCGTCTACCCGCTGCCGATGGCCCTGATGCTGATGGCGGTGGGTGCGATCGTGCTCACCAACGTCACCCAGGACCTCACCCAGCTGGGGGGCCTGTGGAGCAAGCGCCCGCTGATGGGTCTGGCCTTCCTCAGCGGGGCCGTGAGCCTGGTCGCCCTGCCCCCCTTCGGTGGTTTCGCGGCCCTGCGGGAGCTTCTCAGCCTGACGGCGGGCAGCAGCCATCCCCTCCTGCTCGGCGGCCTGGTGCTGCTCACCAATGCCCTGATCAGCGCCGGATTGATGCGGGTGTTCGGCCTGATCTGGGCCGGGCAGCCGACGCCGTTCACGATGCGCTCTCCCGAAGTGCTCTGGCTGATGGCCCTGCCCACGCTGCTGCTGATGGGCCTGGTGCTGCACCTGCCCCAGCTGCTGGTGCGCAATGGCGTCTTGGCCCTCGATCCCTTGCCGGGCTGGGGCCCGCTCGCACTGCCTCTGCTTCTGTCGACGTTGATCGGGGGTGGCCTTTCGGCCGTCTTCTACCTGCGGCCTCACCCCCTGGCCCAGCTTCCCGCCGCCCTGGGCGGCCTGCAGGACTGGCTGGCGCACGACATGCAGACCGAGCGTTTCTATCACCGCACTGTCGTCGCCCTGGTGCTGTTGCTGGCCCGCCTCAGCCGCTGGTCCGAGCTGCGGGTGGTGGATGAGTTCAGCGGTGCCACCGGCGGTGCCGCGCTGATCGGTGCCCGCCGCCTCAGCCTCACCACCTCCGGCCGCTCCCAGGCCTATGCCCTGACACTGGTGCTGGGAGTGCTGCTGATGGCCGCCTGGCTGCTGGCAGGACTCTGAAGCGGCAGCGCGACACCCCGGCAGACGCGGCGGATCGGGGTTTCAAGCCGATCTCCACCCGTGGCCAGCCCCATTTTCAGCCCGGATTCAGGTGAACCGAATCCGCTGCACCTGAGCGCTAACCTGGAGCGGCGCGCTTGGGCGGTGGCTGGTTTCCTTGGCTGAAATTGCCCGAAGAACTTTGTCCTGGAGGGACCCCAGGCGCTTTCAGAGCACGATCCTCTGGCTGCAAAGGCGGCTGGCGATGCTGGTGCGGCCGGAAACGGTGTTGTGGCTGCTGCTGGCAGCCTTGCTGCTGCTGCCGGTTGTGATGGTGAACTCCATCTCCGATGCCACGGTGGCCCAGATGAAGATGCAGGCCGAGGAAATCGCCAGCCTGGCCACCGACATCCGCGCCTATTACGCCGACAACGTGATTGCCCGTCTGCAGGCTGCCGATGGCAAAGCGGTGTACAGCGAAAACTACCGCGACATTCATGGTGGCATCCCGATTCCCGCCACCCTTTCGATCGAGCTGGGCGCACTGTTTGACAACGCCCATCGCGACGGACGCATTTCCTACGAATTCATCTCTGACTATCCCTTTGCCAAACGCGTGGCCCGCCAGCTGGACCCGTTCGAGTCCAGGGCGATCAACGCCTTCCGTGCCGATCCGGAGCGAACCACCTACACCCAGCTTCAGGGCAACGGCCTCGGCCGCTCCTCCTACCGGCTGGCCACGCCGGTGATCATGCGCCAGGCCTGCGTCACCTGCCACAACACCCATCCCGATTCACCCAAGCGGGACTGGAAGGTGGGCGATATCCGCGGCATTCAGGAGGTCACCGTGCGCGGGCTGCAGGTGAACAGCTTCGGCAAGATCGGTACGTTGCTTGGCTATATCTCCCTCCTCGGCCTGCTGTCGGTGGCGGCGGCCTGGGTCTTCCAGCGACAGAGCCGCAACCTGGGGAAGATCAACGAAAAGCTGAGCACCGTCCATGCGCGTGAGTCAGAGCTCGCGGCCCGGATGAGCGATCAGCTGCAGGAGCTGTCCCTGTTCGGCACGGCGGTTGACAATTCGGTCGTGGGCATCGCCATTGCCGACATGCGCAAACCAGACCGGCCCCTCATCTATGTGAATGAGGCCTTCACCAGGATCACCGGCTACAGCAGAGACCTGGCGATTGGCTACAACTGTCGCTTCCTGCAAGGGCCCGATACCGATCCGGCGGAGGTGCGCCGGATCCGGGACGCCCTGAATCAGGGGCAGCCCTACAGCGGTGAGCTGATCAACTATCGCAACGATGGCAGTCGCTTCTGGAATCGCCTCACTCTCTCACCCGTGGGAGGCAGCAGCGGCAAGCCTGATTTCTTCGTGGCCAATCAGGTGGACATCACCCATCTCAAGCTGGAGAGGGGCGTACCTCTGCAGGAACTCAGCAGCCTCGAGAACGATGTGGCAGCCGCCCGCGCGGCACTCCACGATGCCAGACGCTTTGCCGAGGCCCTGCAACGGCAGCTCGAGCAGAGCGGCGGTTGCGCCGTGGAGCAGGAGGCCTTCCTGCGCTCGGAGGAACAGGCCCATCAGAATGTCGAGGCTTCTCTTGCCGAGATCTCAGGCGTGATTGAGCGCTACAGCAAGAGCACATGATCCCGCTCCCCTCCTCCCTCAGGCAGACCGGTCAGTTTCTGAGGCAGCTGCTGATCACCTACTGGCTGGGATCCACCCTGGTGATCAGCACGGCGCTGACCCTCTACGACCTCTGGGAACACCAGAAACAAACGGTGCGGGAAGGGCAGCAGATCACCCATCTGGTGGCCTCCAGCCTCCGCATACCGATGACGAGCAAACAACGGCAGCAGCTGTTGGAGTCCTACACCCAGACCAACCGAACCCAGCGCTTTGACCGGGTGAATGTGACCTTGGTCCTCGATCGCAGCGGCAAGGTCGCCTACAGCTCGCGCCCAGCCTGGCCGGCACTTCCGATCAGTGATCGGCTCTTTCGGCAGATGGGCCAGGACGACCCTGACTTCAGTGCTGTGGTGCAGTGCTTCCAACGCCAGGACACCTCCTGCATGGAGCTGCGCAGTGAAGACTGGAATCTTCATCTGAGCGGCATCAGCATCGTGCGCCCTGTCTGGATGCCGCCGACGGATCTCGGCCTGCCGCGACAGCCCTTTCTGGTGGTGGTCAATTTTGATGCGGGCATGCTCATCAGCGATGTCCTGCAGGATGTGCCCTGGCTGGTGCTGATCTCCGCGATGATCGCAGCTGTGCTGGCAGCAGGTCTCTGGTGCGTGATCTCGGCCAGGATGCTGCCCCAGCTGGTGGAGGCGTCCCAGACGGATGCCCTGACGCAACTGATGCATCGCACCCCCTTCATGGATCTGGCCATGGAGGTGCTCGCCGAAGCGGAGGAACGCCAGGGAGATCTGGTGTTTGCCATCCTTGACATCGACCACTTCAAGCGCATCAACGACACCTACGGCCATGGCTGTGGTGACGCTGCCCTGGCCTCGGTGGGTTCCCTGCTGCTCACCGTCACCAGACCCGAAGACCTGGTCTGTCGCTTCGGGGGGGAGGAGTTCGCCATGCTGATCTCGGCTCCCCGCGAGGCCGGAGCCAAAGCGCTGGAGCGTCTTCGCCTGCAGCTGGAGATGAACAGACTTCTCTACAACGGTCACAACATTCCGCTCACGGTGAGCATCGGCGCGGCGGCCACCGCCCAATGCGGCTACAACGTTGACTTTCTCTACAATTCAGCTGACAAGGCCCTCTACACAGCCAAGCGTCGCGGCCGCAATCGGCTGGAATGGAATGATGGCGAGCTGGTCAGTCGCCTGTCACTCCCCTCCGAGATGAGCCGCTGACGGCCATGGAACCCCCTCTGATCCCAGACGACGAAGCGGAACGTTTACAGAAGCTGTACAGCTTCGGCGTTCTGGATACGGAGGCGGATCCCAAGTTTGATGACATCAGTGAACTCACCCGCTATCTCGCTGGCACCGAGATCGGCATCGTCAGCCTGGTGGACAGCAACCGCCAGTGGTTCAAGAGCTGTGTGGGCGCACCCCTGGGACAGCAGGAGACGCCGCGCGACATCTCCTTCTGCGGCCACACAATCCTGCAGCGCGAACCGCTGATCATCCCCGATGCGCTCGCCGACCCCCGCTTCGCCGACAATCCCCTCGTGGTCGGAGAGCCCTATCTGCGCTTCTATGCCGGCTTTCCGCTGATCACCGCCGATGGCTTCGTGATCGGCAGCCTCTGCGCGATCAGCCGCCAGCCCCACCAGCTGAACGACGACCAGATCAACGGCATCCGACGACTGGCCAAGCTGACCGTGCAGCAGCTGGAATATCTGCTTGAATCCACGCTGCTGGCCGCCGATGCCTCTGCCATGACCGTGGAGCAGTTGCGCGGCCTCACCAGCGAGCGCCTCAGCTCCCTGGAGCGACTGATCAGCCGCGATCAGATGGTGCAGATGCTGGATCTGATGTTCAGCATGGAGCTGGAGTCAGAGTTCAGTCTGATGCGCTGCCGTTTCCGGGATTACGAGCGGGTGAATTCCACTCTCGGCGGCATCGTGGCGGAGGAATACATGAACGAAGCCGCCCGTCGCGTGCTTGCATCGATTCCCCGTTCCGCCTCGGTGGCCCGCTTTTCCGACGCAGAGCTGATTGTGCTGCTGCCCTTCTTCGTGGAACAGGGCGAGTTGCGCAAGGTGGCCGAGCGGATCCTTGCCTTTGCCAACCACATCTATCGCAGTGGCCAGCAGTCGCTGTCGATGGCCCTGTCCATCGGCATCGCTGTGCGTCGCCAGAACTATGACGGCTCCGAGGCCATCCTGGCTGACACCAGCATGGCGGTGCGGATGGCCAGCCGCCTCAGTGGCAATGCCTATCGCTTCATTGATGGCGAATCACGCGTGGCAGCCCGCGAGAGCTATCGACTCGAATCCGAATTCCGCGAAGCGATTGCCGCCAAGGCGCTGGAACCCTTCCTGCAGCCCATCGTCAATCTCAGCACCACGGAACCGATCGGATTCGAGGCTCTCGCCCGCTGGCCCCGCTCCGACGGCCTGCTGCTGCCCAATACCTTCATCCCGCTGGCGGCCGAATGCGGTCTCACCGGAGAACTTGATCTGCTGATCATCGAGAAGGCCCTGGCCGCGATGCCGCTGCTCGCCCAGCCGGTGCCGCTGCGCGAGATGCGGCTGAGCTTCAACGTCTCGGGAATCCTGCTGGAAGATCAAGAGCTGAGGAAACGCCTGCTCGGGTTGATCGATGACAACCCCTGCCCTCCCGGCTGGCGCCTGCAGGTGGAACTTTTGGAAGACATCTTCCAGGACACCAGCGGGGAATTCAGCCAGTTCCTCGCTGCCCTCGTGGAGCGCCATGTGCGGATCGCCATCGATGACTTCGGCACCGGCTACTCCTCACTGGCGAGGCTGATCTCCCTGCCGATCCAGGCCGTGAAGATCGATCGCGCCTTCATCTGCCAGCTCACCGATGACACCGATTCCCCTCGGACTCTGCTGCGCACGATGCTGACGATGCTGACGGATCTGAACCTGGAGGTCACCGCAGAGGGAGTGGAAGACGAGCAGCAGCGCCAATGGTTGCTGCGGCATGGCACCGTCACCGCCCAGGGCTTCCTGTTCTCCGTGCCGATCTCGATCAGCGAGTCGATCACCCTGCTGCAGAAACTCGATTACCGGCCACGGGCGATTCCGATCAAAGGCCGGCGCATTCAGGACACGCGCCGCCGGCAGCTGCGCTCCTATCTGCGCCTGCCGTTTCTCGGTGGGCGGCGCAACAGCGACTGAGCCCTCCGGCGCTGCAACCTGATGCAGCTCGCTCCCTGAATTGAGCTTCATCGCGGCCCGCTCCGACCGGTCCAACACCATCACTCGGGTGTCGTGGGAACAGAAGCCTGCCGTGCGCAGTCCGCAGCACCAGGCGAGAGGCCACGGCCAACGATCAGAGTTGCTTGTCTCAACGATCGCGACTTCCTTTCTTCAAGCCGCGACAACGGCAGCGGACGTTCAGTAGCTTCCCGCCCACCCGAAGGCCGGCCGGATTCCGGACCCACGGCGTGACCGCCATGTCGATGCGCTGATGCCACCGATCGCTCTTCTGTTGCTGCTGGTTCCGCCCCTGCTCAGAGCCCTGCTGATCCAACTCCTGACGGAGGAGCGCGCCGCCGCGGTGCGACCTCTGGCGGCTCTGGCCGCGGGCCTGCAGTTCCTGCTCGGACTCCTCTGCTGGCGGCTGCCGCCACCGGATCTGCGTCTCGACTGGCTGCCGAAGCTGGGACTGAGCCTGGATCTCTCCCTCGACGGCCTGTCGCTGCCGTTGCTGCTGCTCACTGCCCTGCTGACGACGCTCTCGGTCCTGGCGACCCGCCCCGATCAGAGCCGCCCCAGGTTGTTTCATGCCCTGTTGCTGGCCACCAACGTCGGGGTGAGCGGCGCCTTCCTGGCCCGCAACGCGCTGCTGTTTCTGCTGTGCTTCGAGCTCGTGCTGATTCCCACCACCCTGCTGGTGGCCATCTGGGGGGGTGAGCGCCGCGCCGCCGCCGCCGTGCGCTTCCTGCTCTACGGGGCGGTCTCCGGGCTCACCCTGCTGGCGGCCGTGCTCAGCCTCGGCTGGCTCGGCGCCGAGGGTGTGGATTTCAGCTACGCCAGCCTGGCGCAGGCCTCCCTCCCGGTGGAGCTGCAGCGCTGGATCCTGGTTCTGCTGCTGGTGGGTTTCGGCCTGAAGCTGCCCATCGTTCCGCTGCATGGCTGGCAGCCCCTCACCTACGGCCAGGCGCCCACTCCGGTGGTGATGATGCTCGGTGGGGTGGTCACCAAGCTGGGCGCCTACGGCCTGCTGCGCTTCGGGGTCGGCTTCCTGCCCGACGCCTGGAGTGCCTGGTCCCCCTGGATCGCCGCCGCCGGTGCCATCAGCGCGGTCTACGGCGCCCTCAATGCCATCGCCCAGGACGACATCCGTCGCCTGATGGCCTACAGCTCCCTGGGCCACATGGGACTTCTGGTGCTGGCGGTCGCTGCCGCCACCCCCCTCTGCCTGCAGGGTGCCGTGGCTCAGATCCTGGCCCACGGCCTGATCGTGGCCCTGCTGTTCGCCTGCGTCGGCCTGATCGAACGCCGCACCGGCACCACCAGCATCCCTGAGCTCTCCGGTCTCCTCAACCCGCTGCGGGGCCTGCCCTTCACCATGGGCATGCTGCTGCTGGCCCTGATGGCCGCCGCCGGCATCCCCGGTCTGGCGGGCTTTCCGGCCGAGCTGATGGTGTTCGAGGGCAGCTGGACCGCCTTCCCGCGAGCCACGCTGGTCTCGCTGATCGCCTCGGGCTTCACGGCCGTCTACGCCATCCGCCTGTTCAACAGGGTGGGCTTCGGCCGGCTGGACAACAGCCGCGCCAACTGGGTCTCGACCCGGTGGGGAGAGCGGGCACCGGCCCTCGTGCTGGCCGCCCTGGTGGTGGCGTTCGGCATCTGGCCCACAGCCCTCACCGGCTGGAGCGAATCGGAAGCGAACGCCCTCGCCCTGCGCTCCCAGCCCTTCCTGCTGTCCCAGGGGCCCTCGCTCTCGCCAATGGCCGCCGGCGACGGGGCCATCCTCTCCGCCGGGCCGGCCAACGCACCGGCTTCGGCCTTGGCGTCGGCCTCCGTGGCCGACACCGCTCTCGCCTCTGCTTCCCCCGCCGCACCGGAGGTGCTCCCCGCATGACGCCCGCCAACGCCACCCTCGACGCGCCCAGCAAGGCTCCGCTCATCCCCCCATCCCAGCACCGCTGGGCCGATGTGATTCACCGGCTGGAAGCGGGGGGTTCGATGCTGCCCGACTCGCCGGAGAACCTGATGCAGATCATCGGCATCTACAAAGCCTACGCCGTGCCGATGGATTTCTACTGGCGCGATCTGCTCTACATCGCCGAACGGGTGTTCCTCAACCCCTTGCCGGCGTTCAAGTATTTCCCCAGCCAGGAGTATCTCGATCGCCCCAACTCCTACGCCGGTGATCAATCGAAGCTGCGCATCTGGCGCGGCGGCGAACAGGCCCATCCCGAACTGCTCGCGTTCATGGCCAGGGGCGAGACCGGCAGGATGCCGAAGCTGCTGCATCACCTGTGGCACGACCGCATCAACATGGAGTTCGCCGAGGCCTGCATGCAGGCGATGCTCTGGCATCAGGGCATGGGCGGGCGCTTCAACGACTATCTGGCCAGCGACGCCTACCGGGCCAATGCCGATCGGGCGATCAGGGCCTACTTCCGGGGCAACCCGCTGATGCTGGGTCTGTATGCGCTGTTCCCTGAAATGTTCATGGAACAGGTCAAACAGATGAGCTATTACGCCAATCTCGGCCTGTTCTGGGAGGTGATGGCACCAGTCTTCTTCGAGATGAGCGACATCTACGACGAAGGCGGCTTCCAGGGAGTGCCCGATGCGATGAATTTCCTGGTGAACGGCATCTTTGCCGTTGCCGGCCGGCCGATCTACCACCACGTCCATGTGGGCGACGAATGCATCGAGGTGATCCCCAAATCGGAGGGGTTCACCTGGCTGTACGAAGCGGCCCTTCCATATGTGGAGGCTGTCTTCTATCGCACGGCCCCCTTCCGCGGCACCAAGAGCTACAACGCCCAGGCCGGCCAGGTGCCATCCGATCAGGCCGATTTCCACTACGGCATCCTGTACGCCGATGTCTTCCCCGTGGGGTCCGCCGGCATTCCGCCCACCCTGCTGATGCAGGACATGCTGCACTTCCTGCCGCCCTATCTGCAGGAGCTCTACAGACAGCACCGCCGCGGCGAGGAGGATCAGCTGGTGCAGCTGGGCATCACCTTCCAGCGCTCGATGTACAACGTCACCTCCGCGGTGATCCAGGCCTTGCGCTGCGCCCTGCTCTACCCGCTCGATGACAGCGATCCCGAGCATCTGATGGCCAACCGCCGCTTCTTCGAGGCCCAGATGGATCGCTTCCTGCGCCCTGAGGCCCGCCTCGGTGCCATCCAGACCCAGGACTACCGCTGAACGATCACCACGCTCCGGACGATCCCCACCTCCCGAGGTGCCTGCCGCCGTCCTGTGACGACCACGACCCGACGCCCTTCCACCCCCCGCTCCCCATGGCCACGATCCTCGAAGCGGCACAGGCCGCCGGCTGCTTCCACACCCTGCTCACCGCCGTCGAGCTGGCCGGCCTGACCGCCGCCCTGGAGAGTCCCGGTCCGTTCACGGTGTTCGCGCCGGTCGACGACGCCTTCGCGGCCCTGCCGCCCGGCACCGTGCATACCCTGGTGGACAACACCCCCCAGCTGGCCCGCATCCTCAAATATCACGTTCTCGCCGGTGCCCACAGACGCGAGGAGCTGATCGTGCATGCCGAATGGGAGAGCCTGGAAGGAGCCCCGGTGCCGATTCGTCGGGCCGACCCCTTCGAGGTGAAGAACGCCACGGTGCTGCAGGCCGACATCACCTGTGACAACGGCATCGTGCATGTGCTCAACCGGGTGATCCTGCCCGGCTGATCAGCTCCCAGGCTGGCTGTCATCCCCCGGAGCGGCGAGCGTCGTCGGCACCTGCCGGGCGATGGTGATGCCATGGCTGTCGTCCTGTTTGGAGCGATACATCGCCTGATCGGCGGCATCGAGGAGCTGCCCGGAGCTGATGCCATGCTGCGGCGAAAGAGCGATGCCGATGCTGGCGCTGATGGCGATCGGCAGATCGAACTCGCTGCTGCAGAGGCGAATCACCGCCTGGATCTTCTGAGCGAAGGCCTGCAGCTCCTCCAGACCGATGGCCCGCGGCACCAGGATCACGAATTCATCGCCGCCCAGGCGCGCCACCAGATCCTCGCTGTGGGTGGCGGCGCGCAGGCGCTGGGCCACCAGCCGCAGCACCCGGTCGCCGATGGCATGACCGTACTGATCATTGACCGGCTTGAAGCCGTTGAGATCGAGAAACAGCAGGCCCACATGGCCGCCCTGCCGCTCCGCCACGGCCAGGGCGACATTGAGCTTCTCCTGCAGCATCGCCCGCCCCGGCAGCCCGGTGAGCTCATCGTGAAGAGCCCTGTAGCGCACCAGTTCCTGGGCGTGGTGGCGATCGGTGATGTCCTGAAGCATGCCCACGAAGTGACTGATCTGCAGAGCGGAGTCGTGCACGGCGGTGACGCTCAGCTCATGGCGACGGATCTCGCCGCTGCGCAGCCGGTTCCAGATCTCGCCCTGCCAGAACCCTCGCTCGCGGGCGTCCTCCCAGAGCCGGGCGTAGAAATCACCCTCATGCCGCCCGGACTTGAGCAGGTTGAGACTGCGCCCCAGGATCTCGGCTCCGGCATAGCCCGTGATGCGGGCGAAGCTCTGATTGGCCGACAGCACCCTGCCCTGGGAATCGGTGACGACGATCGCCTCGGGGCTGGCCTCGAACACGGTGGCGGCCAGGGCCCGCTCCTGATTGGCTTTCTCGGCGATCGCCAGGGCTTCACGGGTACGCAGGTGATTCGTGATCAGCATCGCCGTCGCCAGCGAAGCAATCACTGTCCCCATCGAACCGAGCACCAGCACCAGCAGCACCTGGCCGGACCAGCCGCCCGGACCGATCAGCTGATCGCTGAGCTGAATACCGATCCTCCAGCGTCGACCCGCCACGGTGATCGGCTGGTACTGGGCGTGGCCGAGCGACGGGCGATTCTGCTGGCGGGTGTTGTCGAAAATCAGATCGCTGCTCGCGACCGTGTCGCCGTCGTACACCCGCACGGTTGAACCGGCCAGCACAGGGTTGTTGATCGTGCGCAGCGCCGCCTGCACCAGATCCCCCACCCGGATCGGCGCGTAGGCCCACCCCTGCAGCGTTGTGGAGTACTGCGAGGCGGAACGCGGCGGCGTGCGCGTTCCCTGGCGGCAGACCGGCAGATAGATCAGCACCCCGGGCTGCACGTCGATGGTGCCTTCCTGCACGAGTTGCACCTGACCCGACAGCGAGGCCCGCCCCGTCTGCGCGGCACGATCCATGGCCCGGCGACGGACGGGCTCGCTGTACATGTCGAACCCGAAGGCCCGCTGGTTGCGAAGGTCGAAGGGCTCCAGGTAGACAATCGCGCTGCCGTAGGGCCGCGGCCCCGGTGGACGGATCGTGAAATCGTCAAAACCCTCCGCACGCAGCGCCGCCGTCTGGGATGGCCATTGGGCCGCGGTGAGGAAGCGGCTGAAGCCGATGCCCTGGATGCCGGCGAGACTGTTCTCCTCGCGGCGCAGCGTCTCGTAGTAGGTGCTGAATTCGCGCCGATCCACCTCTGCGGAGGCGTTGAACAGGCCCGCCACGCCGTTGATCGTGTCGATCACCTCCTTGAGCTTCATCTCGATCGCATCGGCGACGTCATCGAGCAGGGCCCGCTCGATCTGTTCATGGCTCTGCTGACCGAGACGACGGGTCTGTTCAGCGACGGCCGCGGTGAGGCCGAGACCCAGCACCAGAACAACCAGAGGCAGGCGCCGCTGGCTGCCGATCAACAACCGGCGAAACGCAGAGAGCAGCCGCCGCGCGGTGGCAGGGACGGCGGCAGGTGCCTGGGCCGATGGATCCCCTGCGGAGCGCGCCTCAACGGACGCCTGTGGGGCCCCCTGCTGCGACGGCGGCGACGGCGGAGGCAGCATCAAGATGCCTGCAGGGCGGAGAGGCCCCCCCCTATGGTGACAGCGCTGAGCGGAAGAGAACCCACCGCGGTACGCAGCGCCGATCGTCCCGGGCGTGCCCCATCGCTCAGGCCAGGGCCTGGGAACGCCCAAACCCGCAACAGGCCTCGCTCAGGCCCGCGAGGTGAGTCGTGAGAAGATCCGCCGAACAGCAGGATCCCCATGCGCGCGGCAATCCTGGCGGTGCTGCCGCTGCTGATGGGACTTGTGGTCGGCTGCGGCGACAGGGAGGCCCCACAGGCCGGTGCCAGTCCCACCCTCCAGCGCATCCGGGAGAGCAAACGGCTGGCCTGCGGCATCAACGGCCAGCTGCCTGGCTTCAGCAGCCTGGCGCCCGATGGCCGCTACGAGGGATTCGACGTGGACCTGTGCCGTGCCGTGGCGGCGGCCCTCGGGGAGGGGATCCGGCTGGAGCTGCGGCCGCTGACCCTGGCCGAGAGCCTGACGGCCGTGGTCAGCGGCGAGGTGGATCTGCTCTCCCGCAACCTCACGATGACGCTCAGCCGCGATGCCACCGGCGGCAACGGGCTCAGCTTCGCACCGGTGATGGTGCACGACGGCGGCGGCGTGCTGGCGCCCGTGGCCAGTGGCATCCGCCGCCTGCCCGACCTGGCCGGGCGGACCGTCTGCGTGATCAGCGGCTCGACCAATGAGCTGGTGCTGGCCGACCGCATGCGCCGCGAGGGGGTGCCCTACACGCCCCTGCGCTTCCGCAGCGCCGACGACACGTTCAGCGCCTATCTAGCAGGACGCTGCAGCGCCATCAGCAGTGACCGCTCCGGCCTGGCCGCCCGCCGCAGCCGCTTTCCCAAGCCCCAGGAGCACGGCCTGCTGCCGGAGGTGCTGAGCCGCGAACCGCTGGCCCCCGCCACCGCCCAGGCGGATCCGGCCTGGGCGGACGCGGTGCGCTGGGTGATGCACTCCTTGGTGGAGGCCGAGGAGCGGGGCATCAGCCAAGGCCGGCTCGAGACCACCCTGGCCGCCGCCCGCCGTGACCCGCGCCGCAGCGATCTGCGCCGCTTTCTCGGGGTGGAGGGGAACCTGGGGGCCTCGCTGGGCCTGCCCGCCGATTTCAGCGTGCGCGTGATCCGGGCGGTGGGGAACTACGGCGAGCTGTTCCGCCGGCACCTTGGCCAGGGGTCTGCGCTGGGGCTGGAGCGAGGCCTCGACCGGCTTGCCGGAGACGGCGGGCTGCAGCAATCGCCTCCCTTTCGCTGACAGCTCCCGTCAGGGACATCCGCAACCCTCCACCAGCTGACACAATTCCCGCACTGACAGGCGTGGCCATGAGGATGTTCCAGCGTTGGCAAACAACGCTCCCGATCGCCTGCGCGACCTCCGCCCTGCTGCTCGCCGGCTGTGCCAGTGAAGGCGGCGGCGGGGTGCAGAGTCAGAAGCTGGCCACGATCACCACCCGAGGCAAGCTCGTCTGTGGTGTCGACGGCAAGCTGCCAGGCTTCAGCTTCGTCGGCCCCGATGGCACCTACCGCGGCCTCGATGTCGACGTCTGCCGTGCCCTGGCGGCGGCTCTGTTCGGCGACCCCGGCAAGCTCGAATACCGCGATCTCAACTCCAGCGAGCGCTTCGTCGCCCTCTCCAGTGGCGAAGTGGATGTGCTCTCCCGCAACACCACCAACACCCTAAGCCGTGATGCGGCCGGCGGCAACGGCCTGAGCTTCGGACCCACCGTCTTCTATGACGGCCAGGGCGTGATGGCACCGATCAGCAGCGGCATCCGCAGCCTCAAGGATCTGGCCGGCAAACCGATCTGCGTCGAAACCGGCACCACCACCGAGCTCAATCTCGCCGACCGGATGCGCGAGCTCGATGTGCCCTACACCCCCCTGAAGTTCCAGACGGGGGATCAGACCTACGCCGCCTACCTGGGCGGCCGTTGCGTCGCCGTCACCAGCGATCGCTCCCAGCTGGCCGGTAAACGCACCAACTTCCCCAATCCCTCCGAGCACGCGCTGCTGCCGGACGTGCTCAGCAAGGAACCGCTGGCCCCGGCCGTCGTCAACGCCGACCCCGCCTGGGCTGACGCCGTGCGCTGGGTCACCTACGCCCTCATGCAGGCTGAGGAGCTGGGCATCACCAAGGCCAACGTGGCCGAGCGCGTCCAGCTCGCCAAGGCCAATCCCAACCAGGCCGACCTGCGCCGCTTCCTCGGTGTCGAGGGGGAGTTCGGCAAGCAGCTGGGGCTTCCCGCCGACTTCGTCGTCAAGGCGGTGTCCACCACCGGCAACTACGGCGAGATCTTTGAGCGCAACGTCGGCATGGGGTCCCCCCTCAAGCTTGAGCGGGGCCTGAACCGCCAGTGGAACAAGGGCGGCCTGATCTATTCGCCCCCGTTCCGTTGATGGCGGTCGCCTCCACGGACCCCGGCGGCAAGCCGGCCGAACCCATGCCCTGGTGGCACAACCGCCGCGCCCTGCCCTGGTTGGTCCAGGGAGTGGTTGGTCTGGTGCTGTTGCTGCTGATCGCCTTTCTGCTGGGCAATCTGGTGCGCAACCTCACCGCCGCCGGCCTGCTGCTCACCTGGCGCTGGCTGGGCCAGCCCGCCGGTTTCGACGTCAGCGAATCGCTGCTGCCGTTCAGCCCCGACCTTCCCTACTGGCGCGCCCTGCTGGTGGGCCTGGTCAACACCCTGCGGGCCGTGATCGCCGGCCTGATCGGCTCGACGCTGCTGGGCACGCTTGTGGGCATGGCCTCCTTCAGCAGCAATGCCCTGCTGCGCCGGCTGGTACGGATCTATGTGGAGATCAACCGCAACATCCCGCTGCTGCTGCAGCTGGTCTTCTGGTATTTCGTGGTCTTCCTGTCCCTGCCCAATGGCAGTGCCGCCCCGCAGCTGCCCGGCGTGGTGCTGGCCAAATCCGGTCTCTACCTGGCGGGCTTCGGATCCGCGGGCTGGGAGCTTCCGAGCCTGACCAACGGGGTCTGGCACGCGCCACTGCAGCTCAGCGTCGAGTTCGCGGCCCTGCTCACCGGCCTGATCGTGCACGTCAGCGTCTTCATCGCTGAGGTGGTGCGTGGCGGCATCAGCTCCGTGCCGCGCGGACAGTGGGAGGCCGCCTCGTCGCTGGGGCTGCACTGGTGGACGACGATGCGCCGCATCGTGCTGCCCCAGGCCCTGCGGGTGATCGTGCCGGGACTCAACAGCCAGTACATCAATCTCGCCAAGGGAACCTCCCTGGCCATCGCCGTGGGCTACACCGACCTCTACTCGGTGGCCGAAACCACCCTCAACCAGACGGGCCGGGCGATTGAGGTGTACCTGATCCTGTTGACCGCCTACCTGGCCATCGATCTGGGAATCTCCGCCCTGATGAACGGCCTCAACCACAGCGTGCAGGTGAAGGAACGCTGATGACAGCCGTGCTCCATCGCCTGCGGCGGGACTACTTCGCCACCCCCGTGGACAGCGCGATCAGCGTGGTGCTGATCCTGCTGGTCGGTTCAGGCCTGATCGGGCTGCTGCGCTGGGCCCTGTTCCAGGCCGAGTGGGCCGTGATCCAGGTCAACAGCACCCTGTTCGCCGTCGGCCGCTACCCGGTGGAGCAGCAGTGGCGGCTGTGGCTGGTGACAGCCCTGCTGGCGGCGGCCAGCGGCATCAGCTGGGGACTGCTGCGGGCCCTGCCCCGTCGCGATCGCCGCCTGGAAGCCAGGCTCTGGCCCCTCAACGACCGCATCGCCATCATCCTGTTCGCCGCCATTGCCCTGGTGCTGCCAGCTCTGCTGCGGTTGTCGCCGGCCATCCAGGCACGCTGGTGGCTGATCACCGCCCTGCTGCTGGCTCTGCGCTGGGCGGCGGGGCACTGGGGAGCGGGTCGCCGCGGCCGCCTCGCCCTCCGGTTGCTGCCCCTAGTCTGGCCGGTGCTCTACCTGTTCGGCCTTGGCCTAATCGGCGGGGGGCTCGGACTGATCCAGGTGCCCCCAGGCGAGTGGGGCGGCCTGCTGCTCACCCTGGTGCAGGCCAGCCTGGCGATCCTGCTCTGCTTTCCGCTCGGGGTGCTACTGGCGCTTGGCCGCGGCAGCGATCTGCCGCTGCTGCGCTGGAGCTCGGTGGTCTACATCGAGTTCATCCGCGGCGCCCCGCTGATCACCCTGCTGTTCCTGGGGCAGAACATCCTGGGATTCCTGCTGCCCGGTGGAGTTGCGCCTGAACGGGTTTGGCGTGCCGCCCTGGTGCTCACCCTGTTCGCGGCGGCCTACCTGGCCGAAGCCGTCCGTGCCGGCCTGGCGGCGGTTCCCCGGGGCCAGCTGGAGGCCGCTCGCTCGCTCGGGCTGTCCACGCCCCAGGCCATGACGAGCATCGTGCTGCCCCAGGCCATCCGCACGGCGATGCCGGCGATGGTGGGCCAGTTCATCGCCCTGCTGCAGGACACCACACTGCTGTCCCTGATCGGACTGCTCGAGCTGCTGGGCACCGCCCGCACCGTGATGGCCAACCCGGCCTTCCTCGGCCGCAACGCCGAGGTCTACCTGACGCTTGCCGTTCTGTTCTGGTGCTGCTGCGCCGCCCTCGGTCTCGGCAGCCGCGCGCTGGAACGTCGCCTCAACCCCAACACAACAGCCTGATGCAAAGCCCAGCCGATCAGCCCGCCAGCCTGATGATCGAGGCCAGCGGCGTCCAGAAGTGGTACCCCAACGGCTACCACGCCCTGCGCGGCTGCGACCTGAGGGTCAGCCGCGGCGAGGTTGTGGTGATCATGGGCCCCTCCGGATCGGGCAAGAGCACCTTCCTGCGCACCTTCAATGCCCTCGAGGAGTTCCAGAAGGGCAGCATCACGGTGGATGGCATCGTCCTGTCGAACGATCTGCGCCGCATCGACGCCATCCGCCGGGAGGTGGGGATGGTGTTCCAGCAGTTCAACCTGTTCCCGCACCTGAGCGTGCTGGAGAACCTCACCCTCGCGCCGGTGCTGGTGCGACGTCGCCCCAGGGCTGAGGTCGAGAGCCAGGCCCAGGCCCTGCTCGAGCGGGTGGGCATCGCCGAGCAGGCGCACAAGTATCCCGGTCAGCTCTCCGGCGGCCAGCAACAGCGGGTGGCGATCGCCCGCGCCCTGTGCATGGAGCCGCGCATCCTGCTGTTCGATGAGCCCACCAGCGCCCTGGATCCGGAGATGGTGCGCGAGGTGCTGGAGGTGATGCAGGATCTGGCCGACGACGACATCACGATGGTGGTCGTCACCCACGAGGTGCGGTTCGCCCGGCAGGTGGCCCATCGGGTCGTGCTGATGGACGAGGGCCTGGTGGTGGAGGAAGCCCCGCCGGAGACGTTCTTCACCAACCCCAGCCACGGGCGCACCCGCAGGTTCCTGGAGCAGATCCTCTGAGCGGAGCCCTGCGCGGGAGCCATGGCGCGGTGGCACGTGGGGTCAACCCCGGAGCGGGATTGGGCCGACCTTCGCGACAGGACAGGCGTCGATCGTTGCATCGGCGCCGGCCGCTGCTAGCGAGAGGCTTCGAACCACACCCCGTCGCCCGCTCCCGATGGTCCGTCTTCACATCGCCAACACGGTCACCGATCTGGTGCACGGGGACGTGCAGGAGCACCTGCCCCTGGAGCGGATCCCGCTGCGGGGCGATGTGCTCGGCCTCGGCACCACCAGCGGCTGGGACAACGGCGAACTCACCTTTCTGCAGACCGGGCCCGACGGCGGCAGCAGCATCTACAAGAGCGAACCCTCCGATGGCAGCATCCGCCGGCTGACCGGCGGCTCCGGGCTCAGCCACTTCCCCTACGTCTGCTTCAGCGATGACGCCACGTCCCTGCGGCGGCCGGTGCCGGCGGAGCTGCTGAGCGGCGCCGGGGGCAGGCCCCTGCAGGAGACGATCGGCGGGGCGATCGCCGCGATGACCGCCGCCGGCAGCCTGGAGCGGGCACCGCTGTACGGGCTGCGGCTCCTCAGCCTCTGGGAGTCGCTGGTGATCACGGTGGCCTCCAAGCTCTGCATGGGCCAGCTGCGGCGCAACGATGGCCTGGCGCGGCTGCAGGCGCTGGCGGGCGGCGAGGCGGGCGTGGGCGCGACGATCTACGAGCGGCTGCCCCACTTCCGCCTCAGTGCGGAGGATCCCGCCACCCCCGGCGATCCGGTGCGCTGGCTGGGCCGCAGCCTGCACTGGGACGGCTGCGGCTTCTACGACACCCAGCCGGAGCTGGGGCGGGTGACGGTGCCGGCGACCGGCGCCCACCTGCACCTGCACGGCTGCAGCACCGATCTGCGCCACGGCGGCCACCTGCACCATGAACACCCGGGCAGCCGGCTGCAGGAGCTGGAGCGGCTGGTGCTCTACCCGCTGCAGACGATCCATGCCATGGCCTCCGATCTGGCCATCCGGGAGCTGAGCTTCGAAGCGGGGGAGCTGCGGTTCTCGGTGCTGAACGAAGGCAACCTCGATGCCAGCGACGTGGGCGTGGCGGTGGTGATCGAAGATCGCTGGAGCGATCACCGCTACCTGCACCTCCCCTGGCTGGGGGCGGGCGAAGGGGAGCAGGTGCGCATGCCCCTGAACCTGGCACCCGGCCGCCACCGGCTGGAGGTGATCGTCGATCCTGAGCGGCGCATCCTGGAGGAGGCCTGCCGCCAGGCGAACAACCGCCAGAGCCTCGTGGTGCAGATCCCCGGCTGATCTGACGACGGAGACGTTGCGGCAGTGGCGGTGCTGAAGCCCCGGAGCCAACCCACAGGCCCGACAGGGACGCCGCTGGCGGGGGCTGCTGTGGCAAGGCCTCCAGGCCAGACGCTGGGCGTGGATGACGCCGAGCCATGGGCCACGCTGGCGGTGGGCGGACCGAACCGGGCAGGTGGAGGACAGACCCGCCGCAGAACCCCGCCGGAGCCGCTGCTGGAGTCTCAGCCGGCGATGAGGCTCAACCCCGCGGCTTGGGCGGATGGCCTGGCGTGGCCCGCAGTGGCGGCGTCGCCCAGTCGGCGGCGTTGAGCAGCGGAAAGAGGCCATCCTCGTGCTGCAGCGCCTCCAGCCAGCCCTCGGGCAGCTCCGTGCCGCGGTCGATTGCATCCATCAGGCGCCAGAAGCGCTCGAGATGGCGATGGATGCGCTCGCGCGCCAGCTCGGTGGTGGTGCCGGCCCGCAGGATGAAGCTCCAATCGGAGCTCTGGGCGAGCAGCAGTTCGCGGCCCGCCTGGGTGAGCAGCTCCCGCTGGCTGGCGCTGCCCACCCCCCGGTTGACGCGGCGGACCATGGCGCGCGAGGCCCGCTGCCACTCGGCCACCACCCAGGAATTGCTCTCGTTGAGCCAGTAGTTGTGGTAGCCGCCCTGGCCCCAGCTGGAGGGAGACGGCTGGCACACCTGCAGGGCCTGGCCGGCGCTGAGCACCTGGCGCAGGTGGGTGAAGCGCACCCCGGAGTCGGCCGCCTGACGGAACAGGGCACCCAGGAAGCGGGGGCCCTCGAACCACCAGTGGCCGAACAGCTCGGCGTCGAAGGGGGCCACCAGCAGCGGCGGGCGATCGATGGCGCGGGCGAGGGCCTGCAGCTGGCGGGAGCGGCCGCGCAGGTAGGCGGTGGCGTGCTCCTCCAGGCGCTGCGCCGCCGCGGCGGGGTCGTAGGGCTGTTTGGTATCGAGGGGGCAGCCCTGAGAGGTGACCCGATGCAGCTTCAGGCCCAGGGGCCGGCGACTGCCGATGCCGAGCGCGGCCAGCTGCGCGTCGCTGAGATCCCAGCCCAGGTCGCGGTGGAATTCCCGGTAGGCGCCGTCACCGGGGTAGCCCTGGCTGGCGCTCCAGACCGGCAGGGTGGATTCGCTGTCACGGGCGAAGAAGGCCACCCCGGCAGGAGAGCAGATCGGGGCGTAGACCCCGTAGCGGGGACGGGGCAGGGCATGCAGCAACCCATGGCCGTCGAGGAGCGTGTAGCGAAGGCCGCAGGCGGCCAGGTGCTGATCGAGCCCTTCGTAGTAGGCGCACTCCGGCAGCCAGATCCCCAGCGGCCGCTCGCCCAGCAGACGCTGATGCTCGCGGACGGCGGTGAGCAGCTGGGCCCGCACCGCCTCGGGCGCATCACGCAGCAGGGGCAGGTAGCCGTGGGTGGCGCCGCAGGTGATCAGGTCGAGCACCCCCAGGCGCTGCAGGGCCCGCAGGCGGGGCAGCACATCCCCGTCACAGGCGAGGAACTGATCGCGGGCAGCCTCCAGCCGACCGGAGAGATCGCGGGCGGCGGCCTCCAGGGGCGTGGGGGCCCCCTGAAGCAGCTGCAGGCGCAGCTGCAGCCACGGCACGAAGCGGGCGTTGAGCTCCGCGTCACACAGCAGCGACAGCAGGGTGGGGGAGACCCCCATCGTCAGCCGCGGCTCCTGGGTGGGGTCAGCGGCGGCCGCCTCCAGCATCTCCAGCAGGGGCAGATAGCACTCCTGAAGCGCCTGGAAGTACCAGTCCTCCTCCAGGGATCCCGCCTCGCCCGACCGCACATAGGGCAGGTGGGCGTGGAGCACAAGGGCCAGATCGCCGTCGGCCATGGCGAACCCACAGTCGCGGCACTCTAGGAGCCGGTCACAGAGCCCCTGGAAGGGCCCCAGGCGATCCGCGCAAGCCGTTCAGCACCAACGCGTTCAGCCGCTGCACCTCCCCCACGGCCTCGGGCGGCAGGTCCCCGGGCTCGGGGGGCAGGGGGCAGCCCGCCAGCCTGGCCTTAGAATGCCGTCTAACTCATACTCAATCCGCTTAGCGCCCTCCTCCGGATCCGCCCTGCCCCGTGCAGTCAGCGGCCCTCCGGCCGGCCAGGGCAGCCCCAGGCGGCCATTTCAGCCATGGCGCGCGATCCCGGACGGGTTCTCATCTTCGACACCACCCTCCGCGACGGGGAGCAGTCCCCGGGCGCCAGCCTCAACCTGGAGGAGAAGCTGGCGATCGCCCAGCAGCTGGCGCGCCTCGGGGTCGACATCATCGAGGCCGGCTTCCCCTTCGCCAGCACCGGCGACTTCAATGCCGTGCAGCGCATCGCCCACGCCGTGGGCACACCCGACGGGCCGGTGATCTGCGGCCTGGCCAGGGCCGCCGCCGGTGACATCAAGGCCTGCGCCGAGGCCGTCGCCCCGGCCGCCCGCAGGCGCATCCACACCTTCATCGCCACCAGCGACATCCACCTCGAGCACAAGCTGCGCAAGAGCCGCGCCGAGGTGCTCACGATCACCCGCGAGATGGTCGCCTACGCGCGCTCGCTCGTCGACGACGTCGAGTTCTCCTGCGAGGACGCCGGCCGCAGCGATCCCGAGTTCATGCATCAGGTGATCGAGGCCGCCATCGAGGCCGGCGCCACCACGATCAACATCCCCGACACGGTGGGCTACGCCACCCCGGCGGAGTTCGGCGCCCTGATCGCCGGCATCGACAAGGCCGTCCCCAACATCGATCAAGCGGTGATCTCGGTGCACGGTCACAACGACCTCGGTCTGGC
Source organism: Synechococcus sp. CBW1004 (assembly GCF_015840715.1). Taxonomy (NCBI): domain Bacteria; kingdom Bacillati; phylum Cyanobacteriota; class Cyanophyceae; order Synechococcales; family Synechococcaceae; genus Synechococcus; species Synechococcus sp. CBW1004. Next base: position 76,453 of record NZ_CP060397.1, on the reverse strand, counting down.
CGTCGCCAACTTCCTCGAGGCCGTCAAGAACGGCGCCCGTCAGCTGGAGTGCACGATCAACGGCATCGGCGAGCGGGCCGGCAACGCCTCGCTCGAGGAGCTGGTGATGGCGCTGCATGTGCGCCGCAGCTACTTCAATCCCTTCCTGGGCCGGCCGGTCGAGAGCAGCGAACCGCTCACCGGCGTGCGCACCGAGGAGATCACCAAGACCTCACGGCTGGTGAGCAACCTCACCGGCATGGCGGTGCAGCCCAACAAGGCGATCGTCGGCGCCAACGCCTTCGCCCACGAGAGCGGCATCCACCAGGACGGCGTGCTCAAGAACCGGCTCACCTACGAGATCATCGATGCCCGCACCGTCGGCCTGGCCGACAACCGCATCTCCCTGGGCAAGCTCTCCGGCCGCAGCGCCTTCCGCGCCCGCCTCGAGGAGCTCGGCTACAACCTCGAGGGTGACGATCTCAACGACGCCTTCGCCCGCTTCAAGGAGCTGGCCGACCGCAAACGCGAGATCAGCGACCGCGACCTCGAGGCGATCGTCAGTGAGCAGGTGCAGCAGCAATCCGAAGCCCGCTTCGTGCTCAAGCGGGTTCAGGTGAGCTGCGGCACCGGCCTGCAGCCCACCGCCACGGTCAGCCTCGAAACCACCGACGGCGTCGAACTCACCGAGGCAGCGATCGGCACGGGGCCCGTGGATGCCGTCTGCCAGGCCCTCAACCGCCTGGCGGGAGTGCCCAATGAACTGATCGAGTTCAGCATCAAGTCGGTCACCGAGGGCATCGATGCCATGGGCGAGGTGACGATCCGTCTGCGCGCCGGCGGTGTGCTCTACTCCGGCCACGCCGCCGACACCGACATCGTCGTGGCTGCGGCCCAGGCGTTCGTCAATGCCCTCAACCGCCTGGTGGCCGGCAGCCAGCGATCACCGCTGCATCCGCAGAAGACGCCGCTGCCGCTGGCCGAGATGCCAAGGGTGTGAGCGATGAGCCATACGCTGCGGCGGCTGCTCCACTGGAGCGAGCCGATCCTGCGACTGCTCATCTGGGCTGTGGCACTGGGCTATCTGCTGCTGGAGGCTCGCGAGGTGGCGGCGCAGAGGCAGCTGACCCAGATCACGGTCTTCGCGGTGCTGTTCCTGGTGGCCAGCTTCCAGCTGAGCCTGGCCCGATTCCTTGTCACGGGCCCTGAGGCAGCCGAGGCCGCGATCGCCATGCAGAGCTCGCTGGCGATGTTCGTTGCCTCCCTGTTCTCGGTCCTCGACGGCGCCCTCGATCATCTGTTCGCCGCCCTGCAGGGCGGTGGCCCGGGCCCTGCGGCGCCACTCCTCTATCTGCTGGGCTGGGTCGTCAATCTCCTGTGCGTCGTGATGGCCCTGGCCTCGCTGGAGCTGTTCCTCGCCCTGCTGCGCCGCCTGATCCCCCGGATCTGACGGCGCGTTGAAACGCCCCGCCACTCCCCACGCCCGGGGCTGACAGGGGCGCCGCGGCTCGGGGAGAGTGGATACTCCTGCCGGCCTGCCGATGTCGCTCGACCAACTGAAAGCCTTCCTGGCGCGCATGCAGGCCGATGCGGGCCTGAAGCAGCAGGTGCTGGCCGCCGCCACCGCCGACGACGTCGCTCAGATCGCGCTGAAGCTGGGCTTCGAGTTCTCCGGCGATGAACTCCTGCGTGTGTCCGGTCAGAAGTTCGACCGCGTCACCGTGCGCAAGAACGACATCCCCGGCGAGTACAACTGAGGCCGATGCCCTCCCCTTCCCCCGAGCTGTGGCTGCTGCGCCACAGCGCCACCGACTGGGCCCGCAACGGCCGCCACACCGGCCGCACCGATCGGCCCCTGCTGCCGGAGGGTGAGGAGGAGGCCCGCCGTCTGGCGCCGGCACTGGCCGGCATGGCCTTCGACGCGGTGCTCACCAGTCCGCTGCAGAGAGCCCGGCGCACCTGTGAGCTGGCCGGCCTGGGGAAGGACGCCCGGATCGTGGATGACCTGCGCGAGTGGGATTACGGCGACTATGAGGGCATCACCACCGCCGAGATCCGCCGCAGCGTCCCGGGCTGGACGGTGTTCAGCCACCCCTGCCCCGGCGGTGAATCCCTGGAACAGGTGGGGCAGCGCTGCCAGCGGCTGCTCAACCATTGCCAGGGCCTGATCGGTGGGCACGGTCGGCTGGCCCTGTTCGCCCACGGCCACATCCTGCGCGCCCTCGCCGGCACCTGGCTGGGGCTGGGGCCGGGTGGCGGAGCCCTGCTCAGCCTGTCCACCGGCACGCTGAGCGTTCTGGGACGCGAACGTGAGCAGGCCGTGCTGCTGCGCTGGAACGCGCCGGTCTGAGCCGCAGCTGCCGGGCGTCGCGGTGAAGTCCAGGTGCTGCAGCGGTCACACAGCCCCCCTCAGACCTGCAGACGATGGCGACCGGGGTCAGCCGAGGGCGGCGGAGGGAGCGTCTTCCCCGGCGGCAGCGTCGGGCTGACTGGTGTGCAGCTCCGACGCGGCGCCACAGGCGGAGCAGTACGGGTAGAAGACCGGTTGATGGTGGTCGCAGACGCGGCAGTGGGTCTGGATGCGCAGGCCGCAGTGCATGCAGAAGTCCGGCATGGGAGCCTCGCCGCTGCACAGGAAACGCTCGCAGCTGGGGCACTGGCGGCGAGCCAGGGTCTGCAAGGCCCTCTCGTAACGGATCTGCTGCAGCCGGTCCTGCTGGGGAGCCTGCTGTTCGGACTGCTTGCGGCGCAGGTAGGCCCGCAGCCAGCGCATCAACGCCCGCCCGCCCAGGTAGGTGAGCAGCGCCCCGATGCCGTAGCGGATGTAGGCCCCGAAGCTGGGCAGGTAGGGCACCAGCTCCACGAAGAAGGCGTAGAGGCTGAACAGCAGGAACCCCCAGACGAATGGCCACTGCTCGCCGCCACGCCGACGGCGGAACAGATGCAACGCCAGAGCCAGCACAGGCAGCACGAATCCCAGCCGGATCAGGAAGGCGATCCATTCATGGCGGCGGAGGGCCCGCGCATAGGCCTGCTCACCGCGACGTTCCAACTCCGCCTGCTGGCGCCGCAAGGGCGCCAGGCGACCCTGGAGCTGCTGCTGGCGCTGTTCGAGCTGTCGCTGGTCCTCGGCCAGCAGACGATCCTGCTCCAGCCGGGCATCGAGCTGACGGGCCCGCTGCAGCACCTCGGGGTTCTGATCGCTCTGGGCGGTGGCGGCCCGGGTGGCCCGCCAGGTCTCGAAGCTCTGGCGCTCTCGCCGCAACGTCTCCTGAACCACCTCCCGGCGGCGATTCAGGGCCTCCAGCTGCTCCTGCAGGCGCCGCACCTGTTCCTGCAGCGGTTCGAGACGGTTCTGCACCGCCTGCAGCGCCACCACGGGGCGAAACTGCGCGGCCTGAGGGGCGCGGCTGAGCAGCGGCAGATCCGCGATCAGGCTGGCCCCCACCTGGATCAGGAACCAGGCGAACAGCACGGCGATCGCCCACTGACCGGCGCGCACCAGCCGTTCAGGGCCGCGGGAGGGACTGAGCATGGATCTGCAGCGATGCCCCATGCTGGCGGCGTCCGTCGATCGAACCCACTCCCATGGCCTCGACAGGCAGTGCCGCGCCCCGATCCCCGCTCGCCGTGGCCGTGCAGCTGGCGGTGCTGCTGCTGCTGGCTCTGCTGCTGCTGCTGCCGCTGCTGTGGCTGCTGAGCACCTCGCTGAAGGGCCCCACCGAGAACATCTTCACCAGCCCGCCGGCCCTGCTGCCCGCCGCCCCCAGCCTGGAGGCCTACCGCAAGCTGTTCGCCGAGCAGCCGATGGCCACCTACCTGCTCAACAGCACCATCGTCAGCGCCCTGGCGGTGGTGGCCAACCTGCTCTTCTGCTCGCTGGCCGCCTATCCGCTGGCCAGGCTGCGCTTCGCCGGTCGCGGGCTGGTGCTGGCGCTGGTGGTGGCCACGATCCTGATTCCGTTTCAGGTGGTGATGATCCCGCTCTATCTGCTGATGGTGCAGATCGGCCTGCGCAACACCCTCTGGGCTCTGATCCTGCCCCAGGCGGCCACCGCCTTCGGGATCTTCCTGCTGCGGCAGAGCTTCCTGGGGGTACCGGTGGAGCTGGAGGAGGCGGCCCGCATCGATGGCTGCACGCCACTGGGCGAATGGTGGAACGTGCTGATCCCAGCCGCCCGTGCCGATCTGATCACGCTGGCGATGTTCGTGTTCATCGGCACCTGGAGCGATTTCCTCTGGCCCCTGATCATTCTTGACGACCCCAATCTGTTCACCCTGCCGCTGGGATTGCAGCAGCTGTCCAGCAGCTTCTCACTCGACTGGCGCCTGGTGGCAGCAGGTTCGGTGGTCTCGATCGTGCCGGTACTGCTGCTGTTCGTGCTGCTGCAGCGTTATATCCTGCCCAGTGCCAGCGGTGATGCGGTGAAGGGGTGAATCAGCCTTTCCAGGCGTCTGTCAGTCAGCTGCCGGCAGAGCCGGGATCGCGCAGCTGGCAGGCCCCGCGGAAGTCGATCAGGCCCTCGGCGCTGATCCCATCGAGGCTGTAGAGCAGGTGGTAGCCGGCCCCCCCGGCGGCACGGCTGAGGAGGATCGCCGCCCGGGGCATCGCCTCCTCCCCTGCATCGAGGCTCACCAGGGCGAAGGGACTGCGCTGGCTCAGGTCCTGGCCGGCATTCCCAGACCCGGGCTGGGCATCGGCAATCCAGCGGACGCGGAACCGGTGGTGCTGGGGCTGTTCCCCGGGGCCATCGGCGAAAGGATCATCAGTGAGCGGAAGCGTGAGTCCTGGCCGGCCTGGATCAGTGCCGCCCGCAGCGTCGGGCTGATCCGACCGCCATGCAGGTGCAGCTGGTGCTGGCTGCGATGGTCCATCGGATTGATCCCCAGCAGCCACTCGCGCTCCCCCAGGCTCGGCTGGCGCAGTCGCCGCACCATGTCGATCGCCAGATTCCAGTAGGGGCGCTGATCGCGGCGGGAGCGGTCCTCCACGCCGATGGTCGTCTCGGATGCGAACAGCACCAGATGGCAGCTGTCAGGGCCGCCCCGGCGGTCCAGCACCGCCACCACGCCCAGCCGCCGCTGAGGCAGCATCCAGAAGGGTCCCGCGGACTGGCGGCAGAGTTGCCCGTCGCGGCAGCGTCGCAGCTCCCGGAACACGGTGCAGGCGGGCGATGCCGCGTTGGCGGGCGCGTCGCAGGGGGCGCAGGCCTGGTTGCCGGGCTGCAGGTAGGGGGGCGCGACCAGGCTGAAGTGGTCGGGATCGGGATCCGGCAGCCCCGGATCAGGGCAGCGCTGGATCGCCGCCGATCCCTGGGCCAGCGCACGGCCTCCACCCCAGGCCGCAGCCAGCGCCGTCGGGAGGGCCAATGCCAGAGCTGCGAGGGCAAGAGCGGCGAGGGGCCGCTGCGGCGGGACAGTGGTGTGCGGACGACGAGGGCTCAAGGGCTGGCCGGAAGGGAGTGCGCTGGCCGCCGGCCGCCGCTGGCGGGAGACGGCAGCAGCAGGCCATCGGCCGCGCTGCCGCCTTGGGTGAGCAGGGCGTTGCGCACCTGCTCCAGTTCGCTCTGCAGCCGTTCGATCACCTGCTGCTGATCACGCTCTTTGCTCATCAGCTCCAGCCCGCCCTTCTCCATTGTCTGCAGGCGCGACAGCATCGCGCGCAGCTGCTGCTCCAGCACGGCGGTGCGCTCCAGGGCACGGCTCTGTTCGAGCGCCCTCACCCGGTTGGACAGCTCTCCGATCCGCTGCGCCTGGGCCTGCTGGCGGTTCACCACCACGGCGAACAGCACCAGCAACGTGGTGGAGAGGGCCACAGGCAGCCAGAGCCAGGGTGTCCTCCGCTCCGGGCCAGGGGGTGTTCTCCGGTGCGCCGGCATGCGGGACTCCTGAGCGATCCCCGTCCCCAGATCCCGCTGCAGGCCTGCGGGAGGGCCAGCGACCTGAGCATCCTGTTGCCACGGGGAGGAACCTTCCGGCGGCGGTGCGCCCATGGCACGTTTCGGCATTGCTGAGCCGATCCTGCCGGTCCGCTGCCGAGCTGACCAGCAAGGAGAGCACGTCGATGAGCCCGCTGAACCGGCACTGGAAGACTGCCGCACGCCAGGGGAGCGCGACGCGCCACCCGTCTCGCTCCTCATCGGAGCCATCCCGGGGTGTGGAGGTCGCCGCCGTTCCAGGGGCCCTCAGCCCTGCACCAGCGAGCGGGCCGCCCCGGCCTCCAGCAGTGCCTCTCGGGTCTCGTCGAACACCGTCTGGGCCATGGCGGCGCTGCTGCCCAGGGAGGTCATGCCGAGCTTGCCGAACTCCGACAGGCAGCCCAGCAGATGGAACACGCTGCCGCGCAGCCGGGCCGGGTCGTAGTGCAGGCCGGCCTCGGCGACGATGTCGACCAGATCGACCGGCAGCAGGCCGCGCAGGTGCGGATCGACGATGTTGTCGCTGGCGACGTAATGCAGCGGCTGGCCGGTGGGCGAAAGGAACAGGCCGCTGTCGGCATCGAGATGGCCGGTGGTGATCGCCCGCAGCGCCATGGTGGGGTGGGTGGTGCCGCCCTGGCGCAGGTTTACCTCGATCGCCTGGATGTCCCAGCGGTCACCGAAGCGACGGGCGATGAAGTCGACCGCATAGCGCTCGAGCGCGCCCTCGCTGGCCAGCGCCTCGCCCACGGAGCGACCGTGGCGCATCAACTCACGCCGGTAGGGCTCATCGGCGGGGAACCGGCAACCCAGATAGGTCTGACCGCTGGCACCCCCCAGGATCTGCTCATGGGTGGAGAGCACCTCCACCGCACCACCGGGGTGGATCGTGCCCTGCACGCTCGGGGAGGACAGGGCCTCGCCGCCGGCCAGCCAGGCCTCCACCAGCGCCCCCTGCTGCACCACCAGGTCACGCCACTGGGGCGGCGGCATGGGGATCGCCTCCAGCGCCTGCCGGAGCGTCCGCCGCCGCTCCGCCGCACTCAACGCAGCCAGCTGCAGCGGCGCCAGCTCCAGCGGGGCGTTGCCCTCGCCGCTGATCCCCTCGTTCAGCTTCACCACACAGCGCGCCAGATCCGGGTGTGCCTCCCACAGCTCCGCCGTCGCCTCCGCCAGGTCGTCGAGGTTGTGCACCAGCGCGCTGCCGGGCGGATGGGGCACACCGCAGCGGGCGAACAGGGCGCGGCTGCCGGCTTTGCTGCCCCACCAGGACAGGGCCGGATCAGTGCCCAGCAGCGGCACCTGCAGCACCTCCGAGAGGCGCTTCTCCAGCTCGGTGACCACATAGCAGGCGATGAAGCTGCGCCCGGGCCGCAGCAGCTCCTTGATGCGGGTCAACAGGGCCGGGCGCTCCAGCAGCTTCTCGGTGAGCGGCCGTGGCGAAGCGTCGTCGGCGTCGAACAGATGCAGGCGGCGGCGGGCATGGGTGGTGGGCACCCCCGGCAGCAGCTCGAGCACCGCGTCCACCACCAGATCGGGCAGCAGCTTGCTGGTGACGTACACGATGCGCACGCCCGGATCGCGCAGCCGGATCAGCGAGAACAGCTGACGCTCCTCGTAGTTGTGGGCACCGGTGATCAGGGCGATCTGAGCGGGATCGACGCTGAGCGACGGCAGCATCAGCAGGTCGAAGTCGACTCCATTGCCGTCGTGCTCGCGGCCCCACTCGGGTTTCAGCTGGGCCTGGAGCTGGGCGAAGCTGAGTGTCATCGGGGCGGGGAGGCAGGATTCCATCCTCGCCGGGACCGGCACCGCCGATCGGGCACCGCAGCACGGTTGCGGCGTCAGAGTGTGGCCTGCCCCACTCGCCGCCGCCATGGCCCAGCCCCTGCCGGTCGCCCTGGTCGGTTACACCGCCGCGACGCTCACCACCCTGAGCTTCTTTCCCCAGGCGATCAAGACCCTGCGCAGCGGCGACACCCGCGGGATCTCGCTGCCGATGTACGTGCTGCTCACGCTCGGCCTCGCTCTGTGGGGTCTCTACGGCCTGATCACCGGAGACGGCCCGCTGATCGTGGCGAACGCCATCACCCTGGTGCCGGCCCTGGTGGTGCTCCAGCGGAAGATCGTCGCCAGCCTGGCCAGCCCAGGCACCCGCCTCTGGCAGGGCTGGTGAGCGCTGCTCAGCGGCGATTGCGGGGCGGCAGGCCACTGCCCCGCCGCAGACCTTCAATCCAACCCAGGCAGCGGGCCCTGAGCAGCACGGCCGCCAGCACCAGCATCAGGGCGATCAGCCTGGCGCCCACGGCCGGCAACACCGCCGCTAGGGCCAGACCGGCCACCACCACCGCCTCGCAGATCCGCCTCACTAGCCGGAGGCGTCGCAGCGCCCCGGAACAGCTGCGGCAATGGCGGGTGTGGGCCTGCTCCCGCTCCATCAGCGCCTCCCGGTCCAGTCGCGGCGGCAGCGCCTGGCCGGGGAACGGTTCGCCGCCATGGCGGTTCACCCAGTCGTGCAGGCTGCGCACATAGAGATCGGCGCCGGTGGGCAGATGGCAGCTGCGGCTGAGCTCGGCGCTGCCGCCGCGGCGCTCCAGCACCCGCTCCTGCCAGTGCAGGAACAGCTGGTCGTCCTCGAGCACCGTGTGGTTGCCGATGTGCTGCAGCCACTGGGGCCGCAGCGCCAGCAGGCGCGCCGGCCAGGGAGAGCGGAACTGGAACGGGAAGCGGGCGAACAGACGGCACTCACCCCGCCGGATCGGGGTGGCGTAGACCACGGTCAGGATGCGGGCGAAGGACGGCGCCGTCAGGTCATGCCACATCAGGCACGGAGCCGCGAAGGTGGTGTTCTGGCTGCCGAGCTTTCCCTGCCGCGGTCCCTCGGCCCACAGGCCGGTGAAACCCTGCGGCCCGAAACCGGTGAGCTCAAGCTCCACCGGCCCGGCGTTCTCGCGGCGCCCCACGGTGGCGTGATGGGTGAAGGGCACATGGCTCACATCCAGCACGTTCTCGAGCAGGGTCAGCGCATCCATCGGCAGATCGCGGAAGGTGTCCTGCACGAACCAGCCGTCGCGCCAGCGGCCGCGCTCGTCCTCATCGAGAACGGGCACCAACGGCAGGGGTGTGGCCCCCGCCTGATCGGGATCACCGCTGAACACGAACAGCAGCCCCTGAGCCGTGGCGGTGGCATGGGCGCGGCAGCGGCTGCGGGCACCGAAGCTCTGCCCCTCGCTGGCCTGGGGGATCGCCGTGCAGCGACCGTCGCCTGAAAAACTCCAGCCGTGATAAGGGCACTCCAGCTCGCCCTTCTCGTTGAGGCGGCCATCGGAGAGGGGCACCAGCCGGTGCGGACACACATCGGTGAACGCCCGCCAATGCGCCTCCTGGCGGTCGAACCAGAGCACCAGGTCCTCGCCGAGCAGGGTGAAGGGGGTGGGCCGATCCGGGTCGAGGTCGCTCAGGTAAGCCACCGGGTACCAGGCCTGCCGCCAGGGATCGGTCGCCCCGGGGCTACTGCCGGAGCTGGGGCTGATGCCTGAGCTGGAACTGGTGAGGGTCATCGGATCAGGCACTGAAGGCCTTGCGGGCCGGGATGGGATAGGGAATGCGGCGGTGACGCATGCGTCTCCACACCCTCACGAAGGCGCGGATCACCAGCTCCAGTTCGGCGCGGCTGATGCCGCTGCCCGCCAGCTGGCCGTCGGCCTGACGGGCCTCGACGATGCGCCGCACCATCTGGCGCGCCTGATCCTCGGTGGTATCCGGCGGCAGCGAACGGAGGGCGGCCTCGCAGCCATCGGCCAGCATCAGGATCGCCGTCTCGCGGCTGCGGGGCGTCGGTCCCCGGTAGCGGAACCGCTCTTCGGAAACGGAGGGATCGAGCTCGCGGGCCCGGTGCAGGAAGTAGCCCATCTTCAGCGTGCCCTGGTGTTCTGGGATGAAATCCGCCAGGGGGCGGGGCAGGCGATAGCGGCGTGCCAGCTTCAGCCCCTCATCGACATGGGCCTGAAGGATGGAAGCACTGGCGAAGGGATCATCCAGCCGGTCGTGGGGATTGCCGCTGCGTTCGTCCTGGTTCTCGATGAACCACTGCGGGCCATGCATCTTGCCCACATCGTGGTAGAGCGCCCCGGTGCGGATCAGATCCACATCGGCATGGATGGCGCGGGCCCCCTCCTCCGCCAGGCCGCAGATCATCAGGGTGTGCTCGAAGGTGCCAGGCGCCTCGGTGGACAGCCGCCGCAGCAGCGGCCGCTCCAGGTCCGCCAGCTCCATCAGCCGCGCACGGGTCAGCAGCCCGAAGAAGCTCTCCACCAGGGGCGCCAGGATCAGACCCGCCAGCAGCAGGCTCGCCACCAGCCAGGCCTCATTCATCAGCTCGGCATTGCTGGGGAGCTCCCCTTCGGAGCCGCCCGCCAGCCCCAGAAGGGCCGCCAGCTGCAGCACGGCGGCCTGCGCCGCCAGCGCCCCGAGCGGTAGCAGCACCGCCAGCTGCAGCAGCTGGGCGCGGTTGCGCTGACGCCCGGCCAGCACAGCCGCCAGCACCGCCACCAGGGTGGCGACGATCAGGCGACACTCCAGCACGCCGTTGAGGGGGAAGGGCCACAGCAGGCTGGCGGCCGCAAGCCAGGCCAGCCCGGCGACGGTCCCCAGCCCCTGGGCCAGCAGCAGGGTGGGGGGCACCAGCAGGGCGAGGGGGCTGACGAGCAGCCCCAGCCAGAGCTTGCAGGCCTGCACCACCAGCAGCGTGGCCAGAGCCAGCAGAGCCTGACGCGGTTCGAGGCTCGCCCGCCAGCGCCGCATCACTAGCAGCATCACACCGGAGACGGCCAGGGCCTCACTGACATGGGCCAGCCAGGCCAGGGGCCGCGGCCGGCGGTTGATCAGGCCGAACGCGTCCAGCACATCGAAGGCCTGCGGCGTGATCTTCTCGCCCTGTCGGACGACCAGATCTCCGCGACGCACCGTGATCGTCGGCAGACCGTTGCGGCTGAGCAGCTCCTCAATCCGCTGCTGGCTCAGAAACGGATCACTGCGCAGGTTGCTGCGGCCCTGGAGGCTGCGAACAACGAGACGGCTCCCCAGCTGGCGCCCCTCCCGGGCCTGATCCTCGAGCTGGAGGCCGGCCGCCTCCAGCAGCTGCGCATCCGCCAGGGTGCCGGCCACCCCCTGGCGCAACATGCGGTTCTGGGCCCGTCGCACGCCGTCCTCCCAGGAGGCCAGAGAGTTCGGATCCAGCCCCCGCAACCAGCGCCGCTCAGCAGCGGTGAGGTTGAGCGGATCGATCCTGGTCTGATCGGCGACGCGCTGCTGACGCACCTGCTCCAGCAGGCGCTCGAGCTGGTCCTGCAGCTGCCTGGTCAGACGCTCATCGATCACCTGCACGGTGGTGCGCGGCACCATCTGGCTGCGGCGCTGCTCGAGGGCCGCGCTGTCCATCACGGTGGCGTCGCGGGGAGCCCGCACCGTGAACGGAGCCGGCAGCCCCGGCCGCAGACTCGGTTCCACCAGCCAGGGCCAGCTGGTCAGCAGTGCGACCAGCAGGCAGGCCAGCAGCATCGCCGCCATGCCGGCCGGGCGCCAGCAGACGATCGCCTGGCGCGGGCGCTCGAGCCGCAGCAGGCCCCGCCACAGAGACCGCAGTCGCCGCATCGCGTGCGCCATCGCCTCGGCTGCTGAGCCCGTCATGGACCGAAACGCTAGCCCTGCAGCCCCGCAGGCATGCTGGTGGGTCGAGTTCGCCGCACCGATGGCATCGCTTCTGGACGGTCGCAGCCTGGCCGCTGCCATCGAGCAACGGCTGACGGACGCCATCCGCGCCGGCCTGGACCAGGCCGGCCGGCCCCCGGGACTGGCGGTGCTGCGGGTGGGCGATGACCCCGCCAGCGGCGTCTACGTGGCCAACAAGGAGAAGGCCTGCGGGCGCGTCGGCATCCGCAGCCTCGGCGCCCATCTGCCGGCCGACACCCCCGCGGCGGAGGTGCAGGCCACGATCGAGCGGCTCAACGCCGATCCGGCCGTCGACGGCATCCTGCTGCAACTGCCCCTGCCCGCCGGCCTAGACGAGGGCCCCCTGCTGAGGGCGATCGATCCGGAGAAGGACGCCGACGGCCTGCACACGCTCAATCTCGGACGGCTGCTCAAGGGGGAGGCAGGTCCCCGCAGCTGCACGCCCGCCGGTGTGATGGCCCTGCTCAAGGCCGCTCAGGTCGAGCTCTCCGGCAGGCGGGCGGTGGTGGTCGGCCGCAGCATCCTCGTCGGCCAGCCGATGGCGCTGATGCTGCAGGCCGCCGATGCCACCGTGAGCGTGGCCCATTCGCGCACAAGGGATCTGGCCGATCTGACCCGACAGGCTGATGTGCTCGTGGTGGCGGCCGGCCGGCCGCGGATGATCGGCGCCGACCACGTCAGGCCAGGCGCCGTGGTGGTGGATGTGGGCATCCACCGGCGGCCGGAGGGAGGCCTGTGCGGCGATGTGATCTTCGAGCAGGTGGAGCCGCTCGCCGCGGCCATCTCGCCGGTACCCGGCGGCGTCGGCCCGATGACGGTGGCGATGCTGCTGGTGAACACGGTGGTGGCCTGGTGCCGCCGCCACGGCATCGAACACGGGCTGGGGGATCTGGTGCCATGAACGATCGCGCTGCCAGCGCGGCTCCCCATGGGATGGCCTGAGAGAATCCGGCGCGACGAACGCGACGGCCCATCCCCCATGACCGCGGCGGTGACGAGCATGGACAGCACCTCCCAGGGGGGGGCGGCAGGCTTCGACTTCAAGACCTATCTGACCGACGCCGGCGCCCGGGTGGAGGCGGCGCTCGATGCCTCCCTCGGTCCCGAGCGGCCTGAGAGCCTGCGGGAGGCGATGCGCTACTCCCTGCTGGCCGGTGGCAAGCGCCTTCGGCCGATCCTCTGCCTGGCGGCCTGTGAACTCGCAGGTGGCGACAGCGAGCTGGCGATACCGACGGCAGTGGCGCTGGAGATGATCCACACCATGTCGTTGATCCACGACGACCTGCCGGCGATGGACAACGACGACCTGCGCCGCGGCCGCCCCACCAACCACAAGGTGTATGGCGAGGCCAACGCCATCCTGGCCGGTGATGCCCTGCTCACCCGCGCCTTCGAGATGGTGGCGCTGCGAAGCCCGGGTGTGCCGGCGGAACGACTGCTGGCGGTGGTGGGCGAACTGAGCATGGCCTCGGGCGCCCCGGGCCTGGTGGGCGGCCAGGTCGTCGACCTGGAGTGCGAGGGCAAGCAGGTGGATCTCGAGACTCTCGAGTACATCCACCTGCACAAGACCGGCGCCCTGCTGCGGGCCTGTGTGCTCTGCGGCGCCCTGATCGGCGGCGCCTCGGCCGAACTGCTGGACGCCCTGCGCACCTACGCGCGCGGCATCGGCCTCGCCTTCCAGATCATCGATGACATCCTCGATGTCACCGCCAGCAGCGAGGTGCTCGGCAAGACCGCGGGCAAGGACCTCGCCGCCGACAAGACCACCTACCCCAAACTGCTGGGGCTGGAGGAATCGAAGCGGCGGGCCGAAGCCCTGGTGGCCGAAGCGAAGGCGGCGCTGGAGCCCTACGGTGCGGGCGGCAAAGCGGCACCCCTGCTGGCTCTGGCCGAGTTCATCACCAGCCGCGATCGATGACCCTGTCCCCCGCCCTGCTGAGCGGCTTCCATGACGCACGGCCCTTGCTGGCCATGCTTGACAACGCCGTGCTGTGGTGGGGACTGGCGGCCTGCGGCGCGGCCCAGCTCTCCAAGCTGCTGATCGAGCTGGTGGTTCATCGCCGCTGGAATCCGAAGGTGCTGGTCGAGACCGGCGGCATGCCGTCGAGCCACTCGGCGCTGATGACGGGCACCGCCGCCGGCCTGGGCTGGCAGCTGGGCTTTGCCGACGGTGTGTTCGCACTGGCGGCGACCCTCTGCTTCGTGGTGCTCTACGACGCCTCGGGGGTGCGGCGGGCCGCCGGCCTGACCGCCGAGCGCGTCAATGGCCTGGTGAGCGATGCCGGCGGGCTGGTGGCCGGTGAAACCCCGGCGAAGCCCCTCAAGCAGAACCTCGGCCACACCCGTCTGGAGGTGCTCATCGGTTCTCTGATGGGCCCTCTGGTCGCCCTGCCCGGGCTGGCTCTGGTGGGCTCCCCCCTGCAGCTGGCCCAGCTCTGGGGTCTGCCGCCCCTGGGCTGAGCGATCCCTGCGGACCGAGGCGGTCGTGCCGTGACCGAAGCCGCTCTCACCCCGGATCAGCGCAGAGCCGAAGACACCTTCGCCGCCTGGCTGGAGGCCCCCGAGGCCGGGGTGCCGTTCGTGCTCAGCGGTTACGCCGGCACCGGCAAGACGTTCCTGTCGACGCGGCTGCTCCAGCGCGTCGAGGCCCGCGCGCTCTGCTGGACCGTGGTGGCTCCCACCCACAAGGCGGTGGGGGTGCTGCATCAGCACCTGCAGCAGGCCGGCCTCAGGCCCACCTGGTATCCCTCCACCATCCACAGGCTGCTCCGGCTCAAGCTGAAGCGCCAGGGGGATCGGGAGATCTGCGAGGAAACGAGCCAGACGGCCGGCTCGCTGGAACATCTGGCCCTGGTGCTGGTGGATGAGGCCTCGATGGTCGACAGCAGCCTGCTGGACATCACCCTGCGCTGCGCCCATCCCTTTCGCACCAGGCTGGTGTTCGTGGGCGATCCTGCCCAGCTGCCGCCGGTGGGGGAGGCTGAGAGTCCGGTGTTCAGCCTCGGCCGCTCCTTCCGGGCCGACCTGACCCACGTGGTGCGCCATCAGGGCCCGGTGCTGCGCCTGGCCCAGGGCATCCGGGAGCAGGCCCTCCCCTGCAGCCGGCCGCCGGCCCTCGGGACGATCGAGGCTCCGGAGGGGCGGGTGGCGATACTCGGGCGGCAGGAGTGGCTGCAGGCGGCACAGGAGTCCCTGCGACGCTGCGCCGAGAGCGGCGATCCCGATCGCACCCGGATCCTCTGCTATACCAACCGCTCCCTGGAGCAGCTGGTGCCGATCGCCCGACGCGCCCTCCACGGCTCCATGGCCGATCAGCTGCCGGTGCTGCCGGGCGAGGTACTGATCACACGCGGAGCGGTGCTGGCGCCGGCTTGCCGCCAGGGGGCCGAGACGGGGGAGGAGCCGGACATGGTGCTCGGCTCCAACCGAGAGCTGGAGGTGATCGATGTGCGTCCCGAACGCTGCGATCTGCTCGATTTCGGCGTGCAGGCCGCGGATCTGGAGGGTCTGGCGGTGCCGCTGATCGACACCCTCTCCGCCCGTGTCGACAGCGGTGAGAGCCAGCTGGAGCTGCGCCTGCTGCCTCCCCTCGGCAGCGAGGCCAGGAACCAGCTGGAGGCGGTGCTGGAGCGGCTGCGTCAGCGGGCCCGCGACGCCGGCAAGCAGGGCGGCCGAAGCCTCTGGCGACGGTTCTTCCTGGTGCGGGACGCCTTTGCCTCGCTGGGACCCGCCGCGGTGCTGACGGTGCACCGCAGCCAGGGCAGCACCTTCGCCGAGGTCTTCGTCGACGCGGATGTGTTCTGGCCCCGCGACCCGGTGCTGCGGCGCCAGCTGGTCTATGTGGCGGTCAGCCGGGCCAGCCAGTCCGTCTCGCTGATGGCGACCGACCCGGGCCCAAGGAGCGATCCCGGCGCCGGTGAGCTGTGGCGCAACTGGCTGCAGGAGCGGGATGGTCCCGGATCGAAGCCGGGGCCGACCTGAGGGCGAGGGACGGGTGATCAGGCCAACCGCAGACCCTGCACCCCCTGGGCGCCCAGGTAAACCGCCAGAGCCAGGCTGACCAGACCCACCAGGGTGTCCGCACGCGCGTAGAGCCAGGCCTTGCCGCGTTCCAGCCAGGGCTGGAGCCGCTCCTGGCCGACCACCAGCAGAGCGCCCAGCGGCACCAGCAGCAGCAGGCCCGTCGCCAGGCTGAACAGCAGCACCGCCACCAGCTCCTCGGGACGGTTGAAACCGGCGGCCAGAAGACTGCCGCCGGCCTTGGCATACAGAAAGACATCATCCGGACTGATCACCTGGATCAGGGCGCTGAGGGCCAGCAGCGGCAGCAGCGGCCTGGCGCAGAAGCGATCCAGCCTGGAAGCCCAGCCGGGCACGGCCTCCTCCTCGCCACGACTGAGCAGCTCATTGAGCCCCACGGCCATCAGGGCACCGGCAGCCAGCAGATCAAGACCGGTGCGGTGGTCGCTGCCCTTCTCCATCGTCAGCAGCAGGCCGTGGCCAAGGGCCAGCAACAGGGTCAGCTCCAGCAGCGACACCAGGAGCCAGCCGGCCACGAACCATCCCCCCCGCCGCAGCGGATCGGGACCGAGCAGCAGCAGCAGCAGCAGGGCGATGTGAAGCGGGCTGAAGGAGATGGCCAGGGCAAACCCCAGCAGTTCACCCGCAAGGCTGGCGAGGTTCAGGAGTCCGGCGGCAGCAGCGGCCATTGTGGCCGCCTGCCATCAACGCAGACACCATCGAGGGAGGGCCATCCCGACCATCGCTCGCCGCGCCCGCTCCGCAGATGGCTCGCGATGCCGTTCGGATCCACACACGAGGCGATCCGGGCCCGGGCAGCAGGCCTGGATCACCAGCCCCGGAACCGCCAGGCCCAGGGGGGCAGCCGGGCTCAGCGGCGGATCTCGAACCAGTCGGAGCCAGTGGGGGCGATCCGGGTGCTGCTGACGCCGCTCACCTGGGAGCCCTGGGGCCCCCGTTCGCACCAGAGCAGCAGCTCCCCCAGATCCCGGGTCTGACCTTCGGCCTCCACCTCCACCGATCCATCGGGCAGATTGCGCACCCAGCCACTGAGCCGCAGTTCCTCGGCGCGGCGGCGACAGATGGCGCGATAGCCCACCCCCTGCACCTGGCCGCGCACGATCAGCCGCCAGCGCTCCCTGCCCTGGGTGGGGCGGGGGTCCTGGGGCTGCAGAAATCGCCGTTCGTCGGCAGCGGCACGGCGCTGGCGGCTGCGGCGGCCAGCCGCAGCGGGATCACCGGGCAACCAGCCCAGTGGAGATGCAGCCAACTCGCGTGCAGCGCGGCGTTCGTCCATCCCTCCGGTCTCCCCGGCCAACCCCAGCCCTCAAGCTGCCACAGCCCCGGCGCGGTTGCCATCGGGGCAGCGGTCCAATCCGTACGGATGAGCCTGTTGGCGAGTGGCCGAGCGCCCTCGCCATCCGCCTGAAGCGCCTGGGACTGCCGCGGCTCGACCCACGGAACCGCCGCCGCATCTGTCGGGACAGGCGGGTCAGGCCGCAGCTGCCAGCGATGGAACTCGTGGCCGATCAGTCGCTCGCCGCGGCGCACCAGCAGGCCATCACAGTGCGCCTCGGCCTGTCGATACCCCAGGGTGAGCGAGCCGCGCCGAGCCGAGAACGGCAGCACACCGGCCATGGCGTGGGGGCGATCGTCGGGGTCATGCAGGCGTTGCCCCAGCAACAGCAGGCCGCCACACTCCGCCACAACCGGCACCCTCCCCCTCGCGGCCGCCGCCAGCGCGCCAAGGCTGCGCCGGGAGGCTGCCAGCTGCTCGGCATGGAGCTCGGGGTAGCCGCCGGGGAGCAGCACGGCACGGCATCCGGCCGGCAGCGGCGCATCCGCCAGAGGACTCCAGGGGTGCGGCTGCAGGCCCAGCGCCAGCAGCAGCTCACTGACCTCGGGATAGCGGAAATGGAAGGCCTGATCGCTAGCGATCGCCACCGGCAGCGGAACCCGGCAGGAGGGGTCAGGTTCGGGCGGCGGCACGGCCAGGGAGGACGGCAGCCGACCCGCCGACGAGCCCTCCCGTCCTCCGGAACAGGAAGCGGTCAGGAGCCCACTGGTCCCTCCCTCGGCGCGGGCGACACCGCATGGATCCGCCTGGGCCTGGAGAGGCAGCCACAGAGCCGGATCCCCGCCGTCCCCGGATCGGCCCCGCTCCAGCACCCAGTGAATCGGATCCACCGTTCCCGGAGGGGGGGGTTCCGGAGACTCCAGCAGCGGCCAGAGCCGTTCCAGATCGAGATGGCGGGCGGCCAGATCGGCCCACTGCCGGCGCCGCTCGACCAGATCCTCCAGCTCGCCGGGCGGCAGCAGACCGAGATGGCGGGATGGCAGTGCGAGGGATGGATCGTGGGGCAGCACCCCCAGCAGCGGCACGTCGATGGCGGCGAGGGCCTCGGCCAGCAGGGCCCGGTGGCGCTCACTGCCCACCCGGTTGAGCACCACCCCCGCGAGGGTCACCTGCGGCGGGCCGTGATCGCGGAAACCACGCACCAGCGCCGCCAGCGAGCCCGCCTGGCGGGAGGCCTCCACCACCAGCACAACGGGAAGCTCGAGCAGAGCGGCCACTTCAGCGGTGCTGCCTTCGCTGGTGGGCCCCCTTCCATCGAACAGGCCCATCACCCCCTCCACCAGCACCCGCTCGGTGCGGCTGCCATGCCAGCGGAAGCAGCGGCGCACCCACTCCTCGCCGCAGAGCTGGGTGTCGAGATTGCGGCAGCTGCGGCCCGCCACCTCTGAGAGCAGCTGGGGATCGAGGTAGTCCGGTCCGACCTTGAAGGGTTGCAGGCTGGCGCCCCGCTGACGGGCCAGGGCCGCCAGGCAGAGGCTGAGCAGAGTCTTGCCGCTGCCGCTGCAGGGGGCGGCGATCACACAGGCCAAGGGCTCAACCGGCGCCGGCAGGCTGGGGCAGCAGGTCGAGGGCCACGGGAGCCGCCGCCGCCAGCAGGGGATTGGTGGTGTCGTGGCCGCCGCCGAGCAGACGGGCGAGCTCCACCTCCTCCTTCTCCTCGGGCAGGGGCACCACCTCCTCCACCAGCTGCATCGAGGCCATGCCGCCGGATTCCAGCCGCATGCAGCCGCCGGACTCGGAGCAGAGGATCACGCACAGGGCCGCCCGTTCGGGCGGCTGGCAGATCAGGCGAAGGCCGACGATGGCACCGGGGTGCGCCTTGGGATGCCCCATCGGAACAGGCATCAGCCGGAACCGCACCGTGGCGCCGTCCGTGCGCTGGAACTCGGCGGCGATGCCGCCCTCCTCGATCACCTGGCTGTCGACCAGATGCCAGCCGAGGCGATCGGCGAGCCAGGCCGCCAGCAGCAGACCCTTGACCGGATGGTCCCCCTCCACGTCGATGTCCATCTGCACCACATGGGCCAGAGCATCCCGGCGGGAGGGGGGATCGAACACCATCGCCAGGGATTCGCGCCAGCTGCGCAGGCGCAGCCAGTTGAGGTCATTGACGGCCTGCCCCCTGTCGATGTGGTCCACCAGCACCTGCAGGCAGCGGGCCGGGTTGCCCAGGGACGTATCGATCACCAGGCGACGGGGGGGCGGTGCCAGCGCCTCCAGCATCTCGGCCGGTTCATCGAGGCTGCTGTTCCACCACACCCAGCAGGGCAGATCGCTGCCCACCAGGGGCTGCAGCAGGGGCAGCCCCTGTTGCAGGGCCCCGATACCACCGCGGAGCACGATCACATCGCCGCAGGCTTCCCCGGCTCCCTGCTCCTGCGGCAGCGGGCAGTAGGCCGCCACCATCGTCTCCAGCGCCAGAGAGGCATCGAGGGTGGGCGCCAGGGTGATCAGCCGCCGCGGCATGTGACCGCTGATGGCGCTCTCGACGAACTGACCGCGCAGATCCTCGGCGGTGTGATCGCCGGCCAGGGCGCCGAGCTTCCAGGTGAGGCGCGGATCCATCGGAGCGGTACTGAACGGCAGACCGCATTCCGGCACCGCCTCGCGGGCCGCCTCGAGGGCATCATCACGGTCAAGGCCACGGATCGGGCCATCGATCCGACCGAGGCGCACCAGCTGCTGCTCCAGCCAGGAGGGCTCCCAGACGATCAACGTGAAGGTGGCGGCTCCGGTGGAGCCCTCCAGCTCCTGGTTCCAGAGGCGTTCGAGATAGGGGCTGACCTCCGCAGGCGGTACGTCCAGGGGGGCCGCAAGGGTGAGCTGGGCAGGCATGGTGGACGAGGGTGAGAGGACCGGGGGGAATCGTCAGCGGAGGGAGGGGACTCAGGGGCGGCGCCAGACCAGACCGTCCTCGGCCATGAGGTTGTCGGCGGCGGCGGGGCCCCAGGTGCGGGCTTCGTAGGGATGCACCGGCAGCTGCCAGGGAGCCTCCTCGATCAGCTCCAGCAGCGGGGTGTACAGGCGCCAGGCGGCCTCCACTTCGTCGCTGCGGGTGTAGAGGGTGGGGTCGCCCAGCATGGCGTCGGCCAGCAGTCGCACATAGCCCTCATCGGAGGGTTCACCGAAGGAGTCGTCGTAGGAGAAGGCCATGTCCACCGGCCGGCTGCGCATGCCGGAGCCGGGGGCCTTCACCTCGAACCGGATCTCGGCACCCTCATCGGGCTGGATGCGCAGGATCAGCTGGTTCGGGGTGGGGGCACCACCGGCGGCGTCGAACAGGTGCACCGGCGCCTCCCGGAAGGTGAGCACGACCTCGGAGAGCCGCTTGGGCAGGCGCTTGCCGGTGCGCAGGTAGAAGGGCACCCCCTGCCAGCGCCAGTTGTTGATGAACAGCTTCATCGCCACGTAGGTCTCCGTGGTGCTGTTGGGATTCACCCCCGGCTCATCGCGGTAGCCCGGCAGCGGGCTGGCGGCGGAACCACCACGGCTGTACTGACCGCGCACGCAGCACTTCCAGGGCTCGTCCTCGCGGGCGAGGCGGGCGGCCTGCAGCACCTTGGCCTTTTCATTGCGAATCGCCTCGGCGTCGAAGCGGCCGGGGGGCTCCATGGCGGTGAGGGCCAGGATCTGGGTGAGGTGGTTCTGCACCATGTCGCGCAGAGCCCCGGAGGTTTCGTAGTACCCGGCCCGCTCCTCGACGCCCACCGTCTCGGCGGCCGTGATCTGGACGTTGGCGATGTAGTTGCGGTTCCAGATCGGCTCGAAGATCGTGTTGGCGAAACGCATCACCAGGATGTTCTGGACCGTCTCCTTGCCTAGGTAGTGGTCGATGCGGAACACCTGGCTTTCCTTGGCACAGGCCTGCACCACCTTGTTGAGGGCCTGAGCACTGCCGTAGTCACGGCCGAAGGGCTTCTCGATCACCACCCGGCTCCGCTCCGGATCGGCCAGCAGGCCCGCCCCCGCCAGGGCGCGGCAGCCGCTGCCATAGAACTCCGGTGACACCGACAGGTAGAAGGTGCGGTTGCCGCGGGTGGCCCGCAACCGGTCGATCGCCTCGAGCCGTCCCGCCAGGCGCACCAGGTGGTCGCTCTGCTGCAGGTCCACCGGCTCGTAGAAGAGACCCTGGCTGAACGAGTCCCAGGCGCTGGGGTGTTCGCGGATCTCATCGGCGAGAGCTTCGGCCATCTTCTGGCGGAACTCCTCGTCGCTCCAGGGCCGGCGGGCGCATCCCAGCACCGCGAACTCACTGGGCAGGCGCCGCTGGCGATAGAGCTCGAACAGGGCGGGCACCAGTTTGCGGTGGGTGAGGTCACCGCTGGCCCCGAAGATCACGATGCACTGGGGCGTGATCACCCGCTCCTGGCGCAGACCGACCCGCAGCGGATTGGTGAGCAGGGAAGGCATGGGAGCTGTGGCTCGATCGACTCTGGTTTAACGGGTATGACCGCCCTTGGCTGCCCCCGCCTGGGGACGGAGCGGCGATGTGAGGGTTCCGCCATCGCCGCGGGGGAGGGGCAGGCAATAAAAAGGCCCGCCGTGGCGGGCCCGGAAGCGAAGCGACAGCGGTGCGAACCGCTCGGAGACGAAGCGGACGCTCAGTAGGTCTCCACGTGCCAGCGCTCGGCCTTCTTGAGCTGGGGACGCAGCTCGGCCCAGTCGAGACCCTTGGCGGCGGCGGCGGCGGTCATCGCCTCGTCGATGCCGGGCTCCATGCCACGCAGGCCACACATGTAGACATGGGTCTTGGGATTCTCGATCCAGGAGAAGATCTCTTCGGCGTTCTCGAGCACGCGATCCTGGATGTACATGCGACCACCCTTGGCGTTCTGCTGCTCGCGGCTGATCGCCTTGGTGTAGCGGAACTGATCGGGGTACTGGCTCTGATAGTGCTCGAAATCGGCGTCGTACAGGAGATTGGCCGTGGTGGGCACACCCATGATCAGCCAGGCCTTGCCCTTGAAATGCCAGCCATTCTTCTCGCGCTCCGCCGGCTCGAACATGCGGCGCAGATAGGTGCGCATCGGGGCGATGCCCGTGCCGGTGGCCAGCATGATCACATTGGACTCCTCGTCTTCCGGCAGGAGCATCTCCTTACCCACCGGACCGGTGATCTTGACCTTTGCACCGGGTTCGATGTCACACAGGAAGGTGGAGCAGACGCCGTTGATCGTCTCGCCGTCCTTCTCATACTGCAGCTGGCGCACGCACAGGGAGACGGTGTTGCCGGCCATGTTGTCGCCGTGACGGGTGCTGGCGATCGAGTAGAGGCGCAGCTTGTGAGGCTTGCCGTTGGCGTCGGTGCCGTCGGGGATGATGCCGATGCTCTGACCCTCGACATAGCTCAGGTGGGGGTCGCCACCGGAGAGATCGAAGGTGATGTGGTTGACGCGACCGATCGCGCCCTCCTGGAGCAAGGAATAGTTGTCGGTGACGGTGCCGATGAAGGGATCCTTCGGCTTGTAGAGGTTCACCGGGACAGCAGCGTGACTCACGGCGGGGCGGGCGGCAGGACTGGGGGTGGGAGCCTCGGCGGCCGGGGCGGCTTCGGCGGGTGCAGGAGCGACCGAGTCACCACTGCTGACATCCAGAATCCGACCACCCTGCTGCGCGATCGTCTGCATCAGAGACTGCAGTTGGGTGAACGGCACGGTGAGGCGGCGCTGGGCCCTGCGCTGGCGACCCACCCCGAATCCTTCCACCAGCACAGAGATCATGCGACCGTCGGAGAGGGTGGCGTTGCCGGTGGATACACGCATGGGGAAACGGCCTCAAAAGCGCGCCGATCATAGGGACCACCCGTTCCCGGGCACCACGGCGAGGGTCATGGCAGCGGCCGCTGGGCGGATCCGGTTAACTTGACGGCACAGACGCCAGGCCCGACACCGGCCAGGCGCCAGGCAGCGCAGGCTTCTGCCCCTGCGACGGGCCTGTTCCCGAGCGGAATGGATTCCTCCCAATCAGCTTCCTCCAGAGCCCCCGCGTTTCCGAATGGTCCTGGCGCAGCCCCTCGCCCAAGCTCGAGATCTCGACGATCCGCGTTCCGCTCCGTTCCTGAGCTTTCCCGATACCACCTGCACACTCGACAGCATCCAGCAGGACATGGAGCGCCTTCCCATGGGGATGCGCCGGCTGGCCGTGCAGCTTCGCCTGGCGGTCGACTCCCAGTGGCTCTGGGCCGTGCTGACCGACTACGACAACCTGCACCGCTTCATCCCGAACCTGGCCAGCTCCCGGCAGATCTGGCGACGGTCCAACCGGGTGGCCGTGGAGCAGGTGGGCACCCAGCAGTTCTGCGGTCTGCGCTTCAGCGCCCGTGTCACCCTGGAGCTGGAGGAGGAAAGAGCCTCGGGGCGCCTCGCCTTTCGCATGCTTGATGGCGACTTCCGCTGCTTTCAGGGCACGTGGTTGGTGGGTTCGGATGCCACCAGCAGCTGGCTGCTTTACGACCTCACCGTCCAGGGCAAGCCGGGGATGCCGATCGGTCTGATCGAGCAACGCCTGCAGGAAGACCTGGCCAACAACGTGCGCGGCGTCCAGCAGGAGGCGCAGCGCCGCGCTGCGCACGCCTGAAGCGATGCCGCCCGGTCGGCGGTGGTCGTCCTTCTTCTGCCGCTGGCCCTGACCAACCAACATCTGTACCGACACCAACCCCATGGCAGGGGTGGTGGTTGTCGGGACCGAGGACAGTGGTGACGGCCTCTCGACCACTGACACCGTGATCAGCAGCACATTCCCCCTGCTGAAGGCGGGAGAGACGATCACTGACACGATCGATGACTGACGTCGCAACAGGCGCCACCGCCTGAGTGCGCAGCGATGGAGCGACCGAAAGCCGTTCAGGCCGCGTGCCTCAACGCCCAGGCGAGATCAGGCCGCGAATCAACGTGATTGGCGGGCTGGATGAGAATCCATTCGTGCCACTGCTGGCGTCGACTGAAGCACCGCAGGAACCCTGAGCCGCCAAAAAAAAGAGAATGAGACTCACGCTAGAAGCTGATGAGTCAGTGGTGATCTCGATGGATCACGAATCAATACCCCCAAGGGGATTCGAACCCCTGTCGCCTCCGTGAAAGGGAGGTGTCCTAGGCCTCTAGACGATGGGGGCGAGGCCGCAGCAGATGCCTGCTGACATCATCAAAGCAAATGATCGCGGGTGGATAATTGCTTTGAATGTTGAGACCGGAACCGTACTGTTTTGAAAAACAGATCCTGCTGAAACCGGAATGGAATGCAGGATTGGAGAGTCAACCTTGGTGGGCTGTCTTTCCGCTCCGGATGGCCGGGTCGCTTTCGCGATCGGCGTTGAAAGGAACGTACGGGGCGGAGGTGCCCTTCGTCAAGAAGGGTCGCCGCCCTGGCCCCGTCGCAACGTCTGGGGCGTGCTCTGGCCGGACCAGACCGGCACAGTGAGATGGAAACAGGCCCCCTCACCCGGCTCGGAGACCACCCAGATGCGGCCGCCATGCACGTCGGCGATGCGACGGCAGACAGCCAGACCGACACCGAAGCCGGAGGTGGTTCCGGAGGTCTGAGGGAGCCGCACCCGGTCGAGGAAGATGCGCTCCTGCTCCTCGGGCGGGATGCCGGGTCCGCTGTCGCAGACGCTCATCTGCACCCACTGGCTGGTGCGGTGCAGAAGCGTGAGGCTGACCCGGCCGCCTTCGGGGGTGTACTTGAGAGCGTTCTCCAGCAGATTCAGCAGCACCTGCCGCATGCGGCGCTGGTCGGCGTAGACGTCGGGCAGGTCGGCCGGAATGTCCGTGACCAGCTCAAGATCCCGCCCCACCCAGAGCTTCTCGAGCTCCAGGATCGCCTCGGCCGCCACCTGGCCCAGGGCCAGTCGCTGGGGATTGAACAGCGCTTCCCAACGGGTCGTCCCCACCTCCAGGAGGTCGCGCGACAGCTCCTCGATGTCGTCGAGGCGCCGCTTGAGCACATCGCGGAAGCGGCTCTCGTCAATCTGCCCGAGGGTATGGCTCTGCAGCGCCAGCTTGGCCGCCGTCAGCGGCGTGCGCAGTTCATGGGCCACCATGCGAAGCAGGCGCTCCTGCACACCAAGCCGCTCGATCAGGGTCTCGTTCTCCTGGCGCAGCACCAGCAGCTGATCCTCCAGCTGCACCTCACGCTGGGTCCGGCTGCCGTCCCGCTCAGCGGGACGCAGGTTCATCCCGAGGCTGCTGACCATCTCCATCTGCTGCCAGCGGGGCAGCCAGGTGCGCAGCTGCAGGCTCATCGTGTTGCCCGCGAACACCTGCTTCGGCGGGGGCTCCAGCTTCACCAGGGCCGGCGTGGCCACCAGCCGGTGCAGCTCCAGGAGCTCGGGATGGGTGGCCGGATCCGCCACTTCAAGGCTGATCTCGAAGCCCGTCTCCTCCGCCTGCAGGGCGCTCACGAGATTGCGAACATCCGGGCTGGCCAGATGCTGACGGGTGGCCACCAGCAACAGTTTCAGGGTCTGACGGCTCGGATCAGGCTCCGCGCCGCCGGCCGGGTCCGCCGAGCTCCGACCGGACGAGGGCATCTGGGGTCTGGAGTCCCAAGCGGTGGCCAAGGGGCAGCGGGCGCCTGCGCTCCAAGCTATGGGTTGGCGTGCGATCGGGCATCCCCGCAGCCGTGTCGGGCGGAACTCGCTAAGACAGTTGGAAGTCCTCAGCAGCGCTGCCGATCGGCCATAGGCTGAGAAGCAGCGATCAGCGGGGACCCCGGGTGTACCAGCGCGTGTCCCTGTTCCAGAGCTCCGATACCATGCCCAGCGCCAGCCCCACTCGCATCCGGCTCGACAGCAATCTGCGGCGCTGGTTTTCGCGCAACCTCGGCCTGTGGCGCTCGCGCCGGCTCTACTTCTTTCGTGACGAGGAGGAGCCGATGCGGGTGGACATGTTCCTGCGGGTGGAGAGCTTCAGCGAACCGATCGAAGGCGAGGACGCCTACCGCTTCACCTGGTGGCCGGAGAAGGAGTACGACTTCTTCGACCGCAAGCCCCGCTACGTGCGCGAAGGGGTGATGGAGGCCTATTTGTGCGGCCATCAGTTGCGACGGAGCCGCGGTTATCTCTGCGGCTCGCCCACCAAGAGCCAGATCCGCCAGGTGGATGAGCACGAGATGATCTTCGAATCCCACTACCTGGAATGGGACATCCTCGAGCACATCCGCCTCGTCGATCAGGACCGCTTCCGCTCCCGCTCGATCTACTCCTGGCGCGATGGCGAACTGGAGCTCTCCGAGATCCACCATGAGATCCGTGTCGAAGCGGCCGGTGCGCCGCTGCAGGAACCGTCCTGAGCGGAAGCCAACAGGACCGACGAACGCGGTCCCGGCCGTCGCATCGGTGGCACAATGGCCTCACGTCGATCCCCACCCGGTGATTCACCTTCGCCTCCGCCCCTTCGCCCTGACGGCAGCGGCAGTTCTCGCTTCCGGATCCATGGCGCCCCTGCCGGCTCGGGCCCAGGCAGCGGCACCCGGGGGAGCGGCACCGGCGACCAGGCCCGCCAGCGACCGTGACGTCAATATCTACAACCAGATGGGAGCTGTGAATATCTGCGTTCTGGCCACCAAACAGGTCGGCCTCGACAAATCGCTGCCTGCCAGCCTGGAGATGATCGTCTCCACTCTGAATTTCGTGCATGGCGGCATCATTCAGGGCGCGAATAACAACAAGAAACTCGAAGCCAACCAACTTGCCAACGGGACTGTCTTCGGTGTGGTGCCGCGCATCAAACAGATGTGCTTCGACAAGTTCACAGCCGCCGACAAGAAGACCATCGACGACCTGATGGCGCAGATTCAGAAGGCACTGCAGGGCCAGGGTCAGTCCGGCGGGAGCAGGTAGGGCTGCCGACATCTTTTATGGCCCTGCTCACCACCCGGCAACCGTCCCTCATGCCAGCTCATCGGTGTCTGCTGCGCACCTCCCGGGTGATCGCCTGGATGCTCAGCCTGATCCTGTGCGTTCTTTCTCCGCTGGCGATGCCGGCAGCCGCCCGGGCCGACGTCCCCGGCACCCTGCAGGCCCAGGCAGCGCCATCGGTCTTTGAGCAGGGTCCGGCCAGCTCCGAACAACTGGCCCTCTATGCCCGCATCGCCTCCGTCAACACCTGCATCGCCTCTGCGGCCGGCGAAGACTTTGAGCAGGCGGCAGGAGTGGCCGGAGAAACGATCGCCCAGCTGATCCTTGCCGTTCACCAGGGCCTGATCCCCACCTCCGGCAGCACCCCTCTGACACTCGAGGACTTGCGCAAGGGCTCGATCAATGCTGCCGTGATCGGTGCCACCGAGATCTGTCCGAAGCAGGTGCCGGCCGAACTCAGGGACAAGGTGAAGCAGGCTCTGGCCAGCCAGCCCAGCATCACGCGCGGCTGACCGCTCCGGGCAGCGGGCTCTCCTGAAGGGCGCCCTCGTTGCCGAGGCTGTCAGAGCGTTGGTCCGCGGAAACGGGTGGCGATCATGCCGGCGTGGCCCGTTGATCCAGGCCCCGAATGATCGGCAGGGCCGCTGTCTCCCTCAGCCGAAGGGGCATCAGGCCTGTGGATCCACGACACGCTTCCCGCTCAGCCCAGCATCTCGCTCTGCCGCGTGGCACAGATCGCGGCTGAGCCCCGCCCTCGCATCCAGCGGCATGGGCCGCTGTCGCCTTCCGCGACCTGGCCCCGCACGGGTCTGACACCTGCCCCGGGCGAACATCCGTGGATGGCCCCGGCAAGGTCAGGATCACGCCAGCACCGGACGCCACAATGCCGGTGTTCTCCCACCTCCGCTCCGCATGGCTCCCGTGCGCCTCGCCGACTACCGGCCGGCCCCCTATCTGCTGGAGCGCACGGACCTGACGGTGCGTCTGCAGGAACGCCAGGCCCGGGTGGAGGCCCGCCTGGCATTCGAACCGAATCCTGCCGCCGAAGGCGCGGACGGGCGTCAGGCACCAGGCCCGCTGGATCTGGCAGGGGTCGATCTGGAGCTGCTGGAGCTGGCGATCGACGGAGAACCGCTCGAACCGAGCGCCTTCGCACGAAGCGATGAGGGCCTCCGCCTGCTGGATCCGCCGCTGCGCCCCTTCGTGCTCACCAGCACGGTGGTGATCGACCCCTGGGCCAACAGCAGCCTCGAGGGCCTGTACGTCAGCGGCGGCATGGTCACCACCCAGTGCGAAGCCGAGGGCTTCCGCCGCATCACCTTCCACCCCGACCGGCCCGACCTGCTCAGCCGCTTCCGGGTCCGGATCGAGGCCGATCAGGCACGGTTCCCGGTGCTGCTGAGCAATGGCAACTGCCTCGAGAGCGGCCCGCTGCCAGACGGGCCGGACGGAGTGGAGCGCCATTACGCCATCTGGGACGATCCCTTCCCCAAACCCTCCTATCTGTTCGCCCTGGTGGCCGGCCGGCTGGAGGAGGTGCGCGGCAGCTTCACCACCGCCAGCGGCCGTCCGGTGCGGCTGCGCCTGTGGGTGGAACCCGGTGATGAGCCTTACACCGCCCATGCCCTGGCCTCGCTGCAGCGGGCGATGCGCTGGGACGAGGAGGCCTATGGACTGGAATACGACCTCGACGAGTACAACATCGTCGCCGTGCGCCACTTCAACATGGGCGCCATGGAGAACAAGAGCCTCAACATCTTCAACTCCAAGCTGGTGCTGGCCGATCAGGAGACGGCGACCGACGACGAGCTGGAACGAGTGGAGAGCGTGATTGCCCATGAATACTTCCACAACTGGACCGGCAATCGCATCACCTGCAGAGACTGGTTCCAGCTGTCCCTCAAGGAGGGACTCACCGTATTCCGTGACCAGTGCTTCAGCGCTGATCAGCACGGCCATGCCCTCAACCGGATCGAGAACGTGGCCCTGCTGCGCAACACCCAGTTCCGGGAAGATGGGGGGCCGACGGCCCATCCGGTGCAGCCGGATGCCTATGAGGCGATCGATAATTTCTATACGACCACGATCTATGAAAAGGGCGCCGAGGTGATCCGTGCCCTGCACAGCCTGCTCGGTGAGACGGTGTTCCAGCGGGGCATGCAGATCTACGTCCGCCGCCACGACGGCACCGCCGCCACCTGCGACGACTTCCTGGCGGCGATGCGCGAGGCGGCCGAGGCCCACTGGGCCGAGCGGGGCCTCGATGGCCGCCTGGCACCGCCGCCGTTCGATTTCGCCGCCTTTCGCCGCTGGTATCACCAGGCGGGCACCCCCGTGCTGCAGGTGCACCGCCACTGGGACGGTGAGCGGGGTGAGCTCACCCTTGC
This sequence comes from Synechococcus sp. CBW1004, assembly GCF_015840715.1. Taxonomy (NCBI): domain Bacteria; kingdom Bacillati; phylum Cyanobacteriota; class Cyanophyceae; order Synechococcales; family Synechococcaceae; genus Synechococcus; species Synechococcus sp. CBW1004. Next base: position 47,206 of record NZ_CP060397.1, on the reverse strand, counting down.
GATCCGCCAGCACACACCGCCCACGCCCGGCCAGAGCCGCAAGGAGCCGGTGGTGATTCCGCTGGCCCTGGGGCTGGTGGGCCAGGGCGGTGAGCCGTTGCCGGTGAAACTGGAAGGCGAGGAGGCAGCAGCCGACGGGCAGGTGCCTGCACAGCGCTCCGGCGCGCCGCTGCCAACGCCGCCGCGCGCCTGGGGCGACGCCACCCGCCTGCTGGTGATCGACCGGAGCGAGCAGGAGCTGCGCTTCGTCGACCTGCCGCGTCAGGCCCATCCGCCGGCCCTGTCACTGTTGCGCCACTTCTCGGCCCCGGTGAAGGTGGAGATCGGCCGTCCGGCCAGTGAACTGGTGCACCTGCTCGCCTGCGACAGCGATCCGGTGGCCCGCTGGGATGCCGGGCAGACACTGCTGCGCCAGCTGGCGCTGGCCCGCGCCGGCTGCGGCAAGGTTCAGCTGACAGGAGCCGGCGTGAAAGAGGCTGGCAGCCCAGCCGATTCCGGCCACCCCGAGGCGCTCGAGGCGGAGCTGATCGATGCCTTCGGGAGGATCCTGGCCGACCCCTCTCTCTCCCAGGCCAGCAGGGCCCTGCTGCTGGCCCTGCCGGGCATGGCGGAACTGGAGGAAGCGAGCCCCGAACCCGATCCGCCGGCCCTGTTCGCGGCGCTGGAGGCGCTGCGCAGCCGCTTCGGCACTGCCCTCGCCGCTCCCCTGCAGCAGGCCCTCGAGGGCTGCATGGGCGAATGGGATGCCCCCTGGCCCCTGGGCAGCGGCGATCGGCGCCTCACCGCGCTCATCTGGAGCTGGCAGGTGGCTGCCGGCGACAGGGGCGCGATCGCGGCGGCCATGGCGGCGGTGGAGGGCCGCTCGATGACCCTGGCCCGTGCCGGCCTGCGGGCGCTGCAGTGCCACCCGATCCCGGCGAGGGAGCAGGCCATGGCGGCCTTCCATGAGCGCTGGCGTGATCGGCCCGTGGTGCTCGACGCCTGGTTCGCCCTCGAGGCCTCGGCTCCCTTCGCCGATGGCCTCGCAAGGGTGGAGCGGCTGCTGGAGCATCCCCTCTATGACCCGGCGGCCCCCAACTCGGTGCGGGCCGTGCTGGGAGGGCTGGCCTCCAATCCGGTGGTGTTCCACGCCGCCGATGGCAGCGGCTACCGCTTCCTCGCGCAGCGGCTGATCGAACTGGACCATCGCAACCCGATCACCGCCTCACGGCTGGCCAAGGTCTTCAGCCGCTGGCAGAGCTACGCCCCGCCGCGGCAGGAGCGGTTGCAGGAAGCCCTGCAGCTGCTCGACGCCGCTTCGCTGTCCGCCAACACCCGTGAAGTGGTGGGTCAGTGCCTGGCCCCCGCTGCGTGATCTAGACAGGAGAGGAGCCCGGCGGGCTCCCTGTCCTTCCCTGTGTTGATGGCCCGTGCTGCGGCTGAGTGAACTGAAACTGCCGCTCGATCACCGCGACGAGGACCTGCCCGAGGCCGTCTGCCGGCGTCTGCGCATCCCTCGCGAGGCCCTGCGCGGCCATCAGCTCGTGCGGCGAAGCATCGACGCCCGCCGCCGCGGCGCCATCGCCCTGGTGTATTGCCTCGATCTGGATCTGGATCTACCGGAGGCGGAGCACAGGCGCCTCCTGCGCCGTTTTCGCAACGACCCCCACCTGCGGCCCTCACCCGATACGCATTACCTTCCGGCGGCCGGACCGGGAACAGCCCGGCCCCTCCCTACCCCAAGGCAGCGGCCTCTGGTCATCGGAGCCGGCCCCTGCGGCTACTTCGCCGCCCTGCTGCTGGCACAGATGGGGCTCAGACCGCTGCTGCTGGAGCGTGGACGGCCGGTGAAGCAACGCAGCGCCGACACCTTCGGCTTCTGGAAGGGACAGCGCCCCTTCGATCCTGAGTCGAACGCCCAGTTCGGTGAGGGTGGGGCCGGCACGTTCTCCGACGGCAAGCTCTACAGCCAGGTGAGCGAGGACGAGCGCCTGGTGCGGAAGGTGCTGGAGGAACTGGTGGCCGCCGGAGCCAGCCGTGAGATCCTCACCCGCCATCGCCCCCACATCGGCACCTTCAAGCTCGCCACGGTGGTGCGCGGCCTGCGCCGCCGCATCGAGGAGCTGGGAGGAGAGGTGCGATTCGAGGCGCGACTGCAGGAGCTGCTGCTCGACCCGGAGCCCACCCTGGAGGGCTCCGGCCCCCGCTACCGCCTCAGAGGCATACGACTGGCCGACGGTGAAGAGATCAAGGCCGAGCGCGTGATCCTGGCGCCCGGGCACAGCGCCCGTGACACCTTCACCCGGCTTCAGGAGCAGGGGGTGGCGATGGAAAGCAAGGGCCTGGCCATCGGAGTCCGCATCGAGCATCCCCAGACCCTGATCGATCGGGCCCGCTGGGGTGAGGCGGCCGGACATCCCCGCCTGGGCCCCGCCGAGTACAAGCTGGTCCACCACTGCAGCAATGGCCGGGCCGTCTACAGCTTCTGCATGTGTCCCGGTGGGCTGGTGGTGGGCGCCACCTCCGAAGAGGGCTGCGTGGTGACCAACGGGATGAGCCAGCACTCGCGCAACGAACGCAATGCCAACAGCGGGCTGGTGGTGACGATTGAGCCGGAGGACATGGATCCCTGGGGGCGCTATCCCAGCGACCCCCTGGCCGGTATCGCCTTTCAACGCCACTGGGAGCGCCTGGCCTATGTCGCCGGCGGCAGTGATTACCGGGCTCCGGCGCAGAGGGTCGAGGATTTCCTCGCCTGCAGGCCCAGTGGCAGCGAGCCGGCAACAACGGACAGCCATCCCCTGAAGGGGTCCTATCTGCCGGGCCTGCGCCTCACCAGCCTGGACGACTGTTTGCCGGCACTCGTCTGCGAATCCCTGCGCGAGGCGCTGCCGGCGTTTGAACGACGGATACCCGGATACATCGGCTCCGACAGCCTGCTGACCGGGGTGGAGACACGCACCTCGTCACCGCTGCGGCTTCCGCGTGATCGCAGCAGTCTGCAGAGCATCAACGTCGCGGGACTCTATCCAGGCGGAGAAGGAGCCGGGTACGCCGGGGGCATCCTCTCCGCTGCCATCGATGGCATCAAACTGGCGGAAGCGCTGGCCCTCAGCCTTCCTCATCCTCAGCACCCTGAGGCACCAGGCGAATCTGCTTGCGACCCAGCTTGATCTCGAACTCGTCGCCGGGCTTGAGATCAAGCATGGCGGTGTAAGCCCGGCCGACCATCAGGTTGCCATTGAACTGCACCTTGGTGTTGAAGCTGAGCTTGCGGCCTGCACGGCCAGCCTTGGGAGCAGGACCGAAGTCGACACCCTTGGCGTTGAGCAGGGCCTCGTAGAAGGCGGTGAAATTGAGCCGCTCGGTCCCGTCCTTCTTGGTCGAAACGTAGCCACAGGCCCGAACGAGGTCAGATTTGCTGACATCGCCCAGCTCTTTGACCTTGGCGAGTAGATCGGCGCCGGTGAGCATGTTGTGAAGTATGCAACTTCTGCATTCTGGCATCGCCGCCACCCTTTTGCAAGACATCCAAGAAACGAGGCGAGCAGATCTGTGCCTCGCTGCACAGCGCTGCCTCATCTCTTGCGGGGCGGCCCCTTAGCCAATGGGACCTGCACCTGCCGCGGGCAGGCCACTGCTTCAACGGCCTTTCAGGCCTGGGAGACGATGCCGCTCCACTGCACAGCTTTGCGGCGATCCCTACGCCACGAGTGGAACAGTGTCTCCTCGTCCACGGTGCACAGCGGGCAGCTGCTGCAGCGATCGGGGGTCACTCCGGAATGGCTCAGCTGCAGCCGGATCGCAGCCCGGATGTCCAGCCTGTCCCGCTCAGGCTCCGCATCCACGACCAGTCCGCCGGCCTCGATCAGCTCCGCCAGGGCCCCGTCCGGCTCCAGGGGATCGGGGCGCAGCGACGCCGCCACCTCCAGGCTCACCCACCGTTCCACCGGATAACGGGCACCACTGACGGCAGGGCCGAGGGCCACGAGCAGGTCTGCGGGATCACTCCCCGCGGCGGCCATCCGCTCGATCGCCGCCGGCAGGATCCTGCCTGCCACCCCGCGCCAGCCGGCGTGGCAGGCCGCCACCCGACCGCTGGCGGGATCGGCGAGCAGCACCGGCGTGCAGTCCGCCCCACAGACCCAGAGAGTCTGGCCACCGCCATCGCTCACCAGTCCATCGGCTTCCGGCCAGGGCTCGGCGGTGGCGGCGGAGGCCGGCAGCACCAGGGCGCTGTGGACCTGCCTGGGCCGATGGACCGACACGCCGGCACTCACAAAAGCCGCCAGTTCGGCAGGCTCGCGGCCCTGCCAGAGGCGTGTGAAGAAGCCGTGCTCGAAGTCCTGCAGCAGATCAGCCTGCAGGTAATACCCCCCGTAGGTGCCCACCCAGGTCCAGCCGGGCAAAGTGTTGAAGGTGGCATCCGTCTTCTGGAACGGAGGCTCCAGGCCCTCAGCCATCCGGCAGATCCCGCAACAGCCAGAAGCCCTCCAGCCGCTCGGCATCCGGCCCGTTGACCACAGCGATGAACTGCAGGCCACCGGCCTGCTCGCGGGCGGAGGCGAACGCCGTGGCCGCCGCGCGAGCCTCTTCAGGATCCAGGTTGGCCAGCAGCCAGCGATCCTCCAGGCCCGCCTCGAGGATCAGCTGGTTGGTGTCGATCTCCAGCCGCACCGGCTCCAGTCCCGCCAGCCAGCCGGCGATCGCCAGGGCACGGCTGCGGCTGAAGAGACGAATCCCCGGCACAGGCGTCTCGGGTGGCAGTTCAGCAGGAAGGGGCAGAAGTCCGGCGAAGCCGATCGGCCATTCGACGGCCTCGGCCAGGGCTCCTGCGGTCAGGGTGGCCCAGTCCCAGGACTCACCGCGCAGAGCTTCCGGCAGGGGCACGGCCACGGGGCGGATCGCCTGGGGTGGGGGAGCCAGCGGACCGGCCAGATAGCCGGGTTCGTTGGGGTAGACGCTGCGGTGGCGCTCCTGCAACCACTCGACAAGCTGATAGCAGCGACGACTGGGCACCAGTTCCAGACCGAGACCTTCAGCGGCCCGCTGCACCATCGTCCGCATCGAACCGCGCCAGCAGCGCAGCCGTCGCGGCGGCTGCCAGCCCTGCTGCTCCGCCTCACCGAGCGCAGCCTCGATGGCCTCCCGCAGCCAGATCGAGTTGACGCTGTCGGCAGGGCAGTCCTGCTGCCAGCGAAAACCGCTGACCTCACTGCCGGCATCCCCCTGCTGGGGATCGGCGCTCGAGCAGATCAGCAGTTCCCAGCGCTTGCGGCCATCGGCCTCAAGGATGGGGCGGGAATAGAAGTCGAGCTCCCAGTCCAGGGAGGGCCGCAGGGCGGCCTGAGCGGTGCGCTCCCTCATCCCGCCGACTGCTCCTGCTGGCGCAGCAGCGATCGGGCCCGATTGGCCCGGTCCGCCGCCTCAGCCATCACCTGCTCCTTGGCGATCAGCAGCTCGCCGGGCTGCCCTTCCAGCAGGGCGGTGTTGAGGGCGATGCGGCCGCGACCGGGGTCGAGATCGGTGATCAGGGCCTTCACCCGTTCCCCGGGCTGGAACACCTCGCGCAGATCGCGCAGAGCGGCGCCGCTGATCGAGGAGTGATGCAGCAGCCCACTCACACCGCCGAGGTCGATGAAGAAGCCATAGGGCTTGATGGCGGCCACCTGACCCTCCACCAGCTGACCCACCTCCAGTTCCGTGAAGCGCTGGGCGGTGGCGGCACGCTTCTCGGAGAGCACCAGCTTGCGGGTGTCGGCATTCACCTCCAGGAAGGCCACGCCAAGGGTGCGGCCCACCAGGGCTTCATGGTTCTCGCCCTCGTTCAGCTGGGAGCGGGGGATGAAGCCGCGCAGGCCCTCCAGATCGCAGGTGACACCTCCGCGGTTGAAGCCATTGATCTTCACCTGCACCACCTTGCCCTCCTTCTCGAGAGCGCGCACCTTCTCCCAGCTCTGGCGCAGGGCCAGAGCGCGGGCGCTGACGGTGACCATGCCATCGGCGTTCTGCTCACGGGTGACCAGAACCTCGACCGCCAATCCCCTGGGGAAGCGCTCCTTGAGATTGGTGATCACCCCGAGGCCGCACTCCTTCTTGGGCATGAAGCCGGGAGCCTTGCCGCCGATGTCCACATAGACGCCATCACTCTCGACACCGACCACCGAGCCGGTGACCACCTCGCCGGTGCTACCGACGAAGTCCTGTTCATCGAGGGCGGCCAGGAAAGCCTCCTCATCGAAATCGAATTCATCCACCGTGCGCGGCGTGGTGCGCCCCGCCGCCGGCGCGCCGGACGCCCCGGCCTGGGTGGACCTGCTGCCCCTGGTACGGCGGGAGTCATCGGCCGGACCCAGCAGGTCGGCCATGGTCATGCCTTCGAGGGATCCCAGGTCGAACAGGTCCTCATCAGCCTGGCCGCCGCCGGCCCCGGATCGGGCGGGAGCAACCGCAGGGGCCTCGCGCACGGGGCGCTGGGGCTCGACGGCCTCGGGTGAGTTGGCCGTGACTTCTGGGGCGTCCGGGGCGCTCTCCTCACGACGGATCATCAGAACCTGAGGCGGCTTGCGCGGAGGGGCCGCTGGCGTGGCCTGTCCGGGGCTCCGGGGCTGACGCGACGCTGAGGTGCCGGATCCGGCCATGGGGTTCACCCGGAAGTGCAGGGGGTCAGCACACTGTAGGCAGCGGTCCCGGGCCTCCTGGCGGCAGGCGCGGGACCGCCCAACGCCCCACGAGCCCCTCTGATGGAGCCCAGCGACCGACGACTCGCCCATCTCGCCTGGCCCGAGCTGCAGCGCCAGGCCGCTCGCAAGGGCAGCACGGTGCTGTGGCCCTGGGGCGCCTTCGAGCAACACGGCCCCCATCTGCCCCTGGCCACCGACGCCCTGTTCGCCGAACGGGTCGCAGCGGCGGTGGCCGAAGGCCTGGATCCCGCCCTGCCGCTCTCGCTGCTGCCGGTGCAGTGGCTGGGGTTTTCGCCGGAGCACCTCGCCTTTCCCGGCACTCTCACGCTGCCGGCGGAGCTGCTGATCGCGCTGGTGGAGGCCGTCGGCGGCCAGCTGGCCGACGCGGGCTTTGAACGTCTGGTGCTGCTCAACGCCCACGGCGGCCAGATCGGCCTGCTTGAGACCGCATCCAGGCAGCTGCGCTCGCGCCACCCACGCCTCGCGGTGCTGCCCTGCTTCCTGTGGCGCGGACCGGAGGGGATCGCCGAGCTGATCCCGGAACCGGAACGCAGCGAGGGCCTGCACGCCGGCCTGGCCGAGACGAGCCTGATGCTGCACCTGGAGCCGGGCAGCACCGGGGCCCAGCGGCCGGTCGAGGTCCCGGGGATCCCAGCTCCCGAAGGATGGAGCCTCGAGGGTGCCGTGCCCTGCAGCTGGCTGACCGGTGAACTGAGCTCCAGCGGTGTGATCGGCAGCGCCGAGGGGGCCTCCGCAGAGCTCGGTGAGGCGCTGTTCGTGCGGCTGGTCGAGGGCTGGAGGAGGCGGCTGGAATCCCTGCTGCGAAGCGAATGGCCGCCGCGGGGCGGAGCGGGCTGACTACGATCCACCGATCGTTTCCGTCCCGTTTCATGGCGACCCTCCCCTCCCTTCAGGAACCGCAGGGTTCGAATCAGGTCAGCGACGAAGGCCTGCCCGACTTCAGTTCGGCCGCCTACAAGGACGCCTACAGCCGCATCAACGCGATCGTGATCGAGGGCGAGCAGGAAGCCCACGACAACTACATCGCCCTCGGCAGCCTGATCCCGGAGCATGCCGAGGAGCTGGCCCGCCTGGCGCGGATGGAGCTGAAACACAAGAAGGGCTTCACGGCCTGCGGCCAGAACCTCGGCGTCACGGCGGACATGGCGTTCGCCCGCGACTTCTTCCAGCCGTTGCGCGACAACTTCCAGAAGGCTCTGAGGGAAGGCAAGGTGACCACCTGCCTGCTGATCCAGGCGATCCTGATCGAGGCCTTCGCCATCTCGGCCTATCACATCTACATTCCCGTCTCCGATCCCTTCGCCCGCAAGATCACCGAGGCGGTCGTCAAGGATGAATACACCCATCTCAACTACGGGCAGGAGTGGCTCAAGGCCAACCTCGACACCGTGCGTGAGGAGCTCGAGCAGGCCAACCGCGAGAACCTCCCCCTGGTGCGCCGCATGCTGGAGCAGGTGGCGGATGACGCCGCCAACCTGCAGATGGACAAGGAAGACCTGATGGCCGACTTCATGGCCTCCTACCAGGAGACCCTCACCGAGATCGGCTTCACCTCCCGCGAGATCGCCCGCTTCGCCATGGCGGCCCTCGTGGGCTGACGCCCACGGTCCAGGTCCAGCCACTGCGGACCGCATCTCCCCCTGGCTCCGCCGGTGATCCGCAGGCGGGGCCAGTGCTGTGCCCGATCCAGCCGTGGCAAACTGTGACGCCGGTTACATGAACCGGCATCCCACCGGCGCCGCAGCCGGAACGTCCCCTGTGCAGCGCGCATGTTCGGCCTGATCGGTCATTCCACCAGCCTTGAGGAGGCGCGGAGCAAGGCCCTCCAGCTCGGCTACCCCGAATACGCCGAAGGGGATTTCGACATGTGGTGCGTCGCCCCCCCGCAGCTGGTGGAGACCGTCACCGTCACGAGCCGCACCGGCCAACAGATTGACGGCGCCTACATCGACTCGGTGTTCGTTCCCGAAATGCTGAGCCGCTTCAAGACCGCCCGGCGCAAGGTGCTCAGCGCCATGGAGCTGGCCCAGAAGAACGACATCGCGATCACGGCTCTGGGCGGCTTCACCTCGATCATCTTCGAGAACTTCAACCTGCTCAAGGAACAGCAGATCCGCAGCACCACCCTGGAGTGGGAGCGTTTCACCACCGGCAACACCCACACGGCCTGGGTGATCTGCCAGCAGGTCGAGCGCAATGCCCCCCTGCTCGGCATCGAGCTCGACAAGGCCAGGGTGGCGGTGGTCGGCGCCACCGGCGACATCGGCAGCGCCGTCTGCCGCTGGTTGCAGCGCACCGGGGTGGGTGAGCTGTTGCTGGTGGCGCGCCAGCAGCAACGCCTCCTTGACCTGCAGAGCGAACTGGGCGAAGGCCGCGTCCTCTCTCTTGAGGACGCTCTGCCTGAGGCGGATGTGGTGGTCTGGGTGGCCAGCCTGCCCCAGGGTCTGGCGATCGATCCAGCCAACCTGAAGAAGCCCTGTCTGATGATCGATGGGGGGTATCCCAAGAATCTCGACATCCGCTTCGCCGGCGAAGGCGTGCATGTGATCAAGGGGGGCATCGTCGAGTTCTGGCAGGATCTGGGCTGGCAGATGATGGAGGTGGCCGAAATGGCCAATCCACGCCGCCAGCTGTTCGCCTGTTTCGCCGAAGCGATGCTGCTGGAATTTGAAGGAATCCACACCAACTTCAGCTGGGGACGCAACAACATCACCCTCGCCAACATGGAGCGCATCGGCGAGGCGTCCCTGCGTCATGGCTTCCAGGCGCTCGGACTCGATCCCGCCCGTCAGCAGGAACTCGCGGCCGTCTGAAGCACCGCCACGCCAGGCTGCACCCTCAATGGCCAGGTCTGGGCCCGAGTCGCCACTGCGGGGCTATCCCAGACTGAATGTGCAACCCCTGACTCTGACGTCAGCGGTCTTCGTGCCCCCACCCGGTGGGATTCCCTTCTCCCCCAACGGTTCTGCCCCCTCCACGACCGTCGTCATCCTGCCCATCGGCCGTCGTCGCCACCATCTCCTCTCCCCCTCCGATCCCCGCCGTTCCCGCCATGGCCCGCCGCGCTCTGCTCGATTTCGAGAAGCCGCTGTTCGAGCTCGAGGAACAGATCGAACAGATCCGGCAACTGGCCCGCGATTCGGAGGTCGATGTCAGCCAGCAGTTGCTGCAGCTTGAAACCCTGGCCTCGCGTCGCCGCGAGGAGATCTTCCAGAACCTCACCCCGGCGCAGAAGATCCAGGTGGCCCGCCACCCGCAGCGTCCGAGCTGCCTCGACTACATCCAGCTGATCTGTGACAGCTGGATCGAACTGCACGGCGACCGGCGCGGCTCCGACGACAAGGCTCTGGTGGGCGGTATCGGCCGCATCGGCGACCAGCCGGTGCTGGTGCTCGGCCATCAGAAGGGGCGGGACACCAAGGAGAACGTGGCCCGCAACTTCGGCATGGCCTCGCCCGGCGGTTATCGCAAGGCTCTGCGGCTGATGGAACATGCCGACCGGTTCCGCCTGCCGATCCTCACCTTCATCGACACACCAGGGGCCTATGCCGGCGTGCTTGCCGAGGAACAGGGTCAGGGCGAGGCGATCGCCGTCAACCTGCGCGAGATGTTCCGCCTGCGCGTGCCGATCCTGGCGACCGTGATCGGCGAAGGCGGTTCCGGCGGCGCGCTCGGCATCGGCGTGGCCGATCGGCTGCTGATGTTTGAGCACAGCGTCTACACGGTGGCCAGCCCCGAGGCCTGCGCCTCGATCCTCTGGCGCGATGCCGCCAAGGCCCCGGTGGCTGCCGAAGCGCTGCGGATCACCGGCGCCGATCTGCTGCAGCTGGGCGTGATCGACACGGTCCTTCGGGAACCGGCCGGAGGCAACCACTGGGCACCACTGCAGGCGGCCGAAACCCTGAAGGCCGCACTGCTGGGGCACCTGAACGAGCTGAAGTCACTTCCTGAGCGGGAGCTGCTGGAGCAGCGCTACCAGAAATTCCGCAGGATGGGTCGCTTCGTGGAAGGGGAAGCCACGCAATCGCTGGCAGTGCCTTAAGGTTTTGTTCCACGACCACCTGTCTTGCCCGTTGCCCTGATCACCGGCGCCTCGAGGGGCATCGGCGCCGCAGCGGCCCGCCGTTTTGCGGCCGCCGGCTTCGATCTCCTGCTGGTGGCCCGTTCCGGAGAACAGCTCGAGGCCCTCGCCGAACAGCTGCGTCACCAGGGCCGCCAGGTACGCACCGCATCCCTGGATCTGTCGGATCCCAGCAGCATCGCCGCCGGCATCCGACATCTCTGCAGTCAGGGGCTGATCCCGGACGTGGTGATCAACAACGCCGGGGCCGCCTGGACCGGACCTCTCGCCACCATGCCGATTGAGCGATGGCAGTGGCTTGTGCAGCTGAATCTCACCAGTGTCTTCCAGGTTTCTCAGGCGGTCCTGCCCCTGCTCCGACGCAGTGGCGACGCCGAAACGGGAGGCCTGATCATCAATGTCAGCAGCCATGCCGCCCGCAACGCCTTCCCTGACTGGGGTGCCTACTGCGCCAGCAAGGCGGCGCTGCAGGCGTTCAGCCGCTGCCTCGCCGAGGAGGAACGCCCCCATGGCGTCCGGGTCTGCACCCTCACCCTCGGTTCGGTGAATACACCACTTTGGGACAGCGAAACCGTCGACAGTTCCTTTGATCGGCGTGCCATGCTTCCCGCCGACCAGGCAGCGGAAGCCCTGCTGGTGCTGGCCCAGCAGCCCCCCACCCAGGTGGTGGAAGATCTCACCCTCATGCCGACGGCCGGCGCCTTCTGAACCCTCCCATGACTTCAACCCTCCCCTCAAGCCTCGGCGCCCGAGCCGCTTCGTCCGAATCGCTGCCGCTGCCGATCAGCGCACGCCTGCGCCAGCGGCTGCAGGAGGCGGGGACTCCCTTTCTGGCCAATGACAACATCGCAGACAGTCTGCGTGAAGGCGAACTCGAGCAACTCGAGATCGAGGTGGCCGGCAAGGTGCGCGAGCTCCTGCGCAGCCTGGTGATCGATATCGATAACGACCACAACACCGAAGAAACAGCTGAGCGTGTTGCTCGCATGTATCTGCATGAGGTGTTCAAGGGCCGGTATCACAAGCAGCCGAAGATCGCCAGTTTCCCCAACGTCAAGAAGCTCGACGAGATCTATACCGTTGGTCCGATCACCGTTCGTTCGGCCTGTTCGCATCACCTGGTGCCGATTCTCGGCACCTGCTGGATCGGCATCAAGCCCGGTGAGCGGGTGATCGGCCTCTCCAAGTTCTCGCGCGTTGCCGACTGGGTCTTCTCCCGCCCCCATATCCAGGAGGAAGCGGTGATGATCCTGGCGGATGAAATCGAACGCCTCTGCGCTCCCCAGGGTCTGGCCATCCTGGTGAAGGCCCAGCACTACTGCATGAAGTGGCGTGGGGTGAAGGAGCCTCAGACCAGCATGGTGAACTCGGTGGTCCGCGGCGATTTCCGCCACGACCCCAGCCTCAAGGCCGAGTTCTTTGAGCTGGTCAAACAGCAGGAGTCCCTGCTGATCCGCTGAGGCCAGCAGTGGCCACCAGTGCCTTGACACGCTCCAGGTTCTTGTCCCCTGGGGCGTTCTCCACCCCACTCGAGACGTCAAGGCCATCCGGGTGCACGCGCCTGAGGATCTCAGGCGCCGCCTCCGGCGTCACCCCTCCGGCCAGCCACCAGGGCACGCTGGCGGTGAAGCCCTCCAGCCACTCGATCGGCAGGCGTTGCCCGGTGCCGCCGAGCTGATCAGCCGCCCAGGCATCCAGCAGCAACGCATCGACGCTGTCTGCGTAGTCCGCGACTCGGTGCAGATCGTCCGGCGAGCGGATGCGCAGCGCCTTCCAGATCTCCAGTCCCAGGCTGTCGCGCAGTTCGGCGCAGCGCCTGGGGCTTTCCCCGCCGTGCAGCTGCAGGACGTCATGGCCCGGGTGCCGCCCCAGCTCAGCCATCTCCTGCGCATCGGGATCAGCCACCACCAGCACCCGACGACACCGGGGGAAGGCCTCTGCCAGCCCCTCAAACAGCTGGCTGCGAGAGGCAGCATCGAGATAGCGGGGGGAGGAGCGCACCCCGATCACGCCGATGGCCGAGACCCCCAGGGCGGCGATGGCCTGGGCCTGATCGCTGCGGCGCAGGCCACAGATCTTGAGCCGGGGAGGCATCCAGCACTCGCGGCAGGGGTTCCCTTTCTAGGATCAGCCCATCTGCTCCAGGTGCGGCCTGGGGCTCCGACGCATCGGTGCCCGTGGGCGAAGGCTGGCAACTGTTCACCATCCGGGGGATTCCGCTTCGGATCCATCCCAGCTGGTTCATCATCCTGTTGCTGGCCACCCTCGCCTTCGCGGATCAGTACCGGACCAGCCTCGGCGCAGCGGCCTCACCCCAGGCCCTCTGGCTGATTGCCTTCCTGACGGCACTCCTGCTGTTCGTGTCGGTGCTGCTGCACGAGATGGGCCATTCGCTCGTCGCCCTGCGCCAGGGGGTGCAGGTCCGCAGCATCACCCTGTTTCTGCTGGGGGGAGTGGCCAGCGTCGAGCGTGAATGCTCCACCGCCCTGGGCGCCCTCGCTGTGGCCGCCGCTGGACCGGCCGTGAGCCTGCTGCTGGCGGGCCTCCTGCTCGGTGGATCCCACGCCGCCTACCACCTGTCTCCACTCCTGGGAGGCATGGTCACCCAGCTGGGCACCCTCAATCTGGTGCTGGGCCTGTTCAACCTGCTTCCCGGGCTGCCCCTCGATGGCGGTCTGATCGTCAAGGCCCTGGTCTGGCAGGTCACCGGCAGCCAGCGACGGGGGGTGGAGGTGGCCAATGCCAGTGGCCGTCTGTTGTCGACCGCAGCGGTCGTGCTCGGAGCCATGCTGCTGCTCCGGGGTGCAGGGATGGGGGGAGCCTGGCTGATGCTGCTGGGCTGGTTCGGTCTCGGTGCCGCCCGCAATCAGACCCAGCTGCTGCGCCTGCAGAGTCTGCTCCGGGAGCTTCGGGTGAAGGAGGTCTCCCAGCGTCGCTTCCGCGTCCTCGAGTCCGGAGCCACGCTGCGTCAGCTCAGTCAGATGCGTCTTCAGGACGGCGATTCGCCCTCTCCAGCACCCGCAGACTCGGCCAACGGCGCCCTTCCATCGAGTGTCAGCGCCCTGCCTGACTGGATGCTGGTCTGCGAGCGTGGACGATGGCAGGGGGTGATCGACGACACTCCCCTGCGCGATCTGCCGGTGCAGCGCTGGGACAGCGAACGGGTGGGTGATCACATGCGTCCCCTGAACACCCTGCCGGCCATTCCGGAGTCGGCCCCCCTCTGGCAGGCCGTCCTGCAGCTTGAGCAGCAACCACGCCTGCTGGTGCTCAGTCCCGCCGGTCTGCCCTGCGGCACGCTCGAGAAACCGGAGGTCGGCGAAGCGGTGCTCTCGCGTCTTGGGCTGCGCCTGGCGCCCTCCCTCCTGGCGGCTGCGCGACGACAGAACAGTTATCCGCTGGGGCTTTCCCTCGCACCCGTGGCCCAATCGATGCTCAGCTCCGGGGAGGTTCAGCTTCCAGGGACGTGACCGCTCCCGCCCCAGCCCCCACAGTTCAGAGCGGAGGAGGCGCATCCACCCGTGCCCCCGGGGCATCCGCGGCCGATCCCTCAGGATCGATGCGATAGCGGTGACGCCTGGCGGCGATGGCCGTCCATTCCCGCGGCGACAGGGCCTGCAGCGTCCAGTCGACGGCGGCCACCGGCAGATGGCGCTGGGCGGAGGCCGTCAGCACCCCGATCAGCTCCTCCAGGCTCAGGCTGAGGGGCTCCAGCCGGGGCGCATCCTCTTCGAGCACACGACGCCAGAGGGCTGCATCCGGCCGGAGCTGGATGCAGCCGTGCTGCAGCAACACACCCCGCCTCCACAACTGGGCGCTGCCGATGCGCTTGCCGCCGCCACCCTGGACCAGATCGGCGGCGGTACCGGCGGCAAAACAACTGGGCTGCCGAGGATCGACCGGCTCAGCACCGAATCGCAGCGGCAGCCCGAGCTCAGCGAACCCCCGCTGCAGCCAGGCGCAGGCCGCGCGATAGGCCTCCCGCCGCCGCGCCGGAGCCTGGGGCCAGACCAACGCATAGGTGAGGTCAGCGGCGTGGAGCACGGCTCTGCCGCCGCTGGGACGCCGGACCAGCTGCAGTTCGCCGCGGCGCGCCAGCTCGATCCAGCGGGGCTGAAGAAGGTGCTGGTGAAAGCCGAGCGAGAGCGTCGGAGCCGACCAGGTGTAAAAGCGCAGCACGGCTTCCGTAGGAGCCGCCGCCGGAACCGCCGGGGAGGCGATGGCACGGTCGAGCAGCCATTCGTCGATGGCCATCTGCCAGCAACCGCTCAGGTGCAGGGGCGGAATCGAGCGGAGGGCAGCGGTGGCGCTCAACCGATCGGCGGCAAGGGGTTCCAGAACCCGGGATCGAGCTCGAATCCCAGCACCGCCGCCATCTGCGCCAACCCACCACGGCAGTTGAGACCGGCACCTCGGGCCTGATCGTCAAGCTGAAACAGGCGGTGGGTGATCCACAGCTCCAGGCTCTCGGGAGCGAAGCGGATGCCCTCCTGACGGCTGAAGCCATGGGGGAGCAGCATCGCCACATGACGCGTCAGCTGACCACCGGAGCGCTCCAGCATCAGCGGCAACCAGGGACAGACCGCATCCGCCCGCAGACTCCACAGACGCACCTCCGGGATCTCGGAGAGCTCCCGGGGATCGTCGGCTGCCCTGGGCCACTCCAGGTGAAGCTCAACGCTGCCGGAGCGGGCCAGGTACTCAGCCGGCGGACGGTACAGCAACGGCTCGAGCGGCGCCAGATCGAGGTGGCGGATCGCCTCGCCGCTCACCGTGACGGAACCGGGGGTGGGGCTGGAAGCCATCAAGAGCTGTGACAGGGCAGGACTGGAGGCTGGACCGTAGCCGGGACAGCCCGAAGAATGGGACGCATGCGTTTCCGCTCAAGCCCATGATCAACCAGGCCGAAATCCTGATCGCTCTGGTGGTCGCCGCCCATGCCGGCGTGCTGGCCGTTCGCCTCTGCTTCTCCCTTTACAAGGCCTGACGAGCCGGCGGGAAGCCCCTTGGCATGCCCCGCCCGGCCTGCTAGAAGCGGGGCTCACGAGAGCGTCTTCCTTGGCCTTCCCCACCCGCGATCGCCGCAACGGGCCTGCAGCCCATCGTCGCGAGAGCCGCAGTGGCACCACGGGGCCTGCTCCTCTTGCAGACATCGGTCCTGCCAGGCGTTCTCGCAGGGGCTCTCCGGAGAGGTCCGAGGTCAGGCAACCCCGTCTCTCCGTGGCGCCGACAGGGAGTCGAATCGCCCCGGTCTCCGGTGACGCCGAGCTGATCAGTCTCTCCAGCGAGCGACGTGAACTGCTCTGTAGTGTCATTGGCCTGGCCGTCAAGCTTGGCCTTGTGGCCGTCGCCGGCGTCAGCCTGTTCCGCCTGGCGGGGGCTTACCAGCAACGGATGGAACGTCAGGGCGAAATCAACGCCGTACTGGAGCTGCAGTCAGCTCGTCTCAACAAGTCCAGGGCACGCTTCGATCAACTCTTCACGAAGGAAGGCGAGCAGCGCCTGATCCGTGAGCAGAGCCAGTGGATCGCCCCCAACCGGATGCGTGTGGTCTGGCAGGACCAATCGTCCGGCTCCACCATGGAAACCGCCAGCGCGACCAGCCGTGCGGCAGCTTCCAACAGGCCTGCCGCACGCCCCTGACCCTTGTCACACGGGCGCTCCCGGCACTCTGACCCTGCGGACAGGACAGTTCTTCAGGAACACCCACCCTTTGCTGGTGCCTCTGAAGAGGGCATCGAGGGGTGACCTGACACTCCTTCCTGGTGACGTCATCGGCGCTCCACTGAGCGCCTGATGCCTCCGTGCGTTGCAGGGTTTTGCCGGCAGGCTCTCCACGTCGGTCCAGGCCCCAGCCCTGCGGTACCGTCCCTGGGATTCGAAGGCTGAACGGGCCTTCCCTCACCCATCCACTCTCCGGACGTCATGGTTTCCGCCAACGCTGATGCCTCCTCCAGCCGCGACGTGACGACCCGTGGAACCCCCGGAACAGCGCTGATCACCGGTGCGTCCTCCGGAGTCGGGCTGTTCGCCACCCGCGCCCTGGTCGAACGCGGCTGGCATGTGCTGATGGCCTGCAGGGACACCGACAAAGCACGGCGGGCCCAGGCCGCCCTGGCCATACCCGATGCCTCGGTCACCCACCTTCAGGTGGATCTCGGCGATCTCGACAGCGTGCGCCGCCTCGCCGCTGAGGTGAACGCCGATGGCCGGCCGCTCGATGCCCTGATCGTCAATGCGGCCATGTACAAGCCGCGCCTGAAGCAACCCGAGCGTTCCCCGCAGGGCTATGAGCTCTCGATGGCCACCAACCATCTGGGCCACTTCCTGCTGATCCAGCTGCTGCTCGACAAGCTGAGGCAATCGCAGCATCCGTCGCGCCGTCTGGTGATCCTCGGCACCGTGACGGCCAATTCCAAGGAACTGGGAGGCAAGATTCCCATCCCGGCGCCGGCCGATCTGGGGGATCTTTCTGGATTCGAAGCGGGTTTCCAGGCGCCGATCGCCATGGCCGACGGCAAGCCGTTCAAACCCGGCAAGGCCTACAAGGACAGCAAGCTCTGCAACATGATCACCACCCAGGAGCTGCACAGGCGGCTGCATGAGCAGACGGGCATCGTGTTCACCTCGCTCTATCCGGGTTGCGTCGCCGACACACCGCTGTTCCGCAACACCCCGCGCGCCTTCCAGGTGATCTTTCCCTGGTTCCAGAAAAACATCACCGGGGGGTATGTCAGTCAGGCCCTCGCCGGAGAGCGGGTGGCCGATGTGGT
Organism: Synechococcus sp. CBW1004; assembly: GCF_015840715.1. NCBI lineage: Bacteria > Bacillati > Cyanobacteriota > Cyanophyceae > Synechococcales > Synechococcaceae > Synechococcus > Synechococcus sp. CBW1004. Next base: position 29,669 of record NZ_CP060397.1, on the reverse strand, counting down.
GGCCGAACCCGAGTTCGCGGTCTCCGGCGTGCACTGGAGCTGGGGCAACCGCCAGAAGAAGGGTGGCAAGCAGTTCAGCCAGGAGCTCTCCGACAAGGCGAGCAACCCGGTGACCGCCAGGCGCGTGTGGGATCTGTCGATGCAGCTGGTCGGCCTGAGCTGAGGCGCGCGTCCGGGAGGGATCCCTCCCCGAGCCCACCTCGGCCACACCGGAAGCGGATCGTCACATTCAGACGCGGACGCGCGCGCTGCTGAGGAGGGCGATTCAGCGCAGGCTTGCCGATCGGTCAGTGCCCCTGGCCGCATCCGTGGCTACCAAGGTCTTGTCGCCACCCGAGGGGCCGACCCCCTTCCGCCATGCCTCGCCCGCTGCGCTGGGCAGTGGGCCTGCTGCTTGCAGTGGGCCTGCTGCTCGCCGGACTGCTGTTCCTGCCTTTCCACTCCTGGTTGCCGGGAGGCACCGTCGCCGACCTGCCCAAATCCGAGGTGGTCAACGGCACCGCCTTCAACCGCCTCTTCCCGACGCCAGGCCCCGGGGAGCAGCTGATCTTCACGCAGGAGAAGCGCGGCTTCAGTGAGGCGAAGCTGAAGCAGGGCGATCAGACCACCGCTCTCCTCGCCATCTCCGACACGATCACCAGCCCCGAGGCCAAAGGCAAGTTCGCCGCCAGCACGGAGCGCCTGCAGGGCTGGCCGCTGGCCGAGCAGGGAGGTCAGGCCAGCGCCCTGCTGGTGGCGGATCGCTTTCAGGTGAAGGTGATCGGCCAGGGGGCCGGCCTGGATCTCCAGCAGCGCCATGACCTGCTGGCCGCCTTCCAGCTCCAGAAACTGGCTGCGCTGGCTCCCGCGCAGAAGAGTTCACGCCAGGTGCTGCCCGCCAGCCGTCAGCAGCCGTTGGCCCCCGCCACATCTGCCAGCTCCCCCGAGCTGGAGCCAGCCGCATGACCACGGTTCTCGAACGCCTGGAGCGCCTGCCGCGCCGCAACCTGACAGTTCTCGCCCTGAACGGGATCGGCAGCCTCGCCGGCGGCTGGCAGAACATCACCAGCGCCGATGCCCTGATCAGCGAGGTGCTGGGAACCAGCGATCCGACCCTGCTGGCCCAGGTGCGGGCCCGCGCCGATGCCCTGAGCCGTGCCCGCCATGAGGGATACGGCAGGGCTCTGAGCCTCTACGACGCCGTCAATCGATCGCAGAAGGCGAGCGGCAGCCTGCGGGTGCTGGCCAACGTCACAGGCGGCCTGCCGCTGGTGAAGCGGATGGCGCAGGTCGTGCCGCCCAGCGACACCCTGCAGGCGGTGGACCTGAGTCTCAAGGTGGCGGCCGAAATGCTCGCCTTCACCCAGGTGAACGGCCTGCCGGGTGACAGCTTCGGCGATTTCGCCGCGGCGCTGCAGGACTATGCCGGCGACGCGAAGGTGCGGATGGCGGCGCTGGTCTGCTTCGACGCCCTTCTGCCTCTCGGCGATCAGGCGCTGCAGCGGCTCGAAGGGCTGCTGGCCGGCGTCAGCGGCCGCGATCTACGCCAGCTGCCGGCCTATGGCGGCATGGCAGGACTGCTGCCGGGACGGGGCGATGAGGCCCATCTGGCGTTCCTGCGCCAGGGCGTTGGCACCTGGCTGGGCTGGGCGGGAGGCTTCGTCGGCACGCTGGGGCTGAGCGGGCAACGGGCGGTGCGAGCCCTGGAGAGCACGCTCGGCCCCTGGCAGGGCAGCTTCGAAGGGCTGGCCGCCTTCCTCGACGCCTTCACCGATACCTACCAGCACACGGGCGTGCAGGCTGTGGCGCGGCGACTGGTGGAACGGGCGGCGGCTGAGATCTGAGCCTGGGGCAGGGCCGTCCCCGCCCCCAGGAGGGATGACGGACACACACCGAAGCAGCCCTTCCGATGCCCCACCTCGCTCACCGCCGATGTGTGGGTAGCCATGCCTGCACGCCTCGCTGGCTGGGCGCAGCAAGGGCAATGCTGGGAGGTGATGGCAAGCTGCCGAGACCATGAAAAACCCACCTCCTGGGTGGAGGTGGGACACGGCATCCGCAGGAAGGGACGAAAGGGCGATGAGCCAGGAGCGGCTCAATCGAAGCCCAGCAGATCGAAGATCTCGCGATCCTTGAGCGGCTCGGCCTGCAAGGGTTCCACGTCAGTGAGCATCTTCTGAGCCAGATTCAGGTATTCCTGCTGCACGGCATCCACTTCAGGCGTGCTCTCCATCTCGAAGATGGTGCATTTCTTGAGCCTAGATTTTCGAATCGCGTCCACGGACTTGAAATGGGCCATGGTTTTCATCCCCACCCGATCGTTAAACTTGTCGATCTCGTCAGTCTCCTCAGAACGGTTGGCGATCACACCGCCGAGGCGCACCTTGTAGTTCTTCGCCTTGGCCTGGATGGCGGCGATGATCCGGTTCATGGCGAAGATCGAATCGAAATCGTTCGCCGTCACGATCAGGCAGTAATGGGCATGCTGCAGCGGCGCCGCAAAGCCGCCGCACACCACATCACCGAGCACATCGAAGATCACCACATCGGTGTCCTCGAGCAGGTGATGCTCCTTGAGCAGCTTCACCGTCTGGCCGGTGACATAACCACCGCAGCCAGTGCCGGCCGGAGGCCCACCCGCCTCAATGCACTGCACCCCGTTGAAGCCTTCGAACATGTAGTCCTCGGGGCGCAGCTCCTCGGTGTGGAAATCGACGGTCTCGAGGATGTCGATCACCGTCGGCACCATCTTCTTGGTGAGCGTGAAGGTGCTGTCATGCTTGGGATCACAGCCGATCTGCAGCACCCGCTTGCCGAGCTTCGAGAAGGCCGCTGAAAGATTCGAGGAGGTGGTGGACTTGCCGATGCCTCCCTTGCCGTACACGGCGATGACCAGGGCCCCTTCCTCGATGCGCAGCGACGGGTCCTGATGCACCTGCAGGCTGCCTTCTCCATCTTCACGGCTGTTTCCGCCAGCGGCGGAGTGGCTTGTGGGAGCGGAAAGCGTGGTCGTCATAAAGAACAATGCGGCAGAGCTGCCGCGGTTTCCAGGTCCGCGTTCAAGCGGAGACCGGGCGATTCAGCACTATCCAAGGGCGCCCATTGACCGACTGGGGGCTGACCATGCAAAAAGAAACATCCGGCTTTCGTTTGGTCATCAACAGCCCACGAACACCTGAGCACAAATGCTCAAATCCCATGCTTCGCCTTGACGAAGGATCGCGCTCCTCTGGCTCGCTGATACGCCAGGTCGGTCTGCTGACGACCGCATCGGGCCGTCGCGCTTGAGGCAGGGCGACGGGGGTTCATGCACCTCCGATCTGTAGACACCGTGGCAAGCGCCAGGACGGCGGGCTCCACTCACTCCCGGATGGGCCGCAACAGGCTGGCGCCCAGCGATCAGGCCTGGCTTCAACGACTGAAATGGGCCTTGGCGTCGTACAGGGTTTCGGCGTCGATCACGGCGATGCCGCGCTCGCGGGCGAAGGTCTCGGTGTTGCGCCTGACCTTGCCGCGCACGAAGAAGGGGATCTTGTGCAGCTCCGCCTCACCATCGGTGCTCCAGGTCGGTTGGTCGCCGGCAGCCACCGCGGGTGCCTCCACCAGCGCCACGGCTGTTCCAGATGCAGTGGCTGATTCCATCGCACCAGCGGTGGCAGCGGCCACCGGTGCCAACAGCGTGGCGGTGCCGCCGCTGGAGCTCTGGCCGGAAGCAGCCGCCATCGCCATCCCCTCATGCGCCGGATCGGCGGCCGGGGCCATCGAAGGAGCCCCATCTCCGAGGTGGCTGCGGTGTCCGTCGACGAACTCGAAATCGTGGCGGAACATGCCAATCAGGTGCTCCTCCAGGCCCATCATCAGCGGATGCACCCAGGTGTCGAAGATCACGTTCGCCCCCTCCCAGCCCATCTGGGGCGAATAACGGGCCGGCACATCCTGCACGTGCAGCGGTGTGCTGATCACGGCGCAGGGAATGCCCAGCCGCTTGGCGCTGTGGCGCTCCATCTGGGTGCCGAGCACCAGCTCCGGCACCGCCTCCGCCATCGCCTTCTCCACCGCCAGATAGTTGTCACTGATCAGCGCCTCCAGGCCCATCTCCTTCGCGGCAGCGCGCACCTCGCGGGCCATCTCGCGGCTGTAGGTGCCCAGGCCCACCACCTCGAAGCCCATCTCCTCGCGGGCGATGCGGGCGGCGGCGAGGGCGTGGGTGCCGTCGCCGAAGATGAACACCCGCTTGCCGGTGAGATAGGTGGAATCCACTGATTTCGAATACCAGGGCAGGCGCGAGCGGCGCTGCTCGATCGCGGTCTCGGGGAGCTCAAGCTCCAGAACCCGCCCGAGCTCCTGCAGGAAATCGCAGGTGGCGTTGATGCCGATCGGCACTGTGCGGATCGTCGCCATGCCGAAGCTGCGCTCCAGCCAGCTGCACAGCGTTCCCGCCACCTCCGGATAGAGGCAGACGTTGGCGTCGGCCGTGGGGATGCGTCGCAGGTCGGCCGGCCTCGCCCCCAGCGGCGCCACCACCGTCACCTCGACGCCATGCTCCGCCAGCAGCCGCGTCATTTCCGCCACGTCATCGCGGCAGCGGAAGCCCAGCAGGGAAGGCCCGAGGAGGTTCACCCGCGGCCGGCGGCCCTCCTCCTTCCAGCGCGTGGGAGAGGGCTTCGGCGTTCCCGGCGCCGGCATGGCGTTCTTCAGCAGACCGCGCACCAGTTGATAGAAGGTTTCCGCCGCTCCCCAGTTCTCCTTCTTCGAATAGGCCGGCAGCTCGAGATTGATGATCGGCAGATCTCCGAAACCCATCCCCATCGCCAGGGCGCCAGGCTGATCCTGAATCAGTTCGGCGGTGCAGCTTTCGCCCACCAGCAGAGCCTCCGGCTGAAAGCGTTCCACCGCGTCCTTGAGCGTGCGTTTGACCAGGTCTGCCGTGTCACCGCCCAGGTCACGGGCCTGAAAGGTGGTGTAGGTGACAGGCGGCCGGCGGTCACGCCGTTCGATCATCGTGAACAGCAGATCGGCGTAGGTGTCGCCCTGAGGGGCGTGCAGCACGTAGTGCACCCCCTCCATCGAGGTGGCGATGCGCATGGCGCCCACGTGAGGGGGGCCTTCGTAGGTCCAGAGGGTGAGTTCCATGCGGTGCCTTGCGGTGTGACGAGGTGTGTTGGGAGCGCTGGCTGAGGAGTCGGGAGGCGGTGGCTTGAGGGCTCCTGCGGTGCGCGTTGGTGGGTTCCGGTATTTCTGACTTTTTCTTGCTCTCAGGTGCTCACGCCGGCTGCCCTGGCGGAGCAGCCGGCGTGAGCACCTGAGGGGAGGGGGGAGCGAGAACCACGGTTGAGGCCGGGAGGTGGATCAGAGCGGCAGGGATCGGGGAAATCCTTGTCTGCTGTCCAGCTGCTGTTTCGGCGGCCCTGGCGGAGCCGCCGCCTGGAGGCCCAGGGGTGGGACCACGAAGCAGGAGCGGGGCTGGCAGAACCGCCGTTGCAGGGTTCTTGGAGAAGCGCTGCGGACGAGCTGCTGGTCGGCGATGACGGTGAGCGAGGAGATCACGCAGGGGGGGCAGGAATCAGGTCCCAGAGGCGATGGCTGAGGGCGAGGGCGGGGAATGGGTGGTCTCCGCGGGAAGCGGGCAGCGTCTGGAAGCGGAGGCGGTGCTGGCGGGCGAAGGCGTGGCCTGAGGAGGACCGCGGCGAGCGAATCAGCCAGCGCAGAGGCGGATCGGGGCGAGGTCAGTCCTTGGTGTCGGGCTGGCCATGGGACTTGATCAGCAAACGGCTGGGCCATGGCCTTCAGGCGAAGTGCAGCAGTCCTCTCCGGCGCAGGGGGCGGGCGAAGAGTTCGGCCAGGTCGCCGGCCTGGTCGCAGCCGTGGATGGGACTGAACACCAGCTCGATCGACCACTTGGTGGCGATGCCCTCGGCCTCGAGGGGATTGGCCAGGCCCAGACCACAGACCACCAGATCGGGCCGGGCTGCACGCACCCGCTCCAACTGCTTCTCCACGTCCTGGCCCTCGCTCAGCTGGGTGCCGGGCGGCAGCAGCGCCTGCTCGGCCTCCATCAGCTGCCGATCGAGATAAGGAGTGCCCACCTCCACCAGCTCCATGCCGCACTCACGGGCCAGGAAGCGGGCCAGGGGAATCTCCAGCTGTGAATCGGGCATCAGGAACAGGCGCTTGCCCGCCAGCACCTCACGGTGGGGCGCCACCGCCCGACGGCCCCGCTCGACGAGCGGATCGAGCACCGAAGCGACCACGGCCGGATCGATGCCGAAGGCGGCCGCCGCCGCCGCCATCCAGTCACGGCTGCCCTCGACCCCGAACGGATAGGGGGCGCGGATCAGCTCGGCTCCGCGATGCACCAGCGCCCGGGCGGTGCCGCTGAGGAACGGCTGGGCCAGAAGCACCTTTGTGCCGGGCCCCACCGGCGGCAGCTCGGTGGAACGGCGCGGGGGCAGGCTGCGCACCACCGGCAGGCCCATGCGGCCGAACAGGGAGACGAAGCGATCCTCCACCGCATCCGCCAGCGTGCCGGCGATCAGCAGCTGCGGCTCCTCGCTGGAGGGCATCAGCGGCAGCAGGGCCTGCAGGGCCTCGTCTTCCCCCTGGGTGAAGGTGGTCTCGATGCCGCTGCCCGAGTAATTGAGCACCCGCACGCGGCCTCGGAACTGCTCGCTCAGCCGCTCGGCAGCCCGGGAGAGATCGAGCTTGATCACCTCGCTGGGGCAGGAGCCCACCAGAAACAGGGTGCGGATCTCGGGGCGCCGCTCCAGCAGGTCGCGCACCAGCCGGTCGAGCTCGTCGTTGGCATCGGCAAGGCCGGCCAGATCGCGCTCGCCCAGGATCGCCGTGCCGAAGCGCGGTTCGGCGAAGATCATCACGCCCGCGGCGCTCTGGATCAGGTGAGCGCAGGTGCGCGACCCCACCACCAGGAAGAAGGCATCCGGCATGCGCCGGTGCAGCCAGACAATCGAGGTGAGGCCGCAGAACACCTCTCGCTGACCGTTCTGCTTGAGCAGATCAGGAGCAACGTGTGTCGCGTCAGCGACGGAGACGACCATGGACGGATCACTCCGGCGGAAGATGTGTCAGGGCTAGCGGGGCCGCCGGCCCCCATGCCGGAGCGCTTTACAACTGTTCGGGATCAGAGCCTGGCTGTGGGCGGATCCGCACCGAAGCCGGCGCCTCAGAGCCGGCGGCGGAAGCCCTCGCCGAACTGCACCACTGAACCGGAGGACTCGCGGGCCTCAGCGCTGCGGCTCAGCTTCCAGACATTGCGGCTGATCCGACGGGCCCGCACCCCACCGCGCTCGACCAGATCGGCACCGGGGCGCGCTCCCAGCAGCCTGGTCACCTCGGCGGTGGTCAGCGGCGCACCGGTCTGCACCGCCAGCTGGATCACCTCCAGCCGCTGGCGCAGCGAAGCCAGATCGGCGGCTCCCTGCGGCTCCTCATTCCAGACCCAGGTGGGAGGTTCACCGCTCTCGCGCTGACGGCCCATCCACCCGAGGGCGAGGCAGGCCAGCAGCTGCTCGGGGCCGAGGCCCTGCTGTGCGGCCTGAGCCAGCCATTCGGCCGCGCGCACGGAGTCAGATTCCCCGGAAATCGTCTCGGCCGCGGCGGCTTCCGCGGGGCTGGCGCTGCGCTTCTCGGCCATCGGGAGAAGATGTGAAGAATTGGGCGGACCGTACCGGCGCTGCAGGTTTGCGCAAGGGGGCCTGATCCTTGACCCCTGGGGATCCGTCCAGCCCCTGTCCTGCGGCATGTCTGCGATCCCGCAGGCCGCTGGCAGATCCTCATCTGCCAACCGCGGTGCGACGCATCCGCAGACCGCCTTGCAGCCGATCGGCACAGGGCCGCGCTGTCCGGTCGCACGCTCGCCACGGCCAACGCAGCAGACCGCTCATGCAGCTCCCTCGCTCTCCGTCGGGAGACGACTGAGCAAGCGAGTGGGGCGCCGCGTCGCTCAACAGCGTGAACGGCAGCGCCGGGACCCTCGTCCGAGGGGAAGGGAGCACTCAGCTGCGCCGCAACCAGCCGGGCGCCCCGCCGAACCACTCGCCCAGATCATCCTGGCCGGGGCGATGGCGTTCCTCCGGATCGGCCGGGCCCAGATTCAGGTCGTCCAGTAGGCGGTCCAGGCCGGTGAGCGGCCCGGTCTGAGCACGACGGCGCCGGGCCTGGCGAAGCCAGCCGGCCACGGTGGCATTGCGATCGGCATGTTTCTGCAGCTCGATGCGCTCCTGCAGGCTCACCGGTTCGTCGCGGCTGATCCGCGCCAGGATCGATTGCAATCTCAGACGGGTGGACGGGGTGAGCATGGCGACACCACCAGGAATGGCGCCTTGCTAGCGGCCATGCCCAGAGACGGCGTGGCGGTCGTCACCGAATCGCCGGGGCTGTCAGGGGAAACAGACGGCCGCGGCGTAAGATCGCTGCGCCTGAAGCCCTGCCGGCCGGTCACGGTCTGCCCCGGTTCTTCCGGTTGGCCACTGCATCCGCCATTCCAAGTGATGGCGAACGGCGGCATCACGATCTGCAGCTGCAACGTCCGTTCCAGCCTGCGGCCTCCGTGTTCAGAACGAACAGAGACGGCTCGGCGCTCGATCGCCAGCTCCATTGCGCCGGCGGGGAGTTCCCAGCCGGCCGTCCAGCACTCTTCGCGGAGGTGACGCCCCGGCGCCTGATGGATTCGAACTTCCGCCCCCTCAGCGCCGAAGACCGGGCCGTCAGCCGCCGCCGCCGCGCCCTGCAGGGCGACCGGCCCCTGATCACCGGCACCGAGGTCAATGCGATCGTCGGTCGCTCCGGTGGTGATGGCGCCAGCTGCGTGATCACCACCGACAGCGAGAGCCATCGGCTGAGGCAGTCGAGCCACGTGCAGTCGATCGAGCTGCGCACCTACGTCTTCCTCGATTCGCTGCAGCCCCAGCTGGCGGCCTACATGGGCACAGTCAGCCAGGGCTTCCTTCCGATCCCCGGCGATGCCTGCCTCTGGCTGGAGGTATCCCCGGGGATGGCCGTGCACCGTGTCACCGACATCGCCCTCAAGGCCAGCACCGTGCGGCTCGGCCAGATGGTGGTGGAGCGGGCCTTCGGCTCGATCGCGATGTACCACCGCGATCAGAGCAACGTGCTCCACTCCGGTGAAGTGGTGCTCGAAGCGATCGGCAGCAGCGTCGACCAGCGCAGCCGCTGTGAGGTGACCTGGACCGAGATCATCCGGGCGATCACCCCGGACCATGCAGTGCTGATCAACCGCCAGAACCGCCGCGGTTCGATGATCCAGTCCGGGATGAGCATGTTCATCCTTGAAACCGAGCCGGCGGGCTATGTGCTGATCGCCGCCAACGAAGCCGAGAAGGCCTCCAACATCACGGTGGTGGACGTGAAGGCGGTCGGTGCTTTCGGCCGCCTCACCCTGGCCGGCCGCGAAGGCGACGTGGAGGAGGCAGCGGCCGCGGCGATGCGGGCCGTCTCCCAGATCAACGGCTGAAGCCTGGGACTGCGGCCATCACAGGCCCATCAGCAATCCCACCTCCATCGCGGCACGGAACACCAGGCTGTGGCGTTCGACGAGCGCGGCCAGATCGTCGTAGCCGCCGCCGATCACGGTGGCCACCGGCACGCGCCGGCGGAGGCACAGTTCCAGCACCAGCCGGTCGCGCTGCAGCAGGCCCGCATCGCTGAGGCAGAGGCGGCCGAGCCGGTCGTTGCGATGCGGATCCACGCCAGCGTTGTAGAGCACCAGATCGGGCCTGACCTGGCTGAGCAGATCCGGCAACAGATCCCCCACGGCGGCCAGATAGGCCTCGTCCTCCATCCCGTCAGGCAGGGCCAGATCGTGGTCGCTGCACTGCTTGCGAAGCGGGAAGTTGGAGGCGGCGTGAAGCGAGAGGGTGAAGACGCGCGGATCGGCGGCGAAGATCGCGGCGGTGCCGTCGCCCTGGTGCACATCCAGATCGACCACCATCACCCGACGCACGGCCGCTTCGGCCAGCAGCACGCGCGCCGCCACGGCCACATCATTGAAGATGCAGAAGCCACTGCCGTAGGTCGGGAAGGCATGGTGGGTGCCACCGGCCAGATGGCAGGCCAGGCCGTGGCGCAGGGCCAGCCTGGCGCTGAGCAGCGTGCCCCCGACGGCCAGCCAGCTGCGGCGCACCAGGGGGCGCGTGGCCGGAAGGCCGATGCGGCGCTGCTCGGCGGCGCTGAGCTGATCGCTCGAGAAGGCCTGGTGGTACGCACGCGGATGCACGAGCTCCAGGGCCCGGCGCGGGATCGGCAGGGGCTGATGGATCTGATCCGGGCGGGCCAGTCCCTGCTGGCAGAGGGCCTCATGCAGGAGGCGGAACTTGGCCATCGGGAAGCGATGGCTGCTGGGCAGCGGCGCCGAATAGGCCGGGTGGTAGACGAGCGGAGGCCTCATCAGCAGCAGGGTCCTGGCAGACGAGAGCCTCAACCCTCCCAGCGTGACAAAGCTTGCGCGGTCCCGGAGGCCCATCCCACGGGGCATGTGGCGCACGAGGCCATGGCACGCGGCGACAGCGCTGTCGGTCGAGGACTGGCGCCGGCGAGGGGCTCAGTCGTCGAGGCCCAGACAGTCGCGCAACCGGGGCGCCATCGCGCGGGCGGCGCGGCCACGGCTGCCGAAACGGCTCTTCTGAAAGGCGTTCAGCTGGGCATAGCTGGCGCCGGCCCCACGCACGTAGAAGATCGGGTCGTAGCCGGGGCCATGGCCCTGGGGGGCGCGCAGCACCAGCCCGCGGCAGATGCCCTCCGATTCCGCGACCGTGATTCCATCCGGATTGGCCAGAGCCATGGCGCTGATGAAACTGGCGCCTCGATACAGCGAATCACCCAGTTCGTGCAGCAGGCGGTGGATGCGCTCGTGATCGGTGGGGGCATAGCGGGCGGAGAACAGCCCGGGCCTTCCGCCGAGAGCATCGACCTCGATGCCGGAATCATCGGCGAGGGCCCAGCAACCGGTCAGCGACGCGACGGTTTCTGCCTTCAGACGGGCATTGGCGAGATAGGTGTCGCCGGTTTCCTCGATTTCCAGATCACGGGGCTGACCCGCCACCCGCAGGCCGGTGGCATCGAGCATGGCGGCGATCTCCTCCACCTTGTGGGGATTGCCGCTGGCGATCACCAGGGTGGGGGTGCCACTGACGCAGGAAGCCTGCAGCGGCGCGGGCAGCGGCGGCGAGGCCTCTCGCGACATCGACCCGACAATCCCGCTGACGGGGCCATTGTGTCGCATCACCTGAGCAAGCTCCGGCGCTCAACCGACCTCCCCAGCCCTGCTTCGCACCCGGGCCGCAGGGTTCCCAGCAGGCTCCCTCCCCCGCAACGCTGGCGGGCCGGCAGCACGCTGCAACAGCCGTGCAGCCCACCGGCACAGCTGAGCGCAGAAGCCGCGCCCGCACCGAGTGCCATGCAGGCTCTTCAACAGCCATGGACGCCGATCCGCCCCTGGCACGGCCTGTCCCTGCAGCCCCTGTCACGCCTCCTGATCCTCCACCAGCCAGCACGTCTGCTCCGGATGACAGCACCGCTGACCAGCCCAGCCAGCGCGAGTACGGCAGGTGCCCAGTCGTGACCGCGCTGTCAGTCAGCTTCAAACGAGCAGGAGTGCTTCCTGAACCAGGATCCATCCCCACCCCGCGCCCTCTGCCGCACACCCACCGGCCACGAAACCCACCACCCCCGCCCCTGCCCCACGCGGGCTGCTCCGCCAGGGCAGCCCGCGTGGGGCAGGGGAAAACTGACAAGCCCAAAAACGCCAGACCCCCAAAGCCCCCACAACATCCAGCTTCACTTCAACAAGCCCCCCAGGGCCCAAGGGGGTGAGGCAGGACGGGTTGAACATTCCACCCCCGGAAACTCCAGGGTTCCTGCCTCGGGCGAAGAGTAGGGAAAGCCTGCGAGGTCGGCCGGTCCGGCGATCAAGTTTCAGCAGCCGCTGACGTCCCCTCCGGCGCCCGCCGGTAGTTTGCGGGAAGCGGAGTCGATGGGGATGGAATCCAGCCTGATCATTCAGAACCTCGTCTCTGCCCCGGTTCTGTTTTTCTTCCTGGGGGTGCTGGCGGTTCTGGTGGGCTCCGATCTGGAGATCCCGAGCCCTCTGCCCAAGCTGTTCTCCCTCTATCTGCTGCTGGCCATCGGCTTCAAGGGCGGGCTGGAGCTGGCCCACAGCGGCCTCGGCCCTCAGGTGCTGCTCACGATCGGGGCAGCGGTGCTGATGTCACTGCTGGTGCCGATCTCGAGCTATCTGGTGCTGCGCACCCGCCTGGATGGCAGCAATGCCGCCGCGGTGGCGGCCTCCTACGGCTCGATCAGCGCCGTGACCTTCATCACGGCCCAGAGCTTCCTGACGGTGCTTCATCAGGACTTCGACGGCTTCATGGTGGCAGCCCTGGCCCTGATGGAATCGCCGGCGATCGTGGTGGGCGTGGTGCTGGCCAAGCTCGGCACCGGCAACGGCGGGCACGATCGCAGTGGGGAATCCGCCGGACTGGCCTGGAGGGAGGTGCTGCAGGAGGCCTTCCTCAATGGCTCGGTGTTTCTGCTGATCGGCAGCCTGGTGATCGGCTGGCTGGTGACCAGCTTCAGCCCCAGCGGCGTGGAGAAGATGGACCCCTTCACCGAGAAGTTGTTCTACGGAGCCCTCTGTTTCTTTCTGCTCGATATGGGGTTGGTGGCGGCACAGCGCCTGCAGGATCTGCGGCGTGCCGGCACCTTCCTGATCGGATTCGCCGTGCTGGCACCACTGGTTCACGCGGCCCTCGGGCTGCTGATCTCCATCCCGCTGGGGCTGAACCAGGGCGATACCCTGCTGTTCATGGTGCTGTGCGCCAGCGCCAGCTACATCGCTGTGCCGGCCGCCATGCGCATGACCGTGCCACAGGCCAACCCGAGCCTCTACATCTCGACGGCTCTTGGCGTGACCTTCCCCTTCAATGTGGTGGTGGGAATTCCGCTCTACATGAGCGTTATTCAGCATGTGGTGCCAGCCTCATGAGCAACGGCCGCTGCCTTTCAGTTCCATCGCTGCTGCTTCGATGAAACGGATCGATCTGTTCGTGAGTGAACGCGAGGTCTCCAGGGTCTGCCAAGCCCTGCGCAAGGCCGGAGTGCCTGGATACTCCGTGATGCGTCACGTCACGGGCATGGGCCTGGCGGGTGAGATCTCCGAAGCCATGGACTTCAGCGGCCTGGGCGCCAACGCCCACGTGATCGTCTTCTGCCCATCGCAGCAGGTGGACCAGGCCCGCAGCGCCCTCCGCCCGCTGTTCGAGCTCTTCGGCGGGGTGGGATTCGTCTCCGAGGCCGAACCCTTCTGAAGCGCGCGATCGCCTCCGGCATAGATCAGGAGGCGTGGGCAGACCGAAAAACGACCGACGGCACTCGGTGTGACCGGGAGAAGCCGCCGGCGCAGAACGCGACGCCCAGCACAGAGGGAAAGAAGAAGAGGAGGTCGACGCCCGCACAACGACGCCTGCGCGGGCCCCAGCGGGACGCCTGCGGGGTGACGAGGTCCAACGCCGGCCGAGGGTCCTGGCCAGGACGAGACGCTGGCACAGGCACTGCGGAGGCTGGGCAAGGCGGAACCATTCCGCAGAGCCCAGGTTTTCTTACGTTTTGTGTGGCTCGGATAAGCCCGTCTTATTGCACCATCTGGTTTCCTTGATGGCGACGGATCGCGAAACGGCTTGACGGGGGGTCACACGGCCGAGCAGGGTTGCACCGAACATTCCACCCCCCTCCTCCAGGAGCAGGTAATGGCAAACGAAACCATGGGCATCGCCCTCGGCATGATCGAGACCCGCGGCCTGGTGCCCGCGATCGAAGCCGCAGATGCCATGACGAAGGCCGCCGAGGTGCGCCTGATCGGTCGGGAGTTCGTCGGTGGTGGCTACGTCACCGTGCTGGTCCGTGGTGAAACCGGCGCCGTCAACGCCGCCGTCCGCGCCGGCGCCGATGCCTGCGAGCGCGTGGGTGACGGCCTGGTCGCCGCTCACATCATCGCCCGCCCCCACCGCGAGGTGGAGCCGGCCCTGAACAGCAGCTTCGGCCTGGGTTCGAAGGACTGAGCGTTCCGCGCCTCTCGCAGCTGAACCCTCTGATTTCCCACCCGACCCAACCGGAGAACCTCCATGGCCAAGAAGTACGACGCCGGGGTAAAGGAGTACCGCGACACGTATTGGACTCCTGATTACGTCCCCCTCGACACCGACCTGCTCGCCTGCTTCAAGTGCACGGGCCAGGAAGGCGTTCCCAAGGAAGAAGTGGCTGCCGCCGTGGCCGCTGAATCCTCCACCGGCACCTGGTCCACCGTGTGGTCCGAGCTCCTCACCGATCTCGACTTCTACAAGGGCCGCTGCTACCGCATCGAAGACGTTCCTGGCGACAAGGAATCCTTCTATGCCTTCATCGCCTACCCCCTCGATCTGTTCGAAGAGGGTTCGGTGACCAACGTGCTGACCTCGCTGGTCGGCAACGTGTTCGGCTTCAAGGCCCTGCGTCACCTGCGTCTGGAAGATATCCGCTTCCCGATGGCGTTCATCAAGACCTGCATGGGTCCGCCGAACGGCATCCAGGTCGAGCGCGACCGGATGAACAAGTACGGCCGTCCCCTGCTGGGCTGCACCATCAAGCCGAAGCTCGGCCTGAGCGGCAAGAACTACGGCCGCGTGGTGTATGAGTGCCTCCGCGGTGGTCTCGACTTCACCAAGGACGACGAGAACATCAACTCTCAGCCCTTCCAGCGCTGGCAGAACCGCTTCGAGTTCGTCGCCGAGGCCGTTCGCTCCGCCCAGGAGGAGACCGGTGAGAAGAAAGGTCACTACCTGAACTGCACCGCCGCCACTCCCGAGGAGATGTACGAGCGGGCCGAGTTCGCCAAGGAACTCGGGCAGCCGATCATCATGCACGACTACATCACCGGTGGCTTCACGGCCAACACCGGTCTGGCGAAGTGGTGCCGCAAGAACGGCATGCTGCTCCACATCCACCGCGCCATGCACGCGGTGATCGACCGTCATCCCAAGCACGGCATCCACTTCCGTGTGCTGGCCAAGTGCCTGCGCCTCTCCGGTGGTGACCAGCTGCACACCGGCACCGTGGTCGGCAAGCTCGAGGGCGACCGTCAGTCGACCCTGGGCTACATCGACCAGCTGCGTGAATCGTTCGTTCCCGAAGATCGCAGCCGCGGCAACTTCTTCGACCAGGACTGGGGCTCGATGGGCGGCGTGTTCGCCGTGGCCTCCGGCGGTATCCACGTGTGGCACATGCCGGCCCTGGTGAGCATCTTCGGTGATGACTCCGTGCTCCAGTTCGGTGGTGGTACCCACGGCCACCCCTGGGGTTCGGCCGCTGGCGCCGCCGCCAACCGCGTGGCGCTGGAAGCCTGCGTCAAGGCCCGCAACGCCGGCCGTGAGATCGAGCGTGAAGGCCGCGACATCCTGATGGAAGCCGCCAAGCACAGCCCCGAGCTGGCGATCGCTCTGGAAACCTGGAAGGAGATCAAGTTCGAGTTCGACACCGTCGACAAACTCGACGTCCACTGATCCTCTGCCCGTTGAGCCGAAAAGAGGAGGATCCCTTTGCTGATCCTCCTCCTCACCACCAGATCAGCCAGCTGGGATCCACCGCGATCGCATCAGCCTGGCCACGTCTTCCGGAAACGGCTCAACAGCAGGGTGATCCGCTCCCCTTTCCCCGTCATCCCCCTTCACCGCAAGGATCCCCATGCCCTTCAAGAGCACCGTGGGTGACTACCAAACAGTCGCCACCCTCGAGACGTTCGGCTTTCTGCCGCCCTTCACTCAGGACGAGATCTACGACCAGATCGCGTACATCATTGCCCAGGGTTGGAGCCCGCTCGTTGAGCACGTCCATCCCACCCGTTCCATGGCCACGTACTGGTCCTACTGGAAGCTGCCCTTCTTCGGCGAGAAGGATCTCGGTGTGATCGTCAGCGAACTGGAGGCCTGCCACCGCGCTTATCCCGATCATCACGTCCGTCTGGTCGGCTACGACGCCTACACCCAGAGCCAGGGTGCCTGCTTCGTGGTCTTCGAAGGCCGCTGAGAGCGCCAGCTCCGACAAACGGAGGGGGCCCGCCGCCGCGGCGACAGGGCCCCCTTCTGTTCCTCCTTCCACGCATTCAGGTCCCATCCATTCGCTGGGTCCTGAATCCTTCGCAGCCATTCCTTCGAGCCGGCCTGGACTGATGGCCGCTGAACGGATTGCGCTTTGCACCCATCACATCCTTATCTCGGGCGGATATGGCCAGCAATTCGAGTCGTGAAGCAGCCCTGGAGCGGCGCAAGGCCCTCACCAACGGCGGCAAGAAGGCAGCTGGCCGTTTCAGCTCGTCTCCCGGTCGTGTCCGTACGGCTTCCGACTCGCGCCCGAGTCGCACGACCACTCCCGCTCCCTCCGAGGTGATGCTGGCGAGCGCACCCGCGGCCAGCGATCCCTCCCGTCGTCCCGCCGGACGCCCCGGGCGCAGTGCTGCGCCGAGCGCAGCAACTCGGGCGGAGCGCTTCGCCGGCAGCACGGCGGCTGCGAGTTCGCCCGCCGCCAGCGACCCCTCCCGCCGCGCCGCAGGCCGACCTGTGAGCAATCCCAGCCGGGAGCTGGTGCTGGCCCGCCGCGAGGCTCTCTCCAAGCGCGGCAAGCGCGCTGATACCACCCGCGATCGCACCCGCACCGACCTGGGCCGCATCCCCAGCCGCGGCAGCGGGACCTCCGTCGAGGCTGCACCCGCAGCGGATCACAAGTGCAAGTGCCAGGAGCGCGAGGCAGCTCCCGCCGCGATCAGCAGCAACGACCGCCCCTCCCTCTCGGCCTCACTCGCCAGCCGGAGCGGCGCCGGCAATGGCAGCGGTCGCACCCCCCGTCGCGCGGCCCAGCACAACCCCAGCCGCGCCCTGGTGCTGGCGCGCCGTGAGGCACTCTCCAAGCGTGGGAAGTCGGCCAACACCCCCAGCAGCAGCACCGCGGCCACCGTCGCCCGTCAGAGCAGCCCCGATCTCAGCACCCGTGAACTGGCTCAGAAGGTCAGGGAACTCAAGAGCAAGGTGGGGTCTGCAGGTAGCAGCCGCAGCGGCGGCACCCGTCCGAGCGGCCCCAACCGTCACGGTGCCAAGCAGAGCGCCAGTGCAGATGCCCATTGGAAGGTGGGCGCCAGCGAAACGCTCTCGGGCCAGATCGTGACCGGCACCCAGGCCAACCGGTCGGAGAAGACCACCGGCAATGAGGCCGCCACCTGCCGCACGATCACCGGCACCGAATACCTGGGCGCCGAAGTCTTCCAGACCTTCTGCGGCAGCCAGCCGTCCGCCCCCATCCAGCCGGCCAAGGTGCGCGTCAGTGCCACCAGCCACGGCAACCGCGTCACCGGCAACGAAGTGGGCCGCAGTGAGAAGGTGACGGGCGATGAGCCCGGCACCTGCAAGAACGTCACGGGCACCGAGTACATCTCCGCCAACCAGTCGGCCGCCTATTGCGGTGGGGTCAACCCGTCGGTGCGCAAGGTGGGCCGCAGCCAGACCGTGGGCGGTCAGCCGGTCAGCGGCGTGCTCGTCGGTCGCAGTGAGAAGGTCACCGGCGATGAGCCCGGCTCCGGCCGCCAGCTCACCGGCGACCAGTACATCGGGGCCGAGGCTCCCGCTCCGGGTCGCGCCCCCACCAAGGTGGTCAGCCTGCAGACCCTGCGTGGCACCGGCATCACCGGCACCCATGTGGGCCGCAGCCAGCAGGTGACCGGCGATGAGCCGGGCAGCTGCCGCAACATCACCGGAGATGAATACATCGGCAGCCAGCAGTACGACGCCTTCTGCGGCGGACGCCCCGCGCCGGAAGCGCCCAAGGTGGGCTTCAGCGTCACGAATCGCAGCCAGGTGGTCAGTGGCACCCGCACCGGTCGCAGTGAGAAGGTGACCGGTGATGAGCCCGGCACGTGCAAGGTCGTGACAGGCACCCCCTACGCCGGCCTCGAGGAGTCCGGCAACTGGTGCTCCAGCCAGCAGGTTCAGTCGATCCGACAGCGCACCCCCGTGCGCATGGGCACCGTGATGAGCGGCATCCAGCCCGGGATCGGCGGTGTGATGACCGGCGCTGAACGCGGTGCCTGCGAGGACATCACCGGCACTCCCTACGTCGGTCCTGACCAGCTGCAGGAAGCCTGCGCCGCAGCCGCCATCAGCGACGCCGACTTCCCTCAGCCCCTGGATGATCAACCCTGGCAGCGCTTCAGCATCCAGTCACCGGCCCGCGCTGCCCAGGTCTCCCGCGATCGTCGCGGTGGCGTCACCGGTTCGAGCACCGAAGTCGGTGGAGGGCGCGTCACCGGCCCTTTCGCCATGGCCGGTGACAAGATCACCGGCACCGAGCACTTCCGCTTCAACCAGGGTCCCCGCCCCCTGTCCCGCGGTCCCATTCAGGCTGCACCCTCCGCTCCTGTGAGCGTGGATGAAGATGCCCGTCCGGCTTCCCGCGTGACCGGAGAAGGCATCTCTGCCGGGCTGAAGATCACAGGCGATGACTGGGATCGCGGTGAGCGCGTCACCGGCACCGAGGGCGTCTCCGCCCGCAATCGCAACCCGAGCCGAGCCGGAACGGTGATGCCGATGCGCAGCCACGACTACAAGCGCAACCAGGACATCCCCGTCCCCGAGAGCCGGATCACGGGCTCCAGCGGCAACACAGCCGCCGGTTCCCTGATCACCGTCTCCGGTGGAGCCCGCGGCTGATCTGCCCATGCCCCGCCGTCCGGTCCGTCTGAACCGGCCGCTGGCCCCCACGGCCCAGCGCCGTCGCCCCGGTTCCCCCGCCCTTGAGCCCCCCGCTGAATCGGGGGCCTCTCCCACTCCGATCCTGCGCGGCACCGCTGCCCGTCAGGCCCGCATCCAGGCCCTGGCCCAGGCCGCGGTTCCCAACCGCCCGACCGGCCGCACGCGCCCCTCGCCGACAGGTGGTGCATCCTCGGCATCCAGCGCATCGGCGGGGATCTCCCCGAGGTCCTTGCGCCCGGCCGAGACCCTGCAGGTCGCAGCCGCTAACCGGCCCAGCCGCCGTCCCTCGGCACCCCAGAGCGTCGTCGTCGGTGTCTCCCATCCCATGGTCGATGGCATCCGCAACGCCGCCCTGCGCGCCTATGACAGCCGCGTCAAGGACGCCTTCGATCGCATCGTGCCGGTGCTGCAGCGCATCTCCGCCCTGCAGCACGAAGAGGACTTCATCCCCAGGGCTCAGGAACTGGCCCGCCGGGAGCTGGGCTTTGCCCTGCCCCTGCCGGTGCTTGAGCGCGCCTGGGTGACGCAACTGGACATGCGCACCCTGTTCGCCTGGTCGGTGTTCGAGACCTACGAGCAGACCAGTGCCTCATTCTTCGAGGACGATCCACTCGGCGGCCAGGCCGGAAGCGAGGCCGCCCAGGAATTCGACAGCTTTCTCCTCTCCTGCGGTTTCCACCTGCTCGACATCACCCCCTGCGCCGACGGCAGACTGGCTCATGCCATCGCCTATGCGCTGCGGATTCCCTTCAGCTCGGTGCGTCGTCGTTCCCATGCCGGCGCCCTGTTCGATGTCGAGAACACCGTGAACCGCTGGGTGAAGACGGAACATCGCCGCTACCGCGAAAGCATTCCCAATCCGGCCCATGAACCGACGCGGTACCTGAAGGTGGTGCTGTACCACTTCAGCTCGCTCGATCCGGCTCATGAGGGCTGTGCCGCCCACGGCAGCGATGACGCCAAAGCCGCAGGCTGCGGCCTGCAGCGCCTGGATGATTTCCAGACAGCAGTTGAGAACAGTTTCTGCTGTGGTGCCTCCGTGGATCTGCTGCTGATGGGCATTGACACCGACACCGACGCCATTCGCGTGCATGTGCCGGGAATGGACGGCAGCACCAATCTTGAGCGCTGGGTCGACGCCCTGGATGTGCACGAGGCCACCCGCCACCTGAGCGCCGACGAGGGACGGCTGCGCATCAGTGCGATGGTGGAGCAGGCCGCCGCCAGCTCCCCCGACCCCGGCATGGTGCGCCTGGTCTCGCGGCTGCTCGAGCACAACATCTCCCAGATCGACTACGTGCGCGAGTTCCATGGCGGTCATTACAGCGATGCAGGACACGCCGAACGCTTCATCGGCCTGGGAATCGGCTTCAAGGAGATTCACCTTCGCAATCTCACCTACTTCGCCTACATGGATACCGTCGAGGAAGGAGCCGCCGATCTTGATGTCGGTGTCAAGATCTTCCGGGGACTCAATGTCAGTCGCGGCCTGCCGATCCCGGTGGTGGTGCGCTTCGACTACCACGGCAATGTGCCCGGTGCCCGCGATCGGGCTATCCGTCATGGCGAGCGCGTTCTGGCCGCCATTGAAAGCCGCTACGCCGATCTGTTCGGCGAAGGGCTGCTGCATGCACTGCTCACCATTCGCGACCAGGACCGTTTCGTGCCAGCCGAAACGGTTGGCTCCACGATCCGATTCGCGACCGTAGGAGGCCATTGACATGTTGATCTGCAAGGTGCTCAAGCCGTTGGTCTCGACCAACCGGATTCCCGATTTCGAACACAAGCATCTGCAGGTGGTGCTCGATGGCAGCACCAAGAAGGTCGCGGTCGACGCCGTCGGCTGCGTGCCAGGCGACTGGGTGATCTGCGTCGGCAGCTCCGCGGCCCGTGAAGCGGCTGGCAGCAAGTCCTATCCCAGCGATCTGACGATCGTCGGCATCATCGATCACTGGGATCCCGATGCAGGCAAGCCGGCCGATCCGGCCGGAGGCAAATGATGGAAATCATGCAGGTCACCGGTTCCCTGGTGTGCACCCAGCGGGTCTCAGGCCTGGCTCACTGCAACCTGCGCGTGCTGCGCAACACCAAGGGCAAGCTGAGTGTGGGGGTTGATCCTGTCGGCGCCTCGATCGGCAACTGGGTGTTCACCACCAGCGGATCCGCTGCTCGCCTCGCCTGCCCCGATCCCAGCGTCCAGACCGACCTGACCATCGGTGGGATCATCGACTTCTGGGAACCCGATGGCTGAGGCGTTCCCTGTTCCACCTCGGCGCGACCTCCCGCGTCCCCTTCTCCGCCAACCCCTGCCCACCTGAGCGATGGCCAGCCGCACCTCCCGAACCCGAAGCAGCTCCAAGCCGGCGGCCAGCTCCGCTCCCGCCGCTCCCGCCGCTGCCGCTTCGGCCAGCCCGCCCCCCACCGCGGCGGGATCACCACCCGCCCCACCCGCGGCTGCTCCCTCGCCGGCCCCCTCGGCTGCGACGGGAGCCTCCTCCACCTCCTCCACTGTCAGCGCCTCGGCCACTCCAACTCCGGCCCCATCCGTGGCCCCTCCGGCTCCCGCCGCCCTCCCTGCCGCCGGCACCAGCAGCGCCAGCGGTAAGCAAGCCTCAGCCACCCCGGCCCGCTCCACAGGCAACGCGGGACGCGCCGCCCCATCCAGCCGCTCCCGCCGCTCCGCGCCTGCCACGCCGGCAGCCTCCAGGCCCGCCGGTCGCGGTGGCGCCTCCAAGCCTCCCGTTTCTCCCTCCTCCGCCCTCTCTCCCATGGCTCCCACCGTTCAGGGCATCGCCCTCGGCATGATCGAAACCCGCGGTCTGGTGCCTGCCATCGAAGCCGCCGATGCCATGACCAAAGCCGCCGAGGTCACCCTGGTGGCCCGTGAATTCGTCGGCGGGGGCTACGTGACCGTGATGGTGCGTGGCGAAACCGGTGCCGTGAACGCCGCCGTGCGTGCCGGTGCCGACGCCTGCGAGCGGGTGGGCGACGGCCTGGTCGCGGCCCACATCATCGCCCGTCCCCACAGCGAAGTCGAACCCGCCATCGCCGGCACCGGCGCCACCCGCAGGCTCTGATTCCCATGGCCGCCGTTCACCCCCGCGTGCTCGGCTACCTCGGGCGCGCGCTGAGCCTTGAGCTGTCCGCCGTACAGCAGTACATGACCCACGCCTCCCTGGTGGAGTTGTGGGGCGACCGCGAGGCGGCCCAGCGTTTCCGTCAGGAGACGGTGGAGGAGATGCAGCACGCCGAACGTCTTGTGCAGCAGATGCTCTCCCTGGGGGTCGCTCCGGCGGCCTCCCAGCTGCGCCCCGTCAGCCATGCCGCCGATCTGCTGGGGCTGCTCCGTCTCAACGGCGTCCTGGAAACCGATCTGATTGATCACTACGGCCAGGCGGTGCGCTTCTGCGTTCTGATCGGGGACAGCAGCAACGAGGCGTTCTTCCGCGCCCTGTGGGAGGAAGAGCAGCACCATGGCGAGGAGTTGTCGGCCTGGATCCAGACCCTCAGCCCCTACGGCGGCTACGGGGACCGCGCCCGCTTCTGAATCAGGTCGCCGCACCCGACTGACACGATCCCCCCATCCGTGGGATTCTCCCCAGATCCTTCCAGCGGTGTGAGCGGGCCAGCCTCCGTTCGGGGTTCCCGCAGGTTCCTTCCACCTCCGGTCCTCCGGGCCCTTCCCTCCCGTTCCTGTGGCCGAGCCTCTCCCCCTGCCGATTCAGCTCACCTGGCTGATCCCGCTCTACGGATTCAGCGGCATGGTGCTCTCGCTGCCCTGGGCGAGCGGCTGGATCAAGCGCAACGGTCCGCGCCCCGCGGCCTATCTCAACCTGCTGGTGACCCTGCTGGCGGTCCTGCACGGCAGCGTCCTGATCCGCGCCGTGAGCCTGATCGGTCCGCAGCATCTTGATGTCGCCTGGTTCGACGCCGCCGACCTGCACCTGCGCATCGGTTTCGACCTGTCGCTCACCAACCTGGCGGCCCTCGAACTGGTGACGACGATGAGCCTGCTCTGTCAGGTCTTCGCCCTCGGCTATCTCGACAAGGAGTGGTCGCTGGCGCGCTTCTTCGCGCTGGTGGGCTTCTTCGAGGGGGCGATGAGCGGGGTGGTGCTGAGCAGCAATCTGTTCCTGAGCTATTTCCTGCTGGAGATGCTCACCCTCTCCACCTACCTGCTGGTGGGCTTCTGGTACGCGCAGCCGCTGGTGGTCACCGCCGCCCGGGACGCCTTCCTCACCAAGCGCGTCGGCGATGTGCTGCTGCTGATGGGGGTGGTGGCCCTCTCGGCCTGGGCCGGCTCGATGGAGTTCAACGATCTCTATGCCTGGGCAGCCCTGGCGCGTGATCAGCAGCTGATCGGCCCCCTGGCCGGCACAATGCTGGGGCTGGGGTTGATCGCCGGACCGATGGGCAAATGTGCCCAGTTTCCGATGCACCTCTGGCTCGATGAGGCGATGGAGGGCCCGAATCCGGCGTCGATCCTGCGCAACTCCGCCGTGGTCACCTGTGGTGCCTTCGTGCTGCTCAAGCTGATGCCCGTGGTCGCCCTCTCACCGATGGCCACCACTGTGCTTCTGGCCACCGGCAGCATCAGCGCCATCGGCGGAGCCCTGGTGGCGCTGGCCCAGGTGGATCTCAAGCGCGCCTGCAGCTACGGCACCACCTCCTATCTCGGCCTGGTGTTCATCGCCATCGCCCTGCAGAAACCCGGCATCGCCCTGCTGTTCCTCTTCGCCCACGGCCTGGCGAAGGCCCTGCAGTTCATGGCGGTCGGCGGCATCATCGCCACCACCAACTGCCAGGACCTGACCGAACTGGGCGGCATCGGCAGCCGCATGCCCGCCACCGCCCTGGCCTTCCTGGTGGGCAGCGCCGGCCTGGTGGGACTGCTGCCCCTGGGCTGCTTCTGGTGCTACGGGCTGATGCTCGAGAACCTCACCCAGTTCAGCCCCGGCTACGCAGCGGTGTTCCTGCTCACGAACCTGCTCGCCGCCGCCAACGCCACCCGCGTCTTCCGGTCGGTGTTCCTCGGACCGCCGACGCCCAAGACCCGGCGCACCCCGGAAGTGAACTGGCTGATGGCCCTGCCGATGGTCAGCCTCACCGTGATCGTGCTGCTGCTGCCCCTGATGATGCAGCGCATCGATCCGGTGCCCGGCATCGGCGATTTCCCGCTGGCAGTGGCACTGGCCATCGTCATCAGCGGCGCCATCGGCGTGCTGCTGGGATCTCTGGTGCACCTGGACCGGTTCTGGTCACGCTCCAGACAACCCGCCCTGCGGGTCCTGCAGGACCTTCTGGCCTACGACTTCTACACCCCTGAGATCTACCGACAGGCCATCGTCAACCCGGTGGCCTCCCTGGCACGGCTCACCCGCTGGTTCGACATCACCGTGATCAAGGGCCTGGTGGATGGTGTGGGGCGGCTGTCGATGGCCTCCGCCGAGGGGCTCAGATTGGGCGTCAGCGGCCAGCTGCAGAGCTATGTGCTCACCCTGGTGGCAGCGATCGTGCTGCTGCTGGTCACCCTGCAGAGCCTGCGGGAGGTGCTCTGAATCATGCTGCTCTCCTCCCTCCTGCTGATCCCCTTCGCCGGCTGTCTGGCGCTGCTCCTCTGGCCGGGCAGACCTTCACCCGGTCATCTGCGCCTGATCACGATCGCGATCCTGGCGGTGCAGCTGGTCTTCAGCGTGGCCACCGCCCTGGCCTTCGATGGCAGCAGCAGCGGCATGCAGCTGCAGGAGCTGCACCCCTGGCTGCCCAACCTGGGCCTCGACTACGCCCTCGGCGTCGATGGACTGTCGCTGCCCCTGGTGCTGATCAACGGCGCCCTCACCCTGGTGTCGGCGGTGATCACCCGCGACATCGACAAGCGGCCACGCCTCTACTTCGCGATGCTGCTCCTGATCAGCGGCGCGGTGAACGGCGCCTTCCTGGCTGAGAACCTCCTGCTGTTCTTCCTCTTCTACGAGCTGGAGCTGATTCCCCTCTGGTTGCTGATTTCGGTGTGGGGCGGTGTCAACCGCGGCTATGCCGCCACCAAGTTCCTGGTGTTCACGGCCGCCTCCGGGATGCTGATTCTGGGGGCCTTTCTGGGGCTGGCGCTGCTCACCGGCAGCGTCGATTTCAGCCTCACCCCGGTGCTCAGCGACCGTCTCGCGATGGGCGGGCAGCTGCTGCTTCTCGGCGCCCTGCTGGTGGGCTTCGGCATCAAGATCCCTCTGGTGCCGCTGCACAACTGGCTGCCCGACGCCCACACCCAGGCCTCGACACCGGTGTCGGTGCTGCTGGCGGGGGTGCTGCTCAAGCTCGGCACCTACGGGCTGCTGCGCTTCGGACTGCAGCTCTTCCCCGAAGCCTGGGCCAAGCTGGCACCCGCTCTGGCGATCTGGGCCGCGGTGTCGGTGCTGTACGGATCGATGGCGGCGATCGCCCAGACCGACATGAAGCGCATGGTCGCCTACAGCTCCGTGGGCCACATGGGTTACGTGCTGCTGGCAGCTGCGGCCGCCACTCCGGTGAGCCTGCTCGGGGCGGTGTTCCAGATGGTCAGCCACGGGCTGATCTCCGCGCTGCTGTTTCTGCTCGTGGGCATCGTCTATCGCAAGACCGGCAGCCGCGATCTCGAGGTGCTGCGCGGCCTGCTCAATCCCGAAAAGGGCCTGCCACTCACCGGCTCGCTGATGACGGTGGCGGTGATGGCCAGCGCCGGCCTGCCCGGCATGGCCGGCTTCATCTCCGAGTTCCTGGTGTTCCGCGGCAGCATCGGCAGTTTCCCGCTGGCCACGCTGCTGTCGATGGTGGGCTCCGGGCTGACGGCCGTGTACTTCCTGCTGCTGGTGAACCGTGCCTTCTTCGGCCGCCTGGCGATCACGCCCCCCAGCGACCATCCATTGATCGATGCGCGACTGGACGTGCAACTGGCACCGGTGGCGCCGCGTGAGACGATTCCGGCCATCGCCCTTGCCGCATCCGTGGTCCTTCTCGGTCTGGTGCCCTCCAGTCTGGGGCGACTCAGTGAGGCCGCGACCTCGGCCATGGCCCTGCTGTCCTCCCGGGTGAGCTGACATGCCGATCATTCCCGCCGAACTGGTCGTCTCCAACCCGTCGATCGACCGCCAGGAGGTGAAGCGCCGACTGCTGGCCGGGGAAACCCTGCTCACCGATACAGCGGACCACCTGCTGGAAGTGGTGGATGTGCTGCAGAGCTACGGCGTCGTGCTCAATGCCTACAGCATCAATCTCATCTACCAGGCCGAGCGGCAGTTCCTCAATCCGTTGCCGGTCTTCAAATACTTCGACGGCGACCTCAATCCCATCAGGCTGTGGCGGCATCTCAACCACGACCGCATCAACTTCGAGTATGCCGAATACTGCCAGAAGGCGATGTTCTGGCATGCCACCGGTGGGCTGGATGCCTATCTCGACAGCCCCGAATTCGCCGAGAACTGCCGCCGCATCATCGCCGCCAGGCGCCGCCGCGATCCGCTGCTGGCCCTGCTGAATCCCCTGGCGCCTGGCTTCCTGCCGGAACTGATCCGCTCGGCCGCCACCACCCATGCCCTCGGCCAGTTCTGGCGGGTGATGAGCGATCTGTTCCTCGACCTGGCCACCGCCGAACGCGAGGGGCGGGTGGCCTCCATTCCCCAGGTGGTGGACTTCATCCGTAATGGGCTGGTGGCCGCCGCCGCCAACCCGATCACCTATGCGGTCGAGATCGGCGGCGAGAGCCTCTGGGTGCTGCCACCGGAGGCGAATCTCACCTTCCTGGTGGATGTGGCGGTGCCCTACGTCGAAGCGGTGTTCCTGCGGGGCACGCCATTTCTCGGCACCGTCAGCTTCAACGCCCAGGCCCAGCAGATCTCCCCCGACCAGGCCCAGTTCACCTACGGCGCCCTCTACGCCGATCCGCTGCCCAGCATGGGCGCCGGCATCCCCCCCAGCCTGCTGATGCAGGACATGTACCGCCATCTCCCCGAACGCCTGCACCGCTGGTACCGCGAGCGCACCCGTGGCGAGGGCGACGTGCGCGTGAAGATCTGCATGAGCTTTCAGAAGGCGATGTTCTGTGTGACCAACGCCGCCATCAACGGCACCATGCCCCATGCCCTGGGCAGCCCGGATCCGACCCATCAGGCCGCCAATGAGGCCTATGCCGGTGCCTGGGCGGAACGGCTCGGCATCGCCCGCACCGATTGTCTTGCCGCCTGAGGCAGGCCAGCACCAGCCCCGATTTAGGGTGGCCCCATGAACCATCAGTGGAACCCGAGGCCGAAGCCACATCAGGTGGAGTGGCTGGAACGCCGTGTCGAGTTCGAGGACTACGCCAGCAACCGGGCCTTCCTCGATCGCCTCAACGACCTGTGCGAAACCCAGGGTCGGTATCCGGACATCAGCTTCGGCCGGACCTACGTGAACATCACCCTCAGGGCCGAGGCGGAAGGCTCCGGCATCGGCGAGGCTGATCACGCCTTTGCCGCGGCCATCGATGCGCTCCTCTGACAGCGAAGGCCAGGCAGACGTCCCCGGCCAGGAGGCGGACACCACCGTCGATCTGCGCAGCGCCGCCGAGGAGGCCGGCATCGAGGCGGTGCTCCAGCAGCTCGATCAGGAACTGATCGGCCTGCGGCCGGTGAAGGCGCGCATCCGTGAGATCGCCGCCCTGCTGGTGGTCAACCGCGCCCGCCAGCAGGTGGGCCTCGACACCACCGCCCCCAGCCTGCACATGTCGTTCACCGGTCGGCCGGGCACCGGCAAGACCACGGTGGCTGAGCGCATGAGCAAGATCCTGCATGGCCTCGGCTACGTGCGTAAGGGCCATGTGGTGACCGCCACCCGCGACGATCTGGTGGGGCAATACATCGGCCATACCGCACCGAAGACGCGCGAGATGCTGAAGAAGGCGATGGGTGGCGTGCTGTTCATCGATGAAGCCTACTACCTCTATCGACCTGAGAATGAGCGTGATTACGGCGCCGAAGCGATCGAAATCCTGCTGCAGGTGATGGAGAACAATCGCGATGATCTGGTGGTGATCTTCGCCGGTTACAAGGATCGGATGGATGTCTTCTACCAGTCCAACCCAGGCCTCTCCTCCCGCGTCGCCAACCACATCGACTTTCCGGATTACAGCGCTGATGAATTACTGGCGATCGCGCGCCTGATCCTGGCCCAGGAGAACTATCGCTTCAGCGATGAAGCGGTGGCTGTCTTCGGCGAATACATCCAACGGCGCATGCAACTGCCCTTCTTCGCCAATGCCCGCTCGATCCGCAATGCGATCGACCGCGCCCGCATGCGTCAGGCCAATCGCCTGTTCAACCGCATGGGCTCCCATCTCACCAAGCTGGATCTGATGACCATCGAGGCGGAGGACATCACCGCCAGCCGGGTCTTCCAGGGAGAAGTGGAAGGCCTGGATCCCAGTCAACCGATCACCGGTTGAGCCTCCGCCGCTCAGCGACGTTTGCGCGAATCGATCTGCAGCAGATCACGCACCTGCTGAATCTGGCGTGAGAGAGCGGGGTCACTGGCGAGCTTCTTCTCCACCTGATCCACGGCGTACATCACGGTGGAGTGGTCCTTGCCGCCGAAGGCCTCGCCGATGCGCGGCAAGGACAGCTTGGTGTTCTGGCGCATCAGATACATACCCACCTGACGCGCCTGGCTGACGGCCCGCTTGCGGCTGGGGCTGAGCATCTCATCGATCCGCACCGCAAACACCTCAGCCACCTTCTCCAGCACCTGCTGCGGGGTCACCTCCACCTCATTGCCGGCAGGATCGAGCATCGGCGCCACCGACTCCACCGTCATCGGCAGGCCCGTGATCGAGGCGAAGGCCACCGCCCGGGTCAGGGCTCCTTCCAGTTCACGGATGTTGGAGGTGAAGCGACCGGCGATGTAATGGATCAGCTCGCGCGGCAGCATCATCTGCTCCGTTTCCGCCTTCTTGTGCAGAATCGCCATGCGTGTTTCCAGGTCGGGCACCTGGATATCCGCGATCAGCCCCATCGAGAAGCGCGAAATCAGGCGCTCCTGCAACCGGGGAATCTGGCTGGGGGGGCGATCGCTGGCGATCACGATCTGGCGGCCTGCCTCATGCAGCGCGTTGAAGGTATGAAAGAACTCCTC
The DNA here is from genome assembly GCF_015840715.1 of Synechococcus sp. CBW1004. Lineage (NCBI taxonomy): Bacteria > Bacillati > Cyanobacteriota > Cyanophyceae > Synechococcales > Synechococcaceae > Synechococcus > Synechococcus sp. CBW1004. The sequence goes on along the minus strand of NZ_CP060397.1, from coordinate 756 downwards.
CTGGGTGTACTCCTTGCCCTCGATGAACTGGATGTCATCCACCAGGATCAGATCAGCGGCGCGATAGCGGTCGCGGAAGGCCTGCATCGCATCCTTGCGGATCGCCTGGATCAGATCGTTGGTGAAGGTTTCGGTGCTCACGTAGAACACCCGCGCCCCCGGATCGATCTCCAACCGGTAGTGGCCGATCGCCTGCATCAGATGGGTCTTGCCCAAGCCGACGCCACCACAGATGAACAGCGGATTGAACTCCCGTCCCGGGGCCTCGGCCACGGCCAGAGAGGCGGCATGGGCCATGCGGTTGTTGGGGCCCACCACGAAGCGGTTGAAGACGTAGCGGGGGTTGAGCGTGACGATCTGACGCGGGCCACCGCCCATCGCCGGCCCGACCTGGCGATCCGCGCCCGCGGCCTGAGCCCCCGATGATGCCGGCGGTCCCGCGCCGCCTGCGGACGCAGCGGCGGGCTCCGCAGCCGCCTGCGGAGACAGCTCCTCGAGGCCAGCGGCCTGACTGTCGACGTCGACATCCACCTGGACCGGCCGCTCCGCCAGCTCAGCCGCCAAAGCCTCGATCTCGGCGAGGTAGTTCTTGAGCAGCCAGCCACGGGCGAAGCTGTTGGGCGTCACCACCCGCAGGCGACCGTCCTCATAGCCGCCGCAGCGGGCCGGCCGGATCCAGGTCTCGAAGCTCGGCTTGCTGAGGGTGGCCTGGAGCGCCTGCTGGATCCGGTGCCACAGCTCTTCGCCCTGCTGCAC